>JBNRMN010000044.1:0-3681 GCA_050309605.1 Anaerohalosphaeraceae bacterium
AAAGTTGGTTGAAAATGCTCTTTGAAAACTATAAGTATTTTGGATTTAACGCTTTAAGACACCAGCATGGTAGATTATAATACCTCTGCCATAGGGGAGGATAGGGCAACGCTGGGAAGCGACCTGAGCGCCTCTAAGGGGACATACAGCATGGGGCGGCATCCTCTTTGGAGCCGCCCATTTACCGCTTTATGCTGGTGTCCCCAATGCGATAAATCCATTGTTTTCATGTCTTGAAATTAACCAACTTTTTGGGAGTTGAGTCATAATATATAGAAGGGCAGGCTCGTGATAGAAACGCAGATAACCATAATGATAGTCGAGTGTTTGAAAGGAATGATGTATGAGTGCACACAAAGCAGCTCCCGTTAAGCAGGTCATTCTGTGCGGATTGTCGATGGTGCTTGTACTCGCTGCTGCGGCGAGGTCTGAGCCGCTTGCCGAGGCCAACGGCGTGGAAACGTTGCGAAAAGCCAGTCGGGCTTTTTCCGAAGTCGCCAAAAAAGCCATGCCAGCCGTCGTGGCCGTACAGGTGGAAACCGTTGTTCGTGTCGGCGGAGATCAGTTCTGGTCGCCGTTTGATGATGAGTTTTTTGAACGCTTTTTCGGACCCCGCCCGCGCAGCCGCCAGCCCCAGGAACGGCGTCGCACCGGACAGGCCTCCGGGTTCATTATCAGCGAAGACGGTTACGTGCTGACCAACCATCACGTTATTGAAAGGGCCGAGACCATCCGTGTTTTAATGGGAGACGGGCGGATATTCGAAAATGTCGAATTGATCGGTTCTGATGAAAAATCCGATGTGGCTCTCCTGAAAATCCCCGACGCATCCGGACTACCGTATCTTGAACTGGGCGATTCAGATGATCTGGAAGTCGGTGAGTGGGTCGTGGCCATCGGCAATCCGTTCGGACTGACCGAGACGCTGACCGTCGGCGTCGTCAGCGCCAAGGGCCGCCGCGTCAGCCAGCGATCGGATGACTATCAGGACTTTATTCAGACCGATGCGGCCATTAACCCCGGCAATTCCGGCGGACCGCTGCTGAATCTGGATGCCCGGGTCGTCGGTATCAACAGCGCCATCATTACCGGAACCGGCGGCTATATGGGCGTGGGGCTGGCGGTGCCGGTTAACATGGCGATTCTTGTCAAGGATCAACTCCTGGCCACCGGACGGGTGCAGCGGGGCTATCTGGGCATCACAATGCAGAATCTGACGCCCGAATTGGCCGAGTATTTCGGTCTTGACACCGGAAACGGCGTCGTGGTGATGGATGTGGAAAAAGATTCGCCCGCTGAGAAAGGTGGTTTGCGAAAAGACGACATCATCATTCGCATTGACGACCGCGATATTGCAAACAGCAATGAAATTCGCAATCTTATCGGTTTTACCTCGCCGGGAACCGAAGTGAAGCTCGTCGTCATACGCAACGGCCGAGAACGAACGCTCAGGGTTGCCGTAGGCGCACGCGAAGAAAGCGCCCTTGCCGAAACCGGAGAAATCGGGCGTCAACTGGGCCTTCGAGTCCAGACCATTGATGCCGAGGTCGCGCGGGAGTATAATCTGACCGAAGGCAGGGGGGTTCGCGTGGTCGAGGTGACAAACGGCAGTCCCGCCGATCGCGCGGGCATTCAGCCCGGTATGGTGATCTACAGCGTCAATCGCCAGGATGTCAGTAACGTGGCCGAATTCAATGAGGCGCTCAAAGAAACCGAACAATCCAAACGAGCACTGCTGCTGGTGCGAACCGGCAGATTCTCACAATATGTGCTCCTGAGACTGCCGTAAGAGAAGGTACTCCAGCCCTGAGTCTTCATAAAGCAGGCCGGTGCGGTCATTGACCGCGCCGGCCTTTTGAATATGGGACGAAATCTGTTTAGCGGGAACGTCGTTGTCCTCCGTATCCGCCGCCGCCTCCGCTGCTGCGTCCGCGCGGGCCGCGGCCGTATCCGCCGCCGCCTCCACCGCCGCCGTACCCCCCGCGACCGCCTTTACCCCGCTGGGGCCGTGACTTGGGCGGGTTGGCCTGGGCGACTTTCATGGCACGGCCCAGTTGGTCGCTTTCATTCAAACCCGCAATGGCCGCTTGCGCTTCGCCTTCGCTGCTCATTTCAATAAAGGCGTACCCTTTGCTCTGACCCGTGGCGCGATCGCTGATCAGATTCACGCTTTCGACGGTGCCATAGGCCGAAAACAACTCGGTAAGCGTGTCCTGATCAACATCGTAACTCAGATTGCCGACGTACAATTTCTTTGACATATAAGTCTCCGATCTTTTCTGGTGACCCCGCAAAAGCGGTCGAGTGAGAGAAATGAGATTTGCATCTCGTTTTATTGGACGCTCTACTCTATCACCCCGCGGGTTAAAAAGCCACACAATTAACGGCTGCTTTTCCAAAATGTCCCGTCGCGTCAGGGGCGTTTTATTGTGCCCGTACAAAATCGGCAAATTCAGCGATCAGTTTTTGGCAGATCGGCCCCACGCTGCCGTTGCCGACGGCATGCCCGTCAAAGCGGGTAATCGGCACAATATCCTTGGTCGTCACCGCCAGAAACAGCTCGTCGCAGGCCGCCGCCTGGAGGGGCGTTTGCACGTGTTCGACGACCGTAAGGCCGATGTGGCCGGCGACTTGTGTGACCATAGCACGTGTAATCGAAGGCAGAATGTCCGGCCCCAGCGGTCGGGTGATGAGGGCGTTTTCTTTGCCGTCAATGGCAAAAAACGCCGAGCCGGCCCCTTCGGTAATTTCCCCGGCGTCGTTGACCAGGATCGCCTCACTGGCCCCATCGGCCTGAACCGCTATTCGCGCCATCACATTCGGCAGTAAATTCAGTGACTTAATGTCGCACCGTTTCCAACGTAAATCCGGATACGTTTTTACCGAAACTCCCTGCCTCTTGGCTTTCGCTTCCTCGTTGAGCGATTCGACCGTGAGGAAAAAATTCGGCCTTAAACCCTCACCCGGAAGATGGTTGCGGGGTTCTGAACCGCGTGTCATATGAAAATAGATCTTTGCATTGGCGTGCCCGCTTTCGGCAAATGCCGTCTCGATTTTACGCCGAATATCAGATATATCGACGCCTGAAATGAAAATCTCCTTCAGGCTTCGCTCAAATCGGGCCAAGTGTTCATCCAGCGCAAAAATTCGACCGTCGTAGCTGCGCAGCACCTCATAGACGCCGTCGCCGAAGTACAGCCCGCGGTCCAGATGTGCCTTGCCCAAGTCGCTGACCGGCAGCATCTGATCGTCAATCATCGCCAATTCCATGTCTTTAATCTCCTGATTTTGTGGTTATTTCGAAAGACTGTGACATCATTTCGGCATTCTTAACCCTGAAATTCCAATCATTTCGGACGCCCCGCCCTCGATTGTTTTGTGTTTTTAAGATTTTACTTGACATTTCCAAATCATCTTGTTTATGATATAGATCGAAAATTTAATATTGAAAGTCCACTGGACTTTGGCGTCTCCGTCTAAACCGCCAAATTATTTGCTACGAGATGCGAAGGTCAGTGCCCCCGGTCGGGGCGCTGCCGAAGCATGTTCGTAGTGGGCTGGCAGGCCTAGACGGAGCATGTAAGTAGGCGGTGCCACTTTCTTTGTAGGGCTGGCCTGTAAAGGAGGCTTAAATAGAAGCAGCATGTGGGTGAAAGGAGACAGATTATGGAGCGGGAACGT
>JBNRMN010000045.1:0-33254 GCA_050309605.1 Anaerohalosphaeraceae bacterium
CGGCAGTCTCCTGTATAAAAGTGCTGTTTCCAACCCTTTTATCGGACAGATTGCCGTTTTTTGTTGAAATAATCACCATTTTCATCCAAAATCCCGATCAGAAAAGTCAGTCAACTTGAGTAAGTAAAAAAACGCAAATGGGTAATATCCAAAGTTCCGACATTGCGATAAGTCCAGTTCCCTTTGAAAAATAAGTCAAATAATGTTTTATAATGCCGGATATTAGGAATTGAAGCAATCAGTACTCCGTCTTGATTAAGTTTATTTTTTAAATAACAAAGAAATTCAAAAGGATCTATCAAATGCTCCAATACATCAAAACAAAAAATTACATCAAAATATTGATCCGGTATACTCTTTATAAGCTCAGTGGCATCACCACAGATAACACGATCCAAGTAACACCGAGCCGTTTCAGCAGCATTAGGGTCGTATTCTAATGCCCATGTTTCACATTCATAACGCGATTTAACCTCGAGCGAAAAAAGTCCTTTGCCGGAACCTATTTCTAAGGTCCTTTGAGGCTTTCCACTGATGTATGAAAGCATTTCGAATCGCGAACTTGAAAAATAAGCTTCTGGTTTCTGTGTTAATTTAAAAACCGGAACCAAAGATTTTTTCTTCGATGCCCTCTTAAATTGACGTCGTAACTTCTTTACTTTGTAAAATTCAATCCAAGACCCTATTGTGTTTTTCAATTTAATTACAGTGTAAGGTGATGAAATGACAGCAGGTACATTCTTGGATCGATAAAGTAACTGTAATTTTTTTCCTGCTAACCAAAAAGATTTATCCAATCTTTGCTTGGTCGCCAAATACTCTACGCAGGCATCAATAGCAAAACAGGATAATCCTTTCTCTTTCGCCTGCAAACACAACTCAGTAGCATATAAGTGATGGCTTATTAATTCTTCATTTAATGTTAATCCAGATTCTTTTTTAATAATAAAACAGACTTCACTCACTGACTGAACAGGAATCGGCAAATTATCACTTTTTAACAAACAACCTCGATCAACGATATGACCGCATGGCAAATGGTCAAATCCAACGCCCAGTATTCCTAAAACGCCCCAATCAGAGCAAATAGTTTTTAGTAATTCTAATTGGTTATCGAGCTGCTCGATCCAATTTTCAGGAAAGAAAACGTCTTGCTGAAAAAAAACAAGATATTGTCCTTTAGCAAGCATAAGACCTTTGTTCAATGCCTGAGGAACAGTTAGCTTTTTGAGTGTATTATTGATTTCAATAATTTCTATCACATCTTTCTGTGTTAACTTCTGTATCGACGCAAAAGCAATCTTTTTATATTCAACTTCATCATGAATGCAAACAATTAATGAATATTTTGGCGACATTAATAGCGTCCCTCATTCTGAATATTTAAGATGAAAAAGACTCATTGTATTCGACTAAAATGTTTTTATCAGACTCCGAAATCACAAGATTATTTCCATAGTAATTAAATAATCATTGGATTTTATAATAGCTGCCGGCAGCTGAATGTCTTGATCAATATAATATCGTTTCCATGCCTCCAGCCAGCGGCGGCGGGCGGGGCTGCCGAACAGTCGCCAGCGCAGGGCTTCCAGTTTGTGTTTCGGCTTAAACTGCATCACTTCATATTGTACCCCTTCGAAATCCAGAATAAATGTACGCTCATCACCGGCTTCGTGATTTTCGAGCAATTCAATCAGCCGTCGGGCGGATTCTGCATCAAAGGCTTCTTTGTAAAAAACGCCGCGATAATTCCGCTCTTTCAGGACAAAAAAGCGTTTACTGTTCCGCAGTGTCTTTTTAAGGGCCTTGGGCAGATACGCCTTGCGTCGGCGGGCCTTGAGCGTCTGCAATCGGTCGTACCAATCCGACGTCTGGTTCAGGCCGCGGGTACGACAATACAGCCGAAGCAACTCCGGTTCCTGTTCAAGAAACCGAGCGGGTATGCCGGTCAACAGCATCGCAAGCTGGCGGCAACTGTCATCAATTGAGATCGGCTTTGGCCGAAATTTCAATTTGGCCGCGTCAATCGCATAAATTTCAGACCCCGAAACGAGAAAATTGCCCGTATGCAGATCAAGCTGAACGACTCCGGCCTGATGCATTCGAGCGACATAGCGGACAATCGCAACCAATATCGACTCGACGACCTGCGGCGACTGAGCCGACTTTAAGGCATCCAGCACATCAACGGCGTTTTCAATCTTCTCAATTACCAGCACATCATGTCCCTTGTCGTCTTTTCCGCTCAGCAGAACCTCCGGCGCCGCCAACCCGCACCGTCTGAGCCGTTCCAGCCCCCGCTGCTCGCGCCGACACCGAAAACGATTAAACACATCTCCAAACTGCTTAACAACAACCGGCCGTCCCCCGTACGTGCCATCAAAAACGCTGCGCCGCCCGGCAATCGCCCGAAGGCGTCGGCCGCACTGCACGATATGCCGGCTTTGATCCGAAGCCGTCAGCGTCACATCAAAAGAGTCCATTGCGTCGATTCTGCTTTTCATGGCCGCAGCCGCCGCTCCATATAAGGCCTGAGCAGTGGTTCTTCAAGTAAAAATTGATGATCGCGTTTGATATACGCCCTTCGCGTCAGGCTGCACATCCGTTTGCCCGAGCGGCTGTCGATCGGCACAATGGTCACGCCGCCGGCCTGTCGGACCACGAGCAGATTACGCGGCTTAAAATCCCAGTGGCAGAAATGGCCGCCGTGCAGCCTCGCCAAAACCCGAATCAATTCATCAACAATTACGTCCAGCAACGCATTGTCCGGCGTTTTTCGCATTCGTTCAAGTATTTTGTCCAGGGATTCGGCATATTCAACCTCGCGCATCAAATAGATGCCGCACTTGATCAAACCGAGTCGATTGCACACGGCCGCCGCCAGAACCGGTTCGGGCTGGGCAATACCCAGTCGCGCCATCGTCGCCGAGTTGCGATACTCCCGCAATGCCTGCCTGTTGCGAAACGCGCCCAACAGCCGGTTGCGCTGCGGAAAATAACGCTTGACATACACCGTCCCCAAGCCGTCTATATCCGCACGAAACACATCGGCCCAGTGCTTATGGACGATCCGCCGGCCGCGATCCCAGTGCAGAATCGACTTGTCGCACAGCAGTCCGGCCTGCTCCAGTGTCGCCCGCCAGGATGGATTGATATAGTAAATCTTCAACTTCGACATCACAACTCAAGAATCAATTCTTACACCCCGCCGATCAACTGCGTCTCATACAGTCTCATATAGGTTGGGCAAGTCTGCATCAATTCCTCATGGCGGCCCTGGGCGACGATGCGGCCGTCGTCAAGCACGACGATGCGATCCGCGGAAATCACCGTACTGAACCGGTGGGCAATCAGAAAACAGGTTCTTCCTTTCATCAATGCTTCGAGAGCACGGTGAATTTTGGCTTCACTGTCGGCGTCAATCTGACTCATCGCCTCATCAAAGATGAGTATCCTTGGATTTTTCAAAATTGCCCGGGCGATGACGATCCGCTGCAATTGTCCGCCGGAAAATCCGCTGCTCTGCTCGCCGATCATCGAATCGTAGCCATCCGGCAGCGTGCCGATAAACTCATGGGCGTAAGCTTTTTGGGCCGCGGCGACGATCTCTTCGCGGGTTGCGTCTGGCTTGCTGTAAGCGATATTATTAGCCACCGTATCGTGAAAGGTGGTGATATTCTGAGTCACCATCCCGATCTGATCGCGCAGACTGGCAAACGTTGCCTGATGAATGTTCTGCCCGTCGATAAGAATCTGCCCGCAGTCCGGATCGTAAAATCGCGGCAGCAGATTGACCAGCGTCGTTTTGCCCGAACCGTTGGCCCCGACGACCGCAACGGTCTGGCCGGCCGGGACGCTCAGGTTAATCCCCTTCAGCGCCGGCTGCGACGCACCGGGATAGGTAAAGACTATATCGCGAAATTCAATCGCGCGACTGAGCGGCTTGAGATCAAAGGCGTTCGGTTCTTCTTTTTCCAGCGGCTCATCGATAACGGCAAAGACGCGCTCAGCCGCAGCGTTGGCCTGCTGCACATTGTTCCAGACATCGCTGACCTTGCGGACAGACTCGGCGGCGATCCCCAAACCCGCCAGCAGCGCAAAGAACGAGCTGGGCTGCATCCCGTCATACTGATACGTGACCCACGCAGCGCCCATCAAGATCACCGCCCCACCGACAATCATACCCAGCGCATCCATCAACGGACTGGTCATCGCCTCAATCCTGGACATCCGCAGGTGATACTTCAGCAATGAACGATTGCTCTTTTCATATTGCTCAATCTCCCAGTTCTGCCGATTATAGACCTTCACCACACGCAGCGCCGCCATCGCCTCCTGAATCCGTCCGAGCAGATGCGCGGTGGTAACCAGCGACTTTTTGGCAGCCTTTTTCATTTTCCGTCCCAATACGGCAATGACTCCGATGACAATCGGGCCGGAACACAGAAAGATCAGCGTTAGCTTCCAGTTGATGATAAACGCCGTCCCCAGCGCCCCGGCCGCAACCATCGGCTCACGCAGCGTCTTGCCAAACAGGATTTTAATCCCCCGCCCGCTCATGGTCACATCGCTGATGATCCGGCTGGTGGTGTCGCTGGTGCCGCGGGACGAAAAAAAGCCCACCGGCATAAACATCACATGCCGAAAGACATCCTCGCGAAGTTGTGCGTTCGCGATGGACACAATCTTTTCAGCCAGGAACGACTGGTAATACCGCGCCAAACATCGCAGAATCGTGACCACGGTCAACCCCACTATCACCAGCACCATCGCGTTAAAGACTGTTTCTCTGTTGCCGTCGCGGGGGATGAAACTCAGCGGCCATTGCGCCGCATCGGCAAAAAACGGCTTGGCAGGGATCGAGTCCGAAACCGACAACAATTCGACTTGTCCCTGAAGATCGGGCCGGCGAATCGTTAGTTCGAGGACGCTCTGCTCTTCAGAGACGGCCAGCCATTCGAGCATCACGGCGGGTTTGGTTGTGCGCTCGGCGGTATCCTGACGCTCAACGGCGGCGATCAAATCGCCCTGCCGTAGTCCGAGGCTGTCGGCCCACGCATCGCTGTCAACGCGATTGACCAAAAGATACTGCACGACGTCGGCCTCGTCGTCGGCAAAATCGCTGCGGCTGGGCACATAAAAATCCATTCCATACCGCCGATTGCAGATTTTCCGATCCACCCAGCTATGCAGCCCTTCTTCTTCCATCATCACCTTCAGTAAGGGGATAATCGTCAGAAACGAGGCCGAAAACATCACCGAAATCAGCAGTGCCCACAAAAACACCGCAATCAAACGCGGCCACTGAGGCCAGACGTACCCCAGCACGCGCCAAAATGCGGTCAAATTCCCTTTATCGCTCATGCGTTACCTTTCGCGTTCCGGACATCTCAAATGAAACGCAAAACGGTAACCGATACAGCCCATTCTGTCAAGAACGAATCCACTTAATTCCAAATAAAAGAAGGCTTTGTCTTGTTTTGTGCCTTTACCTCACATTTCCACCAAACTACAATAGAAACTTGACAAAATGATGTCGCAATCTATTATTCCTATATTTCATAAACAATGTTCAAGTGATACGGGACAACTTATGACAACCAAACAATGGTATGAATCGCTGTTTGAAAACTACGGGCGCAAATATGAAGGGGAATGCTACGTTCACGGCACGGTCGGGGAGTGTGATTTCATTGAGCGGGAATTGGCCTTTGACAAATCCAAGAGGATCCTTGACATCGGCTGCGGGACGGGCCGGCATGCTGTCGAGCTGGCCGGACGCGGCTATTGCGTTACCGGCATTGATCTGTCCGAGTCGATGCTGGCCGTGGCCCGCGAGAAAGCCGCCGCGGCCGGGGTGTCCGTCGATTTTCGCCGCTGTGACGCGCGCGACCTGCCCTTTAAGGCCGAATTCGACGCCGCTATTTTACTCTGCGGAGGCGCGTTTCCCCTTATGGAAACCGACGAGATGAACTACCAAATCCTCCAAAACGCCGCCCGTGCCCTCAAGCCGCACGGCACGTTCATCTTGACCACACTCAACGGCCTGTTTCCCCTGTTTCACTCGGTCAAGGACTTTCTCGAGTCTGCCGCCGCTGAAAACGACGCCGCTAAAAAAAGCCATTCATTCGACAGCCACTCCTTCGACCTGATGACCTTCCGCGACCACGTCGTCGCGACCTTCACCGACGACGACGGCAACCCAATCGAACTGACCTGCAATGAACGCTGCTACGTCCCCTGCGAGATCACCTGGCTGCTGGCGTCCCTCGGCTTTGGGCCAATCGACATCTTCGGCGCCAAGCTCGGCGCCTTTTCGCGCGACGACAAACTCACCACCGAAGACTTCGAAATGCTCGTTGTGGCTCAAAAATAACCCCGGCGGCCGTCAAAGCCATTCTACCGCCCTGCGTACATCGACTCGTAATAGGTTTGATACCGGCCGGAAACGACGTGGGTCAGCCATTCGGTTTGGGACAGGTACCAGTCGATGGTTTGGGCGATGCCTTCTTCGAAACTGACCGACGGCTTCCAGCCCAATTCCGACATCATCTTTGACGAATCAATCGCGTAGCGGCGGTCATGTCCGGGGCGGTCTTTGACGTGGCGAATCAGCGATTCGGGCTTATTGAGCCGCTTGAGAATCAGCCCGACCACCTCCAGATTGGTCTTTTCGTTGTTGCCGCCGATATTATACACCGTGTTGGGCCTGCCCTCGGTAAGTACCTTCCAGACCGCCGTGCAGTGGTCATAAACATACAGCCAGTCGCGAACATACAGCCCGTCGCCATAAACAGGCAGTTCCTTGTCATTCAGGGCATTGTTGATCATCAGCGGGATCATCTTTTCCGGGAACTGGTACGGCCCGTAGTTGTTCGAGCAGCGGGTGATGTTGTACCGCAGCCCCCAGCTATGCCCGAATGCCTGGACGAGCATATCAGCCGAGGCCTTGCTGGCCGAATACGGCGAGTTGGGACTCAACGGTGTCGTCTCCGTAAAGAATCCCTCGGGGCCGAGCGACCCATAAACCTCATCGGTCGAAATCTGCACAAATCGCTCAAGCTTTTTTTCAAGGGCGAGCTTCAGCAGTGTCAAAGTCCCTTTAACATTGGTTTCGATGAATACGCCCGGCTCGACCAGTGAGCGGTCCACGTGGCTTTCGGCGGCAAAATTGATGATAGCGTCCACGCCGTGCTCGTCAATGATCCGCGTGACCCGCTCGGCATCGCAGATATCGCCCTTGACGAACGTATGGCGGGGATGGTCCATATACCCTTTCAGGTTTTCGAGATTGCCCGCATAGGTCAGGCTGTCCAGATTGACCACTTTGACATCGGGGTGTTCCTCCAGCACCATTCTCACAAAATTGCTGCCGATAAACCCGGCCCCGCCGGTAACGACGATGGTTCGCATACGATCTCCCTGTCACGAATTTTCAGTTAAATATCTGCTTAACGGTTCTTTCCACTGTTCGATGGATCGATTGAGCACGGCTTCGATTTTATGGCAGTTGAATCGGCTGTTGAGCGGACGTTTGGCCGCGGTCGGAAAATCGGAGGTCTTGCAGGGATTCAAATCAACCTGCATACCAAGAGTATCAAAAATAAACTGCGCCATCCCATACCGACTGACGTACCCCCCGGCCGCCAGATGAAACACGCCCTCGGGAAAATCGTTTTCCAAAAGCTCGCAAATCGTCTGCGAAACCAGCGTCGTCGCCGTCGGCGCCCCGACCTGGTCATCGACCACCCGCAGGGGTTTTCCCCCGTGCGCCGCCGCCAACAACTTGTGCACAAAATTGACGCCGTGCCGACCATAAGTCCACTCAATACGGACAATACAATGCC
Organism: Anaerohalosphaeraceae bacterium; assembly: GCA_050309605.1. Classification (GTDB taxonomy): domain Bacteria; phylum Planctomycetota; class Phycisphaerae; order Sedimentisphaerales; family Anaerohalosphaeraceae; genus T3Sed10-213. The sequence goes on from JBNRMN010000045.1 coordinate 7,848, forward strand.
GGCAACCCGACGCGGCCAGGGCCTGCTCGCCGCGCCATTTGGACCGGCCGTACGCACTGACGGGATTAGGCGTGTCGGTTTCGACATAGGGCCGATCCAGCGTCCCGTCAAAGACAAAATCCGTACTGATGTGCAGCACCGGCACACTGGATTTCCGCGCGAGGTCGCCCAATTGACCGACAGCCCGGGCATTGACCAAATCTGCCGGTTCCGGCTCGCTTTCGGCCTTTTCCACGTTGGTATAAGCGGCACAATTGACAAGGATTCCCCCCGCCGCAACGGCCCGCTGCAGGTGCTCGGTCTGTGTAATGTCAAATTCCGGCAAATCCAGCGTCGTCAGCGACCAGCCGCGTTTGGCTGCGATTGCCGTCAGGTCGCTGCCGAGCATCCCTTTGGCACCGAGCAGAGTCATTTGTTTGGAACCACGCACAATCACCCTCCATAATGAGGCAGCTTATCTTCAGGAATGTCCTTAAGCCGTGAATAAGCGTTGTCTTTTTCCGACAACTGCGGCTGGTCGATGCCCCAGGGAATATTCAGGTCCGGATCGCTCCAGAGTACCCCGCCTTCAGCCGACGGAGTGTAATAATCCGTACACTTATACGCAAAAATCGCCGTTTCGCTCAGAACGCAAAACCCGTGGGCAAATCCCGGCGGAACATAGAGCTGTCGAAAATTTTCATCCGACAGATTCACCGCCGCGAACCGGCCGAAAGTCGGCGACCCGACGCGAATATCCACGGCCACATCCAGCACCTCGCCCTCGAGCACCTGTACCAGTTTGCCCTGGGCGTTGGGGTTCTGAAAGTGCAGCCCGCGAAGAACGCCCCGTTGTGAACGGGACACATTGTCCTGTACAAATGTCACATCCAGCCCGGCCTCGGCGTAGCGCTGCCGATTCCACGTCTCCATAAAAAACCCGCGCGCATCGCCGAACACTTTCGGCTCAAAGATCCACACGCCCTCCAGCTCTGTCAAAATTCGATTCATCGTGCTTTTCCCTCAATCAGCGCCAGCAGATATTGTCCATAATGATTTTTTCGGAGCGGATCGGCCAGCCGATGCAACTGTTCGGCGTCGATCCAGCCCATCCGAAACGCAATTTCTTCCGGACAGGAAATCATCAGTCCCTGCCGCTGCTGGACGGTCTGGACGAAATTACCCGCTTGCAGCATGGATTCGGGCGTGCCGGTATCCAGCCAGGCAATGCCGCGTCCGAGAAGCTCGACCTTTAATTCTCCATCTTTAAGATAGACATTATTGACTGCGGTGATTTCCAGCTCACCGCGGGCGGACGGCTTAATCGAGGCGGCAATCTCGGTAATCCGGCTGTCGTAAAAATACAATCCCACCGCCGCGTAATTGGATTTGGGAGCGGACGGCTTTTCTTCAATGCTGAGTACATGGCCGCTGTCGTCAAACTCGATAACGCCGTAGCGCTCAGGGTCGCGAACAAAATAACCGAAAATCGTTGCCCCCTCGGTTCGCTGTGCGGCGGCGCGAAGCGAAGCCACCAGTCCGTGACCGTAAAAGATATTGTCTCCCAACACAAGACACGCCGGGCCGCCATCCAAAAAATCGCGTCCGATGATAAACGCCTGGGCCAGCCCTTCCGGATGCGGCTGCTCGGCATATTCAATCCGCATGCCAAATTGCCTGCCGTCGCCGAGTAAATGCCGATACAGCGGCAAATCCTGAGGCGTCGAAATCACCAGCACCTCGCGAATCCCGGCCAGCATCAGCACCGACAGCGGATAATACACCATTGGTTTGTCATACACCGGCAAAAGCTGTTTGCTGACCGCCTGGGTTACCGGATAGAGCCGCGTGCCGCTGCCCCCGGCCAATATGATCCCTTTTTGTATCACAAAAACCTCCTTGTGAACACATCATTAAAAGATGAAAAATTACCACAAAACGCCGCATTTGTCAATACCCTTATAAAAGTCGGTCGTTTCGCAGCAAAAATCTCAAAAAAAAACGTAAATATTGACGATTTTGACAATTATACAATAGAGGTTTGTGTAAGCTAAACAGTTCAGCGTAATACCCGGCAACATTTTTTGAAAGGGTCCGCAATGAGTAATTCGCCGCATACAAAAGCCTTCACCTTAATTGAGCTGCTGGTGGTCATTGCAATCGTCGCCCTGCTGTTAAGCATCATCGTTCCCTCGCTTCAAAATGCCAAACGTTACGCCGCCGCCGCCGTGTGCCTGGCCAATATCAGTCAGTTGGGCAAGGCCTGGATGCTGTTCGCTGAAGACAACGGCGGCTATCTCATCGACGGCGACACGTCTGACGAACGCGGGAACAACGCCGGCTATTCGGTATATAACCGTGCTTTTTGGGGAGACAGCGACGGGATTCGGGTGCATAACTGGGTTGGCCGTCCGATGGGGCCTAACGGCGAAGACAGGAATGACAGCATCGAAGACAAAGTCCACGGTTTTCAAAAAGGCGCATTATGGCCTTACATCGAAGCCCCCAAAGCCTATAACTGCCCTGCGGACAAGCGGTTCCTCAACCGGGCGGTCTATCCGCTCAACAGCAAAACCGCCAACCCGCCCGGCTTGTGGGTCGGCGGGTATCGCACCTATTCTATCGGAAAACCGCTGTCTCTGAGACCCACCGGCAACAACGATCCAACAGGCGAAATGACGGTCGAAATCAGAAAGTCAGCGGAGTTTTCCAATCCATCGGTTAAAATCGTGTTTCTGGAAGAGACCGACGGCTACGGCTGGAATCATCGTACGTGGAATATGAATCTCCGGCAGCCTCAGTGGGTCGATCCGTTCGCGATCCTGCACAATGACAGCAGCACCTTTGTCTTTGCCGACGGCCACGCCGACCGGCGGAAATGGGTTGATCAGCAGACCCGCGACATGGCCGAGGCCCAGGAAAAAGGCTGGTCGGCTATCGATCCGGCGACAGGCTCGACCGAAGATTATACGTGGTTCAGACGAGCTTACATCCCCGGCCGCCCCCCAAGTTTCTGATATGTCTTTCTCTGGATTCAACCTCTTTGACTGCGTCAGGCGATATGGGCGATAATATTGAGGTCGCGTATTGAATCAGTTGTTACAACAATGTGGGAACATTTTCAGCATATAGCGGATGTGGGAATTCGGGGAATAGGCCGAACAATCAACGAAGCCTTCGCCGAAGGAGCGTATGCCCTGACAGCGGTCATCCTTGACCCCGATACAGTGCGACCCGATACGTGCGTTCAAGTGCATTGCGAAGCCGATGATCTGGATTTGTTGTTTGCCGACTGGCTCAACTCGCTGATCTATGAAATGGACGTTCGCAACAGGGTGTTTGGGCGTTTTGAGGTCGAAATTGACGGCGCACAACTTTTCGGGCGCGCATGGGGTGAGCCGTTCGACGCCGACCGTCATGCCATCGCCGTGGGCGTCAAGGCCGCAACCTATATGGAGTTGGCGGTTTATCAGGGCAACGACGGCCTGTGGGTCGCGCAATGTGTGGTGGATGTCTGACGGCGCCGCTGATCAGGGATTAACGATTTCCACCGACTCGATTATCAACGGCGTAACCGGCACATCGCCATGGGGACCGACCTGCTGTGTGGGTACAGCGGCGATCTTATCCACCACCTCCATCCCGCTGATGACCTTGCCGAACACGGCGTATCCTTCACGGCCCGGCCCTGCGTAGTCCAGAAACGCATTGTTTTGATGATTGATGAAAAATTGACTGGTCGCGCTGTCCGGTTGCGGCAAACGCGCCATCGCAATGGTTCCCCGCAGGTTCTTCAGGCCGTTGGACGCCTCATTTTTAATCGGTGATCGGGTGGTTTTTTGCTGCATTTCCGGCGTAAAACCGCCGCCTTGAATCATAAAATTCGGGATAACCCGATGAAAAATCGTCCCGTCGTAAAACCCGCTGCTGGCGTAGGACAGAAAATTATCGACTGTAACGGGCGCCTTTTCGGAATCCAGCTCAATCAAAATGACGCCCATTGAGGTTGTCATCTTCACCCGCGGCGGTGCAGACTCGCTCGGCGGTGCAGAATCGGCCGATCGCTGAGTCGTCGCCGGTTCCTCTGCCGCCTCGGACTCGGCGGGACTGGTCCGGGTCGCAGATTCCGATTCTGTATCCCGGGCCGCACAGCCCAGCATCAATACAGCACAACAACATACGGCGATATATTTCATAACAAATACCTCCATTAAGACAATGAAATGACATTTACAAAGAACTATACCGCCAACGGCTCAAGTTTCAACACTTCTTTGGAATTTATTGTGCTGCCTTTCTGTCAAAAAAACGAGCGGCGCATAAAGCGCCGCCCGCCGAAAAAAATCTGTTGTTATCCGTTTCCCTTATGGACAATCCAAACTGCTGCAATCCAGCCATTCCGAAGCCAGTATCGCAAAATCAAGCAGGTCCACATAGCAGTCACTGTTCAAATCGGACGCAATCGGCGTATAATCGGGCATGTTCTGAGCCGCATCGCACGCATTGTAGCCGACATAGATCTGAACTGTATCAGCATCTGAAAGCTGGCCGTCATCGGCCTCAAACCGGAAGACATAGAAGCCGACCTCTGACAGTTCGACCTGGGTTTCAAGGACGTCATCGGGATCGATTTCCACTTCCGGCCCGCTGACCTGCGTCCACTTATACGTCATCGCCCCAGGAGGATCGGGCAATCCGTCATCGGTAGCCTCGGCGCTGAGTGTGACCACCGCATTTCCGTCGTTCGGCGCCGAATCAGGCGTATAAGTCAACGTCAGCAACGGCCGACTATCGGGATCGTCATTTTCTTTGGTACCCAGACCGTACCCTCTGTCATTGGTCGCGGGATTGGCAATGACGAACGTCACCAGGCCGTTGTCATCAATCCGGCTCTTGAGGAAATTGACCAGGGTTTCACCGGAAATAGTAATCGTCGTTCCGACACCGCCGTCGCCGTCCATGGTTTCGGTAATCCCTTCCACCGTCCCATCCAGATTGGTCAGGCGGCCGCCCTCCAGATCAAGCGGAAAGGCCCACTCCGCGCCGGCATTGTCGGGGATCAGCCCGGCTTCACTCCAGTTCTGCGGTGTGTTGCCTTCCACATCGTTTAACCCGTACAGCGCAAAACGGTCATTGTTCACGGCGTCATTGCGAGACGCGCCGCCGACTTTCGTCAGTGTCAAGGAGACATTGTCAATCTCACCGGGACCCATGGCCGAAAGCGAAGAAAGATCAAATCGCAGATAACCTCGGAAGGCCCATGACGAAGCGCCGCGAATGTCCATAAATCCCAGATCACCGCGAGGCGTAGCGTCGCGCAGGTAGGTATCCGCGTCGCTGGTGGTCGAGACAACCGCTTTGTTCAGCCAGACATACTGATCGTCGCCGGCACTGACAACCGGAGCGGCATTGAACGTATCAAAGACCCAAACGAAACCGGGCACCGTCCGATCCGGGAACGAACTGTCGTGAATGTTCACCGCCCAGTAATAGGTCTTGAACTGCTCCAGCGGGGGCAAAGCAACCGAATTGCCCGTAACGCCGGCAGCCAGCAGATCCAGTCCGTAATCGGGCAGCAGCACATTCGGCTCGGTTGCGCCGAAATACACATCACACGTAATTGTCTCACCGGGATTGTTGGGGTCCGGGTTGGTCCAGGTCAATACGTCCAGGCTCGGTGAAACAGTCGTATAGGGAGCCGGGACGGGATCGTACGCGCGAGCAACGATATCGTTCGAGTCGGGAAGAACCAGCGTCGGCGCCATATACGTGTCGTGTTCTTTGGTTGCAATCTCGGTTTCATCGTCCTGGCCGACCATCAACAGGGTAATCAAGCCGTTGGTCTTGGAGGCGATAAACCCGGCCAAATCCAAATCGAGGGGATTGGTCGTCAGGATGGCCGGGGCATCTTCACTGGAGGTTTGAAACGTCCCCAGATAAGTCGTTCGGGACTCGTCAAGGACCAGTTGCCCCGGATCTGCCGGATCAAGCCCCGGTGCGGTATTAAAAGTGATGCCGCCGGTGCCGCTTTCAATCCAGGTATCGAGGCTTGCGTCTGTCAGACCGTACACATCCACGATTTTTCCGCCGGATTTCATCCACGTGGTTTCGAACATCAAATACGCTCCGGTCGGATCGGTTAAAATATCCTGCAGGTCAAACCGGAGATAGGCCACGCGGAGCCGGTTATTGGAATTGTTCCGCAGCCGCATTCGGTTTTCGGTCCCGAAATTGGCATCGGGACTCAAACTGTCGATGTCGTTGGCGACATACGTATCGGCGCCTGCGCCGTAATCCGTTGAGCGAATGATTTCTGCCTGAGCAACAAGCCCGAGCACACCCACCAACACCATCGTTAACCACATTGTTTTTCTCATAACAAATCCTCCGATAAAACAACACTATTGTTTTATTGAGCCATTACCCAGCGTAATGACCCTCATTATTCCTATTCCAAAATTAAATACGGATGCCCGAATACGCACCAGTCGTATCCGATACCGTGTCGATCTTCAATTTCGTCATACACCCCGCCGTCGGTAACGACAAGCGTCAAAAAACGGTCCGTGTCATGGATCTCGATGGAGATGGTTTGAACATCGCCCCGCTGCATCGGTTCGGCGTTGTGATATCGCAACCGCCCGTCCACCAGCACCCAGAAATCCGCCCCGTAACACTTTGGCGCCAAACCACTGATGCCGACCTTGCTTTGAAAGCGGGCTATGCCGGCTCCGGCAAAATGGGAACGGAACCGGCTCAGGTCAAACGTGATGCCGGCGTTTGAATGCAAAAGAATCGACGGATTGTCCGACTGTGAATAATTTACTTCGCCCAATAAAAGCGGAAACTGCGTCTCCAGATCAGCAAGGCTGATGGTCGAAGCCGTATTAACGATGTCCGCAAAGAAATAGCCGCTTGTCGGCGGACACTCGGCAAAGCGATGGCCGGCCGACGAAACAATCTGGTCCGTTTCACCGTTCGGCACAAAAACGCCGTCGATAAATTCATTGGCAGAGACCGGAACAAACACATTGGTTCGTCGTCGCGTACTGTTTTCACCGCTGCCAAACAGACCGGTGGCGGGATTGACGCCGATATCCTTACGGCCGGTTCCGAAGCCGTCGCCATCACCGACCACATCGGCCAGATTGATCTCTGTCCGTCCCCGCCACCGCTGCCCCGTTCGGGAATCAATGTCATGCGTAAACACGTCGCCGCGCAGCGGAATGTCTTTGACCGTATGTCCGGTAGAATCCACACGCAGGGCATGTCCGGCGAATACTTCGGTCGTGGTTCGCGGAAATTGACTCTGTCCGGCGATCAGCAGGGTCTTGCCCTTGAACATGTGCAATTCGGTTTCACCCTTCCGCTCGACATAAACTCCGAACCGGGTTCCAAGATCAATAATCTTCGAATTGGGCGTCTGTACGGTAAATCCATTGCCGCGTTCGGATACCGAGGCGAAAATCCGTCCGTGATGCAGAATGATTTCATCGGGGCTGGTCCAATTGAATCGGGCGGGCGCTTCCAGAACGAGATGGACCCCCTTGTCCGATTCAATCTTGAGGATTCCCCGCTGCAATTCAATCGGCTCTGACGAGGCCGTCAGCCGCACCCCCTTTTGCGGCGACAGCGGCGATGTCCATTGCGTATCAATTGAATCGACCAACGTAGCGACTTCATACGAGCTGCGCGGATTCAGCACGACATACGTCACCATCATCAGCAGCGCCGCCAGCGAGGTCACAAATGTAACAATCGACAGTCGTGAGACGGGATGCGGTACTGTTTCCACGTGGGCTTTGGTCACCGGCATGGCGACCTCCGAAGACGGCACCACGACCGCTTCGGCATGGTTTTCATATTCGGCCAAAACCCGCAGCATATCCAGCGTAACAGCCGGAGCAGCCGCCGGGTCAATCGCGCAGGGTACGGGACGGGCGGCGGACTGAAAATTGCATAAATCCGTACACAGATACACATAATCCAGATAATACTCCCTGGCCCAGGAGTACTGTTCGAGCATGCCATTCAGCTCGGCAAACTGCTTTTCTGTCAGTACGCCGTCGCGCAGGGCGCCGCACAGGTGCATCAGGTGATTTAGCTGTTCGGGCGGAACGGTCACAAGGCCCCTCCTTCCGCCAAAGTTCGGCGTATGCACAACAGCAGCTTGGTATGAATTTTGTTCAAAAGACGATACAATACGTGCAGTTCTTTGCCGGTTTGCTGCGACACACTTTTGGTCGAACCGCCCGGCTGATACCGCAGCTCAATGAGCATCTGTTCGTTGGATTTCAGCTTGTCAAGGCACTGTTTCAAGGCTGACAGCCGTTCATCGAGATTGGCGTCTTTGGATGCGCTCAATTGGGCCAGCGACTCCATTGCCGCTTCGCTGAAATAAAGTTTATCTTTTTTTCGGGTTTTACAGTAATTCAAGACCTGATTATGCGCGATTCTCATCGCCCAGGCGGGGAAATTGGTGCCGCGTTCGAACTGATCGAATTTTGCCCACAGTACCGACGCGGTTTCCTGAATAATATCATCAACATCCGACCAATTCGGAATCAGTGCGCGTACATAGCCGTACAACCGCCGCTCATTGGTCAGATACAGCTTGATAAAAAGCTGATAATCCTCCGATTTCCGGTTTTTACCGTCCTTCAACATCGACAAATTCAAACCATCCAAGGCATTCTTCTTTGTGTGATGATCTCGACCAATGGGGATATGGAAGATTGGCTGAAAAATTTACACAATTTTTTTCATAATCTTGTAAACGTCAACCAGTTAACCATGACTTTGCCCCCTCCTGTTCCGATGTGCAGCGCAGCGACCCGCGCGCCGGTGGTTTGCCGGAGCCTGGGGGCGAATACCATATTAAGACATTAAGCACCCAAAACCCCAATGACTTACTCTAACCAACTGAAAGCCGGCCACATCTTAATATAACTATAATCTATAAAATAATTTACAGTGTTTTGAAAAAGTCAATAAAAGGCTCGCCCGAAAGGGCGAATCCTCGATTTTGATCTTTTTTTTGATTTTTGATTTCTCGCTGGCCAACGATCCGTTTGAGCAATAAATCAGCTCGGCGAACGTCCTGCGAGCGCATCCGCCTCCAGACGTTCATGCGGGATAAGACGTATCGGCCCCAAAAGCCCGGATTCACGAAGCGGCCAGTCCGAAGCATCAAAGGGACGATAATCGATGTTCACCACGTTGATATCCAGAAAATACTTCCAGCTGACCTCTCTCCGATCCAAATCGCGAATGCGGTTGGCCGGCAGATTAGTCACTTCGACGATCAGTGTGTTTTTGCCGGTGTGAAGCAGCGCCCCATCAAACTCAATCGCGTAAGGCTCGCAGATCAGCGTTCCCAGACAAACACCGTTCAAATACACCTTCGCGGTTTCACAGACTTGCCCCAAGTCCAGCCGCCAGGAATCGGCTGGATCATTCGGCGGGTCAAACTCAAGGGTGTATCGCCCCGTTCCGGCAAAGCGTTGGGCCTGCTCGTCATCGCGCCCTGTCCAGCATGTCAGTTCAGTGGTTTCAAAAGACTGCGGCAGAGTCGGACCGCCGTCGATGAACTCCACATTCCATATGCCTTGCAGTGTGTACGATGAGCCGGCCTGCCGCGTGTACGGCCAAGACGGGCCGGTCAGCTCGGCATCGGCGAACGTCCGCAAAATCAGCGATTGGCCCGGCTGGATCTGGAGATAGACTTGTGTACGGCCATCCGGTGTTTGCCGCACGACCGCCGGCCCTTTGCGATGTTCAAACATCGGATCCATCAAGGCCGCCGAACGAGCCGAGCGCGCCAGTGTGATCCATCCATCCAGCGGCTCATCGCCAAGGTGAGCCAGAAAATAATGATGTCCCTTTGAATGGGTGCGGCGCACCATTCGCAGTCCGCTGTCAACTGCCGACTCGCGCCGCAGGCCGGCGGCATTGAGCATCTTTTCAAGATCGCCGACCATTACCCGACCGGAACCGACCGTCCGCTGCCAAATCGAATCACGTTGCGGCTCAAAATAGCCCAGCGTCTGAAGGTGCCGCCGCAATATCCGACGGCGATTGCCGATATCAGACAGCCCCGGAACATCCTGCGGCGGCGCGTCAACAAACAGCACCGTCGCCCCCCGGCGCGCCAGCGACAGCACATTCTCAAGCGTTGCCGGCGACATCACACGACACGGCGGCACAACGACGACCCGATAGCGGCCGCTGCCAAGTTCAACAGCACCCTCGGCCCAGCGGGCCTTGCCCAACAAACGATCTGAGACATAATCGGCCGGATAACCTTTTTCCCAGAGCGTCGCGGCGGCCTGATAAAACGGCGACGTCCAGAGCCACTTGTCCTGATTGTGTATCGTCAGCGTCATCATCAGACCTTCAGCCGAATGCCACAAATCGTCCAGCGGCCAATACAGCAGCACATCGTTGTCGGGCCGGCCGGATTGCAGAATCGATTGACACCGCGTGACATAGGCGTTATAGGCCGGCAGGTCTTTCCACAGTCCGCCGGTCGGCCCCATATTCACCGATGCATAAAACTGCCAGCCCGGCCAGGGGACGTCCTGCGGCGAGTAGGGAATCCCGTGGAAAAACAGATGATTGACGCCGCCCAGAAACAGCAGGTCGGTGGCCGCTTTGATCTCGGCCAGGGATGTCTGAAAGTGCTCGCCCAGCCAGGTAAAGGACTCGGATGAGGCATAGGGCCTGCCCGTTAAATGCGCCGCGGAAGAACTGAATTTGAGCATTGGAATCTGCCGCTGATCGACTGTGCGGAAGATTTCGGTTTCCGGAATATCGGCCGCCGCATATAAATCAATCAGATTGGCCGGTGCCCCATGTGCCTGATTGCGCGACAAGCCGCCATACCGATGACACCACTGCGTCCACTGTTCAATGTAGGCAATATGCAGATCGGACATCGTTCGGCGGTAATCGCTCTTGACGCGGGCGGCCATTTCCTGGTCGCCGTCGCCGAACAGCGCTTCGATATGATCGCGCACATCATAGCCGCGCAACGTCTTAAACACCTCAAAGACATCGCGCGTCCACGTGGCGTTGTAATACTCGAATGAATCGTGAAAGTGGCCGCGGGGCAGCGGCGCGTCAAAATTCTCAAACGCCTTGTCAAAAACGCCCAGATACTGGTCCAAAGCCGTTGTCGAATACGGATCGAGCACATAGCCTTCGCCGCCGGGCGCAGCGCGTTTGACGCGCTGGACACGATTGCGCACACCAACAGCATAAATGAGCCACTTGCCCTGCGGGGCCTGCCAGTCCAGACGGCGTCCGCTGACCTGGTCGGTTACATCGACGCGCTGCCCTTCGCTTGAGACCGCCAATACATACCGCATCGGCATCGCGGGCAGCGGCTCCTCAAGACGGCCGCCGTTTTCCAGTTCATAGCGATTCAGCGACACCGCCGTTGAGGTTGTCTCGTCGGTTACGCCGATACCGCCGAACGGCCAGCCGGTGCCGGTGGTCAAATCCACCCCCAAGCCAAGGCGTTGGGCTTCCTGTGTGGTATGAGCCAGCATGTCCATCCAGCGGGACGTGAGAAAGTCGATATGGCGGTCTTCGTACCCCTTGACGCCGTAGATCGGACAAATCTCAACGCCGCCCAGGCCGCCCTGCCTAAACTGTGTCAGTTGCGCCGTCAGATTCTCTTTATCCACGGCGCTGCCCAGCCACCACCATCGCGTCCAGGGACGATTCTCCTGGGTCGGCGCCGGCCAGGCCAGCGCCGCGGTCGCGTCGATTTCGGTTTGCAGCGGCGGGATCAAGCGGATCGAGGTTGGCGCATCACGATCGCAGTCCAGCCGTCCGTCCTGATAGTGAAGCTCGACGACCTGGATTGAACTGCGGCGCTGCTCGGTCGTGTCTTTGTCGGCGTCCGGGCCGTGCCGCCCTGGATGAGTAAAATAAAACAGATACGCCCGGTCGCCGCTGACGACCACATCGGGATGGCCGCCCTTGACCTGATCATCCGGCCCGGTGCCGGGGGTTTCAAGCAGATTCTGCGGCTGGCGTGTCCAGTCCTCACCGTCTTTGGAGCGATAGACCCCCAGCCCCCGCCACACGTCAACAATCATCCAGTACCACCCCTTCCACTTGAACACCTTCGGCCCTTCGCCCGGTCGGTCGCCGATGACCTTGCCCTTGTCCTGCCAGGTCAACAGATCGGGGCTTTCAGCGTAATAAATCGATTTGGCGTCGCTCTCATTATTGTACCACATCCGCCATGTGCCGTTGGGCATCTGAAAAACGCAGGCGTCGATGATCCGGTCCGAGGCCAGATCGAGCGTGGATCGATAGGTCCAATCGAACAGATTGTCACTGGTCAGATGAATGATGTCGCGCGTCCCTGACCAGTCGGTGTGCATCCCCGGCACAAACGTCAGATACATATGATACAGGCCGTCGTGATACACCACGTCCGGCGCCCAGTAGCTGAACTGCCCTTGGCCGTATCGGATATTGGCCTGTCCCCGATACGTCCAGGTCGCTCCGCCGTCGCGGGACACCGCGATCCCGATGGGGGTGCCGTGCACCCAGGACACCCCCGGCAGATTCGGGACATTGGCCCGTCGGTTAGTATAGAACATAAACCACGCCTGCTCATCGCGATTCCAGCACACTACCGGGTCGGCCGCCCCGTCATAGATCGGGTCACGAAACAACGGCTTGTCGGCAATGCCCCCCTGCATCGAAGCGGATAAGACGGCGGGAAACAAATGAGTGCAACTGAATACAAACAGAAAAACAGCAAAAAGTGATTTCATCTGTCGAGTTGATTTATCCAGACCCATCTGTGCATCCCTTTCTCTCGATCAACAAATCTCTTGCTCTTGTTTTCGCGAATTATACCTTCAATGCGTGATTGAGTGAAGTTTTTATTGTCCTGAAGCAAGCAGCGACAATTTGTTCCCGCGAGAACAATTCGCTTGATTTCGGGATTCATTTCGGGTAACTTTCGCTAACGGATCGCCGCAATGTCGGCGTCATAAGCGTAAACTTTTTGTGTTTAACAGGTTATGTTTTTCCTCAGACGGGCTTGGATTCCTTGAGGATATAAGGTTGTTTTCTGACTGAGAACGGCCTTTTTTTGTTGAAGTCAAGGGATGCCGTTCGGGCTGTAATTGGGTTAAAATACGGCGGTTGTGGTAAAAAACATCAAAAATAACTGGAAAAATGGTCATTTTGGGCTAAAATTCCACGAATGAAATTTGTACTGATCGATAAAATCATTGAGCTTGAGCCGGGCCGATCGCTGACGGCGGTCAAAAGCGTCTCGCTGGCCGAGGAATATCTGGCGGATCATTTTCCGATTTTCCCGGTGCTGCCGGGGGTCTTGCTGCTGGAAGGGCTGATTGAATCGGCGTCGTGGCTGGTGCGGCAGCACGGCCGTTTTAGTCAAAGTATGGTGCTGCTGGAAAACGCACGAAACGTGCGATACAAGAGCTTTGCGGCCCCGGGGATGCAGATTCGCTACACCGTAACGGCCAAAACAATTGAAGAAAATACCAGCAGTTTTTCCGGACTGGGCGTGTGCGGCGACGAGGAGATTGTCGCGGCTCAATTGACGCTGCGGCATTTTAACCTGGCCGAGGAAAACCCGAAAATGGCTCACGCTGACGGCCAAATTATTGAGGCGATGAAAAAACGCTGGGCTTTGTTACAGCCTGAAGGCTGTCATCAAGTCCAAGATACATAATTTACGTCGGCCGACAGGCCGAACCACATTTGAGAGATGAGATTAAGTCTTTAATTTTGTAACGGAGGCACTACATTATGGCAATGAGCCGTGAAGAAATTTATGAGCAGGTCAAGGAAGCCCTGGTTGACGCCCTGGGGCTGGATGACGAGGATGTCACGCCGGAAGCGACCCTGATGGGCGATTTGGGGGCTGAAAGCATTGATTTTCTGGACATCGTGTTTCGTCTGGAAAAAGCGTTCGACATCAAGGTCCCGCGGGAAGAGTTGTTCCCCGCTGAGGGTGTACTGAGCAACTCCGAGTACGTCAGCGGCGGCAAGGTCACGGAAAAGGGACTGGCCGAGCTGCGGGCTAAAATGCCGCATACCGATCTGAGCGAGTTCGAAGCCGACCCGGATGTCAACAAAATCGCCGATCTGTTCACGGTGCAGGCGATTGTGAACTTCATCGAAAACAAGGTTAACGGCTAAAGAGAGACAATTCGAAATTCGAATATCGAATTCCGAAACACTATCAAATGACCGAAACATTGATATTCATGCTATTGTTTGGGTCATTTGGCTGTTGAATTTTGAATTCGTTTCGAATTTCGATTTTTGGTTTTCGGAATGTTTTGTATGCGGTGGATATGGATCGACAAGTTTCTGGAATTTGAGAGCGGCCGACGGGCGGTGGCGCTCAAGAATGTCACCTTGGCCGAGGAACATCTGCACGATCATTTTCCGGGGTTTCCGGTCATGCCGGAATGCCTGATGATCGAGGCAATGGCCCAGACGGCGGGTATTCTCGTCGGCGAGTCGCGGCGCTTTGAGGAAAAGGTCGTTCTGGCCAAGATCAAAAAAGCGGCGTTTTACCATTATGTTCGACCCGGCGACACCCTAACTCTGCACGCGGAAATCGAATCCATTGCGCCGGAAGCGGCAAGCACCGCAGGTGAAATTCGGCGCGGCAACGAACTGATCGCGCAAATCAGTCTGATGTTTAGCCACGTGGATAAAAATCTGGCGGGCAAAAAATTCCCGGAAGAGAATTTTGTGTTTACGGATATGTTTCATTCGCTGCTGACCGGTTTTGTCGAGACCCATCCTGAAACGGAGCGGCCGCGATGAGTCGGCGTCGGGTTGTGATCACGGGGCTGGGCGTGGTTTCGCCGCTGGGACTGACAGTCGGCGAATTCTGGCAGGGCCTGCTCGAAGGCCGCTGCGGTATCGCAGCGATTGGCGCGTTCGACGCCTCTGAGTTTCCGTGCCGGCTGGCCGGCGAGGTACCGGAGTATAAACTTCGGGATTATGTCCCCAAATCCTATCGTAAGGCCACCAAGCTGATGAGTCGGGACATTGAACTGTCGGTCATTGCTGCCGATGAAGCATTCAAAAACGCCGGCGTAACCACCAAAGCCTCCGACAGCGGCTCGTTGACATTTGCCCCGACGCGCCTGGCCATCAGTTTCGGCGCGGGGTTGATCAGTTGCGATCTGAATGAGCTGGCCGCGTGCGCAGCGACCTCGGTAACCGACGGTAAATTTGATCTGCGAAAATGGGGCGCTGAGGGGATGGACAATCTGACACCGCTGTGGCTGCTGAAATACCTGCCGAACATGCTGCCCTGCCACGTGGGCATCATTCACGATATTCAAGGCCCCAGCAACACCATCACCTGCGGAGAAGTCAGCTCCCATATTGCGATTGCCGAGGCGGCCGAGATGATTCAGCGCGGCGACGCGGACGCGGCCGTCGGCGGCGGTGCGGAAGCCAAAGTCAACCCGATTGTGATGCTGCGGCAGTGCCTGCTTGGCCGTTCAACAACCCAATCCAACGAAACACCTCAAGCGGCCTGTCGTCCATTCGACGCAGCCGCCGCCGGTTCGGTCTTCGGCGAAGCCGGCGGTGCGATTGTGCTGGAAGAACTGACTTCGGCGCAGCGGCGAAACGCGCCGATTCTGGCCGAGTTTGCCGGCGCTGCTTCGGGCAATAGCTTCAACGCCGATCTGAGACACCTTGAGCCTGACGGCACGGGACTGGCCGTGACCATTGAGGCGGCTTTGGCCGAGGCAAACATTACACCTGAGCAGATTGATTTGATCATTCCGACCGGCACGGCCATTCCACAGGACGATCGCGCCGAAGCGGCGGCACTGCAGCGAGTGTTCGGCGAGAACCTGAACACGATGGATGTATGGGCCGTCAAGGGAATGACCAGCCATACGGGAGCGGCGGCCGGCGTGCTTGAAACAGCCGCCGCCATCAACGCCGCGGCACAAGACAAGATCGGTCCCAGTCGAAATGCCGAGCAGCCTGCGAAAGACTGCCGACTGAAGCTGACGCAAAACATCGTTGAAAAGCCTGTGCATCATGTGCTATGCTGCGGCTATTCGTTCGGGGGGCAAACCGCGGCGATTGTCATCAGAAAATTCGAGGCGTAAGAGGCTCAAATGAAACATCGCGTTGTCATTACGGGAATGGGCGTTGTTTGTCCGCTGGGGCACAGCACCGACCAGTTGTGGAACGGCCTGATGTCCGGTCAATCCGGCGCCGACTATACCACGCTGTTTGACGCCTCGACCTTTCCGACGCAATTTGACGCCGAGGTCAAAGGCTTTGACCTGAGTCGGCATGTTCAGCGGTACGACCTGCATCAAGACGGCAACCGCGGCACGCAGTTTGCGCTGGGGGCATGCGTCCAGGCCTGTCGCCAGGCGGGCATTGACATCGAAACCGACGCGCCGACCGACGGCATCGACCGACGGCGAATGGGCATCTATCTGGGCGCCGGCGAAGGGCCGGTCAATTTCGAGCCGTTTTTCGAGGCGCTGGTCGGCGGCTGGGACGAACAGGCTCGGCAGGTCAACTGGCCTCGCTGGACACAAATCGCCCTGTCGGGACTGTCAGCACAAAACGAGCTGGAACAGGAGCCGAATATGCCGGCTGCACATCTGGCGCTGCTGACCGGTGCACGGGGCGTTACGCGGAGCTGTCTGACGGCCTGTGCCGCCAGTACGCAGGCCGTCGGCGAGGCGGCGATGCTCATCCGGCACGGCAAGGCCGACATCATGATTGCCGGCGGTGCTCACTCAATGATTCATCCGCTGGGGGTGACCGGCTTTAACCGTCTGACCGCCCTATCGACACGCAATGACAGCCCCCAAACCGCATCGCGCCCCTTCTCGGCTACGCGCGACGGGTTTGTCATCGGCGAAGGCGGCGCAATAGTCATCCTCGAAACACGCGAATCCGCCCAAAAACGCGGAGCAGCCATTCTGGCCGAGGTCATCGGATTCGGCAGCAGCAACGACGCCTTTCGCGTCACGGATATGCACGAAGAAGCCCGCGGCGCATGCCAGGCACTGCGTGCGGCGATTCAGGACGCCGGGCTGACGATTGAGGACATCGATTACATCAGCACCCACGGCACCAGCACCAGTGAAAACGACGCGGTTGAGACGCTGGCCATCAAAACCGTGTTCGGCCGGCAGGCTTACAAAGTCCCGTGCAGCAGCCCCAAAAGCCAGATGGGACACCTCATCGCGGCCACCGGCTGTGCGGAGCTGATTACCTGCGTGAAAGCCATACACGAGCAGACGCTGCCGCCGACAATGAACTTACATGATCCGGACCCGAAGCTGGATCTGGATTATGTGCCCAATGCGCCGCGCAAGGCCGCCGTGGAGATCGCACTGAACGAGTCGTTCGGTTTCGGCGGACAAAACAATGTCGTCATCATCAGACGTTATCATGAGGATTCGGAAGGATGATTGATATTAAATTGATTCGTGAGAATCCGCGCCTGTTCAAGGACGGCGCCGCTGCCAAGCGATTTGACGTAGATATTGACCGGCTGCTGGCGGTGGACGCGGCCCTGCTGGACAACAAAAAAAAGTTGCAGGACATTGCGACGGAAAAGAATCGGCTGGGCAAAGAAATCCCCCGGCTGTCTTCGGAAGCCAAAAAGGAGGTGCTCGATACCCTCAGCCGTCTGAAGGAACAGGAAGCAGCACTGAACGAAGAGGTCAAGCAGCTCCAACCGGAATTTGATGACCTGATCAGTCAGGTGCCTCAGCCGCCGGCACCGGAGGTGCCCTATGGTGAGGATGACACGCAGAATGTTGAGCTTCGCACGTGGGGATCGATTCGGGAGTTTGACTTTGAGCCGAAGGATCATATTCAGTTGGGCTTGGCGCTGGATATCATTGATACGGAACGCGGCGTCAAACTGGCCGGAACGCGCAATTATTTTCTCAAAGGAGACGGCGCGCTGCTGCATTGGGCGGTGCTGCGATTTGCACTGGATCACATGGTCGCCCAAGGTTACCTGCCGATGTCCGTCCCCCTGCTGATGCGCGACGAGGCGATGCGCGGCACAGGCTATTTTCCCGGCTCTGAAGAGCAGACCTATCAGATGGAGCGGGACGGTCTGAATCTGGCCGGAACGGCCGAGGTACCGCTGACGGCGTATTATATGGGTGAGATTCTGACCGAACAGCAGCTTCCGGCAAAATTCGTCGGCCTGAGCACTTGTTTTCGACGCGAGGCGGGCGCAGCCGGCAAAGACACCTACGGCCTGTATCGCATCCATCAGTTTGACAAGGTCGAGCAGGTCATCATCGGCGAAAACGACGAAGATAAAAGCAAGGCCTACCATCAGGAAATATTGGCCAATTCCGAAGCGGTGATGCAGGCAATGAACCTGCCCTATCGCGTGGTCAATGTCTGCACCGGCGACCTGGGACGCGGACAGGTACAGAAATTCGACATTGAGACGTGGATGCCGTCTCGAAACAGCTACGGTGAAACGCACTCGGCCAGCCGTTTTTATGAATTTCAGGCACGTCGGATGAATCTGCGCTATAAAACCGAGAGCGGCAAAAACGTCTTCTGCCATACGCTGAACAACACCGTGATTGCCTCGCCCCGCGTGCTGATTCCGATCCTTGAATTGTATCAAAACGCCGATGGCACGGTCATTATCCCGACTGTTTTGCGGCCGTATATGGGCGGAAAGGAACGCATCGAACCCAGATACTGACACTGATCGCAGCAAGGAGAGACCCGCGTGATCGGAAGGAGTTTCGATCAAGACCGATTGGTTCGCCATAACCTGGAGCGGTTTCTGGAACCGCCCGGCCCATCGGTATCCATTCCTGATGCGATTTTCGGTATTGCCCCGCTGGCGCCTCTGGCAATGGCGTTTATCGTCGGCATCGGCTTACAGGCTTTTCTGCGTCCGTCTGTCTATGCGGCTTTGACAGGTGCTTGTGTTTTGGCGGTGTTGTTTTTTGCCGCCTGTTTCCTGCTGTCCAACCGGTTTTCTCGTCTGGTTATCTGTTCCCTTTCGGTCGTGTGCTTATGTGTCGCCGCAGGAATGCTTCGCTACGCGGCGTTTGCCGTTCCCGGACCAAATCACATCTGCCGTCTGGTCGGCCAACAATCCCGATTGGCTACAATTGAAGGGGTTATTCTTTCG
Source organism: Anaerohalosphaeraceae bacterium (assembly GCA_050309605.1). Classification (GTDB taxonomy): domain Bacteria; phylum Planctomycetota; class Phycisphaerae; order Sedimentisphaerales; family Anaerohalosphaeraceae; genus T3Sed10-213. The sequence continues at coordinate 27,016 of JBNRMN010000045.1, forward strand.
CCGATCCACCACGATACGCGTTCCGGCTGGGCGTTTGCCCGATACTTTCCGACGCCGCCGCAGAGCAGCTTTTATCTGTCGGTTCGGGCGATTGAGACGCCGAACGGGCCGCAGAATGCATCGGGATTGATTCGCGTTCAGGTGGCCGAGACAGCCGACCATCTTGAACGCGGCGACCGTGTGCGACTGTATTGCCGGCTAAGTCCTTTTACCCCGGTCGGCAATCCGGGACAGTTCGATATGCAGACCTATATGCATCGGCGCGGAGTGCGGCTGGGCGCATCGGTGCCCGCTGCCGACGGGGTGGAAATACGCGACCGCGGACACAAAGGAGCAATGGCCGCTTTACAGCACATTCTCCAAGATTACACCGCCGGCGCCCTGTTTGAAGAGGCGGACTATCCCGACCACAGCGCAACGCTGGCCGCGGCGCTGCTGCTGGGACAGCGAGGTAATTTGGATGCGAAAACGTATGCCGCGTTTCAGCGGACCGGCTTGGCGCATTTTATCAGCCTGTCGGGAATGCATGTGGGGATTCTGGCCGGGTCGCTGTGGGGATTGAGCCGGTTTTTGGGGCTGGCCAAACCCCTGCGGGCGCTGCTGTGTCTGGTGCTGCTGGTCGGTTACGGCCTGGTGGTGCCGCCGCGTCCGCCGACGGTCCGAGCGCTGTTTCTGGCGTGCTTTTTTCTGACATCCATTGTGATTCACCGTCGTATTCGTCCGCTGAATACCCTTGCCCTTTCGGCCATTGTACTGCTTGTAATTCGTCCGGCGGATGTGTTCTCGGCAAGCTGGCAGCTTTCCTTCTCGACTGTGTTGGGCATTTTGCTGCTGTACGAACCCATCCATAAGCGCCTGCTCTCATGGACGGTGTTCAAGGCGGTGGAACATGTGCCTTCACACCTGCTTGAACGGAAGATGACGCAGGCCGTGCTGCAAGGGCTTTTCCATGTGATGCGGCTGCTGTCGGTGGGACTGGCGGCATGGCTGGGCGGTGCGGGTTTTTTGCTGTATCACTTTCACAGTATCACACCATTGGCTCCGCTCTGGACGGTGTTGGCGATGCCGCTGGTTGTGGGAATTCTGTACGCCGGATACCTCAGGATCGCATTGGCATCGCTCCTTCCGACACTATCGCTGTTGTGCGCCGTCGTGATGGACGCCTTATGCCGCGGACTGTCTGCAACCGTATCCGTTTTTTCACAATTGCGCTGGTCGGAGATACTCGTCGGATCGGTTTCGATTGGGGTCGTTGCCGCCGGTTATCTTGTGCTGCTGGCTGTTCGCTTTTTGCCGCGACGATTGGCGGTGAGGGGTTGTATTGCGGCGGCGATTTTGTCGGCGGCAATGGGCCTGCATCAAGTCCGAAACAGCCGCGATAAGCTGACGATGACCTGTCTTTCAGTCGGACACGGCCAGGCCGTCTGTCTGTCGTTTCCGGACAAGACCCGCTGGCTGATCGACGCCGGTTCAATCTCACAAAAAGACCCCGGCGCTCGCGCAGTAGTGCCGTATCTGCGTTATCGGGGCATGGATTGGCTGGATGCCGTTTTGCTGACGCACGGCGATATGGACCATCTCAACGGCCTGCCGGAGGTAATCGCGACGATCCCGACGAGGGGGGTTTTCGCCAATGCCGGCGTTTTTGATAAGGCGCAAAACGCTTCGTCGGCGTCATTTTTAAAACAACTTCTTGAGCAGTACGGCAATCCGCTGCGACCGATTGAAGAACTTGAAGCATGGCCGAATGATGCGGAAATTCAGATGCTCTGGCCGAACGCCGAGGCCGCTTCAAATCCGACGCTCAGCGACAACGACAAATCACAGGTCCTATGGCTCCGCTACGGCGGTCGAACAATTCTGCTGTGCGGCGACATTGAACTGTACGCACAAACGATGATGCTTCAGCGCTATCCGACAGTGAGGGCCGATGTCATCATCCTGCCGCATCACGGCTCAACAACCAACCTGAACACGCAATTTATCACGGCGTTTGAACCGAAAATCGTGATTGCCTCGTGCGCAGCCGGGCGCGTTGCCAATGCCTATGCCCCGCCGGAAGGCAGCGGAATCGAGGCCTTCTACACTCCCGTGGACGGTGCGGTGTCGATCACAATAAAAGCCGACGGCACACTGAGCGCCGTCGGCTATAAGAGTCAAAAAACAGTACGATTGGATTGAACCTACCGCATATGAACCACAATCTCCACACGGCGGTTTTTAGCCTTGTTGGCGGCGGTGGTATTCGGTGCCACGGGGCGGGCCTGTCCGCAGCCGACCGCGCGAATATCCTGCGGCGCTATGCCGCGACTGACCAGATAACGTAAGACGGTCAATGCGCGAGCGGCCGACAAATCCCAATTGTCCTGCCACTTATCTTTGGTTTTCTGGATCGGGTCGGTGTCAGTATGGCCGACCACATCGATTTTTCGACCGCTGTACCGCTCGCGAATGACGCTGTAGATATGATCGAGTTCCCGATTGGTTGCGCTTTTCAGAGAGGCCTGGCCCGATGCGAACAGTATCGTATTGGGCAGTGTGACGGTAATCGTACCGGCCCGCTCATCCACCTCCACATCACCAACCTGAAAGCCGGTCGCCTGGGCGGGCGTGGCCTGTCGGGTTTCAATCTGACGCTTCATTTCTTCCAATTGACGCTGCGCCTGGCCGAGCTGCTGACTGAGCTGGGCCTTTTCCGAGGCCGACTCATCCAGAGAGGCAACACAATTTTCGTACAGCCCTTTGAGATTCTGATGTTCCACGTCCAGTTCCGTGTAGCGCTGTTTCCAGTTTGTACAGCCGCTCAGCGCCGCCAGCACCACAGACACCCCGACGACCCACATCGTTTTGCGAAGTACAACAGTCATAACGACCTCCCTTTCATAAAAGGCTAAACCCCGTACATTGTGATTATCAGTTTTCTGATACCGTCGTGAAAGATGATAACGACAAACACCGCCGCTGACAAGAACGGACCGTAAGGAATTTGTCGCATTTTCTTAAAAACCGCCTGATACAGCGCCCACAAGATGCCGAAAAACGGGGCGACAAAGAACGCCAGGACCACCCACCCAGGCCCGATCACCGTCCCGGCAGCCGCCATTAAATGCACATCGCCCAGGCCCATCGCCTCTTTTCCGAAGGCCAGCGTCCCGAAAATACGAGTCGCCCAGACCACACCGCCGCCGATAAAATAGCCGGCCAAGGCCCCGAAGCCAAACCGTGCCGCGGGATGTTCGACAAGAACCGTCCATTTCTCGGCCATCGGCGACCATTGGGCACATTTCGCCGCCGCGGCCGCGCCCACCAAAATCGGCAGCAAAAAGACCACTTCTTTAAGAATTTCCAGACGGTCATTATATTCCGGCTCCGCGGCTTCCGTATTTTCATCGGCTTCGGACATCTCATAACTGGGGCGAATCACTCCCAACCGCAGTAAAACCAGCGCGACAATCGTACCGAAAGCGGCCCCGACGGCCATCGCTGACAGCGTCGGCCCGGCCTGCGGAAACAATTGAAAGGCCGCAATCGTTTCAGGGGCAATGACCCATCCCGCTGCAAGAGAAGCGGCCAGGCCGACCAGCGACACAAACCAGCATAGTTGAATCGGGATAATCCACAACTCCAAATCAATCGCCGAGGCCGCCAGAAACGCCGCCATCAGCGTAATCACCGCCAGATAAAAGAGCCAGCCGCCCGAAAAAAACTGCTGCATCGCGGCGCCGTTCAAGCCGGTCTGTCGGCCTTCAAAGTAGAAAAACCACAGATAGACCCCTGCAAACAGCGCTGCCGTCAGCAGTTCGATGAGAAAATAGCGAATTGAGATGGTCGCTTTGCACCGGCGGCATCGGCCGCGCAGCACCAGCCACGAAACCAGCGGGATGTTGTCGAAAAAATAGATCGGTGTATTGCAGTTCGGGCAGGCCGAACCGGGGCGGATCAGCGACTTTTCGCGCGGCAGGCGATAAATCACCACGTTGAGAAAACTGCCCACACACGCGCCGAACGCGACGATAAATATAAACCAAATCCATTCTGATGCCACTATGTTATCCATAAAAAGTTATGACACAGATTCACACGGATTTCACAGATTTTTTTCAGTGTTAATCGGTGTAAATCGCTGTCAAATAATTATTTTTTTTCTGTTTGTCGCCGGACGAGGCCGGAAACCTTCATCGGCAGGCCGAACAACCGAATAAAACCGGTCGCGTCGGTTGAGTTGTATTCTTCGCCCATGGTAAAGCTGGCCAAATGCGGGTTGTACAGGCTCTTGGGACTTTTGACGCCCGCCAGCGTCGCCTGCCCTTTGAACAGTTTCAATCGCACTGTGCCGCTGACATTCTGCTGGGTGACATTGACAAACGCATCCAGTGCCTCGCGAAGCTCGCAGAACCACTGGCCGTAATAGACCATCTCGGCATACCGCAGCGCAACCTGCTGTTTGTAATGCATCGTTTCCCGATCGAGCGTCAGCATCTCCAGTGCGCGGTGAGCCGTGCTGAGAATGGTGCCGCCGGGGGTTTCATACACGCCGCGGGACTTCATCCCGACCAGACGATTCTCAACCAGATCGACCTGTCCGACGCCGTGTTTGCCGCCGATGTCGTTGAGCGTTTCAATGAGCTTGACCCCGCCGACGGCGCGCCCGTTGAGCTTGACGGGAATGCCCTGTTCAAACCCGATCTCGACGTAATCGGGGCGGTTGGGGGTTTTGGAGATCGGCCGGGACATCACGAACAGGCTGTCTTTCGGCTCGTTCCACGGATCTTCCAGGTCGGCGCCCTCGTGGCTGATGTGCCAGAGGTTGCGGTCGCGCGAATAGATTTTCTTTTTGCTCTGCTCGATGGGGATGTTGTGCTTGCGGGCATAATCAATCGCCGCCTCACGGCTGGTCAGCGTGAAGTTGGGATCTTTCCACGGGGCAATGATCTTCAGCGACGGATCCAGGGCCATAAACGTCAATTCGAACCGAACCTGATCGTTGCCCTTGCCGGTGGCGCCGTGCGAGACCGCTGTCGCGCCGGTGGCATGCGCCGCATCGACCTGATGTTTGGCGATCAGCGGGCGGGCAATGCTCGTACCCAGCAGGTAGCCGTTCTCATAAACCGCCCCGCTTTTGAGCATCGGCCAGAGGTAGTCCTCGACGAATTCTTTACGCAAATCTTTGACGATACACTTGACCGCACCGGTGGCCAGGGCCTTTTTCTGAATGCCTTTCAACTCGTCGCCCTGACCCAGCTCGGCGGCAAAAGCCACCACGTCGTAGCCGTAGGTCTCCTTGAGCCACGGCAAAATCACGCTCGTATCCAGCCCGCCGCTGTAGGCAAGCACCACTTTTTCCGCTTTCTTGGCCATATCCGTCCGGACTCCTGATTGTGTTTTACCGGCTTGAGGCCGGCGTTCCCGTTGAAAAAACCAAAAAAACCTTCGATTTGGCGAAATTATAAGCGTTTTGCGCGGAATAACAAGATTTTTTATTGACGGAACCGCCGTTGTTTTGTTATTTTAAGGTGTATATAATGCAGAAACGCCCCTTTTACGGGCCGGTTCCGGCACAGAGGGGAGAACGCGGAAGGATATTTGACAGAGAGGGATCAATGCGAACACACTGTACATTTCTTATTCTCACGACGGTCGGGTTTTGTTCTGTTATCGCATTCAGTACGCCGTATTCCGGCGGCGACGGCTCGGCCGAGGCCCCCTACCGAATCAGCACCGCAGCGGACTGGATTGAACTGACGAGCCGGCCGGGTACTTGGGACAAACATTTCATCCTGACGGCCGATATTGATCTGGTCGGAATCGAGTTGTCACCCGTCGCGCCGCACGCCAACCCGGATATGGAGTTTTTTGAGGGAACCGTCTTTAGCGGCTGCTTTGACGGCCAGGGATATACGGTTTCCAATGTCGTCATTGATCGACCCGATATGAATTTTATCGCGTTATTCGGTTGCGTCGGAAACGGGGGGCGCATCCAAAACCTTCGCGTTGATAATGTTCAGATGACAGGCCGTCGCTATGTAGCCGGCCTGGTTGCCGGAAACGGCCATGCACCCTATGATTCTATCAGCGGAACCATCAGCAACTGTCATGTCACCGGCGTCGTAATTGGCCAGCACCTGAGCGGTCGGAAACTGGATTAATACGGGAGGGCCTGTGTCTGTTTTTTGCATTCGGAAATCTCCTAAAAAAGGTTAATGAGGTCTCACCCTCTATATCTGCAGCGACAGTGATTT
>JBNRMN010000046.1:0-11526 GCA_050309605.1 Anaerohalosphaeraceae bacterium
TATTATGCTCACGATCGGCTGGGCAGTGTGCGGCTGGTGGTTGTGCCGGAGTATGACCAGCAGCAACAAGCGTGGGTCGTCCGTGCGGCCAACAGCACTACCTATACGCCGTTCGGGCAGCTTTACGAGGGGCAGGCCGTCGAGACCCTCGCCAACCCCTGGAAGTTCACCGGCCAGTGGCACGACGTCGAAATCGACCAATACCACCTCCGCGCCCGCCAATACGACCCCGCCATGATGCGATTTACCAGCCGGGATCCGATTGTGGGAAAATCGAAACAGCCTTTGACATTACATAAATATATATATACAGCTAATGATCCTTTAAATCACGTAGATTTAACTGGTGAATCAATGGCAGCTATACTGGTTGAACCAATTATGGCAGGATATAGTGTACATGGATTTGCTACCTCTGTTGTTGCACTTGGGGTAGCAAAAATGGATTGGGATATAATGAGCTTTGGAATTGAATTAGAAAAAACAATTCTACCCGTTATGGCGTTGTCGGTTGTAATGAGAAAAGGTTCATACAAGGACCCCTTTTATGAGGATTTTAAGCCGTATTTTGATGGTATGAACTCTAATCTAATGGGCGGTGGCAGTGGAGGGAACTGGGGATGGCCAAAATGGGCTGCGTTAGCTGGTGGTGTCGCCTTGTTATCTGCTCAAATTCGTGGGTGCGATGATGTTTTGCGAGGATTTAGAAAGTTTGACGAATTTCTTGACGATTTATTTGAACCAGAAAACTCAAGAATTACCCGTGACCCTTAAAAGACGAAAAGATGTGCTGCTTTTTCATAAAAATTCGACCTTGGCATATATTTTATCTTCCTTTTTGGTGGTACAATACCGTCTTGGATTGCGTTAAAACTTCTGTAATTGAGATGACAAGGAGTGATTCCAAAGGTACAGGCTTTTGGCACTATTCGATTCGCCTTGCTATCTGTTTACAGGATCGACGATTTATTGACAATGCTACAAGTCGAGTGTCATTTAATTTATGGCCTCCAAATTGTCAATGGCAAGCCTTTTTTGATGTTGGGCTGGCTCTTTATGACTTAGGTTATAGAGATGAAGGGATTGATTATTTGGAACGCGCATTATCTATAAGTGATCAAATAGATTATTCATACATTAATTATCATCAATTGTGCTGCCGTTTGAATATGCGGAAAAATTGGGATAAGCGACTCGAATATGCTCAAAAATATGAAAAGCGGTTTCCCCAAAAAAATGAAATTGCAAAAATGATGCTTGCAAAATCTTATATTGATTTTAAAGAATTTGAAAAAGCCAATAAAATTACCAATGAGCTAATCACAATCCATCCTAACTATAATATCTTTTTAGCTGATTTATATTATGCCAAAGGTGAATACCAGAAAGCTTCCAACTATTTTGAAAAATATCAGCTACAAAATAGCCTATATGTTTGGTTTCCACAATACGACTACAAGGAAGCAGTCTCATATTATAAATCCGGTCAACCAATAAAATGGCAGGATAAGGCGAAAAAGATGGGCAGGCGGTTGGCATGGGATAAATTTTATACACTCGATTATTTGGAAGACGAAGGAGTCGAGCGAATACCCGAGATCGATCAAACCATTGAATGGTCGAGACAGAAAAAAAGACTCATCTATATAGATAAGTTGTCATTGTGCTTGCAAAGGCTGCCTTGGGTTTTGTGGAAAACTTATTTGATGTATCCCTACGAAGTATTGCTTCTTACGGCAGGTACTATTTTTTTTATAATGCTTATTCGTGCGTTCGTTTTATATCTGTAGGCAGTTGCTCTTTGAAAAAATGATACGTTTACGCCGATGCGCAGGTTCTGTGTCAGCGGCATCACGAGCCGGTTGATCCGGACTTCTATGATGCGTCGTACACCGTTCACGACCGGCTGGGCAGTGTGCGGCTGGTGGTTAAGCTCCCCGCCTTTTGAAGGAGGGGTGGCCGTAAGGCCGGGGTGGTTGATAATACCCCCTCCCCCCTTCGGGGTACTCCCCCTTTTCAAGGGGGAGAGCTTTCGAGAGGGCGGTGCGGGCGGCCAACAGCTACACCTATACGCCGTTCGGGCAGCTTTACGAGGGGCAGGCCGTCGAGACCATCGCCAACCCGTGGAAGTTCACCGGCCAGTGGCACGACGCCGAGATCGACCAATACCACCTCCGCGCCCGCCAATACGACCCGACGATGATGCGCTTCACCAGCAGGGATCCGGTGAGAGGAGAACAAAACGAGCCGTTGACATTGCACAAATATCTTTATTGTTTGAACACTCCAATCAACCGTGTTGATCCGACTGGTGAAATAAGTGCGACCAGTCTGGCGAGTGCGGTAATTACTGGGTATTCATTATATGGTCATGGTGTTAGTCTTGCTGCTTATTCTGTTGAGACTGGAGATGAGCGGTTTTGGCAACTTGCAGAGTTAACGTTTAATTTTATACCTGTTGCGATAACAGTTGCATCATTTAATCCTTATGGTCCTGCGACGAATCTAGCAACATTTGCTGCTGTACGTTTAAACCAGATGGCCTATGGATCTACCACAGGCATGTCTACGGTACAAGGATTAGCAGTAGATCCTTTAGCATTTTTGCTATACCGTGGTGTTATGGGTACTGCGCAGAAATATATTGGTACTGATGCAAATGATATGCAAAACTTCATGAGTTGGATGGGAGTAGATTGGTTGGATAGATAGATATGAAGAAAAAAACAATATTTATTGTATACTCACTAATACTTTTTGTTACCATTATCATTTTCGAAACCGTCGCGAAAAGATTAGAACCGAAATGGGGTAACAATCCGATAGAACAGCTATCCGGAATGTATATTGCCGCTATTTTTTACTTGGGATATGTACTTTATTCATGGAAATCTGATTTGCCTGAATTCCTAAAAAGATTTTCTATTTCTGTCCCCTTTGGAATGATGTTTTCGGTCTTTATAATGGTATTAGGGTATGATATTTATTGGAGTACATTAGCGGGAATGTTTTGTTCTATACTGTTGCTTTTGAAGACAGCGAACTGGAAAAAGCACTTTTTTATTATCATAGTGTCCTCTTGTGTGTTCAGCATATTTGGAACCTTGTTTTTTAGCTATTCGGGCGAATTACAAGTAATTTCATTTGCGTATCAAGGATTTCTACTCCTATGTTTTGTGCTAACTTTTAGTTTTCTTCTGCTCTATCTGGCGAAAATAGTGAAAGAGGAAAGAATTCCTGATCTCAAAGTAATTTTTATCCGATCCTTAAAATTCAGCATCGCTCTCAGCCTGTTTTTTTTCGTATACCTTGTCTTGAATTTCTACGACCGATTATCATTACCTTTTTCGGTACAACTACCGGTGAATACTTTGCTTGCGATTTTGTTTATTGCAATTGCTTACAAATTTGATCTTTTCTTAATTGAACAAAAAAAATTGTCAGAAAATATTATCTTGAGAAAATGTAAAGGGTGTCTTACTCAAAAATCTATCTGACCGCTAATTCAAGTGATTTGTGAGGCCAGGACAGATCATTTTTGCTCTTTGAAAAGTGATACGTTTACGCCGATGCGCAGGTGCTGTGTCAGCGGCATCACGACCCGGTTGATCCGAACTTCTATGATGCGTCGTATTACGTTCACGATCGGCTGGGCAGTGTGCGGCTGGTGGTGTGGTAAGATGACGGGACGCAAACGGTGCGGGCGGCCAACAGCTATACCTATACGCCGTTCGGGCAGCTTTACGAGGGACAGTGGGGCGAGACCATCGCCAACCCGTGGAAATTCACCGGCCAGTGGCACGATGCCGAGATCGATCAATACCACCTCCGCGCCCGCCAATACGACCCCACCATGATGCGCTTCACCAGCAGGGATCCGGTGAGAGGCTTTCGCGAAAATCCATTGACGTTGCATAAATATCTGTATTGTCTTAATGAACCAATAAATAAAATTGATCCAAGTGGTAAGTTTTTTTCCGGTTTATGGGCGAGAACAAAGAATGCAGTTGCTTGTGCTGGTGCTAAAAAAACCGTCACAGAATCAGTCATATGGAGTGCGTCTGTAGCGAATGGTTTAACACAAGGCTGGATAAATGTGTTATTTGGTCCCAGTGATATATCCGATAAAGCAGCGTTTTGGGTTGGCTTTGCAGCAGGTTTTGGTGAAATGCAAATAGGATTACGTACGGGAAGTGCTACATTGGCCACAACAGCGGCATCCACCTTTACTGCTGCCGCAAATTCAGCACTATCCAAAAGTTCAGATTTCTTAACTCTTAGAAATGCGATTAGTATTGGGATATCAGCATCTGTTGGTGGTTTTGGCGACTGGGCAAGCGATAGCGCTATTGATGCGGTCACGTTATGGGCCATTGGAGTTGATGCAGCCCTGTTTTCCGGGCTTGGTCAAATGGGTTATGATGAAGTTTATGGAAAATGATTATGCAGGATAATAAGGAAATCATATTTAATAAAAGCTTTTGTGTTTTCTTTTCTATTGTATATGGGAGTCTTTTTAGCTTGGCCATATCGCTTTCATTGTATTTATTGTATTTATCTATAAAAAATTTCTCGCTTTCGGAAATCAGTTCTAAAGAAATTATAGCCCTTGGGTTCGGGTTATGCCTGGCTTTCATTTTTCTAATGCTTGCCAAGTCCATGTTCACAGACTTATGGGCATGTATAAGACTGTGTGGAATTCATATTTCTCTGCATAAAGGTGGGCTTACAATAAGAAAGGGTTCACAAGAGCTTATTATTGACAGAGAAGAATCAAATGTGTTGTATTGTATGACAGGTTGGCTCATAATATGGCCTTCAAATATGATTCTTTTACGAAAGGGGTTTTTGCTATGGCATGGTAAGACAATTATTCCTTACTTCAAAGAAAAGATGAATTATCTTGAGACAACTAAAGAAAAAAAACAATTAATAAAATCACTTTCTATCAATACCAATAATCCGATAAGGTATATTAAATGGCCTGATACTATATAGGTTTGGAGTAGCCAGCCATTTGCATATAAAAAGAGTAAATTTAACTGTGACTGTTCCAGGTTTTTCTTGTTGAGATTACACATATGCAGCCACAAAGAAGCCATATCAAAAAGAAAAAACAATGGAATGTAGTGGCATGGTGTGTTTTACTTTTCTTAATTGTTGGTGCTGTTGTAGAGAGTTGGACAGGCTCTGGTATTTTTGTTGCGGCAGCAATTGCATTTTTGGCAGGTGAAGTCATCGTGAGACTATACCAACTTCTTGTGATATTTACCAAGAGAAAACGCCGAAAATATGATTGAGATCGACCGTGTCCTCTGCAAAAATCCATCTGACGGCTGAATTGGGTGATTTGGCTCGACGAGAAAACAGGAATTCGATCTTTGGCAACTAAAGATTGATGGATTCGGGGCAGATTCCGAAGGCTCGAAGTCTGGATTTGAAGCGAATTTTCGGCCTCGGCTCGGTCGCGGCTCTTTCACAATGGAATACTGCTGGCTCACAGGTCGAGATTGTTGAGCGGTATCGCTATGACGATGTCTTTGGGCGGACGACGGTGTGCGACGGCAGCGGCACGCCGCTGGCGGTGAACGCGTCCGCCTACGGCAACCCCATCCTGTTCACCGGCCGCAGGCTCGACGCCGAAACCGGCCTGTACGACTACCGCCACCGCATGTACAGCCCCGACCTGGGCCGCTTTCTCCAGACCGACCCGCTCGGCTACATCGACGGCATGAACCTCTACGCCTACGTCAACAACAACCCACTGAATTGGATCGACCCTTATGGCTTAAGTCGATGGACAAACTTTCTTGAGTGGTCAGCCTCCCGAATTGAGAGTTTTGAAAATACAGGTTTCGCCAGTTACACCAATGATGTCAGAGAAATGTTAATCGGTGAGGCTCAGGGTGTTGGCGATGTGGCCGTAGGTGTGTATAATATGGTGCGGCATCCTGTTGAGACCGTCAAGGGTACTGCATCTGCCACTGCCACTGCGATTGTCAGCCCTGTAGAAACAGCAAAGGCGATAGGGAAAAAGTTGGTATGTAAAGGTCAGCAGCTATTAGGCGATGACCCGCGAGCCGCAGGCCGGGTAGTCGGCCAAGCGGCAGGAACAGCGGCGGTAACCGCAATAGGCGCAAAAGCAGGTAATTTTATTCATAGAGGAAAAGAATTCAGTATTGGAAATAATTTCAGGGTTGCGCCATTTGGAAACAGAACAGGACATCCTGTTGGAAGATGGCCTCATTACCATCGAAGAATATACGGTCCTGATGGTACAACTGTTCCGGGCGGTAGCATGAATTGGCATCGTCCTTGGGAGAAAGGATGGTAATTGATATGTACACACGTCTGATATTTATTGCTGATAAGTTCGGTGAAGATATCGGTATCTTTGGATCTATCGAAGACGCAGCAGCACATTTGGAAGCTGTTGATGTCAGAAATGAAGAATATGTCGGTTTTGATAGCGATGGGAAACTTTTGAAGATAGAAGCCGATAATAATAGGGTTTTTATATACCCTTCAGAAGATGTGGCGACTCACATCAAAGACTTAAAAGAAAGGTTGATAACATATCTTGAAGCTGTTGGAGAAGAACTTGACGAAAATGTTAAACTCAGCCTTCCTTGCCTTGTGGAAATTAGCTCAAAATATAAATATGCCTGTCAAAAACCATCTCATATCATTAAAATATCTTTTTGTCAACTTTTCAGAAAACTTCTGTATATGCTACGCATAAACGATGATGGGTGACCTCGGCGAGAATGCAAATTAATCAATCGATAATTGTCAATAGTCAATTGAAAACCTGTTCTCTGCAAAAATACATCTGACGACGGGTGGGGCCTGCATGCGTATGATTATGACCCGTCCTACCAACTGACCGAAGCGGATTACGCCTACGATTCCTTCGGGCGGCGGCTGTCCAGGACCGTCGCGGCTACCGGCGTGACGACGGCGTATGTCTATGACGGGGCGCATGTCGTCGCCGAGTATGAGGATTCGGGAAGTGGAGCTGTTTTGGCGAGAATGTACGTCTATGGCCCCGGCCTGGATGAGCCGATAATGATGCTTGACGTAATCGGTCAAAGTCGTTACTTTTACACGTGTGACGGGCTGGGTTCCGTCACGGCTCTTTCAAATATGAATGGACAGATCGTCGAGCGCTACGCCTACGACGCCTTCGGCAAGACGCAGATTCTGGCTCCGAACTACGAACTAAGAACTACGAGCTTATACGGCAACCCCATCCTGTTCACCGGCCGCAGGCTCGACGCCGAATCCGGCTTCTATGACTACCGCTTCCGTATGTACAGCCCCGATCTGGGCCGCTTCCTCCAGCCCGACCCGCTGGGCTATATCGACGGCATGAACCTCTACGCCTACGTCAACAACAACCCCCTCAACTGGATTGATCCGTGGGGGTTGTGCAAGACCAACGAACCGACAAGACTTATTGGTCCAGATGTGGCTAAAGTAGCAAGGGATTTCTACAATGACAGACTTTATGATGATAGTGGATGGCTTCCTTATAATGATGAATGGATGAGTGCAGACACATGGTTTCATTATAATAGGGGACGATATAAGTATGCTGGTAAGGAATATTGTGCTACACAAGTAAACTATATTGGCGTGGGAATGAGAGCCGCTCATGTGGGATTGCCGAGAGGTATGCTTCATATATATGTTGTAGGGCATAACCGAAAGCATAACCGCAATTGGGCTACGAGAGGAGAGCATTTCTGGGCAAGCTGGGGTTACGATTATTATTTGCGAAACTATGAACCTGATGATCGAAATACTGGAATGCATAAAAGGAAACACTATGGGCGTAAAAAATAGAATATTTCATATAGGTTCTATAGGTTTGTTGGTAGCGGTTTCAGGTGGACTATTTATGTTTGTCACTGGCCAGATATTATCTTATCGCGAAGGCTATAGCTTGAGCGGCAATATTATGGCTGCTCAAATAATAATTTTTTACTCTTATATTTTAATATGTGCATTATTTTCGCTATTGATGTTGATTAAATCCATTTGGGATATAATCAAATGGCGAAAGAAATGGTTTTGGGACATTTTAATTTGCTTATGCATTTTGCTTGTTTGCTTCTTGGCAATAGAGATGCAAAGCATTGGGACACCCTATGAAAAGGGTTTTCGTAAAAGGATTACACAAGAAATTGATCCAGCCTCTCTACGTTTGTTTTTGAAGTCAAGTCAAACACTTGCAGGAAGTATATTAACTGAGGAACAATATCCTGATAACATTCACGAGTTAAAACCTAATAAATATGTCAAAATCGATCAAGATCGAAATGGTTACTTTTTGAGATTAGTTTGGGGAAGCCCTTTTGGATATTTTGGAATTGCTCTCGGGCAAGAAGACTGGATACCTTCTGGTAATTCTTTTGAAGAATTTAGCGAAATGGATAAAGGATTGTATTTCTGGAGAGAGAATTAAATTGGACTTATGTTTTGTCATACTGTATTGGTTCAGCGACGGGTGGCCTATGCAAGATTGATAAATAATCAATCGCAATGGGTGTTAAGGTTGCGGATTGACAGTACGAATTGTAAGGGTATAATCGGGAACATAAAACGCTCTTTGGCAACTTGGATGTTGGTAGTCCACGCTTCAGTGATTTTTTAGAAGGTTCCTGTTTCAACAAGCTGAAGCTTGAACTACGAGCGGTGATGGGCTAAAGCCCATCCTACGCTTGGCGGGTACTACGCGATGCGTTGGGGTCGATTCGGGTGCTGTCGGATGCGGACGGCGTGGAGACGGTCTATGTCTATGACGGGGCGCAGATGATTGCCGAATACGTCCTTGTCAGCAGTGAATTGTCCTTGCGCAAACGCTTTGTTTACGGCCCCGGGATTGATGAGCCGATTGCGATGATTTTGGTTGACGCCGGTCAGGAATTCTGGTATTTTTACCACACAGACGGCCTCGGCTCGGTCGTGGCTCTTTCACAATGGAATACCTCGCAGGTCCAGATCGTCGAGCGGTATGTGTATGACGCCTTCGGGAAATGTCAAATTCTGACCTCTGACTTCTACCCTGTCCTACGCAAAAATCCATCTGACGGCTGAATTGGGTGATTTGGCTCGACGAGAAAACAGGAATTTGATCTTTGGCAACTAAAGATGGATGGATTCGGGGCAGATTCCGAAGGCTCGAAGTCTGGATTTAAGGCGTTTTTTCGGTATCGGTGCAGACGGCGGGTGTGGTGACAGTGGGGCGTCCACGATTTACGCGACGCGGGTGTAGATGTGATGCAGGCCGCCAAGGATGGGCTTGCTCACAATTTCACCTTCGGCTTGCACCGGACGGGAAACAGGCGAATCCTTATTGAGCGACAAGTGCGGGCGGGCGACGTTGTAATAGGTGTCGATGTAGTCGGTCAGCACGGAACGCAGATGTTCTTCGTTCAAGATGATGACATGATTCAGGCACTCCCTGCGTAACGTCCCGATGACCCGTTCGGCAAAGGGGTTTTGCCATGGCGAATGCGGTGCGGTGGGTGTGTCTTTGAGGCCGAAACGTGTGATGGTTTGCTTGAATTCCTCGCTGAAGATGCCGTCGTTGTCACGAATCACATACTTTGTCGTCGTGTCAAAGTCAAAGGTCTGGCGAAGCTGCTGGATGGCCCACTCGGAATGCGGCCTGTCGGTGACGCCCCAATGCAGGATTTTTCGCCGGTCGTGTGAGATGGCCACATAAACATAGAGGGCCTTAAAGAACATCGTCCGAACGACAAGGAAGTCAATTCCGACGGTATGTTTGGCGTGATTTTTCAGGAAGGTCCGCCACCGCTGGCGTTTGTCGGCATCGGGTTTGGGCTTACCCATGTATTTGAGAACGGTATTGTCGCTGACAGTCATTCCAAGTTTTGCCAGTTCCCCCTGAATCCGTTGGGCCGACCATGTTGGGTTCTCGTTGTGCATGCGTCGGATGAGCTTTATGAGCGGCCAATCGATGCATGGACGTCCGGCAAGCCGGGACTTCCATTTCCAATAGAGCCTGAATCCCTGGCGGTGCCAGCCGATGACCGTATCCGGCCGGACGATCACTAAAGCTTTCTTCCAGCCGGAAAAGACCCGCGATAACCAGACCATCAGGATGCGATCTCGCGGCATCAATTTGGGGCGTCTTGCCGACCGCAGGCAGATGACCAACTGTTGACGCAATAGGGCATTTTCCAACAGCAGGTTCTTGCGTGTTTGGAACAGGCTCCACAAGAGCTTTACAAGGCCGATCAGCATAATCCCTCTGTGGTTTTGGAGTATCAAAAAAAGTGATTATATCGTGAGGTTGTGCTGTCGAAAAGGAGCGGTCAATGAATTATTGAAGCTTGGTGAGGAATTGACGCGGGGTGATGATGTCCGTATCCAAAAAGGTGCCGAGTTTGAGCAGGTGTTTGTCGCCGCTGACCAGATAATGACTTTTAGAGAGCATCGCACAGGCCAGGAATTTGTCGTCGTCGGGATCTTCACAGATCGGCTGTTCAAACGTATAATCGGCGACCATCTCCGCTTCGATGACGATCCGCTCCAAAATGGGAGCCAAGTCAATGTCGCCCAGCTTTTCAGAAAGCGTCTCAATAACCCGTTTGTATTCGTGGAGAATGACTTCCGAGACTGCCATAACGAATTGGCCGTCATCCCACGCTTTGAGAATCCGGTATGGCGGTCCGCTGAAAAACAGGCCGGACACAAAGACATTGGTATCGATGACGGCCTTGAGCATTACTTTCTGCCCCGCACTTCCGCAATGGCATTCGTGACATCGCCGGGTTCCAGCCCCGTTGCCTTGGCGGTCTTGCGAGCCTTGGCCAGAAGTCCAGCAAACTCTTTTTTGGAGGGGGAGGAAATGGTTTTCAGGATCACCGCATCTTTTTCGCCCAGAACCAAAAACTGGCAGCCGCTTTCCAGTCCCAGGGTTTTACGTATGGATTCGGGGATAACGACCTGCCCCTTTGAAGACATTTTAGTTGTGGATAGATTGGCTATCATTTTTATATCCTCATAAAACAACAAAATCTTATTTCTTACTTTTAAGATTATACGATCAGCCCCGCTGCTTAGCAAGTGAAAAGTCGCATTTTCAAAAAATCCGGATAGGAAAGCCCCAGAAGCAGTGCTGCTTTCGGTCCATTTGGCCAACAAACATGTCGGCATTATCCGAACAATAAACCGCTACAAGTACTCTACTGCTTTCACTCCCCCAAAACCGGTGCGCTTCACGCAATGAATGCTATGGGGTGCAATGGGACGCAATAAATGCAATGAAAATCGGATTTCTCTTGGCTTATCGCGCGGAATATAGACCCTTGTGGCCAAAGAGGTTACGGCAAATCGCGACAGTTCGCGATGGACCGAGCGGGCATCGGATCACACCCGTGAGGTCACAGGTTCGAATCCTGTATCGCCCAGTGATGTAAGTTACGCTGAAATCGGAAGTTGCGATTACCTGCCAATGTGTAGAGCGGCCGTAACCTTGCTTTAAAAACCGGT
>JBNRMN010000047.1:0-17686 GCA_050309605.1 Anaerohalosphaeraceae bacterium
CGTTTTGTCAAAAATTTTTCCTATATTTATCTTAAAATCCCTTATATCAAAGGACTTACACCAGTTACTGTTTTTCCCTGTTTTTATTGACTAATTTGGATTTTTGGAAAAAATGTGTGGGCGTCGGTTTTAACTTTAAATGCACCAAGCAAATAAAGGAGAGCCCACACATGAAATCAAATCTTTCTCGTTTAATTAAATGGTTTTGTCGTCACCTTACTTTTAATGATCTCGCTTCCGCTGTCGTGGTTTTCCATGAGATACTCAGCGGTGTCCGTAAAGATATTGAACTAAAGCCTAATGAAAAACCGCCGCATTATCGTATCTTCCAAGTTGACCCGGTACCACCTTTGCCCGAGCCGCCGGCTGTTATTGTCAAGCCTGCCGAGTCTGACTGGCAAAAGCTGTTAGATCAATACAAGCGTCAACACGGCAAAGACCTTAAACCGGTCAGACGCAGAAAAGGATCACCGCAATTACCGCCGGGCTGTCGCTGCGAGCACTGTAATGCCCCGCGTAAATATCTTTATCTCAATAACGGCAAGCATGCCTCACAAGCACGATGTAAAATCTGTAGCAAGACAAGTCCTACACATCGCATCCGAAAACAAAGTTCAGCCAAATATTGGTGTCCGCATTGCGGCTCTGCGCTGAGTCAGTGGAAATCAAGCAGCATTTGCACCATTTACAAATGCCCACGGTATAACTGTTCTCATTACCTCGATAAGCTTAAAAGCCTTACCGCCGAAGAGAAGAAACAACGCGAATTACAAAAGTATGATCCCAATTACAAGCTTCATTACCAGTACCGCGAGTTTCACTTATCACCACAGGACCTGAAAACACAGCGTCCCGAAGGCTGCTGCTCCAAAGTCGATTTAAATCGCATACACAACAATCACCATGTCGTGGGACTGGTGCTGACATTCACGATCAATCTCGGACTCAGCGCCAGATTGACTGAAAAGGCCTTAAAAGGCATATTCGGCATTCCCATTTCACATCAGACGGTGATCAACTATGCGAATGCTGCGGCGGCTAAGTTAGCGCCGCTGGTCGACCGTCACAATCCGGCTCCGACAGCAACAGCGGCAGCTGATGAAACTTACATTATCGTCAAGAACTGCTGGCATTATACATGGTTCATTATCGACTCGGTAACAAGGGCTATATGCGGCTATAACCTTTCAACCAATCGAGATACGCAACCGGCGTTGGCGCTGCTTTATGACTGCTACGGTCAGCCCGAGCAAAACAGTAAAAAGTCCATGTTGATTACCGACGGAAACCCGGCTTATGACACCGCCGTTATGGCATTCAATGCCGGGGCCGAAAACAAGCTTGAAAAGCATACCGTTATCGGCCTTGAGAACCTCGACACCGAAAGCAGTGAATATCGTTGTTTCAAGCAGCTCGTTGAACGCCTGAACAGGACCTATAAATTTCACACCAGACCCAGAGCCGGTTTCAAAAGCTTCGAAGGTGCTGTTGCACTGACCACTCTGTTTGTCGCTTATTACAACTTTATGCGACCTCATTCGGCGATTGGAAACTCCGCTCCGGTTCAGCTTGACTGCCTCAAAGAGGTCACTCTCATGCCCCAGGCATGGGTGAAGTTTCTTGGGCAAGCTGCATAGCCTTCCAAAAAATCCAAATTGTCAAAGAGCACAGTACCAACTATTCCATTCGTGAGTTTGCGAGCCGCATAATTTCACAGTTTGCCGAGAATGGGCCTTCCAAAAGCTCGTCGGAGGCAATACTGTTAAATTCTGCGGCGGTGAGATAAGGATAATCTTTGCGATAAAAGAATATCCGTTATTCATATTCACACACAAAATTTAAGACGATACGATTTTTCATTCTTTCATAAAATTTTTGACACTACCACGAGCGGTATGATATAACCGAAATGCCGAGCAAATGCAATGGGACAGCGCTCGAAATTATCGCCGAGCCACTAAGCGGATCAGGGAGAGATTTTTCAACAGCCGAGCCGCGCTGTTGAGCGCGCTGGTGCGTTGCGTCATCGTACAATAGCCGAGCGGCGCAAGCCGCCGGATAATCTGGCGTCTTGGAAAAACGCCCCATCTATTCGCATCTCCTATCGGGTAGCTTGCGCTGCCGCGCTATTGCGCACGCTGGTGCGCCGCGCTGTTGTTTGACTCCCCTCCTTTTCAAGGAGGGGACGTCCTGCGTCAGCAGGACAGGGGTGGTTGCGTCACCCCCGGTTCCGCAATAAAAAAATTCAGGATAACATTGTACCCGAAACCGGCCAAAAAGCAAATAAAACCCCCGACGGGCGATAATGATAAGTAAAATTCACCCCAATTCAAAATTGAATCTACCCTCAGTGTCCTCTGTGGTTAAACTTCATCGCCCATCTGATAGCGTTTCGATCCGCCGGATATAGGCGGTTACATCGAACTTGCGTGCCAGTCCCGCGGTGTTCATATAGCGCACCTTTCCGAAGACGGCACGTTCGCCCCAGGCCCGGTCATGTTTGCCAAAGCACCAGGCCACCCCCGCATAGCCGTTCGGATCGCGCCCGTCCAGCTCGTATTTATTGTTCAGATACAGCGCCCATTCAAAGCCCTGCTGCGGCGTTGTTGTCCACTCCAGGATTTTCTTGCCCCAGTACATCCGCATATAATTGTGCATCTTGCCGGTGATGACCATTTCCCGCTGGGCGGCGTTCCAGGCGTCGTCGTGGGTTTGCGCAGTTTCCAGTTGCTCAAGAGAGTAAAGGTACTCCCGTTTGTCTTTGGCGTGATAATGTAATGTCCGCAGCGCCCACGGCGGCAGCGCCTTTTCAAAGTCGTCATACGCGGTGTTGTAATACACAAAATTATAGCTCAGCTCCCGCCGCACGATGAGTTCTTCAAGAAAAGCCGCTTTGCCGTCGGCATCGCTTTGCATTACCGCCAGCGCAATTGTCAACGGCGAAATCTGTCCAAAATGCAGATACGGACTCAGGTTGGATTGGCAGTCCAGCAGGGGGTCATTGCGGTCTTTGTCGTAGCGAGCCAGTTTGCGTTGAATGAACGCATCGAGCCGTTTGTGTGCCTGCTCGGTTCCGCCGACAAAGACGGGACTGGCCAAAACAGACGTGTCCAGCTTCAATCTGGCCGGCAGTCGGACGTCGTTCACATCGATGCGGCCGGGCGGCTTGACCGCAAGGGCGTTCTTGTGCAGGCGTTGCGCCCTGAGCGGTATCAAAAAACGATCCTGCTGCCGCGCGATCCGCGGCCGCAGCGTCCCGGCTGAAAAGTTTTCTTTGTCCGAGGCGGTCTCGATCGGCACAATCAGATTCGTCGTGACCTCTTCCAGCAAGCAATCCACGGCCTGCGCCACGCGCGTTCGCCATGTGCGCTGACTACGCAAATACCCCTCATCGACCACGACCGCATCGGCGCGTCGGGCCAGTTGAATAACGGTGCTATCCGGCTCGCCTTTGACGACGACAAAAGGGATTTTTCGTTTGGCCATCGCCCGTTCGGTCTGCCGCAATCCCTCAAGCATAAACGTATAATGCCGAAGATTCGCCTCAGGGAAATGGTCGGTTAGTGAAAAACAGACCAGTGCCGGCTTGCCGCGCTGATTGGCGATTTCAATCGTCCGCTCAAGGGCGTGGTTATCCTCGGCACGCTGAGCGGCCTGCATCCAGTACAGCACATAATCGCGCTGACGCAGGGGGTGATCATTGAGCCGCTCTATGCGTTCCGGCTGAATCATTCAAAGGCCTTTGTACATCTTCCTGAATGAGTGTGATAACCGCTTGCTTATCGACCGGCGTCAAGGTGTTGTAGTCATTGATTTGCCAGTCGAACCGACACAGACTTTTGTAGTCGCACCAGCGGCACGGCGTGTCTTTGTTGAGTCGATAAGGCTTCGCAGCAATAACGCCGGAACGAATCCGTTCGATTTGCCGGGCCATCAGCCGCTTGGCCCAACTGAGCAGTGCGTCAAATTCGTCCGGCCTGACCGCGCCGCTGCTGCCGTAAAAACTGTAAGGCGAGCCGTCGTTCGCAACGTAAAAATTATAAAATCGACTCCATTGACGGGCGGTTTTGTCCAGCGTCTCGGCATACGCGCCGTTAAAGATCCCTCTGGCTTTATAGGGAAAGGTGTGCCGCTGTGTCTCGATCATATCCGGAGTCCGAGTAACCGCATTGTACTCAAACGGCAGATAAAACGCCCCGGCGATGACATCGGCCCGGATGTGTTCAGGCAGATACGGCACGGCCGGCAAATACGTCAAAAGCTGAATGTCCAGCCCGTAAAACAGTCTGGCCCAGGCAATCGAACGCGGCGTTCGCTTAAAATCAAAGATTGCTGCGATCCTTTGCCCGTCAATCTCAGCCACATCCACCCGATCAATACGCCCTTTGATTCGGACGGTGCTGTCCAGAGGGAATTGAAATGACAGTTCCGCCGCCGTCTGTCGCAATGCGCCGGCCCGTTCCAGTTCGGCCAGCGCCGCCACAAACTGACGCACTGTCTCGCAGGCGCATTCAATGACATAGCGGTGGTGCATCTGACGCCGCATAAAGGCGGTCATTGTCGGACTCTGCTCGATGGTTTCCTGAATGATCTGATCGCACAACGTTGCCAATGCTTCAGTCGGTGCACTCGCCCATGTCCAGCCGCGCTGCTGAAGCCGGCCGAACAGGGTTTCAATCACAGTATGATAAAAACTGCCCACATCCACCGGCTCGAATCGCAGAAGCGGCCGCTTTTCCAATTCGAGGATATATGCGGCAAAATGCTGATACGGGCAGGCCGCGAAGGTCTCCAGCCGCGATGCGGAAAATGCAGAAATGTGCTTAAATTGCCGCAGGGCCGATTCGCTCGTCAGTGCCGCGGCGTTGGTATAAGTCAGCGCGCCCATCACGTGTTCAGCCGCCGCTCGAATCGATTCGCACGACGACCGCAGCGCCGCATGCAGCGCAAAGGCCGCTCCATCGGTCGGGCCTTGCGGCGGACGGTCTTTGCCGCAGGCGGCCGCGAGTCGTTCGGCCAATTCCGCAACGCTTTGGCTTTCCAGTATTTTCATGTTGCTGTGCATCGCCCGTGGCCGGACGTCGGTAAACAAACGGCTGAGCCGCTCAACCCAGGTCGAGGGTACCACCGGCGCGCCTTTTTCGTCCTGTTGCGGATAACTGACGGCGATGTACTCCGACGCCCGCGTCAGGGCGATATAGGCCAGATAGTGGCGTTTGGAAAGCTGCTGCGTCAGCGGATCGGTCAATTCCAGCCCCCCACTCTGAGCCGCCTGCCGTTCACCTCGTCCCAGAAGATCCGTGGTCGATAGCGGGGTAGGAAACTGATGTTGGGCGGCGCCGACCAGAAACATCGCCCGAATATCGGGATGACGGCTGCGCTCAATCGAACCGACCAGCACCTGATCCAGCGTCGGCGGAATCAGTTTGATCGTCAGCGACGACAGGGCATCGGCCAGCGTCGAGACAAACACCGCCGTCGGCTCCGGATGTCCGCCGAATACCCGCTCCATTTCATCCAGCACCGCCGTCAACTGCGTCCACGTTTGCCGATGTCCCTGCGCATCGGTAGGGTCGTCCTGTGCCCATGTCGCCAGCCGCTTGCGGGCCTCGATCCGTTCCAGAAAATCCCACACCGCCCGCACAAACGCCGACGCCTCAAGCGGTTTGTCCTCGGCATACAGCGATTCGTGCAGAGCAGACAGCGCCGCGGTGACCATCTGTCGAAGCGGTTCTGCCGCGGCGTCTTCAGCCGGTTCGTCAGCCGCGGCAAACCGCCACGGCATCGGCGCCGTCCAGTCTTCCCGTTCAATTCCGTATTTCAGACAGTACCGTTCCAGCCGGTCTATCTGCTCGTCCGCCACGCCGGTCAGGCCGCTTTTCAGATAGCATAGAATATCCGTCGTGGCAAACTGCTCGGCCGCCGCCAGGGCCGCCTGCAGGGTCTCGGCCAACGGATGATGCCGCACGGCCGCAGGGCGGTCCAGAAAACAGGGGATGCCGCAGCGTGCAAAGGCCGACTCCAGATAGACGCCATACGTATCCATGTCCGGCACGGCCACCGCAATCTGTCGGTAGCGATACCCCTGGTGGCGTACCAGTTCGCAAATTCGCCGCGCCGTCCATTCGGCCTCGCCGCGCACATCCGGACAGCAGACCACCTCCACGGCTCCATTGGCCGATGCCGGTTCGCTCGTGTCCGTCGCCAGCGCCGATTCAATGGATTCCAGCGCAGGCGCGTCAGCATAACGGGCGGGGCGGCTCAAAATCCTCGGCGCCAGGATGTCAAACCGGCATTTGCGAAAAATGCCCAGCAACTCTGCATAAGTCTGCTCGGTGGTGTAAAACAAATCCGCCGGATCAAGTGTCTCAGGGTCGGTGTTGTCCAAATCGAGTTTTGCCGGGTCCAGACACAACGCGATGTGCATCGTTTTGCAATGCCGCGCTATGTCAACCAGCATCTCGCGTTCCTGCACCGTAAAACCCGAAAAGCCGTCCACCCAGATCTGCGCCTCTTTGATAAACGGCGACGCGGCGATATCCCGCCGGGCAAGGGTCAATTCCGCGTCCGGGTTGCGCAATGCCTCTGATGTCTTGAAAAAAGCGGCATATTCTGAATAAATGATGGCAATATCCCGCCATTTTCGGGTTGTTGTGCCGCCGGGATTTTCTCTTTCAAGCTGCTCGGCCAGTGCGGCGACTTGTTCAGGTGAGCAGTCGGCCTGCTGAAGTTCGGTCAGCAAGCCGCTGATCCGTTCGGCCAGCCCTGCATGACGGGCGGCGGTGCGGTACAGGCTCAGCCGTTCGGCCTGTTCCAGCAGGATGCGATAGGCAGCCATTTGCCGCCCCAGCCGCGACAGTTCCGCACCGGTTCGCAGCCGCCGACTGAGCCAGAATACCAGCCGATTAAACGACAGCACCCGCAGCCGACTGAACCCCGCCACGCCCGGTTGAGCCAGCACCGCCCGCTCCATTTGATAGGTCGCCTGTTCCGGCGTCAGCAGAACCAGCGGCGCATCGCCCCCGGCCCGCAGCGCATCAGCCGCCGCCTCGACACACCGCGTCGTCTTGCCCGTTCCGCTGCGCCCCAGAATAAAACGTATTTGCCCCATTACAGAGCGTCTCTGTCCTTAAATGGTTTCTTTTTTTTCAATTTCATACACTTGTCCACCCATTTTGCAGAGAACAGGTTACTTTGGCAACAGTATTATCCGAAGATTCCAATGTCGTCAGTTGAAGTATTTTTCGATTTACTTTTCGCTGTTAATGTGATAAAATAATTGACTAATTGATGTTTCAATGAGGGGATGGGATGTCGCCCAGCGTTTTTAATATGGTCGTGTTGTTGTTATTCGGTGCCGGATCTCTCTTTGCCGAGGTCGTTCCGAACCGGTATATCGTCCAGTTTGAACCGACGGTGCGTACCGCCGATATGGAATCGCGTGCCGCCTGGGCCGAGCGTCAGACCGGCGGAGTCAGAGGCTATATCTAACGCAGAGCGTTGCGCGGCTTTACGATCAGCTTGCCCCCGAATGTGCCCATCGAACGACTGGGTCAACTGCCCGGCGTTCGGCTCATCGAACCGGATATGAAGATGGTTTTGGCCGCTCAGGCCACTCCCAACGGCGTGCAGCGGATCAATGCGCATCGGTGCCCCATCGCCAATATCAACGGCATCGATCAGCGTGTGGATGTTGATGTTGCGGTCATTGATACCGGCATTCAGCCCGACCATCCGGATTTGAATGTCGCAGGGGGGCGACGGTTTTATTCCGGGTATCGAGGATTGAACCTGCGTCAGTTTCAAGACGATCAGTACCATGACATCGACGGCCACGGTACACACGTCGCCGGCATTATCGGTGCGTTGGACAATCATATCGGTGTGGTCGGCGTAGCGCCGGGAGTGAGATTGTGGGCGCTGCGGGTGTTTAATGACGACGGCGATAGCTACCTCAGCGATGTTGCCGCGGCGATTGACTGGATGATCGACAACCTTGATACGGTCAGCGTCGTGAACATCAGCCTTTCCGGCACAGGATATCATGACGCCTTGCATACCGCCATCCAAAATGCAGTCGCTCAGGGAATCGTGGTGGTTGCCGCCGCCGGCAATGATGCGAAGGATATTTACGGCGCCGACGGCATATTCGGAACAAACGACGATGTGGTCCCGGCCGCTTTTCCCGAAGTGGCGGCCATTTCGGCGCTGTACGATACCAACGGCAAACCGGGCGGTTCGACATCCAACCTGAATGACGACTCCTTTGCTGTCTCCTTCAGCAATTTCAGCGGCTCGGTCGTGTCGTACAACCCCGTCCACTCTCCCGGTGCGGCGATTGATTTGATGATGCCGGGGGTTTCGATTAGATCAACGTTTCTTAACAGCGGCTACGCCACGAAAAGCGGCACGAGCATGGCCGCACCGCACGCGGCGGGCCTGGCGGCGCTGTATATTGCCGTCAACGGTCGAGCAGTCAACGCCGCCGGGGTCTATGCCGTTCGCCAGGCCCTGATCGACAGTGCTTCGGCGCAGACCTCGCCGCGCGGCCTGTCGCGGTTCAATGATCCTGATGCCAACCCCGAACCCATTGGCTACATCATTCCGGCTGATCTCAATTATGACGGCGTGGTGGACGTGCTGGATCTGGTCATTCTGACCTCGGTCTGGATGGATACGGAGTCCGCCCCGTTTTTTTGCCGTCGATGTGATTTTGCGCTGCCGCCGAACGGTATCATCGACGTTCTCGATCTGGCTGAGCTGACCAAATACTGGCGGGTGGGATTGGATTAAGGTTTGCCGACGTATTCAGTGATGCGTTGAGAGTCCTGTTACCTGGAGGTGGATGCGGCGGGTTCGCGGGCCGTCGAATTCGCAGAAAAAGACCGACTGCCATGTGCCCAGTTTCAAGCGACCGTTTTCAATCATCACCAGTTCATTGGCCCCGACCAGGGAGGTCTTGACGTGGGCGTCGCTGTTGCCTTCGCCGTGTCGGTAGCCGGGGCGATTTTTCGGCAGCAGTTCCTCCAGCGTCAGCAGGATGTCGTGCTGCACATCCGGGTCGGCATTCTCGTTGATGGTAATCGCCGCGGTGGTGTGCGGACAGAAGACCAGAACCGTACCGTTTTGAACGCCGCTTTCAGCGACGGCCTCGGCCACCTGCGCGGTGATATCCATCATCTGACACCGCCGATTCGTCCGTACCGAAATGGTTTTGTGTGTGGTCTGCATTTCTCTTGCCTTCCATCAATCATCCACGAAAATTCGCGAAATCCGTAGTTATGAATAATCTACATTTGGTCGAGCACCTCAATGCCCAGCAGTTCGCTCAATCCGTGGCGAATGATCCGCGCAGCCAGGTCGCACAGCAGCAGCCGCGTCGGACGATGCGCCGCCTCGGCCGTCAAGACCGGACAAGCCGTGTAGAACCGGCTGAACGCCTGGGCCAGGTCGTACAGATAGCCCGTCAGATAGTTCGGGCGGCACTCGGCTATCGCCGCGGCAATCGCCTGATCGTACCGTACCAGCAGCTTGGCCAGCTCCTTTTCCGCCGGTTCGGTCAGCAGCAGGGCGTCCAAACCGTTCAGTTCATTTTGGATGTTCACCGCTTTGCCCGCCGCCTTGCGTTCGATGGATTTGATGCGGGCATAGGCGTACTGCATATACGGAGCGGTATTGCCGTCCAGCGACAGCATCCGATCAAAGCTGAAGACATAATCGCTGTTGCGATTGTTGGCATAGTCGGCGTACTTGACCGCACCGATGCCGACGGCTTGGGCGATTTGGGCTTTCTGATCGGACGGCAGATCGGGGTTTTTCTCCTCGACGACCGCTTTGGCTCGTTCCACGGCCTCATCCAGCAGGTCTTTGAGTTTGACCGTCCCGCCGGTGCGCGTCTTGAAGGGTTTGCCGTCGGCGCCCAGCATCGTGCCGAAGGTAACATGCTCCAGCGTAATTCGCTCATCGACCCACCCGGCCATCTGTGCCGTGGCAAACAGCATCTGAAAATGCAGCGCCTGCCGCGCGTCGGTCACATAAATCACCGTATCGGCCTTCAATTCATTCACCCGAAACCGCAGTGCCGCCAGATCCGTCGTGGCGTACAGAAACGCCCCGTCTGATTTTTGAATAATGAACGGCAGCGGCTGGCCGTCCTTGTTCTTGAACCCTTCCGGAAACACACACATCGCCCCGTCCGACTCAACCGCCAGCCCCTTGGCCTTCAGGTCCGCTACAACATCGGCCAGATGATCCGCATAAAAACTTTCACCGCGTTCATCGCTGACTTTAAGCGTGATATTGAGCACGTCGTATATTGGCAGATAGTGCTGACGCGATTCATCGACAATTTTTTGCCAAACGCGCATTGTGTCGGCGTTGTGATTGTGTAAGCGGACGACTTCCTGGCGAGCGGTCTTAGCGAATGCCTCATCCTCATCGGATTTTCGCTTGGCCTCCTGGTAAAATGCTTCCAGATCGGCGATATGCGCTCCTTCGGGATTTTCCAGAATATGAGGGTGTTGTTCTTTCAAGTACGCGATGAGCATGCCGAACTGCGTGCCCCAGTCACCGATGTGGTTTTGGCGGATGACGGTGTGGCCGGTAAATTCATAGAGCCGGGCGATGCAGTCGCCGATGATGGTGCTGCGCAGATGCCCGACGTGCATTTGTTTGGCGATGTTGGGCGCGGAATAATCGACCACGACGGTCCGGGGCGTGTCGGTTTGATCAATCCCCAGCCGCTCGGCGTCACGATACATCCCCAGCAGCCGCTCGGCCAAAAAGCCATCCGTCAGCCGCAGGTTGATAAACCCCGGCCCGGCCACTTCCGGCGGCTCGCAGATATCGTCGATCTCCATCACCTCCACAACCCGCTGGGCCAGTTCACGCGGATTGGTCTTGGCCTGTTTAGCCGCAGCCATTATGCCGTTGGCCTGATAGTCGCCGAATTTCGCGTCCGCCGCCGGACGCACCAGCGCCGCAGCGTCTGTGCCGATGACCGCACCAATCGCCGCCGAAATCCGTTCTTCCAGAATATCCGTCAGTCTTCTCATCGCAATCGTCAATGATCAATAGTCAATCTGCTTGGCGTCGCCCCAGAGCATTTCAAGGTTGTAGTAATCACGATATTTAGCGTCGAACAGATGAACCACCACGTTCACAAAATCCAGCAGAATCCACTGCCCCTGCTCATAGCCGGCATTGCCGAAGCACATCAGCTTGTACTTCTTTTTCGCCAGCATCATCATCTCATCGGCTACCGTGCGGCTTTGCCGGTCGCTGGTGCCGGTGGCGATCAGAAAATAATCCGTTGCCGGACTCAGCCCCCGCAGATCGAGCAGCACAATGTCCGTACAGTGTCGATCGCGCGCGATGCGGGCCGCCTCCACGGCAAACTGTCTGTCCGTTAAACGGGGCCGAGCCGTTTTTGTTTTCGCCGCGGCCGGGTCGGTTGTATTGGCAATCGCTTTGGGCGTTGTCTTATTTGCGGTTTTGGGCGTTTTAGAAGGCTTTTTCTGCATACGTGTTTAATTTCCGGTTCAAAACAAAAAAACAAGGGCGCCCCGTCAGGGACGCCCCTAAAGCATACTCGATTTTCAGTACGTCGTCAACCGCACGTTTAGTTGCTCATGCCGAACCAGCCGCCGATGACCGAGCCGTACTTGACGACCACACCGCTGAACACCACGCTGACCATCATCATCAGCTTGATCAGGATGTTCAAACTCGGCCCGGCGGTATCCTTGAACGGATCACCGACGGTATCGCCGACCACCGCCGCTTTGTGCGGTTCAGATCCTTTGCCGCCCAGATGTCCTTTTTCAATGAACTTCTTGGCGTTGTCCCAGGCGCCGCCGGAGTTGTTCAGCGTAATCGCCAGCGAAAAACCGGTCGTCAGTACGCCGGCCAGCAGGCCGAGCACACCGGCCACATCCAGCAGCAGCCCCGTCGCTACCGGTACGATAATCGCCAGCAGACTCGGCAAAATCATCTCTTTTTGGGCGCCGGCGGTGGAAATATACACACAGCGGGCATAATCCGGTTTCTCGGTGCCTTCCATAATACCGGGTTTTTCGCGGAACTGGGTTCGCACCTCATTCACCATTGCACCGGCGGCCCGCCCGACGGCCTTAATCAGCAGGGCACAGAACACAAAGCACATCATCGAGCCGATAAAGATGCCGCCGATCAGACGCGGGTTCATGATCGTCAGGTTATACGCCTCAACGAAATCCGTCACCGAGGCCGTGGTCACGCTGTCATAGGTAAAGACCTTTTCGCCGACCTGATACACCCCGGCCATCCCCTCTTCGGTGGCCAGAATGAGCTTTTTAATCCAGATGCGCACTTCTTCAAGATAGGCCGCTAAAAGCGCCATCGCCGTCAGCGCCGCCGAACCAATGGCAAAGCCTTTACCCGTTGCTGCGGTGGTATTGCCCAGCGCGTCCAGCGCGTCGGTGCGTTTGCGAACTTCCTCGCCCAGACCGCTCATCTCAGCGTTGCCGCCGGCGTTGTCGGCAATCGGGCCGTAGGCGTCGGTCGCCAGCGTAATGCCCAGTGTGGACAGCATACCGACCGCCGCAAACCCGATACCGTACAGCCCCCAGGCGACATTCGTAAAGCCGCCGGCAAAGGTGAACGCACAAATAATGCCGAGCACGATCGTTACCACCGACCAGCCCGTTGAGGTCATACCGACGGCAAAGCCGTCAATAATGGTGGTGGCCGGCCCCATCTGAGATTGATCGGCGATACCCTTGGTCGGCTTATATTCGTCTGAGGTATAGATTTCGGTAATTTGGCCGATGATGACGCCGGCAAACAGCCCCGAAACGACGGAGAAAAAGATTCCCCACGTCATAAACCCGGTCAAAACCAGCAACGCCATCACCACCACGATCAAGATCGAACTGCCGGCTGTGCCTTTCAGCAAGGCGCGCAGAAGCTGTTTTTGGCTGGCGACTTCTTCGCATTTGACCATAAAGATACCGGCAATCGACAGAAGAATACCGATACCGGCCACCAGCATTGGCGCCAGCACGGCCTTGAGCGGGGTCAGATTCCCCGGCAGCGCCGTCAGCGACAGGGCCGCGCCCAGTGTGGCGGTTGCCAAAATCGAACCGCAGTAGCTTTCGTACAGGTCAGCACCCATACCGGCCACGTCGCCCACGTTGTCGCCCACATTGTCGGCGATGGTCGCCGGATTGCGCGGGTCGTCTTCCGGGATACCCGCCTCGACCTTGCCGACCAGGTCGGCGCCGACGTCCGCGGCCTTGGTGTAGATGCCGCCGCCGACACGAGCAAACAGCGCCTGTGTCGAAGCACCCATACCGAACGTAATCATGGTGACCGTAATCTCAATCAACTTCTGTTCCTGCTGCATGCCCTGATAGACCAGCGTCAGGCCCATAAATTCAAGCCCCTCGCGCATATTCTGGGCGGTATAAATCACTTTGTCCAGGAACAGATACCATGCGGCAATATCCAGCAGGCCGAATCCGACCACGACCAGACCCATCACCGCGCCGGAGCGGAACGCGACCTGCAGGCCGCGATTGAGGCCTTCGCTGGCGCCTTGAGCCGTTCGGCTGGAGGCCATCGTGGCGGTCTTCATCCCCAAAAAGCCGCACAGGCCGCTGAAAAAGCCGCCTGTCAAAAACGCCAGCGGCACAAACGGGTTCTGAATCCCCTGATAGGCCAGAACACCCAGAATGGCCACCAAAATGGCAAACACCACCGCCACGACCTTGTACTGGCGAAACAGATACGCGTAAGCACCTTCCTGGACGTGGGTGGCAATTTCGATCATTTTTTCATTGCCGGCCGGGGCTTCGAGCACTTTTTTGTAAAAATAACGCGCAAAGCCCAGCGCCACCAAGGCCGAGACCAGCGCCAGCAGCGGTGCAAACCAGCGCAGCCCGACGCCCGGTTCAGCCCCGTCAGCCGCCCAGGCCGGTGCCGACATCAGCAGCATCCCCAAACCAACAGCCAGAGTTTTTCCTGTTCCTTTCACTGTAAGCCATCCTTTCTTAAGTTAACTCGGTTCTTCTGTGTAAAATTGAAGCCAGTTTAGCGATTAAAATTGGTTTTTCAAGCCTTTTCCGAACGGATTTTCAAATTCTTCACGGCATGAGATAATATAAGAGCAAAGAAGGCCAGCTAAGGAGTTAAAAGACCGATTATGTATGATAGTCGGCGTTGATGGTGATGTATTCTCTGCCCAGGTCGCAGCCGAAGCAGAAATCGCTGTATGTGCCGACGTTCAGCTCCACTGTGATGGTATGTTCCTTTTGGGCGATAATGGACGAGACTTTTTTGGCGTCAAACGCGGTCGGCTTTCCGTTACGGAAAACGTAGGTGTTGCCGATTTTGCAGCAAAGGCGGTCAGGATTGACCTTAATTGCGCACGAGCCGACCGCACAGATAATCCGTCCCCAGTTCGGATCGGCCCCGTGAACGGCGCATTTGACCAGGTCGTAGTCGGCGACGGCTCTGGCGGCTTTGAAGGCGTCGGCTTGCGTGGCCGCCCCGTTGACGCGAACGGTAAACATCCGCGTTGCTCCCTCGGCGTCGAGGGCCATCTGTTTGGCCAGATCAGTGCAAAGATCCGTTAATGCCTGGGAAAATCGACGAAAGCCGATTTCGCGCTGAGTCTCGATCGGCTTGTTGTCCGCCAGCCCCGATGCCAGAATCATAGCGGTGTCGTTGGTGCTCTGGTGGCCGTCCACGGTCAGACGATTCAGCGAGCCGCCGATGGCGGTTTTGAGTGCTTTGGATAGCAGGGGCTTGCTGATGGCCGCGTCGGTGGTGAGGACGCAGATCGTTGTGGCCATATTCGGTCCGATCATCCCGGCGCCTTTGGCCGTTCCGGCCAGCGTAACGGTCTTGCCGCCGATAGTGGTCGTTCGGCAGGCCTGCTTGGGACGGGTGTCGGTGGTCATGATCGCTTTGGCAAAGTTCAGCCCGGCTGCGGCGTTGCCCTTGAGCGTTTCCACGGCCTGTTCGATGCCTGCTGTTATTTGTGTGATCGGCAGGGGGTGGCCGATAATGCCGGTCGAGGCCAGCAGGACCTTTTCGGCCTCGATCCCCAGGGCCTTGCCGGCTGTGCGGCACATCCGGCGAGCGTCGGCCAGCCCTTTAGCCCCGGTGCAGGTATTGGCGTTGCCGCTGTTGATCACGGCCGCATAAATTGGATTAGAGGCGATATGTTCCTTGCAGACGATGACCGCTGCCGATTGGATGGCGTTGGTCGTAAACAGCGCCGCCGCTTTCGCTCCGCTCGGACAAAACACCAGCCCCAAATCCGGATTGCCCGACGCTTTGACGCCGCAATGCAGCCCCGCCGCCACAAACCCCTTCGGTGCAGTAATCGTCTTATTCGTCATACTTTCACTCCGATGAACAGGTGGAAATAATCGATTAGATGGAGATTGTATTGGTAGATCGTGGGTCGTCAAGGGTTTCCGGGCCGTTGGTCAGTTTACCTGCGATGACCCGTTTGCGGAAGGCCGCCGACGGGTCGTAGAAGGTCTGGTTCAGGTCAACGGTGTTGACCATCAGGGCTTGTCGATGGTCGGGCAGTTGGGCCGCGATGCGTCCGTCGGGCAGGATGAAGCAGGACGGATACGGACAGAACCACCCGCAGGAGTTGGTCATGCTGGCCCACAGGCCGTTGTTGGCGGCGTTGGCCTGCATCGTTTGCCGCATGATCTCGCTGTGCACGCTCGGCCCTTGCTGGCGGGCGTTGTAGAACGACTGAAAGACGCATCGGACGTCGTGTTTGACCAGTTCCCGGTACAATTCCGGAAAACGCAGGTCAAAACAAATCAACAGCGAACACATCACGCCGTTGATCTCGAAAAAGACAAACCGATTGCCCGGCGTATAGTGCAGCAAGTCGATTTCCGTGCCGAAGCGTTTATCATACCGATCAATCAGCCGGCCTTCGGGTGAAATCAAATATAAACAGTTGTGCGGCTTGTTCGGCGGCGTCAGCGGGTGGGAACTGCCCAGTACGACCCACAGCTTCAATTCGCCGGCCAATGCGACGATTTCCAACGTTCTGTCTTTGAGCCGTGACCAGTCGTAATTGGCAAAACGGTCAAAATCCACACTTGCATAGCCGCTCAGTGCACACTCGGAAAAATGCACGATATCCGCCTTCTGTTCGGCGGCCTGTTGCATCAATTCCCGAATCCGGGCCGCATTGGCGTCAACATCGCCGCAGACCGCAAACTGACACGTCGCAATATGCAAAATCCCCTGAGTCATAACTCAATCAATATTCAAGTTAAATGTCAAACATGCCGCCACACATACCTGCATTCTTGTGTTCCTGGGGCCTTGTGTTCTTGAACAGTTACTCCAATCCCATGCTCTCCGGCAGGCTGAACAGGAGGTTCATATTCTGAATGGCCTGGCCGGAGGCGCCTTTGATCAGGTTGTCGATTGCCGAAAAGATGACGACTTTGCCTTTGGCGACCGTGGCGAAAATATGGCAATAGTTGCTCTGGGCGACGTGCTTGACGACCGGCGGCTTGGACAGCACCTGCACGAACCGCTCGTCTTTGTAAAAGTCCGCATACAATTCCTGCACCTGTTTTGCGGTCAGGCTGCCGGCCGGGTCGCAATAGACGCTGGACAAAATGCCGCGGTCAAACGGCCCGACGTGCGGCTGAAACAGCAGTTCGACCGGCTCGCCGGCAACCGCCGAGGCGACCTGTTCCATTTCCGGCATGTGCCGATGGACGCCGATGCCGTAAGGGTAGAGGTTTTCATTCATAAACGGAAAATGAAAATTCGGCGACGGGTTCTTGCCGCCGCCGGACACCCCGGTCACCGAGCTGATGACGATGCCGCGGGTCTGGATGAGTTTGTGTTTCAGCAGCGGCGCCAGCGCCAGCGATGCACCGGTCGGATAGCAGCCGGGATTGGCGATGAGTTTGGCCTTTTTGATATCCTCGCGAAACAGTTCCGGCAGGCCATAGACCGCGTGCTTCAAATTGTCCCGGTCCGTGTGCGGCACGTAGAATTGTTCATACACGGCCACATCTTGAATGCGATAGTCGGCGCTGAAGTCAATCACTTTAACGCCGGCGTTGAGCAGTTTCGGTACAAAGCTCATCGACACCTTATGCGGCAGACAGCACAGTGCCACATCAGCCGCCTGAGCCAGCTTTGCCACGTCCAGCGGTTCGACCATCATATCCAGCCGTCCGCGAAGCTGCCCGAACAGGTCCGCTACATGGCCGCATTCCTCCGGCAGGGCGGTCAGATAGGTCAGCTTTGCGCTGGGGTGCCGCAAGATAATGTCAATGGACTCAACGCCCGTATAGCCGCTGGCCCCGATGATGGCCACTCGTACCATAAAAACTCCCTGTCTATTGTCTGATTAAAAAGTTGCCGGTTCAATAATTGCCGCTTTCCTGACGTAACGGCGGTATTATGGGAGGATAGTAAGATGTCTTCCGATTGAATGCAAGACAAAAGTTGCGCATCAATAAACGAGGGTGTTTTTGCCCTCAACCGTTTTTTGTTCTCAGACAGGGATTATTCCATCAGCCAGTTATCGGCCAGCATCAGCAGATCGAGCAGATCGACCACGCCGTCGCCATCAGGAGGCGGGGCGATGTCCGCCGACGGCGTGCCGCCGGCGCCGAGCCACTGGGCGGCCAGCACGGCAAAA
>JBNRMN010000048.1:0-18520 GCA_050309605.1 Anaerohalosphaeraceae bacterium
TTTTACGCTCAAACAACGCGGATTAAACCCCGTGAATACAGTAAAAGAGGCGCTGAAAATCTATCTCAAAACCGGCCAGCTGCCGGCATTGAAAGAGTTCACTGCTTCAAATGGCTAAAATCTTACACATATTTGATGACCGTCTTCTGCTCTAAGACCGCAACACGATAAGAGTCCAACAGAACCGGTATCACTGGCTGGAGATGCTGAAAAAGAGGTATTGTTCGTGAGGGAGCGGCAAAGGTAACGCCGGCAGGCGTCGTCGAAAGCATGTCGGCCGGCCAGGCGACTGTAAAGGGGACATCCCGGCTCTGCGCAAGAGAAAGGCACACTGAATGCCGGCGGGTAACTGTGAAAGCCCGTCCTTTCCTTGCGACGTCAGACAATTCCATTGTCGGCGGCCTATAAACAACCGCCCCCATGGAAAATGCAACCGATCGGAGTAAACACGTGCTCACCCCTGACCTCCCGTCCGATTAACCTAACTGATCCCCCCACTAATTTCGCATTACCCACGCATTAATGTCTGAATCCTTACTTTGTCAGGTTGCCTGAAAACCATTCCTGCATTTTATAGTTTACCGCATGGTCCGATAAATGTCAATCAAAAAAAGTAAGATTTTAGATTTTTTCGATAATTATGATAAACGAAGTCCTTTATTTTTATTCTATCTGCACATTCAACCGGCGTTGATGAATAAGCGGCCCGCTGGTCCAGATGACCTGTCCGGCCGGGTTGGCCTCGATGGCGAAGATGTCGCTTTTTCCAGAAAAACATAAAGCCCTGTAGGTTAATGACCTACAGGGCTTTATGAAGCGAGGCCGAAGGGGCTCGAACCCTCAACCTTCGGATCGACAGTCCGATGCTCTAACCAATTGAGCTACGGCCCCAACCAAAGAACCGGAATTTAACAAAAACTTCGGTGTTCTGTCAATATATTTTTGGCTGCAAAAAATATTTTTTCGAGTAAATACGCCGAACGCATTAATCAAATCGCAGTCCATACCCCCACGAACAACGACTGTCTCATACAGAAACGTCTTTTATACGCACCTTAAACCAATGAAACCAAATAAATGAGACACAAAAAACCTTAAAGTTCTTACTTTCGCCGCTGGCTTCGACCGGTTTTACGGGCGGTTTTTTTTCGGGTTTTCGGCGGCTCAATGGCGATCTCAATGAGGTCCTGTGCCTTTTCGACAAAGACCATCTTCAGTCCGGATTTGGCTTCACGCGGCACATCGACCAAATCCTTCTCGTTACGTTTGGGCAGGACGACCGTTTTGATGCCGGCCTGTTTGGCGGCCAGAATTTTTTCCTTCAGCCCCCCCACCGGCAACACCAGCCCTTTCAGCGTCATCTCTCCGGTCATCGCCACATCCGGTCGAGCCGAACGATGGGTCAGCAGCGACACCAGCGACGTAAACATCGTAATGCCCGCACTGGGACCGTCCTTGGGCACCGCCCCGGCCGGAACGTGAACATGAAAATCATTCTTAACGAACACCTCCCCGTCAATATTCAAAGTCGCCGCGTTGGCCTTGACATTGGAAAACGCCGCCTGGGCGCTTTCCTTCATCACCTCGCCGATCTGCCCGGTCAATAAAAGCTGACCCTTGCCGGGCATCATCGCCGATTCGACAAACAGAATCTCCCCGCCGACCGGCGTATAAGCCAACCCCGTTACCACACCCGGCACAGCCGTTCGCAATGCCAGTTCGGATTCGAATTTGTGCGGGCCGAGAATGGACGCAAGATCCTTGACCCCAATCGTCATTCGACGTCGCTTTTTCTCGGCGATCTGCGTGGCCGCATACCGGCAAATCGTCCCGATGGTGCGCTCAAGGTTGCGAACGCCCGCCTCATGGGTATAACGCTGAATCACCTCAATCAACGCCTCATCGCG
Source organism: Anaerohalosphaeraceae bacterium (assembly GCA_050309605.1). Classification (GTDB taxonomy): domain Bacteria; phylum Planctomycetota; class Phycisphaerae; order Sedimentisphaerales; family Anaerohalosphaeraceae; genus T3Sed10-213. The sequence continues at coordinate 1,908 of JBNRMN010000048.1, forward strand.
AACCGTCAGTTGTGTTTTTTTCAGGCCGTTTTCTTTCATCTGTCGATCGACCAGATACTTCCGCGCAATATGCAGTTTTTCAGTCTGAGTATAACCGGGCAGATGCAGAATCTCCATTCGATCCATCAGGGCCGGCGGAATCGGTTCGGTATAATTGGCCGTACCGATAAACATCACATGCGACAAGTCGAACGGCTGCTCAAGATAGTGGTCGGTAAAACTGTTGTTCTGCTCCGGATCGAGCACCTCCAGCAGGGCCGAGGCCGGGTCGCCGCGAAAATCCTGCCCGATCTTATCCAGCTCATCGAGCATAAACACCGGATTTTTCGATTCGGATTTTCGCAGTTCCTGCAGGATGCGCCCCGGCAAGGCGCCGATATAGGTGCGTCGATGGCCGCGAATGTCGGCCTCATCGCGAATGCCGCCCAGCGAGATGCGCACAAATTTGCGCCCCATCGCACGGGCAATCGAACGACCCAGACTGGTCTTGCCAACCCCCGGCGGACCGACAAAACACAGGATCGGACTTTTGCCGTGCGGATTGAGTTTGCGTACCGCAAGAAACTCAAGGATCCGCCGTTTGACCTTGTCCAGACCATAGTGATCGCGATTGAGAATCCGTCGGGCGCGGGCAATATCAATCCGATCCGCGGTGGCTTTGGCCCAAGGCAGTTCACACACCCAGTCCAGATACGTGCGAAGGACACTGTACTCAGGCGAGGCGGGCGAAATCTTGCTCAGCCGATCCAGCTCGCGCAGCGCTTCGGCCTCGACAGCCCTGGGCATTTTGGCGGCTTTGATCTTGGCGTGCAGTTCTTTGGTCTCCTCGGTTCGCCTATCATCCTGCCCCAGCTCAGCCTGAATCGCCTTGAGTTCTTCCTGAAGAAAATACTCGCGCTGGCTTTTATCAATGGATTCACGCACCTGCCCCTGAATTTTATGACTCAGTTCCAATACTTCGAGCTGATTGGCCAGTGCGACGGAAATTTTTTCAAGCCGTCGATGGGTATCCAGCTCCTCCAGCAATTCCTGCTTTTCCTCTATCGGAATATTGAGTGTGGCCGCAAGAAAGTCGGCCAGCGCTGACGGCTCCTGGATATTTTCCAGCAGCATCGAGGCCTCTTCGGGCATATTGGGACTCAGTGCGACAACCCGATTGGCGGTATTGCGCACACCCATCACCAGGGCCTGCAATTGTTTGGTGCGACGTGTGCGGGTCTTGAGCATGTTGACACGAGCCTTAAGATAAGGCTCCGAAGCAACATAGTCCACTATCTCAAATCGCGCCATCCCGTGGACAATCATATTGATCGATCCGTGCGGCATTTTGATGACTTTCAGGACCGACGCGGCCGTCCCGATGCGGTACAGATCATTTTTTGTCGGGTCTTCAATGTCTGGATTTTTTTGGGCAACAAGCCCGAACACTGTTTCTTGTGGTTCAATATCTAAAACAAGGCGTTTGCTCCGTTCACGCCCGATGGCCAACGGCATCACCGTCCCCGGAAAAGCCACCGCACTTCGAATGGGCAAAATGCCCATCACATCAGGGACCTTCAATTCTATGTCCGATGTCTCGCCCCTCTGAACCGAGGATGACGTGTCGGAATCCAATTCAATCAGTTCAATCAATCGCATACGTTTCTTTTGTCAGACATAACCTATCTATATCGCTTAAATCTTGATTACATTCTCATCATACCGGAAAATGAAGGCACTGAAAAGGAAATTATATCGATAGGCCCTTGCGTGTGATTCCTTCAAAAGAAACCCGAAAAGTCCGATATAAATGCGGTTTTTCGGATTATTTGTCTTCTAACGCCTCTTTTTTCCGCGAAATAGTCAAAGCTCAAAAAGAATTATTGATTTTTGATTAATTTTATGTTAGAAATGGCATATAATGGTGATTATAATAAGAGATGGTGCCAAGCGGTGCTTTGCACTATACGAACCGTCAATATGGGTGGGATAAGGAGAATGCAGCAATTTTCGAGAGATTTGATGCAACAAACCAGCTCGGGGGGCAACCTCTATGAGGCTATTCCCCGTGTGCGCGGTTCCGTGCAACCTGTTGCCAACTCCTCGACTGCGGAACATTCATCCACTTTATTAGCCAAACGGTACGAGCTGAAGTACCGCATCCCGGAATCGACCGCTGTGGCCGTTCGAGCCTTTGTCCAAAGCTATCTGCAAACGGACAAATACGCCCTCAAACATCCCAATCGACAATACCCGATATGCAGTCTGTATCTGGACTCGCCGCGGTTTGATTTATTTCATGAGACCATTTATGATAAATGCAATCGGTTCAAATTGCGGATCCGGGGATACGACGACGACCCAAACAGCCCGCTTTTTTGTGAAATAAAACGCAAACTCAATCGTATCATTTATAAAAGCCGTGCCCGCATTCATAAAGCTCAGCTTGAGCCTATTCTGAACGGTTGCTACGTACCGCGGGATTTGCCGGAGAAGGATCGAAAAGTACTCAAGCAATTTATGCATTACTGTCAATGTCTTCAGGCACGTCCGGTGGCATTGATTCGTTATATGCGCGAGGCGTACGAGAATCAGACCGACTCGAAAGTGCGCATTACCTTTGATCGTCAATTGTATTATAAATATACCAATAACCCGGCATTTACACTCAATGGACTGGGATGGCAGCGGGTACCGATTGATTTTGTGATACTTGAAATCAAGTTCACGGCCAGCTATCCCTCGTGGCTCAAAGAGCTGGTGCGGATGTTTGATTTGAGCCGGCAGTCGATGTCCAAGTATTGCAGCTCCGTTCGGCGGTTAGTGCCTCAGGGACCTGCGATTTACAGACTTCCGAGCCGGTAAACATGAAGGACAAGTTATAAGTTATGGATACATTATGGCAGATTCTGAATGGCAGTCCGCTTGACCAGGGGGTTGACGGATGGACGATTTTGCTTTCGCTGCTGCTGAGCTTTGTGCTCGGACAGGTGCTCGCATGGGTCTATTATTTTACGCACAACAGCTTGTCTTATTCCAAATCTTTCGTACAATCATTGATTATCATTACAATGGCCGTGGCGCTGGTCATGGCAACTATATCGGGCAGTTTTGTGATCGCCGTCGGGTTGATGGGCGCCGTTTCACTGATTCGGTTCCGCAACATCATTAAAGACACCCGCGATATCACGTTTTTATTTTGTGCCCTGGTCATCGGAATGGCCTGCGGCTCGCAGCGTTACGCCATTGCCGTACTCGGCACGCTGGGGTTGTGTCTGGTTCTGGTTTATTTACATATTGCGGATTTTGGTATGCACCATTCTTATAATGCCTTTTTGCGTTTCAGTTTCGACGGAACGATCGAACCGAATCATCCGCTTCTGGCGATATTGAAACGGTTTACCCGGACGTTCACACTGATTTCGTCCAACTCCTCGGCGCCGGAAGGTGAGAATATGGACTATGCGTACCAGCTTTCCCTTCGGACGGCGCGGAACAATGAGCAACTGCTCTCCGAAATACGTAAAATCGAAGGGGTGCATAATGTCAGCTTGACAATGCAGGAACAACTGTTGGAGATGTAAGGAGAGACAGTCCTGAGATGACACCGAAAAGACAAGGAAAGTTGTTTGGCGGGATGCTGCCTGTAGTGGTCTGGCTGTCCGCGGTTGCAGCGGTGGTTTTTTTGTATGCGCGGCGTCATCAGACATTCGCCTTGACCGGCCTGGCCATGGCGCCTTCGCAGACCTTATCTGCGGTGGACAACGGCGTTGTTCGGCACATTCCGGTATCGCTGTTTGATCCTGTTCAGCGGGGGGACCTGCTGGCCATCGTCGAATTGGGTTCGCCCCCTGAAAACGAATATCTAAGGGCAGTCAACGAAGCCCGTAAAAACACGATGCTGACCGAGCTGGATCGGCTCAGAGCCGAACTGACCGCCGTCGAACAGCAGCTTCGTTATGACCTCGATGTGGATACCAAAGGCCAGATGCTTCGCTATGGACAGCTTGTGCTGGATGTGGAAAATGCCCATCTGGACCTGCTCAAGATTCGCACCGAACTGGAAATGGACAGAGGCCTTCTGGCCGGGCTGGAACTGGAAAAAAACGCTGTCCAGGAGTTGTTGGAAAAACAGGCCGTCCATCCGTATGAAGCCCGACAGGCCGAGCTGGAATATGAGGCCCTGGCGCGAAAAGTGGCCGCGACGGAAATACTCGAAGCCCAGGCGCAGAACAGTGTGGCCGTCGCTCGCAGGCAGCTTGAGCAATCGACGCTCGACCGGCAGGAGGAAGCCTACATCGATACCCTGCTTGAGCCGCATCGCAAAGCCGTCGCCGTACAGGAAAAAGTGCTCGCCGAATTGTTCACCCCGACCTTTCGGATGATGCTGACCGCCAAGATCGACGGCGTGGTCAGTTCGATTCTGATTTCAGAGGGCCAGGGCGTACAGGCCGGTGATATTATTCTGACAGTCAGTCCGCCTTCGGCTGACTATATTGTCGCGTGGCTGGATCCGGTCTTTACCGGACGTCTGGAAACCAATCAAGAAGTCCAAGTTTCCAAACACAGCTTTCCGCAACAGAGCTTTCGTTCTAACGTGGCCGCGATCAGCCCGTCGGTCGAACTGATGCCCGAACAGATGTGGCCGACGCCCACAACCCCCAAATGGGGGCGGCCGATCAAGATTCCCGTCCCCGACGACATTCAGTTGGTCGGCAACGAAATCGTAGGCATTCGCGGACTGTAAATGAACCTCCTCAAGATGAGTCAGAAACACAGATTCGGTATGATGAGTGCTCGACAGAAGACGCAAGTCAGAAACCAGCCATCGCAAGCCGAAGTCTGTCCGCTGTTATTCGTTCCTTTCCCACGCATGCTCCGGAATGGAGATGGCGCGGCGTCTTTTTTTCGTTGTGTGCCTTCCGTTGTCTGCCTGCTGTTGTTCGTCTTCTGCCTGGCAGGCTGCGGCTTGGACGCCCGCGAAGCGGTCGTCCAAGCCGACAAGAAGGTCTATACCGCCATCGAGAGCAACTGGCAGGACGACTTCGGCACCCGAACGGATGTGCGTGTCGATCCGAACGACCGCCGTTTGGCCATGGCCGAAGCCATCATTGAGGATGTACGCCACACACAAACCCTTCGTCTGGAGCAAGCGGTTCAACTGGCCGTTTTGGCCGGGCCGGAATATCGCACGGAAATTGAACGGCTGTACCTGACCGGGCTGGATCAATGGGACGCCGAGCATGTGTTCGCCCTGATCCCGCTGGCCGGCGGATCCTCGTTCTATGCGACCGACGGCACCGATGAAACCGTGTCAACCCAAGGGTTTGTCGGCATTCAGCAACTGCTGTCAACCGGTGCCGTTGCGGCCGCTGATATAACGCTCGGCTCGCTGGATGTGTTAACCGGCGACCTGCGAAGCGGTTCGTCATCGATCTTTCGGGCGGCGATCGTGCAGCCCCTGCTGCGCGGCGCGGAGCGGACCGTTGTACTGGAAACACTCACGCAGGCGCAGCAGAACACGCTGTACGCGGTGCGACATTTCAATCGTTTCCGAAAAACCTACTGCGCGTCGGTTGTCAGCGATTACTATCGCCTTTCGGAACTGGCCTTGCGAACGCAAAACACCCTGGACAACATCCGGCAACTGGAAAGTTTGGTCGAGCGGATGGAGCATCTGACCGGTGTGGCCCGCGTGGGACAATATGAACTGGAAGAGACCCAGCAGGATTTGCTTAAGGCGCGCGACGACTATCTCGATTTTCAGCGGCGCTACGCCGAAAGCCTGGATTTGTTTAAGGTGCGGCTCAACATCCCGCCGCACATCGAATTTGAACCGTATCTCGGCGACTGGCTGATGCTTTCCGAATCGATCTTTGCCGAGAGCGGCTGGGATGAGCAGGCTGCCGTCGAGGCGGCTCTTGCCCAGCGTTTGGATTTGGCCAATATGCAGGATCAGATCGCCGACGCCCAGCGAAAAGTCCACGTCGCCGAGGACGCGCTGGGCGGGGATTTGTCGCTGATCGCCGCCGCTGCGCCGGCATCGGGCAGAACCGATTCGCAATATACGATCGGCATTGAAGGCGCTCTGCCGCTGGATCGCGTCAACGAAGCGACCCAGTATCGCCGCGCTCTGATCGCGCTGACCGCTCAGCAGCGACTGTATGACCAGCACACGCATCAGGTGGCCGCCGAAGTTCGCAAAGCCTGGCGGGATATGGCCGAAGCCAAAGAACGCTATCTGCTCCAGCGGCAGGCCCGCGATCTGGCCCGCAAACGTCTTGAGAATACCACCCGATTGCTGCACTACAGCCGAGCCAATACGCGCGATGTTCTGGATGCCCAGGAAGACCTGTACGACGCCGAAGACGATTTCATCGTCGCCCTGTCGGATTTTGCCGTTGCCCAAATGAATTTCCTCCGCGACACGGAAACCCTCTGGATACTGCCGGACGGCACTTACGAAACCCAACTGGCATTACAGTAGCCTTCCGAAATTCATATCCCCAAACAAGCCGCTGGCGATTCTTGTTTAAGAGTGTATTGTTTTATTTGCGACTATTTTCACAATAAATATGATTGTTTTTTGTGCATTGAGTTTTTTTGCACAATATTTGTTACAACAGTTGCATTTTGTCGGTCAATCGGGTATGATTGGGTGTGACGCGGTGATCCATGGAGAATAAAAATGACAAAAAACACCTCAAACATCATTAATGAAGACGCCATCGTGCAGACGCTGGAAAAAGCGGCGCGGCGTGATGCGGCCGCTGTGCGCGACGTCCTGGCCAAGGCCCGCCAGCTTAAGGGGCTGGACTCGGATGACATCGCCGTGCTGGCGGCGGTCAGCGATCCCGACCTGCTCAAAGCGCTTTTTGATACCGCCCGAATCGTCAAAGAAACGATCTACGGCCGACGGCTCGTGCTGTTTGCCCCTCTGTATATCTCCAATCTGTGCAGCAACGAATGCCTGTATTGCGCGTTTCGGGCCAGAAATACCGCCGTTCATCGACGCGCCCTCCGACAGGATGAAATCCGCCGTGAGGTTGACATTCTGATTCGACAGGGACACAAACGAATCCTCCTGGTCGCCGGCGAGGCGTACCCCAAAGACGGATTTGAGTACATTCTCCGGGCCATCGAGACCATCTATGACACCCACGTCGGCCCCGGCCAGATCCGCCGGGTCAACGTCAACATCGCGCCGCTGACGCGGGATGAATTCAAACGTCTCAAGGCCGCCCAAATCGGCACGTATCAACTGTTTCAGGAAACCTACCATCGCCAGACCTATGCCCGTGTGCACGTCGCGGGAAAAAAATCGGACTACGACTGGCGCGTGACCGCGATGGATCGCGCAATGGAAGCGGGCATTGACGATGTCGGCATCGGCGTCTTATTCGGCCTGTGCGACTGGCGGTTTGAACTGCTGGCGTTGATGCAGCATATCGCCCATCTGGAAAAACACTTCGGCGTCGGCCCGCACACCATCAGCGTGCCCCGACTGGAACCGGCGACGGGATCGGATATGGCGACCCATCCGCCCCAGCCGGTCTCGGATGTGGACTTCCGCAAGATCGTCGCCATTCTGCGCCTGGCCGTGCCGTACACCGGCATCATTATGTCCACCCGCGAAACGCCGAAGATGCGGCGGGAAACGTTTGCCCTGGGCGTCTCGCAAATCTCCGCCGGTAGCCGCACCAACCCCGGCGGCTATGCCGAGGGCGAAGACATTCTCGAAGAAGCCCAGTTTTCACTCGGCGACCATCGACCGCTTGATGAAGTCGTCGGCGATATTGCCGCATTGGGTTATATCCCGTCATTCTGTACCGGCTGCTATCGACTGGGACGCACCGGGCAGGACTTTATGGATATGGCCAAGCCGGGATTGATCAAGGAACACTGCGATCCGAATGCGCTTTCGACTTTTCTGGAGTATCTGCTGGATTACGGATCGGACAAGACCCGTGCCGCCGGTGAAGCACTGATCCAAAAAGCATTGACCGAGATGAACGACAACGCCAGAGAACGCAGCACATCCATGCTCGAAAAAGTGCGCCAGGGTCGCCGCGATGTGTTTTGCTGAAATGACACAAGCGCAGCAGCGCAAGCGGCCCGACAAAACGCCGCGCAGTGGGTGACGCAACCACCCCGCCCCGATGAATCGGGCCTCCCCTCCTTGATTAAGGAGGGAAGCTGAACAAAAGGCGGCTCGGCTTTTGCTTGAATTTTCAGGACTCGAAATCTATAGTAGAACCGTCGCAACCGAAGATTGAGGACGTGATTTGGAGCAGCCATTATGACAGACAAACTGGCGGTGTTTCAAGACAAGCAGATTCGCAGGGTTCTGCACCAGGGCGAGTGGTATTTTTCGGTCGTCGATATCATAGCCGCCCTGACGGACAGTGAAAATCCGCGTGATTACTGGTATCGGATGAAGCGGCGGGAAAAGGAATCCTCCGGGATCGAGTTGTCGACATGTTGTCGACAACTGAAGCTAACATCTTCTGATGGAAAGAGTTACAAGACAGATGCTGCCAACACAGAAGCCGCTTTTCGGATCATCCAGTCCATCCCCAGCCCCAAGGCCGAGCCGTTTAAGCGGTGGCTGGCCAAGGTCGGCTATGAACGGGTTCAGGAGATTGAAAACCCGGAACTTGCTTCACAGCGGGCAAAGGCGATTTACAAGGCCAAGGGGTATCCCGATAGCTGGATTGAAAAACGCATCCGTTCGATTGCGATTCGGGACGAACTGACCGACGAATGGCAACAGCGAGGGATTCAGGAGGACGCCGAGTTTGCGATTTTGACGGCGGATATGGCCAAGGCCACATTCGGCCTGACCCCGTCGGAATACAAAAAGCTCAAGGGTCTGAAACGGCAAAATCTGCGCGACCACATGAACGACCTGGAACTGATATTCTCCATACTCGGCGAGGCGGCCACGACGGAAATCACCCGCAAGAACGACGCGCAGGGCTTCCCTGAAAACCAGACCGCCGCCGTCGAAGGCGGCACCATCGCCGGCAACGCCCGCCGACAACTCGAACAAAAAACCGGCAAACCCGTCGTCTCCGGCCAAAACTATCTCGACCTGAACCCCAAAAAACAAATCGCCGCGAAAGGCAACAGGAAGCCAAAATGACAAAAGCGCGGCCGCGCAAGCGGCCCGATGGACCGTTACGCAGTGGGTGACGCAACCACCCCGGCCCGATGAATCGGGCCACCCCTCCTTGATTAAGGAGGGGAGCTGAACAAAAGGCGGCTCGGCTTGTGTTTTACGCGGATTGAATTTGTGATATTAAAAGGTGGGCACGGCCTACCCTACGAACTACGAACTGAGAACTGAACGATGAAAGAATCGACACCCAAAGGAATGCGGCTGCATATCGGGTTGTTTGGGCGGCGGAATGTCGGCAAGAGCAGTTTACTGAATGCCGTTGTGCGGCAGCAGGTTTCGATTGTCTCGGCGTTTGCCGGGACGACGACGGATCCGGTCGAAAAGCCGATGGAGCTGTTGCCCATCGGGCCGGTGCTGTTTATCGATACGGCGGGCATCGACGACGAAGGCGCGCTGGGGCAGTTGCGTATCGGCAAGACGCGTAAGGCCATCGACCGCACCGACATCGGCGTGATCGTCACCGACGGCGACTGGGGCGATTTTGAAGATCATCTGTTGGCCGAATTGACATCGCGCAGCGTCCCGGTCATCGCGGTACTGAACAAGGCCGACCTGCACAGCCCACCGACGGACTTGATCGACCGGCTAACGGCTCAACAGATACGAGTCGTCGTTGTCTCTTCAACGACGGGAACGGGGCTGGATGCGTTTCGTGCGGCATTGCTGGCCGCGGCGCCGGCGGAATTCGTTGACAACCCGGTCATTGTCAGCGATCTGGTCGGACCGGGTGAGACGGCGGTGCTGGTTATCCCGATTGACAAGGAAGCGCCCAAAGGCCGCATCATCCTGCCGCAGGTGCAGACCCTCCGCGACCTGCTCGACCACAACGCCCTGAGCCTGGTCGTCAAAGAAAGTGAGCTAAAGACGGCCCTGACCAATCTTAAACAGCCGCCGGCACTGGTGGTCACCGATTCGCAGGCGTTCAGAGAAGTGGCCGCCGTTGTCCCCCCGAATGTGCCAATGACCGGTTTCTCGGTGTTGTATTCGCGGTTCAAGGGCGATCTGGTCAGCCAGACGCAAGGCGCCTTTGCCGTGGATACCCTCCGTCCGGGCGATCCCGTACTTATCGCCGAGTCGTGCAGCCATCACCCTATCGAAGACGACATCGGCCGCGTCAAAATCCCCCAATGGCTCAATCAATATGTCGGCGGCCCGCTGCACTTTACCACAGTGCAGGGGCAAGACTTTCCCGACGATCTAAGCCCTTATAAACTGGTCATTCACTGCGGCGCGTGCATGTGGAATCGCCGTTTGATGCTCAACCGCATCCTTCAGTGCCGTCGTGCGGGCGTGCCGATCACCAACTACGGCTTGGTCATCGCCTACAGTCTGGGCATCTTCGAACGTGCCCTGCGGCCGTTTCCGACCGTCCACGCCCTGCTGCGTCAACGCCCCGCCGAGTACCGTCCAACCGCCGCACCCTAAAAAAAACCGCCCGACAGGTCAACTTCCCGTCGGGCGGATATCCCGTTCAACATCCACTCAATGATGTTTAGACAGCTCAATCATTCTGTTGCTGTCGGCCGCGCTGCGGCGCTTGACGCTGCTGTCCTCTCGGCTGAGCTGTGTCCGGTCGAGGGGGACGACCGGGAATCTCATCTTCGGCTGACACGCCGGGACGCCGGCTGCGATCTTCAAGCCGTTCCTGCAACCGCTCCTGCAATTCCTGACGCCGACGCTCGGCCTGCTCGATCTGGTCTTTCATTTCTTTGTCCTTCTCGGCGATCAGCGCTTTGAGCGCTTCGACGGTTTTGGTCGCTTCTTCCGCTTCAGCAATCTTGACAATCGCCTCCAGCTTGGCAATTTCCTCGCGATGCTGTTCCATCCGACGCGCCATGGCCTGACGCACCATATCCTCCCGACCGCCGGGAATAACAGCAGCACCGCCTCGTTGTTGTGTCTGCTGGTCGTCTTCAGCAGCAGCGGCAGCGCCGCGTCCACGCTGGCCCGGCGCCGCGATGGGGCCGCGCCCCGGCAATGGTCGCACCGGGCGCTGCGGCCTCTGGACAGCGGTTTCCTCTGATGCGGCCGCCTCGTCGGAATCAGCCGCAAAGGCTGCCATCGTTACCACAATTAAACACGCACATGTCCACAATAAAATACCCTTGAGTTTCATTGGAATGTCTCCTGAAATTATCAATAATCACTTATCCGGTTACGTCATACTTCTATAGACGTCATCGGCCTGTTCGACCTTATCAGATAATTAAAAAAATTAAAACTTGCGATACACCAACCCCTCAAACAAGGCGATGGTTTGCTCTGTCTGGTCGGTAATCGTGATGGTATAGCTTCCGATGCGTCCGCGCTGATTGTTTTCGACGGCGCGGGCGCAAAGAATGCCGCTTTCTGTCGATTTAAGGTACGAAATGTTAATATTAATAGCCACCGCCACATAGCCATGTGAATTGGCCGCGGCGGCAAACACCGCATCGGCCAGCGTGAAGATCGCCGCGCCGTGGACAATCCCCACGCCATTGAGGTGTTCAGGCCCGATTTCCAGCCGGCCGTGAGCCGTTCCTTCGCCAATCTCAAGCAATTCAACGCCGCAATGCCGAGCAAACGCATCTTTTTCTGTAAACGCTTTGACCTTGTCCATACAGAGCCTTGAATCCGGATGTTATTTCTCACCATCGGGCGCAGGGGTATCGTCCTGGCCGGCGGCCGAATGCACCACGACGGCCTCCCCTTCGGCCTTATCGGACGATTCAATCCCTTCAAACCGCAGATGATCGTCATCCTGCACACCAATGCGGATAACCGCCTTGTCCTTGAATTTTCCGCGGAGCAAATCTTCCGACAGCGGATCTTCAATATACCGCTCAATGGCCCGACGCAGCGGACGTGCGCCGAATTCGGGGTTATACCCCTTGTCAATCAGAAATTCCTTGGCAGCGCTGTCCAGATCAAGATGCAGGCCATGTTCAATCAGCCGCTTGAAGACCTTGTTCAATTCATACTCGACAATCGTTTCAAGGTCTTTGCGGGTCAGCGCACGGAAGACAATCGTCGCATCCAGACGGTTCAGAAACTCCGGACGGAAATGACGCTCCATTTCCTTGTCCAGCAGTTCTTTCATCTTTTCATAATTGGCCTGCTCGGTACGCTTGCCGAAACCGAAACCCGACTGATTGCGAATCAGATCAGCGCCGATATTACTGGTCATAATCAAGATCACGTTGCGGAAGTCCACATGCCGCCCGAACGAGTCGGTCAGCCGTCCTTCTTCCATAATCTGAAGCAGGATGTTATACACATCGCCATGGGCCTTTTCAATCTCATCCAGCAGCAGCACCGCATACGGACGACGGCGAATGCGCTCGGTCAACTGGCCGCCTTCTTCATACCCCACATATCCGGGAGGTGCACCGACCAGACGGCTGACATTGTGCTTTTCCATATATTCGCTCATGTCAATCTGGATCATCGCGTCCGGATCGCCGAACATAAACTCCGCCAGCGCCCGCGCCAGCAGGGTCTTGCCCACGCCGCTGGGGCCGATAAAGATAAAGCTGCCCATCGGTCGATTGGGATCTTTCAGACCGCTTCGACTGCGGCGGACCGCCTTGGCCACCGCGGTGATCGCCTCATCCTGCGAGACGACGGTTTTATGCAGCTCGGCTTCCAATTCGAGCAGTTTTTCCGCTTCTTCTTTTTCGAGCCGGGTCAACGGCACACCGGTCATCTTGCTGACCACTTCAGCGACCACCTCTTCGTTGACTTCGCCGATGATTTCGTTGTTCTTTTCCTGCCATTGACGCTGCACCTCGGCCTTCTCGTCGAGAATCCGCTGGATGTCGTCGCGCAGCGCGGCGGCCCGCTCATAATCGGCGCTTCGCACCGCCTCGTCCTTTTCGGCCTGGAGCTTTTCCACCTTGGCCTCATACTCGGCCAGATCCGGCGGCGGCGTCATATTCTTCAGACGCACCCGCGCTCCGGCCTCGTCAATCACATCAATCGCCTTGTCCGGCAGACACCGACCGGAGATGTACCGCGTCGAAAGCTCCACCGCCGCGTGCAGCGCAATATCAGTAAAGTGCACGCGGTGATGCTGTTCGTAACGATCGCGCAATCCCTTCAAAATACGGACTGTTTCTTCCTTGCTCGGCGGCTCGACCATAATCGTCTGGAACCGCCGTTCGAGAGCCGCATCTTTTTCGATGTATTTGCGATACTCATCGAACGTCGTCGCGCCGATGCACTGCACCTCGCCGCGCGCCAGCGCCGGTTTGAGCACGTTGGACGCATCAATCGCGCCTTCCGCGCCGCCGGCCCCGACCAGCGTATGCAGCTCATCGACAAACAAAATGACGTTGCCGGCCCGGCGCACCTCGTTGATGACCGCCTTGATTCGCTCTTCGAACTGGCCGCGATATTTCGTACCGGCCACCATCATCGCCAGATCCAGCACCACCAGCCGACGCTCTTTGAGCAGCTCCGGTACTTCGTGCGCGACGATTTTCTGGGCCATGCCCTCGACAATCGCCGTCTTACCCACGCCCGCTTCGCCCAGCAGGACGGGGTTGTTCTTGGTACGTCGGCACAAAATCTGAATCAGCCGTTCGATCTCCGTCGTGCGGCCGATGACCGGATCCAATTCGCTCTTGGCCGCCAGTTCCGTCAAATCGCGGCCGAAGCTGTCCAGCGCCGGTGTTTTACTCTTGGCGCGGGCCGCGGCTTGCTGAGCGGCCATATTCGGATTCATCTTCATCCCCATCGGCGGCTGGTACGACGTGCCGTTGTCTTCCACGCCGGCGCCCAGCAGATTCAGCACTTCCTGGCGCACATCCTCGAGCTTGAGCCCCAGATTCATCAGCACCTGGGCCGCGATGCCTTCCGTCTCGCGCAACAGACCCAGCAGAATGTGTTCGGTGCCAACGTAATTATGATTCAGTGCCCGCGCCTCTTCAATCGCATATTCAATCACTTTCTTGGCACGCGGCGTTTGCGGCAGCTTGCCCATCGTCACCATATCCGGGCCGCTCTTGACCAGTTTTTCGATCTCCAGACGCAGTTTCTTGATATCCACATCCAGATTTTTCAGTACATTGGCGCCGACGCCGCTGCCTTCCTTGACCAGCCCCAGCAAGATGTGCTCAGTCCCGATGTATTCGTGGTTAAACCGCTGAGCCTCCTGGTTGGCAAGGGCCATCACCTTACGCGCACGGTCTGTAAAACGTTCAAACATTATTTCATCTCCACTGTGAGTTACACGTCGATCAATACAAATTCATTTTAACACATCCCGCCCCGCTGTCAAATACGCTCCATTATCTTATTGCAGTACTTATACTATACTCTTATCGGTACTTGACAGTTCATTGTCTTTTGAACGGGACGCGGCCTGCGGCGCACACTTCAAATTAAACACCCATTCTATCGACAAAAAGCCGCATCAACTTTCGCTCATTCAGACAAAATAACCTGACTATTAGAGTAATTTATTGCGCTATTTGTACCCAAAAACACTTTTTTTAAGACAAAAATAAAGACAAGGTTTAAACTCAATAAGGGGCTTGTCCTTCTTCAAGGGGTTTTCAAATGCGCAGACGCTCCCTCAGGAGCACGATAATGCCGACATGCTGCCCGATGGTAAAGAGGATCAAGGCTTGTATATCAAGGGATATTTTTCTCCCTGCCCCAAAGACTCCACTTCCAAATCCACATCAAGCGTCGGCCAATGCAAATGAGCATCGTGATATAATTGCACGTTAAGAATGTCTTTTACCTTAGCCTCGATAAACCACGGATACTCGTCATAAGGCAAGAAATACTCTGTCCCCTGCACATCAATCCATATCCCAAGAGAATTGATGAGCGAGACTTCAACACCCGAAATGGATTTTCCATGCTTCAAGGATTTCATCTTAACTATCCTCAACAATTCTTTGTAACTCTGAAATAACTGACTCTGAGAATCCATAATTTCGAGCCGTTTCGACAGCGGGTTCCAACCAAAACTTCGCTTGTCCGTCCGGCGATGAAACATGGATATGTGGACGTTGTTCTTCCCGCGAAAAAAACAAAAATCGATAATTTTTATAAAGAAATACAGTTGGGCTCATAAAAACGAGTATCTCAGAAATATCGACAACATTCAACTGACTTTTCATATAAACAATCGGCAAAAAATTGTCGTTTGGTGGGCCTCACAAAAAGGAAAGGGCCGAGTCGCGTTGACGACCCGGCCCTTATAAATCCTGGCATTCACCTACTTTCGCCCCAAAGGACTATCATCGGCCGTTCGGGCTTAGCTTCTGAGTTCGGAATGGGATCAGGCGTTTCCCCGAACGTATGGACACCAGGAAACTTGTGAAGCGATTTTTCACAAAATCGCGTCTCTCTTGACTTATACACGTTCACAGCGGATAAAAATGAGCGATTGCAAATATAAACCTGTGCGAATTGCAGCCCATATCAACCCATGATTGATATGGTCAAGTCGTTGAGCGTTAGTACCGGTTAGCTGAGCGGTTTTCGCCGCTTACACACCCGGCCTATCAACCTGGTCGTCTTCCAGGGCTCTTCAGGACCGAAGTCCATGGAATCCTCGTCTTAGGGGGGGCTTCCCGCTTAGATGCTTTCAGCGGTTATCCTGTCCCGACTTAGCTACCCAGCGGTGCCGCTAGCGCGACAACTGGTACACCAGAGGTCAGTGCTTCCCAATCCTCTCGTACTAAGGAAACATCCCTTCAAGATTCCTGCGCCCACGGCAGATAGGGACCGACCTGGCTCACGCCGGTCTGAACCCAGCTCGCGTACCACTTTAATTGGCGAACAGCCAAACCCTTGGGACCACCTTCAGCCCCAGGATGTGATGAGCCGACATCGAGGTGCCAAACCGCCTCGCCGCTATGAACGCTCGGAGGCGATCAGCCTGTTATCCCCGGAGTACCTTTTATCTGATGAGCGATGGCCCTTCCACTCGGAACCACCGGATCACTAAGTCCTGCTTTCGCATCTGCTCGACCTATCAGTCTCACAGTTAAGCACCCTTCTACCTTTGCGCTCTATGCGTGATTGCCAACCACGCTGAGGGTACCTTTGAACTCCTCCGTTACGCTTTTGGAGGAGACCGCCCCAGTCAAACTGCCCACCTAGCACGGTCCCATGCCCGGATTCACGGGTCATGGTTAGGCGACTAACATAGCAAGGGTGGTATTTCAACGACGGCTCCACGATGCCCGAAAGCACCGCTTCACAGCCTCCCACCTATCCTACGCATGATATGCCAGTCTTCAATACCAGGCTACAGTAAAGTTTCACGGGGTCTTTCCGTCTTGCCGCGGTTACGTGGTATCTTCACCACAACTACAATTTCACCGAGTCCGTCCTTGAGACAGTGCTCCAGTCGTTACGCCGTTCATGCACGTCGGAACTTACCCGACAAGGAACTTCGCTACCTTAGGACCGTCATAGTTACGGCCGCCGTTTACCGGGGCTTCAGTTAGGA
>JBNRMN010000049.1:0-2576 GCA_050309605.1 Anaerohalosphaeraceae bacterium
ATGAGGCGGACAGGGCTTGCGGACAAAACTGTTTGCGAAGCGATTCATCGACTTGAGGATGCGGGAGTTCTTATCGTGGAGCGACGGGGGATCGGAAGATCGACCTGCTTCAGGTTGCCGCGTGAAAGTGGTTCAGGGAGTGAACCACAGTGGTTCAGGGAGTGAACCACCGGTGGTTCAGAGAGTGAACCATAAAAGAATAATTAAAAGAACAATTAAAAGAACAAAAGATGGCGCGCGCAAAACGAGCCGGGCCGCTGGCAAGAAATTTACACCCCCCACACTGGCCGATATTAAAACCTACGTGGACGCCAAAGGCTTATCAGTTGACCCGAAATTTTTCCTGGACTATTTTACCGAATCCAGATGGATCGACAGCCGGGGGAACCCCGTTAAGAACTGGAAACAAAAGCTGCTGACGTGGAATTCACACGGGCAAAAAAGACAACCCCAAAAGACCCCAACGGCTAAAGAAACCGAGGATCACGAAGCGCGGTACATTACAGACCCCGAAACCGTGGAGCGAATTCATCGAGAGGTGGGCCTATGTTGAACATGAAAGATCAAAAAAAGCGAGACCGAGCGGCGCTGGTTGCTGAATTGGAGCGGGCGGGCGCGGTATTTAGGGGGGGCAATGCCTTTTGTTGTCCGCTTCACAAAAAGCCCCACGAATCGAATCCTTCGGCGTCGGTTTTTGAATCTGACACGGGCTGGCGGTATAAATGCCACGCTTGCGGGGCGCAGGGGGACGTCTGGGACGTGATCGCGAGGAATGAGGGCAAGGAGCCGGGGGAAGTCTTAAAATCGATTGTAGGCGATTCTGGGCGGTCTGGCGGCAAGGCAGAGAAAGCGCCGCAACGGGTCTTCAATTACGAAGGCATAATGGATGCCGTGCCGGGGGGACGCAAAAAATCGTACATTTATACCGATGACAACGGCCACATCAAAATGCTGATTATCCGTTCGGAGACCGAGGACGGCAAGACCTTCAGGCAAGCACGGCCTGAGGGCGAAGGCTTTGTTTTTGGCGCACCGGCAAAGCCTTGGCCGCTGTATAATCAGACGCTATTTCAAAAGGCCGAACAGATTGTCGTTGTCGAAGGGGAAAAGTGCGCCGATGCCCTGAACTATTTCGGCATAACGGCCACGACTTCGCCGGGCGGTTCAAAAAACGCGGGTTCGGTGGATTGGACACCGCTGGCCGGCAAGGCGGTCGTTTGCTGGCCGGATAACGACGAAGCGGGGCGCGGCTATATCGCCGATGTTGTCAAGTCCCTGCTTGCCCTGCCGAATCCACCTTCAAACATAACTACGATCGACCCAGAACATCTGGGGCTGGGGCATAAGGACGACGCTGCGGATTATGTTCGGCGGCTTTGGGATGACGGCAAGAGTAGAGATGAGATTGCAGACGACCTTCGGGCCGTCTTCTCGGATGCCGAACCCGTCAAACGCACCGGCGGCGGCGCGTCTGACCTTCAGGGTGAAATCGAGGCTGTCATAAGCGGCGAAATTGTTACCGTCCCGCTGCAATGGCGGCACTTGAGCAAGCTGACGAAGGCGATGAAGCCGGGAACAATCACGCTGCTGGCAGGCAATCCCGGCGCGTCGAAATCATTGATGCTGTTGGAACAATTCGCTACGTGGTTCGATGCGGGTTACGCTGCCGCGTTGTACTGTCTTGAAGAGACACAAACATTCCACACGCGGCGAATGCTGGCGCAGCGGGCGGGACTGGCGGGGCTGACTGATGATGACTGGACAGCGGCGAACCCTGAGCAAGCACGCGCAGCAATGCAGGCGCACACCGGATTCATTGATGCTGTTTCGCGTCGAATCTGGGTATGTCCTGACGAAATGCCGACATTGGCTGACGTTGCCGACTGGATTGAGAAACGTTGCGGAGACGGCTTCAGGGTTGTCTGTGTTGACCCCATCACAGCGGCGGCGCACAAAACCCGTGAAATTTGGAATGAAGACAAAATGTTTCTCCGGCGATGCGAACAGACAGCCAAAGTATATGGGGCAAGCGTCTTGCTGGTAACCCACCCAGTTAAGGCCGTTGCATTGCCGGAGTTGAACACACTGGCCGGATCGGCTGCTTACGGCAGGTTCTGCCAGACGGCAATTTGGCTGCAATCTCACGACGAAAAAGAGTCGGTCGTGATGACTGATTTAGGGCGCACCACCGTAACGCACAACCGGACAGCGCACCTGCTAAAAACACGGAACGGGAAGGGCCAATGGCTTAAATTAGCGTTCGGTTTTTGCGAAGATACGCTGCGGCTGAGAGAGTATGGAACCATCATTAAACACTAAAGATTTATGGAGAAAGTTATGAAACACACTGAAAAAATTGTTGTTGAATACAATCCTACCGACGGAAACTTCCACATTCAGCCATTGAGCAAAACCATCAAAGGGAACGTTTGCTGCGCGCTCGAGGGTTGGGCGCACAGTTATCTGTTGTTGGGAGTCTTCGACGATTACGACAGCGCGAGCCGGTTTTGTGAGGAAATGCGAGAGGAACTCAAAATGAGGGCTGCAACATGAATCGAAAATTCGAATACCACCAC
>JBNRMN010000050.1:0-9043 GCA_050309605.1 Anaerohalosphaeraceae bacterium
ACCGGTTTTTAAAGCAAGGTTACGGCCGCTCTACACATTGGCAGGTAATCGCAACTTCCGATTTCAGCGTAACTTACATCACTGGGCGATACAGGATTCGAACCTGTGACCTCACGGGTGTGATCCGTGCGCTCTAACCAGCTGAGCTAATCGCCCTTTTCGGCGGGTATTAGACCAGACACAAAGCATCCTGTCAAGCACGATTTCCCGACACAAATGTCCTCACGCAGACTCGGTAGCCGTCGGTCCCGGCTTTGGACACGAATGCCTTGAGAGGCTCCATTTCGCCCTGCGAATTTGGCGGAACTGGTACTTGACAAAGTTCATCTTCGCGGCGATACTTTTCTCAATGGATTGGATTGGGCAACCGACGGTTTGTGTCCATTGGGTTGGACACCCGTTCCGGCGGCCCGGATTAGAAAACTCAGACAATTGAGGTGAACTATGCGCGAAACAATTGGACAGGCAGCAGGACAGATCTGGCATTTATTGGCGAACACCTCTGAGCCGATCAACATTACGGATATACCCAAACGCACAAAACTGACCGCCCAAATCGCCTATCAAGGCTTAGGATGGCTGGCGCGTGAAGAAAAAATTGAATATAATCAGAAAGGCCGTTCGGTTTGGGTCAGTCTTAAGTAACCGGAACAAAAGCAGTTATCACCATACGACGCATCGCCTCAAAAGCGATTTCGGCCTGTCCTGCAGAGACATCAAAGCAGACATACAGCAGGCCGTAAAATTCTATTGATTTTTTCGGTGCAGGTGGTACACTTTTCCGCCATTTATTAATCGGAAGAGTCAAGAGATTGTGGAGAGCAAAAAAACGATGTCGTCGCCCCGATATATACGAAACATTGCCATTGTGGCACACGTGGACCATGGCAAGACTACCCTGGTCGATCAACTGCTGTATCAATCCGGGATGTTCCGCGATGCGGAACTGTCCAAACTGGCCGGCGGCCAGCACGGATTGATTATGGATTCCAACCCGCTGGAGCGGGAACGGGGGATTACGATCCTCAGCAAGAACTGCGCGGTATGGTACACCGATCCGGACGGCAATGAATACAAAATCAACATCATCGACACCCCCGGACACGCGGATTTCGGCGGCGAGGTCGAGCGTGTATTGAAAATGGCCGACGGTGTGCTCCTGCTGGTCGATGCATTTGAAGGGCCGATGCCGCAGACACGATTTGTTCTCAGCAAGGCTCTCCAGCACAAACTGAAGCCGATAGTCGTGGTCAATAAGATTGACCGCGCCGATGCCCGGCCCGACGATGTGGTTAACGAGGTCTTTGATTTATTCGTCGCCCTGCACGCCGACGATGCGGCACTGGATTTTCCTATCGTTTACGCTTCGGCACGCGAAGGCTGGGCGTCATGGGAAGCTGACCGGAAAACAGACAATATCAAGCCGGTGTTTGATGCAATCATTCACCACGTGCCGGCACCCAAAGACGATACCGAACAACCCCTTCAGATGCTCGTAACCACACTGGATCGCTCAGAGTACGTCGGGCGCATCGCCATCGGCCGTGTATTCGCCGGCACGGTCAGCCAGGCCCAGCGGATTACCGTCATCGACAACCGGGGGCAGCACACCCAGCAGAAAATCGTCCAGCTTTATACCTTTGACGGGTTGGGCAAAAAGCCGGTCGATGTCATTGAAGCGGGCGATATCTGCGCCATCGCCGGGCTGGATCCGGTCGATATCGGCAATACCATCGCCTGCGCAGACAATCCGAACGCCCTGCCGGTTGTCGCTATTGATGAACCGACGATGCATATGACGTTTCGTATCAATGACGGACCATTTGCCGGGCGCGACGGCAAATATGTCACCGCCCGTCAGATCAAGGAGCGTCTCGACAAAGAGCTGCAAACCAATATCGCCCTTCGCGTCGAGCCGGGACAAACCCCCGAAGAATTCAAGGTCTCCGGCCGCGGCCTGATGCATCTGGGGATTCTGTTGGAAAATATGCGGCGTGAAGGCTATGAATTGTGTGTCGGCAAGCCGAATGTCATTATCCGCTATGTTGACGGGCTTCGACAGGAACCCATCGAGCGGCTGGTCGTCGAATGCCCGATTGATTGCCAAAACAGCGTGATGAGTCTGCTGGGCGACCGCCGCAGCGAGCTGCTGTGCGTGGACAACAAAAGCGGAGCGGGAGATTATATCCATATGGAATTTCTGGTGCCGACGCGCGGCCTGTTCGGCCTGCACGCCCGTGTGATGACTGTCACGCAGGGACGAGCGGTAATGCACCATAATTTTGAACGATATGAGCCGATGCGAGGCAACATCCCTCAGCGTCAGGCAGGCGTGATGATTGCTACCGACACCGGCACATCCACCGCTTATGCGCTGGACGCCCTCTTTGATCGCGGCACGTTTTTTATTCAGCCCGGCGACAACGTGTACGAAGGACAGGTCGTCGGCGAGCACTGCAAGGATAACGACATCCCCGTCAACGCCACCCGCGCCAAACATCAAACCAACATCCGAGCCGCCGGAAAAGACGATGCGGCCCGTGTCAAGCCTCCTCGCCGAATGAGCCTGGAACAGGCGCTGGAATATATTCAGGATGACGAACTGGTTGAAATCACGCCGCAGTCGATTCGCATTCGAAAACGCCTTCTCAAAGAGGCCGACCGCCGCCGAGACGCCCGAAAAGCCAAAAACAACTGACACACGCTCCCTTCAGGAGTCAAGCGTAAGTACTTGACAGATAAGCGTTTAAGTCAATGGCGGGGACAGGATTCGAACCTGCGACCTCCGGGTTATGAGAATTCAAAAGCCCTTTTCAAGCCAAATCCATAAGTTACCGTATTTTACATAACTTACAGCATTCACGACAGTTACATGGCCTTAATGCCGATTAACATTATACACATGTTTGACATGTTTACAAGTTTTTACTGTACAGTTTACTGTACAATTTTCTATCCCTCTTCAGCAGAAATTCGACACGTTTTACCATCACGGTGATATTGCAGGATGGACCCTATCGCGAGTTGCCGGAACAAAAACTGGTTTTTTGGCCTCTCTATGCAACACCACAACTGGGCAACCGACAACGCTTGCCGCTGTGATATAGCGCCAACGCAAAAGTGGATTATTTGCTCACCCTTGGAACTGACATTATTCCCGTTGAAGTCAAGGCAGGAACGCTTAAATAAGTCCATGTTTTCGTGAATGATAAAAAGTGTCGGTTCGCAATTTGTTTCTACCTGATTAATCAGACCAAACGCTCATGCCGTGAGGTGATACGCTAAAGCGATAAACATGCAATCATCGCATTCTCGGCAAAACGGGGGCGACGGTATCGGTTTTTAATCCATGTTGGCGGCAATATTCGTTAATCACGTCAAGGACGGCTTGCCCATATTGATTGCATTTTTTGTCGCCGACGCCGCGGACATTCAATAACGCGGCCGGCGTGGAGGGACGTTTGCGCGCCATATCGCGCAGCGACGCATCATCAAAGATGATATAAGCCGGCAGGCGGCTTTTGGCGGCGAGTCGCTTGCGCAGCGCACGCAAGGCCTCAAACAGCCCGCGATCGACGCCCTCCCACGAATCGGTGGACACTTTGGATACTTTGGCCGGTTTTCGGACCGGCTCAAACAGCCGCGGGGTGTGCTGTCCCTTCAGCACCGTCCAGCCCTTGGGGGTAATCGTCAAGACGTTGTATTCGCCGGTCTTGGCAATGCAGCCCTGCCCGGCAAGCTGTTCGATCCAATCGCAAATCGTGTGTTTGGAGACTTCGCTGAGCAACCCATAGGTGCTGAGTGTGTGGTGATTGTTGCTGATGATGCGCTGCTCTTTGGAGCCGATCAAGACCTGCGCCGTATATCCGGCGCCGAACCGCTGCTCAAGCCGGGCGATGCAGGACAGAATCTTCTGGGAAACAACCAGCCGATCTTTGACAACATCGAGATCGCCCAGGCAGACGTCGCAGGCGTTGCAGTTGTCCTTGTCCAGATCCTGTCCGAAATAGCGCAGAATCGCCCGGTGTCGGCACAACCCGCCGGTGCAGTATTGATACATGCCGCCGAGTTTGGCAGTAGCGATTTTTTGCGCGTCGGGGGGCGAGTCGCTCATCAGCCGCTGCCAGAGACCGTAATCGCCGCCGGAATAAAACAGGAAACACTCGGCCTCCAGCCCGTCGCGTCCGGCACGGCCGCTTTCCTGCTGATAATGCTCCAGCGATTTGGGCATACCGGTATGAATGACATACCGCACGTTGGATTTGTCGATGCCCATCCCGAAGGCGACGGTAGCGACGATGATATCCACTTTTTCAGTGATGAACTGTTCCTGGTTGAATTTGCGCTGCTCGTCATTCATTCCGGCGTGATAGGGCGCGGCGTTGTGGCCGCGCTGATTCAGCTCGGCGCACAGTTGATCGACGTCTTTTCGGCGGATGCAGTAGATCACGCCGGATTCGTTTTTGTGACGATCCAGCACGCTGCAGACCTGGCGGTGGATGTTGCTGCGCGGCTGGACTTTGTAAATCAGGTTGGAGCGGTCAAACGACCCGACCAGCATCGCCGGGGAGTTGAGGCGTAATTGGTCGGCGATATCGTTGCGTACCTGTTCGGTGGCGGTGGCGGTATAGGCGGCAATCGGAGCATGGGGAAACACCTGTTTGAGCTGTCCCAGTTGGCGATACTCCGGCCGAAAATCATGCCCCCACATACTGACGCAGTGGGCTTCGTCGATGGCGATAAAGGACAGTTCCACCCCTTTGAGAGAATCGAAAAACCCATCGCTGAGCAGCCGTTCGGGCGACAGATACAGCAATTTGAGCGTCTTGTTGTCGATGGCGCCGAAGACTTGCCGCTGCTGGGCGGGTGACTGGGAACTGTCCAGCCGGGCCGCGGGCACGCCGCAGGCCGTCAGGGCGTCCACCTGATCTTTCATCAGGGCAATCAGCGGCGAGACCACCACCGCCAGCCCCGGCAGCGTCGCGGCCGGGGCCTGAAAGCACAACGACTTGCCCCCGCCGGTCGGCAGGACGACCACCGAGTCGCGCTTCTGGACGATACACGTCATCGCCTCCTGCTGAAGCGGCAGGAACGTATTGTAGCCCCAATACCGGCTCATCGCATTTTGAACGGCAGTCAACATAATACATGTATCCTATGCGAAATGCCCCTAAGTTCAAGCGTTTTTAGCCCAAAAACGCGCCAGCATCTCCATAGACGGGATGCTTTTTTAGACAGTGCGCTGATTTTTCAAAATAGATAAAGATTGGTGTTTTATTATACCCATGTACATTTGTCTAAAATACGATATATCTTAAAAAAGTCTTGACAATTTTACGACATTTGCGATAATCGTCTTATATGGATATGCGAAAAAGAATATACGATTCACTGCTCACAGAGCACCTGTCGTCGCAGCGGCAAATGGCCTTTGTCAGCGGGCCGCGTCAAGTCGGGAAAACCACGACGTGTCGAAGCCTGGTCAAGCCATATCTGAACTGGGACAACACAGATAACCGTGCTTTGATCGTCAAAGGCCCGGCGGCTGTTGCGGATAATATCGGGCTAAACACTCTGTCCGAATCCAAATTAACGGTCCTTTTTGACGAACTGCATAAATTTTCCCGCTGGAAGCAATTCTTGAAAGGATTTTTTGATACATATGCAGATAACGTCAATATCCTGGTAACAGGAAGCTCACGAATGGATGTTTATCGTCGTGGCGGGGACAGCTTGATGGGGCGATACTTCCTGTATCACATGCACCCCTTTACTGTCGCGGAAACGGCATCCCGTAACCTGCCCGATTTTGACAGGGTTATACGCCAACCGATAAAGATAGACGAAGGTGATTTTTCTGCGCTCTGGAGTCACGGCGGATATCCGGAACCCTTTCTAAAGCGGGATACGCGATTCAGCAATCGCTGGCAAAACCTTCGCTTACAGCAACTGCTTCGGGAAGATCTTCGAGACTTGACACAGATTCACCAGTTGGATCAACTTGAACTCTTGGTAAAGCTGCTTATGGTTCGGTCGGGGCATCAGTTGATTTACAGCAATTTAGCCAATGAGATACAGGTCTCCGTTGACACTGTGCGTCGCTGGGTTACAACACTGTGCAATTTACACCTTGGTTTTTTGGTGCGGCCGTGGTTTAAAAACGTTTCGCGTTCACTGAGAAAAGAACCGAAATGGTTTCTTCGAGATTGGTCCACAATTGAAGATTCGGGCGACAGAGCCGAAACGTTTATCGCCTGTCATCTCTTGAAGGCTGTAGAGGGCTGGACCGATATGGGGCTGGGGACATTCGGGCTGCACTACCTAAGAGACAGAAACCAAAGAGAAGTTGACTTTGTGGTAACCAGAGACGCAAAGCCCTGGTTTCTGGTTGAAGCCAAAGTTTCGGATAAAGCGATGAGTCCTTCGCTGAAATACTTTCAGGAACAACTCAAGGCGCCCTTTGCATTCCAAGTCGTCATACAAGCGGATTATGTTGATGCGGATTGCTTTTGTTCTCAAGGACGCCCCATCATCGTCCCGGCCAGGACGTTTTTGTCTCAGTTGTTATAATCCCTTCGAAAACGCTCCAGTATCTCCATCAACGGCGATAGCTTGAGGGTGGTTTTATACACAAGGATGTTGTCGCCAATCGAGGCGCCATCGCGCAGGGACTTTTCCGGAACGGCCAGTATGATCGGGTGATCGGCAAACAGTCGCAGGGTCTGGCGGCGACCGGCCAGGTACTCCGGCGTCCAGAAACCGACAATTTCCATCAATACGTTTGTGCCATCTGCGTGGCGAAAGGTAAAATCCGGTACAAAGGTCTTTTGCTGATGATGCAGGATGTCGCCTTCGCGGATGAGCGTCCAGCCGTCGCGCTGGTTGCCGAACTTTTCACAGAAGCTTTGCTCAACACTGGAATCAAACATCTCCGGCGGCGGCAGGTGGCTGGTAAAGCCGTCTTTGTCCGACAGCACAAGCTGCACCGGCTGTTTCCACGGGGTCTTAAGCGAGGCCGTCATCCGCCAGCAGCGACAGGCCAGCAGCGCCGGCAAAAACCGGGCAAAGCTGACCCCGTAGCGGCGGGTCTCGTTCAATACCGACGCCGGGCCGGAAAACACAAAGCGATAGGTGGACGCATCGACCCGTTCAATCTCATGCAGCAATTGCGCCAGCTTGGCATAACGCAGAATCGTCTTGAAATCCTCGCTCGCCCAGATCGTCATCTGTTCGGCCTTATACAGGCACGCCTGAAGCTGGGCGACGTTGTAGCGCGACAGCAAGGCGGCAGGGTCGGCGTACCCTTCAAAGCGTTCCAGACGCTGATAGTCCAATACGTCGCTGTAAAGCGTCTGTTCAATCGTCTCCCACGGCCGGCCGAGCGAATCGGCAATCCGAGCTTTAATCTCGTTTTCGCCAGACTCAAACAGCCGGTCGGGCTGCGAGACCAGCGGATGAAAACGCGCAGCGTGTGCGAACACCTTCAGCCGTAATTTCGTCGCCTCGCCGGCCGGGTCGGTCTGATAGTCGCTTGCGTCGTCCAGTAGTTTACAAAAAGCCCCAATGCGGCGGACGGGACAGTCCGGCTCATCGGCAAAGACCGCTTCGACTTGGCGGTGCAGCGTGCATCGCTGCTGTCCGACACCCTGCCGATAGATCGCCAGCATTCGGGCGGCGTAGTCGGCATAGTGCCGGTGCGTGCCCTGCGTGAGCCGGTCGGGAAAAGCCCGGCCGCCCTTATACTCCACGATAGACTGGTCGCTGGTAAGCATCGCTCTTTCGTCGCTTTCGACTGCGGTGAACTTCTTTGGTGTTTTCACAGACCACTTCATACAAGACCGCGCGGGCGCTGCCGGACCTGCGCAGGACGCGCCCCAGCCGCTGTTTGGCTTGGCGGGTGGAGGCCTGTCCGCCGATGACAATCGCCACTTTGGCCGCCGGCACATCGACGCCTTCATCCAATACACGGTTGGCGACCAATACCTCAAACTGGCCCTTGGCAAAGCCGTCCAGCACCTCAAGCCGCTCGCGTTTTCGCGTGTGCGACAGGATCGTCGGCGTCAAAAACCGCTGCGAGACCTCAATCGCCATCCGATTGGAGCCGGCAAAGACGATGACCTGCTGGCCTTTGTGCAGACGAAACAAATCTTCCAGTACGCGCAGTTTTTCGGCAGCGCGGTTTTCGATGGCGTTTTTGAGATGATAGGCCTTCTGGGCGTGCCGGGCCTGCGGGTCTTTGCCGGACTCTTTGCACAAATCCTGCCAGGTATAGCCGGGCTGTTCTTTCTGGCGGTTCATAATGAAATGGCGTATCTGTCGGCTGCACTGATCATAGGTCTGCTGCTCGGCGTCGTTCAGCGCCACCGGAATCCGCACCAGGTCGAACCCGGCCAGAACGTCGCCTTCGGCCTGCTTGAACGGCATCTCATAGACGACCGGCCCGATGAGCCAGTCGAGGTCTTTTTCCAGTCCGTCCGACCGCTGGGGCGTGGCCGTCAGTCCCAGCCGCATCGGGGCGCAGCTCAGGATGGCCGCCTCACGCCGACATTTGCCGGGCAAGTGATGTTCTTCGTCAAAGATGAGCAGACCGAAGCCGGCGCCCATTTTGGCCATATGGATATAGGCGCTGTCGTAGGTCGTGACGGTAACGGGCTTGATGTCGGACAGGCCGTCGCCGACGATGCCCGCGTCATAGCCCAACCCCTTGAGGATGCGGCGATGCCATTGATACATCAGATCGCGCACGGGCGCGACCACCAGTGTCGCAATGCCGGTCTGTGCCATCGCCGCCAGAGCCACTTCCGTCTTGCCCGTGCCGGTCGGCATAATGACCTGCCCGCGGCCGCCTGCGTTGCGCCACGCCGCAACCGCCTCGGCCTGCTGCGGACGCAGGTCGGGCAGTTCCACCTTCGACCACGACACCGCCACCGGCCGCATCACATTGTCAACAAACTGTTTGCCAAACCGCTCGGCCAGCGCCCCTCGCACCGCCGCATAATGCATCGCCTCCGCCCGAAACGCCCCCACCCGCGCATCCCACGTA
>JBNRMN010000051.1:0-18087 GCA_050309605.1 Anaerohalosphaeraceae bacterium
TTTTTTTCAGTCTTTCAGGCAACTCTTGTTTTAACCGAAACTTATGACGCCGTTTTTTTTACAATCGTCCGACCTGTTCAGAAAAAAATCCCCGACCCGCATGGATTGCTAAAGAAATGCTAAAAAGTAGAGCCGAAAAAAAGGAAGCGGCACAGAACTACAGGTTTATTGGGATATGGGCCAGCCCTCCCCGCTGCGTTGACTCTCGCAGCAGGGGGATAACCGGTACGACGATCTGCATGGGATTGGTGATCTCTCCGGTCAGTTGCCGCAACAGCAGCCGAACGGCTTCCTCATGCATATTGTACTGCGAACGGGTAAATGTGCTCAGCGGCGGGTCCAAATAGGGAGATACGGAATAGTCCCCCGTCCCCATCACGGCGATGTCGTTGGGAATGCGTAATCCGTGCTGCTTGATTGCGTGGTACGCCCCAACGGCCAAGCTGTCTGTTATCGCGTACAGGCTGTCGATCGTCCCCCCGTTTTTCAGAAACTGATGCATTGCCTCATAGCCGTCTTTTTCGCTGAATCCTTTACTGACGATCTGGACCGGCTCTTGGCCCGTCAGCCGGCGGCCATCTTCAATAAATCCATCAAGTCGGGCAATTGTGGTTTGCGTCATCAATTCCGCCCGCAGGACCGCCATCTGTTCACTTTGGGTGGAATACAGAATGTCGGCGGCTTGTTTTCCGGTCATATCGCCCATGTCGCGTACAGAAGAGTGATTCGGAATATCACGGCCGATAAATACGGATGGGATTTGCATGGGGTGGTCGCTCAAAAACAGGTCATCATCAGGGACCGTATTGGCAATAATCGCGGCGTTGAATCGACTTCCATCGATAATCCCGGGCAGATCTTTGAGCCGTCCCGCCTCGAACATATCCACTGTGGTCGTGATATTAAGCTGCTCGAAAGAGGGTTCTTTGGCGATTTTTCGCAAGGCCGACAACGTCACACTGATCAGCGGTAACGGGGCCTCGAATGAAGTGATAATCGCCAGGATAGTGGGATGGTTTGCCGAACCGTAAGTACGGAGTGTGCGCGCCGAAATATTGGGCTTATAGCCCATCTTCCGAGCCGCTTCCTGCACGATTTCTACGGTTTTCGGTGAGATGCGCCGTTCCTTATGCCGGTTGTTCAACACAGATGAGATTGTGGCAATTGACAGGCCGAGCTGCTTGGACAAATCGGTAATGGTGACAGGACTGTGAACAGGGGTTTTAGCCATTGCAGTTCTCCAACATGTGACCGTATTCGGTCGGCCATCAAAAAGACTTTTACGATCCACGAAAAAGGGCCGTTCAGGATCGATCGGACACAATCCACCCCAAGCGGCTGGCGTATTGTAAAATGGTTTCAACTCAATAACCACCTAAAAAAGCTAAAACTCAATCCTCTATGTTCATAACTTGTTTATAAAAAGCAGGTTATAATTTTTTAAAAAATAAATTATTTTTTCATTTTGTGCTAAAACTTTTTCCTGTTACCTTAACTCAGACGGCTTTGACAGTGCCTTGGACAAGATCGGCCCACGCCGGTGAAAATGACGGAAGTTAGGGGTATGCTAACACAATCAATCGCAACATAAATAAATAGGTCGTTATGCACGGTTCTCATAATCACTTTACCTCCATTGACTGGATCGTTCTGGTGGTCTATTTTTGCGGGACGATGAGTATTGGTTTTTATTTCTACCGCAAAAGCCGGTCCAGTGAAGGGTATATGGCCGCCGGACGTTCGCTGCCGGGCTGGGCGTGCGGGTTGTCCATCTTCGCAACGTATTTAAGCAGCATCAGCTTTTTGGCCCTGCCCGGCAACGCCTTCTCAAGCAACTGGAACGCCTTTGTCTTCAGTCTGTCTCTGCCCATCGCCGCATGGATTGCGGTACGCTTCTTTCTGCCCTATTATCGCGCCAGCGGCGAAGTATCCGCCTATGCGATGCTCGAACATCGATTTGGCCCCTGGGCGCGATTTTATGCCAGCTTCTTTTATCTGATGACTCAGCTTGCCCGTATGGGGGTGGTGATGTATCTGATGGCCCTGCCGCTGAGTGTCCTGCTGGGCTGGGACATCCGAACCATTATTGTCGTTACGGGCATTTCGGTTACTGTTTACACCTTTGTCGGCGGTATCGTCGCGGTCATCTGGTCCGACGCCCTGCAGGCAATCGTGCTGATGGCCGGAGCGGCGCTGTGCTCTGTGCTGATGCTGTTTCGAATGCCCGACGGACCGGGGCAAATGATGCAAATCGCGTTAGATAACCACAAATTCAGTCTCGGCGGTTTTGGCGCTTCACTGGCCGAATCAACCTTCTGGGTCGTTCTGGTCTATGGCATCGCAATGAATCTGCAAAATTTCGGTATTGACCAAAGCTATATCCAGCGCTATATCGCCTCCAAATCCGACCGGGAAGCCCGCAAAAGCGTTTGGCTGGGCGGCTTGCTGTATGTCCCGGTCTCTGCGGTGTTTTTTTTCATCGGCACCCAGCTTTTCGCGTTTTACAAAGTCAACCCCGACTACCTTCAGGAAGTTCGTTACATTGTCGCCGATCAGCGGCTGATGCAGCAGCACGTCGGCAGCGACCAACCCGACTATGCCGCCCGGCGTGATGCGATTGCTCAGTCCTTGACCACTGAGCAGATCGGCGACCGAGTCTTTCCGCATTTTATCGGGCGTATGCTGCCGCCGGGACTGACGGGCCTGCTGATCGCGTCCATATTTGCCGCCGCCATGAGCACGGTCTCGACCAGCCTGAACTCGTCGGCAACCCTGTTGACCACCGACTGGTACAAGCGCTGCTTCAAACCGGCGGCCACCGAAAAACAGACGATGCTGGTCTGCTCGTCCGCGACGGTGATCTGGGGCATTCTGGGCACACTGATTGCCCTGATTCTGGTGCGTCTGACCGAAAGTGCCCTTGATATCTGGTGGACGCTGTCCGGTATCTTCAGCGGCGGCATGCTTGGGCTGTTTCTTCTGGGCATCATCAGTCGGAAAGCGACCAATCCCGTAGCCATTGTTTCTGTTTTGTGCGGTATTTTCCTGATCGTCTGGATGACGCTGTCGCCTCAGGCCCCCGGCTGGCTGGAGGCAATGGGGTTTTCCCAAATCGCCGTCCGCTGGGCAGGCGTCCTTCAAAGCCCGTTCCACCGCTTTCTCATTCCCGTCTTCGGCACGGCAACCATTCTGTTTGTCGGTCTTCTCATGGGTTGCTGTTTTAACTCCGTTCAGGACGCCACGTCAGGTCAAGTCAATAAAACCATTAAACCGAAAGGGTAGAAAAGTGATGCGAAAAGCCATGATTGCCGCTGTGCTGTCAAGTAGTGTTTGGGTGCTATTGTGCAATGCCCACGGAAAAGAAAGTACCATGAGCTATCGTCATTTCAATGTAATCGAGCACGACGGAAAAGTATCCTCCACTGAACCCATCCCGGCAGACCCTGCGCCATTGTGGGCACAAGATGTATTGCAGGAGCGATGGGATTGGTCCAACGGTCCGAATCCTGATTTGCCGTATTTTCAAGGCCCCATTCCCTTCGTGCTGCCGCCAAAAGAAGGCTCCGATGAACCGTTTTATGGACACAATCACCAACCGGATATCACGTGGCTTGCCAATGGCGATCTAATGGCCATCTGGTACACAACCCGGCAAGAAGTGGGAACTGAGCTGACCGTTCTGGCCAGTCGAAAACGCGCCGGCAGCAGCCGCTGGGATCCGTCATCGGAATTTTTCTCAGCGCCTGATCGCAATATGCACGGCTCGGCCCTTCTGCATGACGGCAAAGGAACCGTCTTTCATTTCAATGGAATGGGACGACAAGGGGAAACAGGTTGGACGAACTTGGCGTTGCTGTTGCGTATCAGTACAGACAACGGACGAACATGGACACCGGCACGCCCGATTTCATCCGGAGCGGAATACAAACGCCGCCATCAGGTGATTGCCGGAACGGTGCTGATGCAAAACGGAACGCTCGCCCAGCCCTGCGATGCGGTTCCCAGCATGGAAGGGGGAACCGCCCTTCACCTCAGTCGCGACGGCGGACAGACATGGAGTGATCCCGGCCAGGGAAAACCCGCACCGACGTTTGCCCAGCATGCCGTCGGACAGGGGACGATTGCCGGCATTCATGCCGGCGTCGCTGAACTGAAGGATGGTCGCTTGATGGCACTGGGACGCGGAAACAATATCCAGGGACGTATGCCGATGAGCCTTTCGGATGATCTTGGTAAAACCTGGATTTATTCGGCCAGCCCGTTTCCCCCCATCGGCGGCGGCCAGCGGCTTGTTTTGATGCGGCTGCGCGAAGACCCGCTCTTGTTGATCTCATTTACCGAGCCTGGCGCCCAGGCCGGCCGAGAACCGAGCGTCGGCATGGAATTTACCGATGCCGATGGAAACAGCTTTACGGGGTATGGAATGTATGCGGCGCTGTCCTATGATGAAGGTCAAACGTGGCCGACACGCAAACTGCTGACACCGGGTAAAGGTGATTTTGATGGTGGAGCGTGGACACGGACATTTACCGCAACCCCCACTCGCGCCGAACACGCCGGGTATCTGGCCGCAACTCAGACGCCTGACGGCGTGATCCATCTGATCAGCAGTCGTCTGCACTACCAGTTTAATCTAAAATGGCTTCAGACGCCTTCGCCTTCAATCGACAGCAACTAAGGATAACCCTATGGAAACGCTATCAGTGACTGACATTAAAAAAAATCGACATCGTGATTTCTGGAATGGGAAACTGAAAGGGCTGATCCTGATCCCTCCGTCGGATGTGCCGCTCTATGAAACCGATCATTATCGTCAACAGTTTGAAGATACCCAGACGATGTGGGATGTGGAGTTGCGTCGGACCGAAGGCGTCAACCACTGGCCGACCGACGGCCTTGCCACAGTGCGTCCCAATCTGGGTACGATTTTTATCCCCGCTATTGCAGGACAGACGTACACCGTTGGCGACGGCCATATGCCCTGGCCGGGAAAGCCGCTGACATTGCAGCAAATTCGCGAGGCACGCAAGATAGACGTCGAGCAATCGGAGATGTTCCGGCGTGCGGCGGCCTTTTACCGGATTTATCTTCAAAATAAACCGGACGGCGTCTTTGCCTATCATCCCGACACACAGGGTATTTTCGACTTGGTGCATCTTCTCTATGGAGACGAGCTGTTCTATGAGCTTGCCGATCCTGAACAATCGGCACAAATCCATGAGTTGATGAACATTTGTCTGGACTTGTTCTGTAATGTCACTCGACAGGTCAAAACACTGCTGAACGAACCGATGGGAGAAATGGTGCACGGGCACGGAACCGGCCAGGGGGTCTTCTTTCCTTCCGCCGGTACACGGATATCGGAAGACACCGCCACGCTGCTCAGCCCAGCCATGATTGAAGCGTTTGTTCTTCCGTATATTCAAAAGGCGGCCGATTGTTTTGGCGGGGCCTTTGTTCATTATTGTGGACAGCACGAAGCATTTTTCGAGATGCTGTGCAAGATGCCGTCGGTTAAGGCGATTGATTTGGGCAATCCGGAAAAATATGACACCCGATGGCTGCTGGAATGCTGCTGCCGTACCGATACCGTCTTATACAGCCGGCTGGCCGCTCAGGACGGAGAAACCTGTCGTGATTATGTCCGGCGGATTGCCGAAGGGGTTAAAAAAACCGGCGCCCGCTGCATTTTTCGCCCTGTCTTGGTTCCTGATCAGCTACATGAAGCTCAACAGGTTTACACCCAGTGGCATGAAATAGTCAACGGCTAAGAGTTTGTGTCTTAAACGTCTTTACAAAGTCAAACCATGCGATTTGGAGCTACATTCAGGTCGGCATTTTTTCAAACCAAGCCAGCAGTTTGGGTTTTAACAAACTGACGATTTCAGGATATTTTTCTGCAACATTGGATTTCTCACCGATATCTTCAGCCAAGTTGTAAAGCTGCAAATCGCTTCCATCCGGATTGCAGAGCAGCTTCCAGTTGCTATCGCGAACAGCGAGCATCGGACTGACATAATCGGCTTTGCCCGGCTTGGGCTTATTCGGGTAATACCAGAAAAGGGGATTCTTGCGAACGAGTGGATTTCCGAACAGGGCTGGCCTGATGTCGCGGCCATCCAGTTGTGCATAAGCAGGCAGGTCAGCCCCGGTGAGCCTGCACAGAGTGGGGAATAAATCCACTCCGGAGGCCACGGTGGTTTCGTCCACGGCTCCGGCGGGAATCGTACCCGTCCAGCGGACGATAAACGGCACACGAATGCCGCCTTCGTACAGGCTCCATTTGCGCCCTCGTAAAGGCCCCACTTCTCCGGGTGGAAGATACCCTTCACGGTAATAATGCGGCCAATCCGTCGGCCCGTTATCGCTGGCAAAAATGACCAGCGTCCTTTCATTCAGTCCCATCCGAGACAGACCCTGCAATAAGCGCCCAACCTGGCGATCCATTTCATCCAAGACGGCAAAGAATTTTTGTTCATAAGGATTGTCCGTCACATCCTTGAATTTTTCCAGTTGATCGGGGGCGGGGATGAAGGGATCGTGCACGTCATTGAGCCAGAAATTGACATAAAACGGCTTCTCCTTGTGCCGTTGAATAAAGTCCAGCGTCTGGTCCACACGAATGCCGGTGATTTCATGCTTTTCTACCCAGGTGATCTGTCCTTGGCCAAGGGCGGCGCTTTGCCGTGAGAGACCGTCGTTTTTTATCAGCAGACGATCCCCCAGCCCTTCAAATGTCACTGATGATTCATCAAAGCCATAGGCCTGCGGATGCGGGGCGTCATCCACGTCGCGTCCGCCGCCCATGTGCCATTTGCCGAACTGAGCAGTCACATAGCCGGCAGTTTTGAGCTGTCGGGCCAGTGAAGGCGCTCGCGGATCCAGGTAGTCGGCCATATTACGGTTTTGATTGGATCGTCGATTGTCAAGATAAGAATTGATGCGCCAGCGTGCAGGATACTGACCGGTGGTCATCGCTACACGGGCCGGTGAACACAGAGGGGAGTTGACATAGAACTGGGTAAACCGAGTCCCTTCATCAGCCAAGCGGTCGATATGGGGTGTTTTGATCTTGCTGTTGCCGTAACAGCTCAGATCGGCATACCCCATATCATCGATAAAAATGAACAGAATATTCGGCTTCGGGGCCGGGGGATCACCCATTACGGCGTGGGATACACCCGTCAGGGTCGCCGCCGTCAGACCGACAGCGGCGCGTTTCAGAAAGTCTCTGCGTTGCATCATGATTCTCCAGATAGCGATTAATATGCATTTTACTGTTGATATTGTCTTTCTCAAACGGACCCGCGGTCCACTTGAGCTACGTATTGTCTCTCAATCGAGATAACGCCAGCATTTCGGTCGCCGTTCCTTCATCCCCCTGCTGTGTCATCCAAGCCAGCAACTGTTCTCGCAATTGGGCTTTGACCGAGGTCAGCTTTTCGTCGGAAGCTAAATTGTCAAGCTCCCAGGGATCATTCTGAAGATCATAGAGTTCTTCTTCGGGACGATGCTGGTAAAAACGCACACGGGCCGCGATATCCTCGTCAGCTTCAGCACGCTTTCGCCATGAGGAAATCGGCTCTCCTCGCGTTGCCATATTTGTAAATCGCGCCTGCCAGTTTGGATTCCAGATGTATTTATACCGCTCGGAACGCACCGAGCGAATGGGGTACGCCTCCGGACCATTGTGAATCCCTTTGCTGGTTTGAACACCATATACATAGTTTCGGAAACGGTGCGTCTTGCCCTGCAGCACCTGCATCAAGCTGCGTCCGTCGAATCCTGTGCCGCCCAGGGCATCCGGTCGTCCGGGGTTAAAATTAGACGGATCACCGCCGGCGGCCTCAATGAACGTAGGCACCACATCCACATATTGCGTCATGGCGGCATTACGCGTATTGGGTTTCACTTTGCCGGGCCAACGGACAATAAAAGCCGTCTTCAAACCGGTATCGTAACAGGTCCACTTGCCGCCGAACGGAAAGTCGCTGCCCTGTTCGGAGGTAAATACAACGATCGTTTTATCCGGACGGCCCAGACGTTCAACCACCTCCATACACTGGCCCAGCTGCTGATCCGCATACGTAATTTCATGGTAGTATTGACACAACAGCCGCCTCGTTTCAGGGGTATCTACCAGATACGGCGGCACTTGAATGGCGTCCGGATCATAAGAAACGCTCTCGATGGTTCGGTTCCAGGGACTGTGCGGCTGATTCGTTGCTATGATCAGACAATACGGCTGGGTCGGATCCCGTTGGATGAACGACTCTACTTTGCGAATATCCAGGTCAAGACCTGACCCGTTGTCATGATGGCGACCGCCGAAATACTCAAACGGAAAGGAGGCCTCCGGCCCGTAATGCCGCTTGCCTTTCAGGCCGACCCGATAACCCAAAGATTTAAGATGATGTGCCAGGCTCTTGACCCCGTCATAGACCCGACTGTGGTTGGGCCAGGCCCCGCTGCGTACCGGAAAAAGACCAGTGTAAAGCTGTTGACGGGTCGGCGCACACATCGCCGTCGAGGTAAACATCGCATCAAAACACATGCCCTCACGGGCCAGTTTAGCCATGTTGGGCGTCTTGACCACGGTACTGCCGTACGGTTCACAATCATGCCAGGTCATATCGTCTGCCACAAACAGTACCATGTCCGGCTTGTCGGGTTTGTCCCCTTCGGCCCAGCTCAATTTCGTTAAGCCCATCGCCATTAAAGACACACAGCCGGCCTGCTTGAGAAAATCACGTCGAAGCATGTGTTTGCTCATTGATCAGTCCTTTTATTGCTGACAAACGGGGCATCCCATAATCCATCTGTTTTTGGGTCTGTTCTTTTTTCTATTCGTCCTCGTCTTGGGACATGACCGGACGATTCTCTTGGGCCCAAGCTCTGAACTCGGCATTTCCACTGCGCATTCGTTCGATGGCCAGCATTTCCGTCTCCAGCCCCTGATCACCCTGCGAAACCATCCATTGTCTCAGTTTCTCTCTGAGCTCCTTT
Source organism: Anaerohalosphaeraceae bacterium (assembly GCA_050309605.1). Taxonomy (GTDB): domain Bacteria; phylum Planctomycetota; class Phycisphaerae; order Sedimentisphaerales; family Anaerohalosphaeraceae; genus T3Sed10-213. The sequence goes on from JBNRMN010000051.1 coordinate 9,007, forward strand.
GGAAAAATTCACCAGATCATTCATATCCACCCGGTCGCTTCCGTCAACATGACAAGTCGGCTCACTGTCCAGCCAGCAGGAAACCAAAATAGCCAAATCATTTATGTCCACAAAACAATTGCCATTCAAATCAAAAACGACGCCACAATCAAGACCATATTAGGACGAGGGGGTGTTTCGTTGGGTATCGCTTTTGTCCAGGGCATGAAAGATAGAGATGCTGCGGCAAAGCCCGTTTTCTGCAAAAAGGTACGTCGATTCATATTGAAGCCTTTCGCTATTTCATTTCATACTTATTTTTCTGCAAAGCTATGCCGCTACGTTCACTCTGCTCTGGCCGGAATATTCTCTTTGGTTATTGCGGTTTCAGTTCAGATAGCGCCGGAGAGACCGGTTTGGGTTCGCTTCGCGGGTATGGCTCGTCAAAGACCGCTTTCGTATCCCCCTGCGCATCCATCCATTCTTTGAGCCGTCGTCGCAGCCGTTGCAGCGTGTCTCGATGCTCCGGCAAGTCCGCCAGATTGATCAACTCGAACGGATCGTCCTGAATATCATACAGCTCTTCTTCAGGACGTACATGATAACGATCCACCAGCCAGCGGGCACGGGGATCGTCCTCGGCCGCCTGCACCCAGGAATACCAAAATTCCAAACCATCCTGATTTCTGCCCAGATCAATGTGCGTTGTGTAATAACAATCCGACCGCAGGTTTAGAATGTATTTATATCGCGCCGTACGGATACTGCGCATCGGATAGACATTCATCCGTCCATCGCCGCTGTGGGTGGTAAAGATTTCGTCACGATGACGGTTTGTCTGTCCCCGTAAAAGCCCCAGAAATGATTGCCCGTCGATATCCTTTGGCGCTTCGCCTCCGGCCGTCTCAATCAGCGTCGGCAGAAAATCCACCCAACTGACCATGGCGTCCGTCTTTCGGCCCGGCTGAATTACGCCGGGCCATTCGACCAGCAGCGGCGTGCGCGTACTGACATCATACAAATTCCACTTGCCGAACGGCCATTGAGAACCGTGGTCGCTGGTGTACATAAACAGTACGTTATCACCAAAATGACGGCGGATCAATGCATACGCCTGCCCCAAATCATGATCCACTTTTTCAACCGCTGAAAGATAGCGCGTGCGGTATTGGCGGGTTTTCCAATTATCGTAAATAGTGGGCGGCAACGCGATGACCCTCGGATCAAAACGCTCGTTTTGCGGCCACGGACCGAGCACATGGGTCCAGCGGCAGCCGATAAACAGGCATAATCCCTTCTGTGAATCACGAGACTTCAGATAGCGATCAATCGCCTCAATATTGACCCCGCTGCCCCCGCGATTGACATGATCGAAGCCGGCTTCATGAGCCGGTCGAGCAGGCCCATGGGCGACTTTTCCAAATGCCGCCGTCTCATACCCCAGCGCCCGCATATAAGCCGGCAGCTGCTTGACCCCTTCGCGTGGATAAGTGTGATTGGCCTCGGCGCCATTGCGGGCCGGCATCAGACCGGTCAGCATCGCCGCCCGGCTGGGCGCACAGGACGGCGATGCGACAAACGCCTGGGTAAATGTCAGGCCGTTATCCGCCAACCGCTGCATATGCGGAGTGCGTACATTGACAGAACCGTACACCGTACTGTCAAAATAGCCATGATCATCAGCCACAAAAACCACAATCACAGGTTTTTGTTTGTCAGGTTGTGTGCCTGCTGCACCTGTAAACCGATTCAAAGCGGCCAATGAAACGACACCGGCCATCGTCTTCAAAAAATCGCGGCGAGACTTCATTCGACATCCTTTCCCGTTATCTCGATTCCACTTGCATTCATAATCCTGTCAAAACGAAAACTGCTGGGCCTCTTCTCTGCCGGGAACGGCATAGTCCGGGTCTTTGGCGCGAATATAAAGGGTTCCATCATCAAGCGTTTTAACTTCAAGCGGGACAATGGTGACGCCCTGCTCATTAATCGTATAGGCGGTATCGCTCATGTCTTTGGTCTTGATTTCTTCACGGCTCAGCGGCGGCACATTGGCGTTAAAAAACGCCGTGCACCACCAGCGTCCCTGCTTGTCCTGAAATGGTGTGCCGTGCCCCAGAAACCGACCGGCGAACTGACGCGGCCCGTAGGGGCCGGTTATTTTTTCCGCGGTACAGTAATACAGATTATAAGTACCTTGCCGCATCCGATCCGTGGACCATGCCGTACCAAAATGAACATACTTGCCGTTGATCTTTCGAACAGTTGCGCCTTCATGACCAATGCGACTGATCGGCCGACCGTCCGGGCCGGGACGACTGCCGGCCGGATCAATACGAACCGGATCTTCGGTAAAGGCGGTCAAATCCCGTTTCAGCGGCGCAACCATCGTGTTGGCCCACAACATATAAATCGCTCCGTCTTCATCTTCAAACAGGGACGGATCATGACGCCTGCTGATATCCGTTCCCATCGGGTTATCATACGGCCCTTTCAGTTCTGAGCCACGCGTGAGCGACAGATTCGCCCCCCGTACCGGCGACGGACTCGTATGCACGACCGCCCAGCGGCCATCCATATGAAACAACTCCGGCGCCCAGAGTCGCCATTCATCGCGCGGTACTTGCTCGAACCGCTGCGGCCGGGCCTGCTTCCAAATCCCGTCTTCGATCGAATACGGGGTTCCCAGACTTTCCCAATCGACCAAATCCCGACTCCGCCAGACAGACATCCTATAGCCAACGATACTCGTATCGCCCAACCCGGTATTGTAAGGATCGGTGACTTGGCGCGTATCATCCGGCAGCGGTGTCGTGCCGGTCAGATAGTAATACCCATCCGGCGCTAAATAAATATACGGATCACGAATCCATCCCCCTTTGAGGTAAACGGCGGTATCATGGCGTTCAATCAATTCAGCGACCTGCTCGCGATCCGCGGCAAACTCTTTCTCCAACGGACGGTGAAGCTGACGCAGGGTTTTGGCGTCCAGCTTGTGCACCGTCCGATCATAGGTCATCAGACCATTGAGTTCAATTTCCACATCCGTCGTCTGCGTATAGACGCCCGCGGCCACACCCTGACGTTTCAGCATCGCCAGACGACGGATTGATTCTTCATAGCGCTGCTTGAGTTCTTCACGTGTCGGGGCAGCGCCGCCATAGCCCCACCCTCCCCGCTCCGGATCCCAAATATGACCTTCAACCACCAGACCATGGCCGCCAAACTCGCCGACCACTTTGACATAATCATCATAGCGCGAATCATGCAACGGAAACGTTGGATGCGGATAACGATGTTCATCGGCAATATCGCCCACCGGCTGGAAATTTCCGCCGCTGGCAATGTTCAACAGCCGTGTTTTATCATAGTCCCCAAGCCACTGACCCACCTTTACCGTGCGGTGCTGGCCCCAGCGTTCATTGAACGGCACCCACACGACAACACTCGGATAATTGTAGAGCATATCCACCATGCCCTTTAATTCATACATCCACTGCCGGTGTTCTTCATCGGGCCACTCGGCGTCCTCCGGCTGTCCGGGATTTCGCAGACGTACCCACTCAGGACTCGGCTCAAAGGCAGAGACATGATCTTGCCAAACCAGCATCCCCAGCCGGTCGCAATGGTAATAGTACCGCCGGTTTTCGACCGTCACGTGCTTGCGAATCATATTGAACCCGGCATCCTTGAGAAACTGAATGTCAGAGACCATCGCCTCATCCGACGGCGGCGTCAGCAGGCCGTCCGGCCACCAGCCCTGGTCCAACGGCCCCCAATGAAAGAGGATTTCATCATTAAGCGTCAACCGAAAATGCCCCTCGGTGTCGCGCGTGGTGCCCACCGTACGAATGCCGGCATACGAGACGACGCGATCCATGATGTGTTCATCGCCGTCCAAAAGCAGGATCTCAAGATCATACAAAAACGGAGACTCCGGACTCCAGAGTTTGGCGTTTTCCACCGGCAGGACAAGCGTGCCGCGCCCCTGACGTTCTGAAACAATACGCCCATTGGCTCGCGCAATAACGCGCAGGGATTCCCCGCTGACTGACCGCCCCTCTAAAGTGGCTCGGACTCGGATTTGAGCCGGGTTGATGTCCGTTTCAATACGAAGATCTTCAATATACCGCTGCGGCACCGTCTCCAGCCAGACCGTTTGCCAGATGCCCGACACCGCCGTGTACCAGATGCCGCGGGGATTGAGCGTTTGTTTGCCCTTGAGCTGAAATGGCTCCGATGTTGGATCATACACGCGAACCACCAGTTCATTGTCGCCATTCTGAAGCGCCTCGGTAATATCAAAATGGAATGGAATGTGTCCACCAACATGACTGCCGACTTTGACACCATTGACCCAGACCGTGGTTTCATAATCCACCGCTTCAAAATGCAGCAGCGTTCGTGTGTCTGATCGTTTTGTCTGCGAAAACGAACGATGGTACCACAGCGCCTCATCACCGGTCAGGGTCCCCTTGACCCCGGACAGCGCCGACTCCAGACAGAACGGCACCAAAATACGGCCTTGCCAGCCGCTCGGCCGTGGGTCGTCTTTGCCGACAATCGCATAATCCCATAATCCATTGAGATTTTGCCATTGACTGCGTACCATCTGGGGACGGGGATACTCCCACCAGGCATTTTCTGGGGTGACTTGTCGGCCCCATCGGGTCACCAGAACGCTATCGGAAATCTCCCACCCGGAAAACACACAAGAGACCAGTAATAAAAAAGACAGTATGCTGCACTTCATTTCGGTTCCTTTCCGTATCACAAAATGTTATTTCAAACTCGATGATTCACGGCTTTCAGATGTTGCCGCCAAACTGTCAAAGTCTAAGCGCTTCCGGATGACGATCGAGAATCTTACGAATTTCTGCAACGATATCCGGGTGATCGGCGGCCAAATTACGGCCTTCCAGGGGATCCGTTTGATAGTCATAAAGCTCGTATATCGCTGTCTCCTGCGGTTCATTGGGGATCTTCCATTCGATCAGACGATAGCGATCGGTTCGAATCGCCCGGCCCACCCGACGACCGCGAGGAAAAACATGATACGCATGATCTCTGACGCGAACAGAAGGGTCACGCAAGACCGGCACCAAACTGACACCATCAATCGGCTGGGGAACCTCATCTCCGGGATGCGGAAGTCCGGCCAATGCTGTCAGAGTAGTATAAATATCTACGGTTTCGGCAAGCTGATCGGTGTGCGTTCCCGCCTTGACAACACCGGGAGCGACAAACATAATCGGAATCCGATTGGCCTGCTCATAATTGGTGTGCTTGGTCCAGTACCCCAAATCGCCCAAATGATAGCCGTGGTCGCCCCACAGCGCAATGATCGTGTCGTCAGTCATTTTAAGTCGATCCAGTTCATCCAGCACACGCCCGATCTGGGCATCCACAAAGCTGACACAGGCATAATAGGCATGAATCAATGTCCGCTGAAGTTCTTCATCGAAAGGCGTTTTTCGCTCAATGGGTTCGTACTGGTCAATCTCAATGTATCCTTTACCGGCAAACGGCGGCGCCAGTTCCGGCGGCCTCTGTCGAGCCGCCAATTCAATCTCGGCCGGATCATACATGTCCCAATATTTCTGAGGCGCACAGAACGGAAGATGCGGCTTGACAAACCCCAGCGCCAAAAACAACGGCTCGTCGCGGCCTTGAGCGTCCCGCAAGCGTTTGATTCCCTCATCGGCAATCCGACCGTCCGCATAAGCATTGTCCGGCACATCGGCCTTTTCCCAGGCGTGCCCACGCGGCAGACTGCCGATACGATTCAGCTGCTGGTTCGTAAAATAGGCCTCTTCACGCGTCAACTGCCCGCCGGCGGAATTTTCCGGCAGTAGATACTCCACCACCGGTTCGCGATGCGGGGGTACACTCCAGGACTCCGGATCACCCGTATTGCCGTGCCCAAAATGGAAGATTTTGCCAATACTCTCAGCCCGCCACCCATGACGCCTGAAGTACTGACTCATCGTTACCGCGTCGGGATAGACTTCACGAAACGGCCTGCCAAGGCCATACAGACCCAGCGACGTCGAGCGACTGCCCAACATCAGATTGTAACGCGACGGCGCACAGACCGCTTGATTGCAATAAGCTTTATCAAACGTCATCCCTCGCGACGCCAACCGATCCAAGTTCGGCGTTTTGGCCAAAGGATCGCCATAACAACCCAACGCAGGCTTAAGATCATCCACACAAATTAGTAATACATTCGACTTAGTCTTACCGGACGACTCCGCCGCAAAAGCACATCCACTCATAACGAGCGAACCGGCCGCCGCACCCATCCATTTCATAAAATCTCTGCGATACATCATATCTCCCATACTATCTGCAATCCTTTCAATCAGGAACACACACGCTGTACAGTTGTACCGTATTTTCATTTTCAACGCAGACTATTCATCCACTCCGGCCAGGCATTGGGCGGAACCGTGCCGGTCTGGTAGCTCTTATGCCACTTCAACGCCCACAACCCTTTGAGTGGAACCTCTTCGACGTGAAGATCGACAAACAGTGCGTTGATGCGCCCGCGATGACGAGGAAGACAAAAATGGGATATCTCGGCCTCAAAACCGCTCCAGCGTTCTGTCTGCGGCGGCGCAGAAATCCGAATCCCGCGATCATCCCACGGTCCGCCGCCGCGCCACATCGCATCCAGCATCATCGGAACCTGACTGGCAGACGGCACCCCCCCAACAGTCTGCCAGTAATCCGACGCCTGGCGCTGCTGAACAGCACCGTTCTCATTGCCGCTGTTGCTGCACCAATTGTTCATCCCGTAGCTGCACAATTCCGCCTCGGTAATCCCGGCCGCCTGCTCGGCCACACTGGGCGCCCCCATCGCATAGGCATAGCGAACCCCGCCATGGGCGTCAAAATGGTAGCTTCCATCGGCTTGGATAAACTCCGGATTTTCCAAAGACGCCGTCGGGCACAGCAGCATCTTTTTTCGATCTTCCGGCATATATGAGCGAATCGCCTGAATCCAGGAACCGCGATGATAGCCGCCCCCGCCCACAACTTGCCAATACGGAAAACGGGCATCATAGTGATCGGTGTACATCTTCCAGACCAAACCCCATTGTCGCAAATTGGACCGGCAAATTGTCCCTTGAGCCATATCTTTGGCCTTTTTCAGGGAAGGGACAACAATCGACAATAGCAACGCAATGATCGCAATGACCACCAACAATTCAATCAACGTAAATCCTTTTCTATCTTTCATAATTCACTCGAAACAAAATCAACATTTCAGTCTCATTCAATCGACTTTATAATCAAACGCTGCTGAATATTCAATTTGCAAGTTATATTTCTTCGCCCAATAGCCGTCCAGGACGGATATCGCTGAATCCATTAGCCATTCCGAGGCGAATCCCTCTGTATCCAAGTGACAAATATGTGTGCGTTTAATCGCCTGAAATCCTCAGCAAAATGAGGCGCTTCGGCAAGCCGCCCATCCTCAAAAGGCTCGGCAAACACATGCAGCATCGCATTGAGATTCCAGGGATTTGAATCCGGCGTCACTGTCCATCGACCGACATACCAAAATCGATACGCGGCGTACGTGACATTGAACTCCGTGAACAACTGATGCATATGCGCAAGATAGTCCGGCTCCCACCAGCGGCGGCTATTCAGGAAATCAGACCATTCCTGTTGAGGGCGGGGATTGTCCCGACAAAAATTTAAATAGTCATAGACTTTCATCCCAGGTTCATACCCGTATTGAGCGGCGAATTGAAGGCCCGTCTCATCAGCGCCGAGATTTTCCGACAGATGCGCTTTATAGCGCCACACCAGTGAAAATTCTGTGACTAAAAGAGGTTTTTGCGTAAACTGGCGGACAATCTCAAGATTGCGACGGCTCTGCGGATATGTCGGATCTGCAACACCGTCGGTCAGATCCTCCGTATGGATATGCACATCCAGGCCGACAAGCCCGTCTTTTTGATCCACCATCTCGATAAAGGCTTTGATCCAGGTATTTATCGCCGATTGCGTGCGATTGTGCAATGATTGCGTGGCACCGCAATAGACCTCGATATGACCGAATTTGTCCGGATTGGACTGCAATAAATCGAGAACATAATCTGAAACTCTGTCATAAAAAATCACCAGCGGATAGCCGCCGATGCCGCCGCCCCAGTCAGACTGGTAACTGCGAGCAACATCGCTGGGATTCGTTTCGGCAAACGGCTCATTGCCCACGACAAGTATATTAATATAGGGCGCCATCACATCCAGCAAATCTTCGACGGCTGCAAATAATCCCTGTTCCCGCTCTGAGCCGGGATAATAATCGGTGATCAATCCCCTCGAAGGATGACCGTCCATATTAAACTTCAGGCTATAAATGACTTTATATCCCGCCTCGGCGGCGGCTTTGATCCCGCCAAGGCGAGCGTCCGTATCCGGATTGGGCTTGCCCTGGCCGATGCGCGTCAGCACATGTTCATCAAATCCGCGCACCCAGCGCGCATTGATCTGGCGTAAAGCGGCGTGTGCCTCGGTGTCTGCATAATGCTGGAGCTGCTCGTTGACATTGGTCGAAAAAACAGTCCACGCATGCACCTTACAAGGAATAAAAGTTGCCCCCAAAAAACAAAAAACGCCCGTCAACATGAAATAGCAGGACCTGCGTATTGCCGACGCAAAATCCCATAGGCGAATGTTTTGACGGTTCTTGTGCAAAGCCATCGCTTTTTTTTATCCCTGATTTATACCGACTCTAAAATTTCCTGTCGGGCGGTAAAAAATAAAACCGCCCGACAGGAAGGATTCCACTCTCATTTGTCCGCACTACGGACATTCGTCCTGCGGATACCAGCCGCAATTGAGCCATTCGGAGACAAACATCGCAAAATCAGACAAGCCGACGCGGCAGTCACCGTCACGGTCAAAACTCAGATCCACATCGTCGGGATTGATACACACCGGCATCTCGCTGACGGCATAGTACAGATCCGCCACTTCAAATTGATTTTTGGCATAGTTATAGATCCGGACATCGTCCAGTACGCCGTTAAACACACTGGCCAGAACACCCGCGTTCCGCTGCAAAGCGCCGATATACAGCGG
>JBNRMN010000052.1:0-68395 GCA_050309605.1 Anaerohalosphaeraceae bacterium
AACGTCGCGTCAGCAACTGAGCTGCATTCGAAACGGCGGGAACGTTCAGCGTGTTGTCCGCCACGCAGTGATAAAATCCTTCATCGGCGATCTGCACATTCTCAATGACCAGCGTCGAAGCGGTTTGCCCGCTCAGCGCTTCGCCGTCTTTGTACCACTGATAGGTTTCGGCGTTCAGAGCGTGCACCGACAACTCCGCCGCAGCGCCGATGTCAACGGTTTGAGCGGCGGGATGCTGCACGATAATCGCCTCGGCAGGCACGGTCGTAAACGACCAGACCGGTCCCACATACCGAATCGGCGTCGGATCATTCGGCTCATACACATCCACCCGCCAATAATACGTCGTTCCGTTCAGCAACGAAACCGGAAGGCTGGTCTGGTCCGTCGAAGCCTCAAGCGCCGACGGGTTGCCTTCGGCCACAAGCGTTTCGTTGGGGTCGATATAGACATCGTATCCCGCCGCCGCATACGCATTCGGGCCGACCCAGCTCAATTCGACATCCGCCGGTACATTATCCGCGCCGTTGGCCGGAACAGGTGTGTTGACATACGGTGTCACCGTGCTGTACGTCGCAATAAAATGGGGGTTCCAGTTGGGTTGATTGATGGTGGTAAAACCGCTCTGGATAACACCGCCCCAGGGATAGGCCGTGCTGACTTCCTGTTCGACGCCGCCGGTGACAAGATTCCACGTCCCTTCTTCTTCGCCCGGCACCAGCCACACGATGGCATACTGGGTGTCCTTATTCAAGGGGACATAATCAAACTCCCATGTCATCAGCGAATCAGGGTAGGTAATGGGAGTGGCTGCCATATTCACCGTATTGGTTGAAATACCGACAATCGTAGAGTTGTTGAGATTGCCGTCCCATGTCAAAACGCCCAAATGCGCTTCGCCCGTTGCGCCAAATCCACTGGATGATTTGGCATAGGTCCAGTCCAGCAGATACATCACATCCGGCACCACCGTCTCGGCCGGATCCAGCGCCGTCTTGGCCGGGGTCATCACATGTGACAAGAAAGCCGCCTGATTGGTTCTAAAGAGAGGCTCCACACCATGAAACGTCTCGGTAAACGTGTCCGCAAAGGCAACCGAACACAAGGCGATGAAAATCGCCGACACCAGTAATATGCTTTTATTCTTCATAATCGTTCTCCTGTCAAACATAATGTTTCAATCGCCTTTAATCTACATTTCTGACGACATTGCTGTCCAGCCAGTTCTCCGCCAGGACCGCTAAATCGTACAGATCGACGCGGCAATCCCGATGTTCAGGCCCCACACCGGTCGGACCGGCGATGTCAAGTTCAGGGAATCGGGCACAGACATCATTATCCTTAATTTCACGATAGACCTCGATAATCTCATCAAGCGACAGCGGATAATTATAGATCCGGACATCATCGACGGAACCGGTAAAACCAAGCTGCGTATCCGCCTCGAATGCACCGCCGATCAGCAGATCGGTTTGCCCCGACGACAACGTCCCTTGAATCCCTGCGACATCCTGCAGAACTTCAAAGGTATCGCCATTATTGTAGATTCCGTAAGTGCGCCGCTCCTGCGTGGCCGGATCATAGGTCATCGCCGCAAACCGCCAGCCGTCGGATTGATCGCCCGGCACCGCCGTGACCCAGGGGCCTCCATCCAGAAGCGTCGCGATTTGTTCGTTTTGGCCTTTTCCAATCGCATAGGATCCGGTTTTACTGACCGCCCTGCGGTAATCCCGACCCGACGGACCGGCCACCCAGGCCGTTACGGTCAGCCCATTGGGGTGGAAATTGAAGAACTGGGCACTGTTCGGAATCCGAACCACCCTGATTCCATTAAACCGGGCAGCGCCCTGCGGCGTCCCGTCTGCCCCCTCGACATAGCTGACCGGTTCTGTTGCCGGCTCGCCTTCTTCAATATACACGCCGTCCCAGTTCTCATCCATTTTAGTTACAATCGCCTCAAGCGAACCGTCCAGCGGCCAGTGAGCAATCAGACGCCGAATCATCAGCCGCGCCGGATTCGATGCCTCCGGTACTTGACGCTCATTGTCCACAACGCAGTAATACTCCCCTTCATCGTCATACTGAGCATTCTCCAGCGTCAGAACAGGTGAATCCTCCCCTATCGGCACACTGTTGCCGTCCGGCAGCACCTTGTACCACTGATACACCGTCGTGTTCTCCGCTTCCACGGAAAATTCAGCCGTGCCGCCTTGCGGTACGGACGTATTGACAGGATGCATCGTAATCACGGCTCTGGCCGTAACCGTCGAAAACGACCACACCGGACCGGTATGCACGACCGGCGTCGGCTCGTTCGGTTCAACAGCCTCGACGCGCCAGTAGTAAGTCATATCGTTGTCCAGGGTCGGAACGGGAGTAAACGTCAACTCCTGCTGAGCGGGACTGTAATACATCGCATCCTGAGCCGTCAGGTTCAGCTCATTCGGATCCAGATACACCGTGTAAGATAAGGCCTCATAGGCCTCCGGACCCTCCCACGACAGCGTCACTTCAGTCGGCACATTGATCGCACCGCTGGCCGGATAGGGACTACCGGCCACTTGGCGTTGACTGACACTGTAGGTCGCCTGAAACTGACTGTCCCAGTTATTGGCAATTTCACCTATACGAATCCAGCCGCCGCCGTCGTAGGGGCTGCCTGTCGTCATCCGAACCTCGCCGCGGATTCCGGAAGTGATTTCGCCCCCCACATACTGAACAAACATCATGGCGTACTGGGCATTGGCATCCAGCTCCAGATAATCAAACTCCCATATCATCAGCGCACCGGGGGCAAACGCTGACATATCCAGGGCGTTGGTTGACACGCCGACCAATGTGGCTTCGGTCATCTCGGCGACAGTCAACGCTGAAAAAACCGCCAGATAGGTCTGGCCGCCCTGAGGCACACTCGAAGGCGACCGGAAATACCTCCAGTCCAGCAGATAGACCGTTTCCGGAACGCTGAACCCCTCCGGACTTATCAGACCGGCGTTCGGGGTAAACGTCTGTCCCCAGCCGTTGGCTTGGTCGGCCACCTGATCAAACAGGGGGTTTCCGGCGGTAAACGTCGCTGCGCCGGCCGTAAGGGACAACCCTGCCAAAATCATCAAGCCTGCAATTAATTTTGTTCTCATTTTGAAAACCTCCGCTAAAATATTAAACTCTATCGGCAGCGAATCGTTCGCTGCTCATCTGTTTTCTTGTTCACGGTTCCGTTGTTCGCTTCCCCTGAAAATACCTTTGATATTCCCGCTGACACAATTCCTGATCTTATTTCTTGCATACCCATTGCTGTACCGCATTGCTCACTGCTATATCACATCACACCGGCAGTCGTTTTTTTCAAAAGGCAGCGGCGGCCGGGATACACCGCGCAGCCGCTGCCCCGTTTTACGTTCACAGCGCTGATTCGCAGTTGGGTGATGACACTGACCCTTGCCGTGCGTTGTTTGGAGCCGAAAAAATAATGTGACTGTTTTTCACCACGAAGAACACGAAGATCGCCAAGGAAATCCTTTTATTCACTACTATCTTCGTGTTTCTTCGTGCCTTTCGTGGTTCAATGATCCGTGAATCAGTCATTTTATTTCTGTGCGATCTCTCTACGCCCGTCGCCGACGCAGCAGCGCCACTGCACCGAATCCCAGCATCGACAGCGTTGCCGGTTCGGGAACGACGACCGAAACATTGTCAATGCCCACGAACGGGGCGGTCGCATCGGTGCCTGTAAAGGCGATCTGGATAAACAACATCTCGTCAACCCCAACCGTGCCGCTGTTGAAATGAATGGTCGTCATCTGGTCGTCATAGGTCCCTTTGATCCCAATATCATCATTCCCGTCACCGCGTGCGACAACATCCAGCGGGCCGCCGATCACGCTGCTGGCCGTGCCCAGCGTCTGACCGACCAGCAGGTCAACCCAGGCGGTTGCGGTTCGGGCAGGGTCATCCGTCTCGCACACGATCGCGGCAGAAAAGATATAATCCGTATCCGCAGCCACGGTTATACCTCGGCTGTTAATCCCGGTCCCTGCCGCGGCATTGGCGGAGCTGGCGATCCACAGTGTCTGACCGCCAAAATTGCGCCAGGTATAAAAAATACGGCTGGCATTGGAACCTGAACCTTGGCCGTTCCAGGTCCAGTTACCGGTGGCACTGAAGTCGGCCGGGTCGCTCAGCGGATAGGCCTCGAAATCATCGACGAAGACCGCGCTTGCCGCGGTCGCCAAGGCCACAATCATTGTTAATACTGCCAATCTCTTCATCGTCATTACCTCCATACTAAAAGTTAAGATTACGTTAATGACAGATCATCTACTGTGTGCCGATCATGCGCGACGCCGACGCAGCAGCGCCAATCCGCCCAGCCCCAGCATCGACAGCGTCGCCGGTTCGGGAATATAGGTCGCCTGAAACTGGCCGTCCCAGTCATTGGCGATCTCGTTGATACGCACCCAGCCGCCGCCGGTGTATTGGTTGCCGACCGTCAAGCGAACCGCCCCCTTGACGATTTGCAGTACATCCTCATTGTACTGAACAAACATCATCGCATACTGCGTGTTCGCATCCAGTTCCAGCGCGTCAAATTGCCAAGTCATCAGGTCGTTGGCCGCAAAATCCTGTGCATTGAGCGCATTGGTGGATACACCAACCAGCGCAGCATCAGTCATCCCGGCAACCGTCAATGCCGAATACACCGCCAAATAGGTATCGCCCGGCGCCGGCAAGTTGGTTGTCGAATCCGTTTTGGCATACGTCCAGTCCACCAGATACACGGTATCCGGAACGACATAACCTTCCGGAAGGATTTTGCCGGCGTTCGGCGTAAAAATTTGTCCCCACCCGTCGGCGCGATTGTCCCATGTGCCGTACGTCGGGTGCCCGGCCGTAAACGTCGCAGCGGCGACTGCCGACAAGGCAATCACCATCGCCAGACTTAACATCATTTTCGTTTTCATCAGTCAAACCTCCACTCATATGAAATAGGTTATCTCATCGGCGGACCATCCGCCAATTGTTCATCAACCGACATCTTACAATCTCTTTTCTGCTTTCAAGCCGCTTTATCGCCACGTTTGAGGGATATAAAAATACCCATCCGAACTCATCATCGTCTCCTGACCGGTGTAGCGTCGGACGCTGCCGTCGGCATAACCGGCATTCATTCGCAATTCTTCCATTTCCGTTGGAAGCCGACCGGTAGAGGGAATTGAGCCGGGGGCAGGCACATAAATCCAGAAAGACGCGCAATAATTCCCATACATAGGATCTCGGTCGTAATCTTTGAATAGGCCGGAACCACGCCGCGGCCGATGCGCCAGCCACCAGTCCTCAGCCACGCCGGGCCAATTGTAAATACTGTCGGACAACAACAACTGAGCGCTGGCTTTGGTCTCACCTCTGCCCTTGGGTCCTGTAAACTGCCGACCATCGAGCATCGCCATGGAATAACCGCCCCAGTATAAATTGTACGAGCAGTTTGTACCTTCTCCGGAGTCTTTGTAATTGACGTATTGATACTGCAATTCGGAATAATCCCTCGTACGTCCCAGGGGACACATAAAGGTGTCAACCAGAGGCAGATAGCCCCCCAAATAATAATACGTGCCTTCATTTTCGGCCCAACCGGCAACGCCCTGATGGTAATTCAGGTAATTGGCCACGCTGAATGTTCCGTTTGTACGTTCAGCCGGATGGGGAGGCAGAACACCTTGATTGTCAGCGGCGTAGGCCAGCACGCCCTTAACCGTCTGATTCATATTGTTGGCGCAAACAATCAACTTCGCGGCCTCCTTGGCCTTGCGCAAAGAAGGCACCACAATGGACATCAACAGTGCGATGACGGCGATGACCACGAGCAGTTCGATCAGCGTAAACGCCCTTCGATTCTTCATTTTATGATCCTTTCCATTGGATGTTGCTGCATTTATATTGCTGCACCATGTCATTCAGTCGTCTCACATCCATCGCCGTTAAGATGCAATGGATCGTTTCACGGCGAAATACAGTTGATATTCGCCGGATCAGTGCAGCTGAGCCAATCCTGTGCCAATAAGACAAAATCCTTAAAATCAACGTAACAATCCCGGTTCAAATCGCCCGGCAGATACGTTCCGGGCGTAAAACAGCCGTCCAGAAAATCTTCGACTTGCTGTCCGTCCAAAAGCCAGCTCAGGTTAAACCGGACAAACTGAGCGCCTTGATACATATAATTAGGGCCGCCTTCAAACATCAGATAAATCCAGCCTTCGCTCGGCGTGCCCGGTCGGCCTGCGGTCATTGATGAATAAGCACTGGGACCGTCAAAGACCAGCCGCTTGACCGGCCACGTCTTGCCGCCGTCAAAACTGCCCCACACCGTCATTCGCTGACGTCCGCTGTTTGAATCAATATTACTGAAGATCAAAATGTCCTGATCTCTGACCGGCAGTCTCACCAGACCGCCCATCAATCCATAGGTACTGTCCTGATTGCCGTCGGGCAGGACGTCACTGACCGACAAATCCTGCCAGGTGTGGCCGTCGTCATAACTCCAGGCGATATGCCGCCACAGCGGACTCAAGCCGTCGGTGGACAGGTGGCGACGTGAATTGTAATTGATGACGCCGCTGGACAGCTCCGCCAGCGCCGCCTCGCCGGTCCCCAGGGCGGGAAACGGGGCACTGGTTTGCCACGTGTATCCCCCGTCGTCGCTGTACATGGCGCAGTTATAATGAGTCGGCCAGCTCTCTCTGGCATTACTCCAGCCCGGCATCACCCGAGCGGGCATCAGCAGCCGCCCTTTGTGCTGACCATACCGCAGCGTAATGCCGGAATCCGCGCCGTGCGTAAACGCGCTGCCGGCCTGGTACATTTCGTCGTTAATGACCGTCGCTTCATTGGCGGCAACAATGTCTTTTCTCTGGCCGTTGTGCTCCCAGGTCTTGCCGTGGTCGCCGCTGCGCCAGGAATGCCCACTCTCCCAATCGCCGCCGACGCCGTCCATAAACACAATCACATCGCCGGTGGTTTCATCGACCACCGCCGCGCCCAGCCCGACACCGGCCATGGCGGGATCGTCGCCAATCACAATTTGATCCCCCCATGTCGCCCCGCCGTCCTCACTGCGGCGAACGCGGGGCAGCGTATTATTCCCCCAAAACGCCAGCACTGTTCCGTCCAGTGCGACCACAATGCTTGGAAACCGGCCGCCCGTATAAATCTGCTGCATTTCCATCGCAGGCTCTGCCAGAAACGAATCCAGCTGCGCATCCTGATACTCCAGATTGGCAGCTCCCAGCGCAACCGGCCTGAGCCAACCCGTAACAGAAAAAACCGCGATTGCGAATACGAGTGTACATGGTGTTATTCGATTGTCAGGCATTCTTCTTTCTTCCAAACAAATAATAAGTTCATCTGTTCCGATACAACCACGCTGACCGTTTCGTTGACATTACGGCACAAGACAACGGTCAGGCCATGTCGTATCCGTGCACAACATCCAACCATCCGCCATCATCGCCAAATCCAATAAATCAACATAACAATCCCGATTCAGATCGCCGGGCAGATAGACCGTCCCCGGCTGACCGCAATAGGGGTCCTGGCCGTGAATCATAATGATCACCTCGTCGATCGGCTGATGATGGAAATCCGGATCGAGGCTCTCAACCGTGTGAACCAGTGTGATGGACCGCAACCGACCCGGAATGGGAACCTGCTCGGTCGCCGCCGTTACGGTGTGTACACCGGACTGCATCGCCGCAAACTGCAGCGTGATCGGCTGTGCCGGCCCGGCGCCGAGATCGACTTCGGCCGCATAATCACCGAGCGGGGCCACTGTCACCTCCACTGGCTCGGCAGGTTGGCCGCACAGAATGATGTTATACGAATCCGAAGGCGATTCAGACGTGAGATTCAGTGTGTTGTTTTCGGCGGTGATGATCAGTCCCTCGGTCATATACGCTGCCCGGTAATGCGGATCCCAGTCATTGGCGATGTCATCCACCCGAATCCAGCCGCCGCCGGGATACGGGTCGCCGGTGGACATAACAACCGCCTGACTTCGGAAAATCCCCGATGCGTCCGGCGTACTTGAAAACATCAGGGCGTATTGCGTCTCTTTATCCAGCGGGATGCCGTCAAATGCCCAGGTCACCAACACGCCGTTTCCCGCCGCGGCCATATCAACCGCCGTTGACGAAACGCCGAGCAGGTTGGATGCATTCATCTCATCGGGGTCCAGCTCGGAAAAAATCGCCAGATAGACATCCCCCGCCGTTTGGCCGAAGCCGGAATCGCTTGTTTTGTACGTCCAGCCCAACAGATACACCGTCTGCGGCAGTTCCAGACCTTCAGGTTCTATCATTCCAACGCCGGGCGTAAAGGTCTGCCCCCAGCCGTTGGCGCGGTCATCTGAAAACGTTCCGAAACCGCTGGTAAACGGAGTTGCCCCCGCCGCGGTTGAAATCAACAGTATGACCATACAAATCCTGCTCATAAAGACATAAAAACCGCTTTTCATCAAAACTCCTCTAATGAATATTGGATACCACTTATGGGTTCCGTCTGATGTCGCCGGAAATATTCAGCAGCTTGAAAATATATAGAAAATGCCTCGAAATCAGCTCGGCGGCGTCCTGACTGCTGCGCCGCACGAGAGCGTCATACAGTTCACGGTGAGTGGACATGCCGGGCGCTTCGAGAAGCGTGCTGTATTGCTGTGTCCCCATCGACCGAACAAGCACCTGAAAAGCCATCGCGTACCATTGCATCAGTTTGGGACGATAGACGCGAACATACTGAGGCCCCCCGGCCATCTTATTAACGGTCAAATGAAAATTGATGTCTTCTTGCCTGAACACGTTGATATCAGAGCTTTGCATAGCCTTGTCCATCCGCTCGATAATCCGGCCCAGCACAGTTAGTTGCTCATCGGTAATGCTCGAGGCAAGACCGTAAAATGAACCCGTCTCAAAGTTCACCCGAAAACGATAAATATCCAGCGCAATTTCAGGGTCGCTGAAATCCACCAGAAAAGAACCGCGATTGCGATCCGTATAAAGCCAGCCTTCCTGGCGAAGTCTGTAAAACGCCTCGCGAACAGGGCCGTTGCTGACCTGCAGTTCTTTGGCCACCACCGATTCGGTAATCTTGCCGGCGTAATGGATTTGTGTTTCGGGGTCTTCTCCGGGAAACACAATCTCGCGCAGGATGTGCTCGTACACCTCCTCGGCCAGCGCACTGCCTTTTCGAGAACCCTCGTGAAAAGGAATATAATCAAAAATCTGGTGCATAGGAACGGCGGACATCGTGTGTGTGATCTCCCTGAGAGGACTCATTGGCAATACCTTTCCGACTATTTCATAAATCCCAATCTGAGCGATTAGACCGAAGATAGCTGATAAACACTTAATCACTTAAGTACTTAATTGAATTATAGTGGAACGCCGCTTTGGATACAAGAAAAATTTTCTGAAGAGAAAAAAATTTCAGACAAATGCCATTAAATGTAAATTGTAGGTTTTTTATATCCCCTACAAAGCAATACATTGTTCCCGCGCGTGCCGGCCTGGAATAATGTGATTTATCCATTAACTCAAACGGACCGAAAACTGGCTCTATTTTGACATAACTATAATCCATAAAGAATGTTACAGTATTCTGACAAAGGCCGTAAAAAGGACTCGCCCGAACGGGATAATCCTCAATTATGCTCTTTAATCTTTGATTTTTGATCTCTCAAACTGGCCATCGCTCAGTTGGAGTTAATAACATAATTTTAAGGGTCTTGAAATATCACAACCGTTCGCCGGTTTTTTTCAGTTTGACCCTTTCGTTTAGGTAAGTCAATAACCGTCCGCCCCTTCGGGGCGGCACAACAGCGCGCACAACAGCGAGGCGCAACAGCGCGGCCGCGCAAGCGGCCCGATGGGGGACGTAACGCCGTGGGTGTCGCAATCCGGCTCACTCGCGCGGCTCGGCTATTGTAAACAATAGCGCGGCGGCGCGAGCCGCCCGATAGGGGGATGCGGATAGATGGGACGTTTTCCAAATCGCCGTATTATCCGGCCGCTCGCGCGGCTCGGCTATTGTACGATGACGCAACGCACCAGCGCGGCGCAATAGCGCGGCGGCGCAAGCCGCCCAATGGGGGGATGCGAGTGTGTTGAACGTTATCCAAGGCGTGGTGTTATCCGGCCGCTTGCGCGGGTCGGCTATTGTACGATGACGCAACACACCAGCGCGGCGCAATAGCGCGGCCGCGCAAGCGGCCCGATGGGGGACGTAACGCCGTGGGTGTCGCAATCCGGCCGCTCGCGCGGCTCGGCTGTTGTTATGAATCCGGCGCACCAGCGCGGCTCAGGTAAAATGGCCTTTCAGGCCGAAATAGTAAACATTTTTGGCCTGCTCCTGAACGCGGTGAACGCTTACGATATTTCTATGAATACAGGCGTTCAGCAACACTTTCTTGCCAAACGCCTGTATAGAGCAACCTAAACAAAACTAAAAAGAGCTTTATTTGAACTATTCAGCCGAGTCACCTGCTGACTCGAGAATCGGGAACCGCCATCACATCCAGCTCAGCGACCGTGGTGTAGTAGCTTCCGCCGTGTTCGTTGAGCGCTTTAAGCCGGATATAACGTGCCTGACGAGGCTGATCAAAAAAGGCATCCTGCCAGCGGGCGTGATTGTTAAACGAGCCGCGTTTGACCCGCTGCCACTGCTGACCGTTTAGGCTGGTAAAAAACTCATAGCGATCGATCCGACCATTGGCCGAATCCTGTCGCCCCAAATAGCGAAAACCGACCAGGTTGAGTGTCCGCCCCAGATCCACATCGATTTCATGGGGCATGGGGTCCTGTGTCGTGGACCAATTGGTATGCCAGAACGTGGCTGGGTCGCCGTCAATGGCGTGTTCCATCTCTCCCTCGCCGGGCTGGACGCTATCGGCCCGTACCACACGCCACTCGCTTTTATCCAGATCAAGCAAATCATAAAACTGTGGGAATTCACGACCGATCGGCAGACTCTCAACGCCTTGCCGGGTCCGCGTCACGGCATAGACGGTGCCGGCTCGATCAAAGATAAACGGCTCGGTATAGCGAACCGCGCTGCTCCTGCCGGCCGGACGATCAAACCAATACAGCACCTCCATATCAGCGGGGCCGTGCAGGCTGATTTGGCGGGAATGTCCCGTCTCGGAAACCTTGACTTTGGAATCGCTGACCGTCGGCGGCAAGGGAACCGCAAGACGCTCTCGGCCCTGCTCGGCCATCTGATTAAGCCGCCGGACACGCAGCGGCGACAAGGTATAACGCATCTGCACCGTTTCGGGCGCAAACCGATGAATCTGCATCGGCTGCGGGCCGCAACTGGCGCCGCCCAGCCCCATGTGCTCGACATCGATACAGAACACCACTTCCTCACGCGGAATGAGGCGATGGATATGCCGCGCCTCGTCAAGATCGTTGGCCGTGTGGTGCAGCGCGCTGGCTGAATACCGTCCGTCCATCTGAATCATCACGCCGCGTCCGCTGCCATCGGTCAGCGCCGCCCAGCGCAGGTCAGTCTTGTTGCCGTTATCCTGGGGACGAACATAACGTTCATATTGCTCGGACACCGGCCCCTGATACAGCCCCACATCAGCGCTTTGCCAACGATCCCGATAGCTTTCATGCGGGCCGCGACCCAGCCAGGTGAACGTGTCATACGCTTCGGCCATCATCATTTGAACGCCGATTTTCGGCAGCGTCGGCATCGACCCATACGGCACGATCTCATTTTGCACATCGATCCATCCGTTGCCGAACACGGTAAACAACGCCGTATGCGTAAAGCCGACCGCCTGTCTCCCGGAGGCCAAACAATCCGTAATGATGCGTATCTGAGCCGTATGGCTGTCCACCTGCCGAACGCTGAAGCCCCTGACAGTGTAAATCAGCTCATCCAGACGCGCGTTGCGGAAATTGTTTCGGAACCAGTTGTCATTGTCCACAAACGCACGAAAGACGTTCAGTTGCGGGCCGCGTCCCTGATGCAGAATTTCACGCCCATGATAGACCAGCGATGACAGCGTCCCGCTGTGGCGACTCCATCGGGCACTGAACGCCCGCGACTGCACCGCGACCTCTGTTTGCGTTTGCGAAACGGCCAGCCGCGGCATCGCAGCCGGCGGTGTTGTCGCCTCGGTCGCTGCATACGGCAAAATGAGCTGTGCGGCGGCGGCCTTATGACCGCGCTCGGTGTGAAATGATTCCTTTGTTGTCAGCAGCGACACATTCAGAAAATATTCCGCACCAGCGCGCCCTTGAGGCTGTCGAACCGGAAGCGTCAGCGTCGCCGATTGGCCCGGCGCAGTATCCGGCAGCGAAAACCGACCGTTCGCAATAGAAAGCCCGTCTTCCAGCAGTTCCCACCGGCCTTCAAACTGATTCAGATCGGTAAAATAATAACGGTTATCGATGTTCATATCGATGCCGTCCGGCCTGACTTGGGCCAATTCGAATTTAACATACTGATATACCCGCTTGACTTCCCGAAGTTTGGCGGTGATGTTGCGGTCCGGATCAATCACCCCGTTGATACAGAAATTGGCATCATTGGGCCAATCGCCGTAGTCGCCGCCGTAAGCGAAAAACCACTCCGGCGAGCCGTCGGGCCGGGTATGACCGGTATATTTGCGCAGCCCCTGATCGACCCAGTCCCAAATGCAGCCGCCAATCAGCCGCGGATAGGTCTCAAACACATCCCAATATTCCTTCAGATTACCGATGGCATTGCCCATCGCATGAGCGTATTCGCATACAAAAAACGGTTTTTCCGAATCGCTGCGTCCCTGGTTTTCCAGCCATTCGACTGAGGGATACATAACGCTTTGAATATCCGCCACGGAATTGTCGCGTTCGTAATGAATGGGACGGGACTGATCAATCGCCAAAATCGCCTGCCGTCCGGCGGCAAAATTTCGCCCCGGCCCGGCCTCGTTGCCCATCGACCAGATCACAACGGACGGATGATTCTTGTGCGCGTGCACCATACGCTCCATGCGGTCGGTATGCGCCTTTTCCCAACTGGCGACATGCCCCAGCGACTCGCGGCCGTAGCCCATCCCGTGCGATTCGACATTCGCCTCATCGATCACATATACACCGTACAGATCGCACAAGTCATACCAGATGCTCTGATTGGGATAATGGGCATTGCGGACGGTATTGATATTGTGCTGCTTGAACAACTCCAGATCGCGCGTCATCGAGTCCGGTGTAATGGCATGTCCGCGATCCGGATCATGCTCATGCCGATTGACGCCTTTGAGCAGCACCGGCACACCGTTGATATGAAACTGCTGGTCTTTCAGTTCAATTGTTCGAAATCCGTACCGTGTCCCTTTGACTTGTGCCGTCTTTCCATCGGCCTCCTGCAATTCAACCAGCACGGTATAAAGTGTCGGCGTCTCGGAAGTCCATTTGGCCGGATTGACGACGCGCCCGCTGAGTGTAACCTCAGCCTGCCCGCCGGAAGCGATATGAACCGGCGCCGATTGTGCCAGAGGCGATTGCAGCATCGCCCCATCCGGCCCGACCAGATGCGCAACGACTTTTCGAGTCGCAGCTGTATCGGACAGATTGCGAATTACCGCACGGACAGTCACCTCGGCATCACGATACGCCGCATCCAGTTCACACTGAACAAAATAGTCCCACAACTGCACATGCGGCGTCGCGAATAGAAAGACATCTCGATAAATCCCGCTCAGCCGCCAGAAATCCTGATCTTCCAGATAAGCACCGTCCGACCAGCGATACACCTCCACGGCCATTATGTTTTCGCCGGGCTGGAGGTAATCGGTAATGTTAAACTCCGACGGCATCCGACTGCCCTGACTGTAACCGACCCGCTGCCCGTTGACCCACAGATAAAACGCCGAAGAGACGCCTGCAAAATGCACATATACCGCTTGATCTGACCACTCAGCCGGGACGGTAAAGCGGCGGCGATAGGAACCGACCGGATTCGGTTCACGATGTGCGGTAAAATGCGCCGGCACCTCACCGATGATGCGGGGGGGATTTTTGGTATGTGGATATGTGATATTCACATAAATCGGCGTTCCATAACCATATAATTCCCAGTTCGAAGGAACCGGCAGCGTGTCCCACTCGCTGACATCATAGTCCGTGCGATAGAAATCGACTGGACGTTCATCGGGGTGTTTGACCCAATGAAACTTCCAGTCGCCGTTGAGTGACTGAAAATAATCCGATGCGTACCGTTTGGCAGCCAGCTCCTGAGGCGTTGACCATTGCAGCCCGGACAACGCAGCTCGTACCGAAGCAAAAGACAATCCGGACGCCCTGGCAGGTTCTTTGTTGATTCCAATGATCGTCTCATCTTCCCAGTCCGGCGCCGCCCGCATAGTCGATATCAGACAGCATCCGACCAACATTAACAGAACGCTCATCTTGAAGCTCATCCTTTCAATCCTTTCCATCAATTAACAATATACGGTAATGATCAGTATTCTTATTGTTCAGCCGCAGGATAAACCTGTATTCGTTGGCCGTCAAATCCAACAGCTACTATTTTTGTCGAGTCTTTGAAATAGGGCACATCTGTGAAACTGCGTGGATGAGGGCTGCCGGTTCCCGTCATGGTAATGTGCGTCATCTCCCGGTCGCGATACGTTTCGAATACGACCGTATTCTTCCAGACAGAATGGTCAACCCGAATACCCCGTTCGGTTTCTGAAACGCCTTGGCCCGGGGCACCCTCAACAGCAAGGCGGTTTTTATAGGCCAGGTAACTGTTGCCGCTGATATAATGCAATGTGTCCTCAAACGGCAGCTTGGGATGCCGCGAGACAGATTCCACGACTTCCTGAATCATCTCGGCAGTGATGGTTTTGCGAGCGGATGTGTAATCACTGAAAAGCTTATCCACCTCCTGAAGCATACCGATTCGAATAAAAAATTGCGATAAGTCGTAGCCTACGGCATCACACACATGTTTGACAAAATCCACCTGCAATTGTCCATGCGGAATGCCCGTTTCATCACGTGTTCGAACCGCCTCATACACGTCGCCCCAAAAATACGGACGATGCCACGGATTGCCCTCTCCGGCCAGATGGAAAAACAGCGTCAACTGCCACAGCGGACACAATTTGACAAAATGATCTCCGTCCCAGTAGCCGTTGCGTTCACCGTAGGCCCTGTCGGGACCAGCCTGCAAGCCCCATTCCTGGTCATGAATATGTGCATTGTTCAGATAGGCGTTAAAACGACCGCCAATCGTCCCTGCCACGCGTTCATGTTCCAGGCGCAGATTGTCCGGCGTAAACCGATACTGCGTATAGACCGAAAATATATTGTTCGTCACCTCCGTTGTTCCGACCCACATCATCCCCGGCCGTGTCTGATTAATATGTCCGAATTCGTGAACCGGTCCCCATGAGTTTTGCAGGATTTTCGGGTAATGGGCGACGACCCCCATGGTATTTTCGTTAAATCCGGCGCCCAGTTGATCTCTGAACATATAACCGCGCCAGACCACTCGGCCGAACAGTCGGTTTTGAGGCACTCGACCGTGCTTAAACAATCCCAATAGGTGAAACTGGTGACGGACAATGGTATCGTACACATCCACCAGATCGCGAAGATTTTCAGGACTGTTTTCTTTCAGGGCATTGACCGTATAGGCCAATTGCACATGCCGCCCCCGTAAGTCCATAACGGGGCTGACGGCATGATTCAGCAGTGTTGCACCATCGGCGTTGGTATGTTTCCGAGCGTCAAAAAACCCATTGACCCGACCGGAAGCGATGTGCACGGTAATCGGCGGCGCGCTGTCGGGATGATCCACATAATAACTCAGATAACCGTTGCCGCGGCCTTTCGTTTTGAATTGGTTCACGCCCGTGCGCAACCGGTACGAATGGTCGTCGCCCGATTGGGCGAAATCACGCACGCGCAGTGAAATATCGCGGCCGTGGGTCCGGCCCACAAAGACGAGCACATCCTGATCCGCTTCAAAGAAGAGGCCCGTGGGGTTCTCAAACTGATTGAACAGTCCCGTCTTGAGTTCCTCCGCCAGGCTGTACACATCGCGGTAAGCCTCATAGGCCTGAATACGATATTCACGCGGGTACGTCCCGTCAAACAGTTGCTGAGCAATCGTTTTCAACACACTGTTTTGAATCCCGTCGATATCCTGCTGGGTAATGCCGTCAGCCAGTTCAGAAAATGTCACGTCGGTAAACAGTCGATAATCGGGATGATCCTCCGTGCGGGCGGCGGCGTAGGCCTCAAACTGAGCCAGGGACACATAATACCTCTGATCTTGAGAATACGCATCAGTTACTGTAACGCGAACCGCCTCAGGGTTTTTTATCGGCGGGTTAAAATTGACATAGCCGGCCTGATGGGTTCGCCGAAAGCGGAATGTTTCCACTTCCTTAAAATCAGTCTCGCCGGCTCGTTTCACCGCGACGGCGCCCGCTCGAATGATGCCATTGACGCCGGTAGTCCGGGGAGTCAGGACGATATAGCTGATTTCTTCAACGCCGGGTTCAAGGTAAAATGTCAGGGACAAAGGCGTATTCGGAGCAATACCCGACCAGGGGGAGTGGAACAACGTTGTCAAATCCCCGTCAACGGCGTTGTCAATCCGCTCTCGCGGCTGAAACAACTCCGGCGGCGCCAGCGCGGCGGATACCACGTTCAATTGGACATCTTGAGGAAAATCGGCGGCCGACAGTATTCCTGCAAGCGCACTCAATACCATAACCATTAAACCGACCGCATGTTGGCGACTTCTCATCTTTCAGCCTTTCATCTGCATTAAAATGACCTGCTCGGCGTTCTGCCCAACACCTTTCACAAGACAAAAAGTCTCGGCGGGATTGCACCTATCCCGAACCCGCCGAGACCTCGTATTCAGGCACGCCGTTCAGTCAAGCAGCCACATGCTCGACATCACGGCCAAATCCTCAAGATCAACCGCCTTGTCGCCGGTCAGATCCGCGCCCCCGCAGGGCGGAAAATCAGTACAGCCGCCGGCAAGCCAGTGCTCTGCCAGACCGGCCAAATCATCCAGCCCCTTTTCGCCGGTCAACATATCCCACACATACACCTCAAACAGGGCTTCCGTAAACCGGTCTTGCGAATCGGTCGCCCGAACGGTAAACGTATTCAATCCCGTATCGGCGTCGCGCGGCATACCGCTGAGCGTCCCGTCAGGTTCAACCACAAGCCATTGCGGGCCGGCGACTTTGGAAAAGACAGCCGGATGGCCGTCGAAGGAGGACGCCAGATGCGATACGCTGTCCAGGTAATCGCGGCCTTCCAGCGCATCGACGCCCTCAATCAATTCGGCTGCAAAATAAGGCGACCAATCATAATCGGGAGCATACGGCGCCAGATAGCGGCCCGGAATGACCTGCCGCTCAATGCCCGGCCCGCTCCAGGCCACCGACACATGATCGCCACCGCCGCCTTCTTTATGCAGCGCACGGATGTAATAGGCGCGTCCGGCCTGAAGGCTGTAGGTGTTGGATTGTTGAGAGGCATATTTATCCCATTGTCGATGATCCGTCCAGGCCGAATCGCCGGTCACATTGGCAATGCGAATAGCGTTCGAAGCAGACGTTGTCGGACTGAGCCACAATTCCGAATTATCATCGCCGGCAATCCAAAACGTGTACTGACCCGTTGTCGGCGGGACAAGAAAACCGTGTATCCGCGACCCGTAATTATCCGCCCAGTTGATCGGCCCTTCAAACGAGTCAATCAGTTCCACGACATCGGGACTGTTCGGATAGCGGGCGTTGCCGGTCAATGCCGAGACCCGATTGCCGGAGATATTTCGCCAGGCTTGGCGCAAAATTCCGCCGAAACCGTCGCCGGTTGTAAATGTCCAGACCTGTCCCGGAATGATCTGGCCGCCGGCAAGCACAGTATCCACCCGCCAATAGTATCGGGTGTTTCGTTTCAGTGCATCCGGCCGATAGGTCGGCAAGGTCACTCGGCCTTCATACTGCACAGAAGACGTATCCGCAGCGGCCACCGCATCGTAATCCGTGCCGAGATAGACGTCATTGGCTGCCGCCGAGGCGCCCATCGACCACTTCAGATCAACAGACAAAAACATCGCCTGCGCGCCGTTAAACGGATTGGGACTTTCTGCCGCGCCGCCGGCAATCACGTCCTGGATTTGACTTTCCGTCAGAGCGACACTGTAGATTCGCACATCATCCAGTCCGCCGTGGAAACTCCGGTCGGCCCGGCCCCAATCCCGTCCGACAGCCGAACTGCCGTAGAAGGATTCGGGCTGATGGGCGGCATTGTTGACGGCCTTATTCAGCGCCGAGCCGTCATAGGTATAAAGAGTCGCCCGCGTCGGTTCAATCACCAGCGCAACAAAGGCCGCCTGACCGACCGAAAGGGACAATCCGGAATTCCAGTTCCAGTACTTGTCATTCCAGTGATACCCCAGCCGGTTGTTATCCCGGAAATTCAGATTGGCCGCGCCGCCGTTGCGGCACGAAAAAATCGCGGCGTACGGCGTCTGAACACTGTCAGGCCGGACCCATGCGGTTATCGTCACCGTATTGCTGCTGAAATTCATTGACGGCATTTCAATATAATCATCTTCACCGTCAAAGACCAGAGCGCGGCCGAACTTGCCCGGAATCGAATCCGCCTCGAAGGTCAAGCCGCCTCGTAATTGACCATGGTTGCCATTGATCGTTGAATCATAGGCCGTCGTACCGGAGGTTTCATCCAGTTTCCAGTATCCCCGAAGTGTCGGGTTCGGAACCTCCACGGTAACATGAACATTGCCGTGAGCAGTCCGCCCGGTTGAATCCACAATGGTGTACTGAAATTGATCCATCCCGATCTTATTGCCGGGCGCCCTATAAAACAACTCATCGCGACCGTTCGGGCCGGTTCCCGGCGACAGTTCCAATGTGCCGCCGAACGCCGTTGTTTCCGGAAAATCGGCAATCGCAATCGGATCCCCGTTGGCGTCATAATCATTGGCCAGCACATCCAGTCTGCCCGATTCGGTCGCCGCGACGGTGAACCGGTCAAGATTCGCATACGGGGGGACCGGATAATCATACAGTCCGATGTTGCGGATATTGACGCCCTGATTCAGCTTCGATTGACGACAACTCATAATCTGGAGCAGTTCGGGATTTGAAAAACGAGACAGCCCGTAATTGTTGCCGCTCATCACCGTCGCGCCTTCCGGATTGCCGCCCACATTATCGCTGGCTCCCAAGTTATGCCCGACCTCATGACGGGCCACATGCTGCCAGTTATGGTCGTTGCCGTTCCAGCCGTTAAAGGATCGCCCCCCCCAGCCGGAACCGCCGTAGTCGCAGACAAACGCCACCCCGCCGCCCACCGAGCCGACCATCCCAATAAAATGGTGATTTACGCCGGGGAACATAGCATTCCAGTAATCATTGACGTTCCACCAGTCGATGCCCCATTGCTCGCTGGATCGATCCAGACCGGCGTTGCTCGTGCGATAGACGACCTTGCCCAGTTTGACTTCCATCAGCAGATCGCGTGTATAAATCGCATTAAAATGCGCAACAGCGTTTTCCGCCTTGCGGGCGTAACTGGACAAATCAGAATAATTGGTGGCGTTCATATATTCGACCAGCACATCAAACCCGATATCGTGCTGATAAACAGTTTTATACAGATTGCCCAACCCGGCGGCTGAAGCGGTAAAAGAGGCTCCCGCATAGGGTGCTCCGGCGGGAGATTGAGGCGTTCCGCCGAGAGGGGTAAAGTTATTCACCGCCGCGGCATTGTCATTGGTTTCGTACGGCGGATTGTACCACCAGTCCGTTGCGTTGCCCTTGAACACGTGGTAGCGCAGATCGCCGTTGGGCAGCAGCGTTGCCTCGACATAACTGTCCGGCTCTTCCTCGCACCAGCCGCGATAGGTCCGCACCGGCCCGGCCTCAATCGGCAATTGGGTCAAGCCGTCCCCATCCAGCAAAATCACTTCAAAGTTCGGACCGCGATGGGAAACCCGCTCCAGATTAAAGGTGCGGATCTGACCGTTTCGCAGGACCGCCCCGCGCATCGTTTCCGGCGGATCAGCCGGATCAATCGTCATATCGGTCACCGCAGAGACTTTCACATCATCCACGCCGAAAAAGGGTTTGGCCGTTTGAGGGTTTCCATTGCCGATCAAAGTAATCTTTATGAACAGGCGATCGCCGGGATTCAGTGTACCGGTGGTAAATGCATGGGTGGTCTTGAAGTCATTTTTATTGGAGTTATTACCCGAACCGGCACTGAGCACTTCCACCGGACCGCCGATAACGCTCACAGCCGAGGCCGCATCGGAACCAACCAATAAATCATAGGATGACAATGTCATTCGGGACGGGTCGGATGTCTCGGCCAACAGCAGCACTGAAAACTCATAATCGGTACCGCTGGCAATGTTAATGCCGTTGCTGGTGATGCGCGTACCATCCACATTGGAGATCCAGAGCCGCGTGCCGCCGTAAAGACCGGTATCGAAAATGCGCGACGCATCGCCTGTTCCCGGACCCGGATCAACCGTCCAGGTGGCCAGGAAATCAGAACCGGCAGGGTTTGCTGTCTGATAACTCTCAAAATCATCGCTGAAAATCACCATTCCGTTTACCGCCGACAAGCAGGCAGCCATCATTAAAACTCGTGCATATTTCTTGATCATTGAAAACTCCATATCTTATACATCCCCATCAAGTGATACTATCAGCCCCCCCGCAATGTCGCACTGTAAAAGACACAGGGGCTACGCCAACATAATCGTCTTTACAGTCTTATCTTGCCGTCATAGTATCTCCTTTCGTTCTCAGAATTATCGGTTGCTATTGCTCAGCAAAGCCCCAATGCTTTGCCCACAGATAGAAACTTCTCTATCGCCATATCCAGATCATCCCGGGTATGCGCCGCGGAAATCTGGGTGCGAATTCGGGCCTTGCCTTCCGGCACGACCGGATACGCAAAGGCAATCACATAAATTCCTTCTTCCAACAGCCGCTCGGCCATCTGCTGAGCCGCTACCGCATCACCCAGCACAATCGGTACAATCGGATGGTCGCCGGGCAGGACATTCAACCCCGTCTGCTCGATGCGCGATCGGAAATAGGCGGTATTTTCACGCAGTGTATCCAGCAGCGCTGACGACCGGCTGAGCATATCCAGCGCCGCCAGCGACGCGCACGCAATCGCCGGCGCCAGCGTATTGGAAAACAAATACGGCCGGCTTCGCTGACGCAGCAATTCGATGATTTCTTGACGTCCCGTCGTGAACCCGCCGCTGGCGCCGCCCAGCGCCTTGCCGAATGTGCCGGTGATGATATCCACACGTCCCGCCACATCGCGATACTCCGGCGTGCCGCGTCCGGTTGTACCAATCACGCCGGTGGCATGGCAATCATCAATCATCACCAGCGCATCATAGCGATCCGCCAGTTCACAAATCACATCCAGCGGCGCAACGTATCCATCCATCGAAAAAACGCCGTCGGTGGCGATCAGCCGAAAACGTGCGTCGCGGGCGTCTTTGAGCTTCTCTTCAAGATCTTTCATATCGCAGTTCGTGTAACGATACCGCTGCGCCTTGCACAGCCGGATGCCGTCGATAATACTGGCATGATTGAGCTGATCGCTGATAATCGCGTCCTCCGGCCCAAGCAGCGTTTCAAACAAGCCGCCGTTGGCGTCAAAACAACTGCTGTACAGAATCGTATCCTCCGTACCGAGAAAGGCGGACACCTTCTGTTCCAATTCTTTATGAATACGCTGCGTTCCGCAGATAAACCGCACCGACGACAGACCGTAGCCCCACTTGTCATAACTGTCTTTGGCGGCCTGAATGATCTTCGGATGGTCGGACAATCCCAGATAATTGTTCGCACACAGATTCAGCACAGACCGCCCCGAAGCGACGTCGATGCGATTGTTCTGCGGACTGGTCAACACCCGCTCGGCCTTGTACAGACCTGACCGGCGCATCTGCTCAAGCTGCTTGGTTATAGATAATTGCATTTGGCCAAACATATCTCAATTCTCCGCTGTGCGGCTACGTTGCCCAATTCAATATGACCTTACACGCTTTACCGGACAACATCGCCGAAAATCCCTTTTCATAATCCCGATAGTCAAAACGGTGCGTAATCAGCGGCGCGATATCCAGCCCGCACTGAATCAGCATCGTCGTGTTATACCATGTTTCGTACATCAGCCGTCCGTAAATCCCCTTCAGTGTCAGTCCATTGAAAATCACCAGATTCCAGTCCACCTGCGTCGGAGGCAAAAGACCCAGCAGTGCAACCTGTCCCCCATGCGCCATCGAGGTCAGCATATCTGTCAGAGCCGACGGACTGCCGGACATCTCCATCCCGACGTCAAAACCCTCTTTCATTCCCAATTCCCGCTGCACCGCATCCAGCGATTCGCTGCGCGGGTCAATGGTTTTCGTCGCACCCATCTTTCGAGCCAGCGCCAGCCGATCCGGATTGATATCGGTCACCACGATAAATCGGGCGCCGACTTGCCGGGCCACGGCCGTGGCCATACATCCAATCGGCCCGGCCCCGGTAATCAGTACATCCTCGCCGACGACACGGTAGGTCAGGGCCGTATGCACTGCATTGCCAAGCGGATCAAAACAGCTCAGCACCTCCAAATCAATCGACGTATCGCAATACCAGACATTGGTCACCGGTACAGAGATATATTCGGCAAACGCCCCGTCGCGATTAACGCCGATCCCCTGCGGCGAATGACACAAATGCCTTCGCCCGGCCAGACAATTCCGACAGCGGCCGCACACGACGTGACCTTCGGCACTAACGATGTCTCCTGTCTTGAAATCGTGCACGTTACTGCCCATCTCCACGATACGCCCGACAAACTCATGTCCGATTACCATCGGCGTACGAATGGTCTGCTGTGCCCATTGATCCCACGTGTAAATGTGGACATCTGTCCCGCAAATCGAGGTTTTCAGGACCTGAATCAAGACATCATTGATGCCGATTTTTGGAATCGGGACTTCTTCGAGCCACAACCCCTCTTTTGCTTCTTTTTTGACCAATGCCTTCATAGTCACCTGCTTTCAGCGAAATCGGCTTGTTCCGTCAAACCCCCATAAAACGCTATGTCTTTGTTTATACCGACCAACCTATCCATGCGTTCACTTAAATTCGAGCGTTCCAAAACCATCGGGCCGATGAAAATCCGGCGACGCCGTCGAAATCGGCGACCAGCTCAGCCAATGCGGCCGCGAACTCTCATCGGCGCACTTGTATAAATTACCGCGCCAGACCGCCCCTGCTTGCGGCTGTTCGACGGTCGCATAACGCCGAAGCAAGGCAAACGGCAGCGCGTATTCCATAACCCAGACCACGGGGGTTTCAATCTCGGACGCAATCGGCCGCTCGGCAAGAGACGCGGCACGCTTGATTTGCCTGCAATCGTCGTTCTCCAGAAAACGGATGTCCCGATGCGGCGCCGTCTGGTATCGCATTAACAGGGTCCCGATGCAATTGACTTCAAGATTAAAATACGCCTCGGACGGCTCGGCCTGCGGCGTAAAGAAAAACTCCACACAGCTATCCTTCCAGACCGGCCCGTGCGTGTCCGTCGCAACCGCCCGAACCCATTGATCCTCCACCCGAAAGATCACATACAGGGCATTCTCGTCATAACGCATTTTGGCCTGCGTCACGGGACGATGCGAACCGGTTGTCGGCTGGGCACAGGCAATCTCCAGCGGCGCGGTCCTCTGCCAGACAGGCTTTTCAAAATCCGCATCGACTGCAATCGGCTGCGGTGCGGGCAAGACGCGATAGGCCCTGGCCGCCGTCGGCGAAGCCTTGTCGCCCGTTTGAATTGAAAGTCTGCCTTGTGTCATTCTTACATCCTGGCCGTATAGCCATTAATCACATACAAATCACTTTGATATCGTATCGACGACAGCCGCATTATGCGCTGCCGCCTTCTTCGGTCAGGGTTTCAATGCCGATCCTGCCCAGCGTCTTAAACAGCAAGATTGTCGCCGCCAGAGCCGCACCGGACAGAACAAATCCCCACGCCAGATTGCCGTAAATAAAATTGCCCACCGCAAACAGAGACGCATAAATCACCACGCACCCCAGGAACACGCACAAGATCTGATACGGCATCTTCCAGTCGCCCACCGCGTCGGTCCGGTCAATCTCCACGCCTTCGGCGCGGGCGTCCATAACCACTTTTCGCCAGCCCGGACCGCCGGGATGACACAGCCGGTAAAAATTACGCAGCGTCTGTTGATCCGCCGGCCGAGTCAAAAACGTCGCTGTCAGCCACACCACCGTAACAATGCCAACGCACACCAGAAGCTGTACCGAGAATTTCAGATGATTCAGCGCGGGGTGAAAGATATAAATCGCAGTGCCTTTGACAACACCGTCAAAGGTCATCGCAATCTCGTCCACAGTGGCCGCCTCCACCAAGCCGAGCCGCGCACGGCGTTTGTTTTCGCGCTCAAACTCACACTGTCTCTGGTATTCACAAAACGTCTCAAAGTCTTCCTGCCACGGCCTGCCCTCTATCGCCTCAACCAGAACCGGCACAGACGCCGCCGTTCTCAACTGCTCAAGCTCCTGCAGTTTGGCGTCATATCGGGCACGGGCCGCATCCCGCGCATCGGACCCCTGGTCCCTGGCCTTGCGCCACGCTGCAACGAGCGTCTCAAGTTCGGCATCGACCTGATCAATGTGACGTTGATATTGGCGTTGTTCTGCAACTACCGTATTGACCGTTTCGACGTCTTGAATGGAAAAGACCTGATCCCGCACGACGGGACTGTCAACATACCATTTGATCGTGCCTTTATCGCCGACGCCCAGCACAATCCAAAAGGCCACGATTGTCGCAGCCACCATCGCGATGATTTCCGTCCAGGCGTTAATCCGCCACCAGAACCACCGCAGCAAATAGATCGCCCCGGTTCCCGCACCGGACAACAGCAAGATCTCAAACGCCTGATTGGCGTCCTCCAGAAACGTCAGGGCGAAAAAACCGGCAATCAGCATCAGCATCACCGTACAGATCCGACCGGCCAACACCAATTCTTTTTCAGAGGCATTGGGTTTCATAAACCGTTTGTACCAGTCGTTGACGACATAAGAAGACCCCCAGTTCAGATGCGTTCCGATGGTGGACATATAGGCCGCAATCAGCGAGGCCACCACCAATCCGAGCAGGCCCGGCCCCATCTTGGAAATCATCACCGGATAGGCGATATCATGCCGCAGATAGGTCGGATCGATGCCGGGAAACTCCGATTTGATGCTTTCCAGCGACGGATACACCACAATCGAGGCCAGCGCCACGATAATCCACGGCCACGGACGCATTGCATAATGCATAAAATTAAAAAACAGCGTTGCCCCGATGGCGTTTTTTTCATCTTTGGCCGAGAGCATCCGCTGGGCGATATATCCCCCGCCACCGGGTTCAGCACCCGGATACCACACGCTCCACCACTGAACCGCCACGGGAATCAGCAGCAGCGGCACCCACGCCAGCCAGTTCGAAAAGTCCGGCATCCAGCTTAATTTCCCGACCACCTCCGGGTGAGCCAGCAAAGCGTTTAGTCCGCCGACTTCCGGCTGATTGCACGCGACCACCGCCGCATAGACCGCCCCGAACATCGCCACCGAGTACTGGAAAAAGTCCGCCCAGATACAGCTTTTGATGCCCCCGGCCGTGGCGTAAATCACAACCCCGGCCGAGCCGAGCACCACCGCCACCCACGGCTTGACGTCAAAAATCACCTGCCCGATTTTGATCGCCGCCAACGTGACTGTGCCCATAATCAAACAGTTGAAAAAAATCCCCAGATACAGCGACCGAAACCCGCGGATAAAGGCCGCACTTTTGCCGCTGTAGCGCAGCTCATAAAACTCCAGATCCGTCATCACCCGCGACCGCCGCCATAGCTGGGCATAGATAAACACCGTCACCATACCGGTAATTAAAAACGCCCACCATCCCCAGTTGGCCACCACGCCGCCGCCGCGCACCATTCCCGTGACCAGGTTGGGCGTATCGCAGGAAAACGTGCACGCCACCATCGAGACGCCCAGCAGCCACCACGGCATACTGCGGCCGCCGAGAAAAAACTCCGCCGAACTGCGCCCCGCCGTTTTGGAAACAATCAAACCGATGGCGACAATCGCCGCAAAGAATACCACAAGAATCAACCAGTCTATCCCTGCCAGTGCCATACAGCCTTCCTTTTCTAATGATTACGATTTATTCTGCCTGCCGCGAAAAAATTCAATGGTCTCGGCAAGCCCTCGTTCAAAATCCGTCTGCAGAGTAAATCCGGCATCGGTTATTTTGTCGATGCTCGCCAGTGAATGTTTGACATCGCCGGCGCGAACCGGAGCGTACTGAATCTCGGACGACGAGCCGGTCAGGTCGATAATGTGTCGGGCGATCTCGTTAATCGTCTGCCGCCTCCCGCACGCCACATTATACACACCGCTCAAAGAGTCGTGCTCGGCCAGAAACACATTGGCCCCCACGATATCCTTGACGAAAATAAAATCCCGCGTCTGGGCGCCGTCGCCGAAAATCGTTATCGGCTCGTTGCGCAGCGCCTTATGAATAAAAATCGGAATCGCCGCGGCATACGGACTGTTCGGATCCTGCCGCGGTCCGAACACATTAAAATACCGCATACAGGCCGTCGGCAGCCAGCCTTCCTGAGCATATATACTGCAATAATATTCACCGTCCAGCTTGGTCACCGCATACGGACTTTTCGGTTCGGGGATCATCGTCTCGACCTTGGGCACCGCGGGATTGTCGCCATAGATTGCCGCCGAACTGCTGAAACAGAGTTTTTTAACACCGGCCCAGGCCGCTTCCTGCAGCACAATCGTCGTGCCCTGCGTATTGATGGTGATGCACTCTTCGGGATGATCCATCGATTCGGGCACACTGATCATCGCCGCCAGATGAAACACATAATCCACATCCTGCATCGCGGCCTTGACATCCCTGCGTGAGGCCACCGATCCGTCGATGAATTCGCAGTCAATACCGTCCAGATTCTCACGCCGGCCCGTACGCAGATTGTCCAGCACACGAACCTGTGCCTTGTCGGCATAATACGCCGCGATATGACTGCCGATAAAACCGGCCCCGCCTGTTACAAGGACGCGCATTGTCCGGTTCTCCCAGAGACGGCCGACCGGGCGGCGTCTCGCCAAATGGTTTCCGTAATTCGATGCATCCGATCCTCCTGCTCAATCATCGATTGCACCAGCTTCATTTGTGTTCGGGCGCGATCCAGATTATGCTCGGGTCGGGCGATCTTGTAATACACATCGCCGGCCAGATAGTCGCCCAGAAAGCGAATCATCTGCTCAAACGTGATCAATTTGCCCGCAAAGGCCAGATACTGCTTCTCGATCGGCGTAAAAAACGTCTCCGCCTCGACCGCAAATCCCCGCGCAATCGGTTCAAACAGCGAGATATCCATCCACACGTTCGACAAATCCCGCTCATCCTCAGCGGCCGGACACGTCGCCGTGCGAACCATATCGCCCACATCATACAGCGACAGCCCCGGCATCACCGTATCCAGGTCAATCACACACACACCCTTGTCAGTCGTCCGATCAAACAGCACATTGTTGATTTTGGTATCGTTGTGTGTCACGCGAACGGGAATCTT
Organism: Anaerohalosphaeraceae bacterium; assembly: GCA_050309605.1. Classification (GTDB taxonomy): domain Bacteria; phylum Planctomycetota; class Phycisphaerae; order Sedimentisphaerales; family Anaerohalosphaeraceae; genus T3Sed10-213. The sequence goes on from JBNRMN010000052.1 coordinate 27,745, forward strand.
GCCTTGATTCTGAAGCTCCACCAGCACGCCGCATATCTCGGCATGGTTCTGAACAAAGGCGATTTCCTCTTTGACCTGAGCGGCTCGGTTGCAGGGGTCTTTGTCCAGCACCTTACCGAACGCTTCAAGCCGCTTGGGCGTATGATGAAAATCCGGTATCGTCTCATGCAGCGGACCGCCCGGCAGATCGCTGAGCATCTTCTGAAACGCACCAAACATCCGCGCCGCCTCATACGCCTGAGCGGGACTGCTCAGCACATCATAGGACACCGTTGACTCGATCCGATTGTACATACGCCAGTAATTGCCCTCCGGACACCGATAGCAGCCCGCCTGATCCCGCGTGCGGATAACGCGAAGCTGCCGAGCCCCCAGCGCCGGATTGTATTGGACGGTTTGACGGCGGATATGCTCGGTAACACGGAGCACATTGTCCATCAGGGCAAACGGATACCGAAACACCTTATGGTTGATCCGCTGCAAAATGTAACGAACCGTCGATCCGTCGCAGTCGGCCTGAACCGAATAGGTATCATTGATATGACCGCCGCCGAACGGTTCTATTCGCTCAACCCGTCCGGCAATCTCAAACTGTTCGACAATTGTTTTCAGGTGGTTGTTCATCACAAAGCCTTTGCTGTCTATTCGTCTTTCGTAATGCTGATGATGCCGTTGGAATCCGATCCGCCGTCGCTGCGAACCACCGCACGCAGCCGATACGCCGCCTGCGGATCAAAATCCTTTTGGGGAACGACAAGCTTGTATGTATTGCGATAATTCGAGCCGCCGGTGCGCCCCTCATGAACATCCGTCGCAACCAAAACGTCGCCGCTGAGAAGCTGTACCTCGCGAATATCCAGGCGATGAGCGCCGTGCGTATAGGAAAAGTGAACCGTATAGGTTCCCGGCTCTTGAAGATGGCCGCCCACATCCCAGGTCATCGGTTGATAGGTCTCATCGGTCTGCCCCGACGACCAGCGGCCGATTTCAATCCGCGGCGGATCCAGCGGACGATAATGCATCTTCACGTAGGAAAGTCGCTGGGTATGCCGGGTCATCCGATTGTAAAAATCGGAATAATCCTTTCTTTCCATCGGCGTCCAGGCAATTTCCGACAGTGCACACCCCCGCGGAAACGCCATATAAGCGGCATGTTCCGGCGTGGAAATGTATTCCGTCCAGATTTGAGCCTGCACCCCCAGGATATGCTTTTTCTGGGTGTCTGTCAGCACGCTCGGAACCGGATCATACGAATAGACTCTTTCCAGCGGTATAAATCCGCCGATGGCCAGCGGCTCTGTTTGGGGATCGGCCTGATAATAATCAAAATAAAGGTGCGTATTGGACGCCATCACCACATCATGGCCGGCCCGTGCGGCCTGGATGCCTCCGCTTTCGCCGCGCCAGCTCATCACCGTCGCGTTCGGCGCCAGCCCCCCTTCCAGAATCTCATCCCAGCCGATCAGACGCCGTCCATGGGCGTTCAGGAATCTCTCGATTCGCTGAACAAAATAGCTTTGCAGCTCGTGTTCATCGGCCAGCCCTTCCTGTTCGATTCGCGCCTGACAGTGGGGACAGGCTTCCCATCGCACCTTAGGGCACTCGTCCCCGCCGATATGAATATACTCACCGGGGAACAGTTCCATCGTTTCGGTCAGAACATCTTTGAGAAACTCAAACACCTTGTCGTTGCCGGCACAATAAACATCCCGCATAATACCCCATCGGGTTTGCACTTCAAACGGTCCGCCCGTGCAGGACAATTCAGGATAGGCCGCAAGCACCGCCATACAATGTCCGGGCATCTCGATTTCAGGCACAATGGTAATAAACTGCTGCTGAGCATACGCAACAATCTCGCGGATTTCCTCTTGGGTATAAAACCCGCCGTGCGGCGTCCCGTCGTAGTCTTGGGTATTGCGCCCGAGGACTGTCTCTTTGCGCCAGGACGATATCTCTGTCAGTTTCGGATACTTCTTGATCTCGATCCGCCAGCCCTGATCTTCGTTCAGATGCCAGTGGAAGGTATTCATTTTATGCAGCGCCAGCACATCAATGAATTTCATCACAAATTCCTTCGGCATAAAATGACGCGACGTATCCAGCATCATTCCGCGCCAGCCGAACCGGGGATAATCTTCAATCTTCACGCACGGCACAGTCCACGCCGCGCCCTGGACTTTCGAGGGGCTGAATATCTCTGTCGGCAAGAGCTGCCGCAGCGTCTGTCCGCCGTAAAACAACCCCGCCGGCGACGGGGCCGTAATCACCACCTGTCGGACGCCTGCATCCAGACGATAGCCTTCCTGACCCAACGCCTCGAGCGACGGATCTATCTTCAGAACGATCCGATTCGCCTGATCCGACACCCAGCGTCGCACAGGCAGCGCAAACCCTGTGGCCGGGCGCAACTGCGCAGCCAGCCGACGACCGACCGACTCAGAAGCGTGTTCAACCGCGATAACGGTATCGGAGGTCACCTCGAATTCGCCTGACTGCACCTCCAGTTTTACCGGTTGAGGAATAATCGAAACCGTCGATTGGCCGATTGCCGCGCTGGCGACTATTGTCATCGTCATAAGAGATACGAATCTTCGCAAACCATTCATAGGCACTGTCCTTTCCAATTTATCTTGACTGACTATCTCTCGCATACAGATATTCGGGATAAACGCCCTGCTCAATCAATTGACGTACCTTCTCCTGAGCGATCGCCTGATCCTCGCGATACGTGATGCCGAACCAATTCTCGTTTGTGCTTAGAATTTGAACCTTTCTGAGACCTTTATGAATTAAGGCATCAACCGCTGTTGGAATGCCGAATTCACTTGTTGGGTTATCGCCCTCTGTTTTCAGGTAGCCGTCAAACTGCATCTGTAGAAAATCAAAAACATCCGACCCCAGCCCCCACAAATTCATCGACACATATTCCTCCCCCGACAGCCGATGCGACGCGCCCGAAGCGTCCTGATAAACGGCGCCTGTGCCGTCTTTTCGAATGCCGGTGCATTCCTGAATCGAAGTCAGCCTCATCTGCGCGTCGTACCGGCACAGGCCGCGGGATACCGCCCCGTATTCCGACAGCGTATTGCGCAGAAGATACCCCACCATCGCATAATCAGCGGCCTTGCCGGCGGCCATGTTGTCCAGATGCGACGCCATCACGCGATACGCCTGGACGCCGTAATAATCGTCGGCGTTAATCACGGCAAACGGCTCATTAATCACGTCTTTGGCCACCAGAATCGCATGCCCCGTTCCCCAGGGCTTTTCGCGATGGGCCGGCAGCGAATAGCCGTTCAGACACGCATCCAATTCCTGATAGGCATACGCCGTTTCCACCTGATTTGCAAATTTATGGCCGATCTTCTCTCGAAAGGCGTCTTCAAAATAATGGCGAATCACAAAGACGATCTTGTCAAAACCCGCTCGAAGCGCATCATAAATGGAATAGTCAATAATGATTTCACCGTTCGGGCCGACGGGGGCGATCTGTTTCAGCCCCCCGTAGCGGCTTCCCAATCCGGCGGCGATAATAAGCAGTGTTTTTTTCTTCACCAAAAGACAACCCCTTAATCAAATGCCTCAATGGACTTGCGCAGCGTTCGACACGACTGGTAAAACTCGTCCGGCTCCATTTCTTTGAGGAAGACGAACCCCCGCGTTGCGCGAATCAGCGGGCTTTTGTGATTGTAAAACCATTCCCGCCCCAGACAGGTCTTGAGCACCTGATACTGCTGAACCTGAATCCGCTGAGCCAGTTCCGAAAACGGCCCGTCGTGCTCATAACTGGGAAACGACGCTTCTTTCTGGCTGAGAAACGCATTCTCAAACGACTGATGCATCACCGAAAACATATTCAGGCTCACCGGCACAAACACATTCGCCTCTGACGGCTCAAACCGATACCACACATTGCGATATCCCCACACCCGAATATCATCACGTTTGGTCTTCTGTTGATAGACCTGCATCGCCTCGGAGACGGCCTGAAGCACTTTATAGTGCGTATCCGGCCCGCTGGCTTCCGGGTCCAGCGCCACGGTGACCACGTCCGGATGAATACGCTCCAATTGTTCAACAATCGGCAGAATGTCGCGTTTGCGCGTCGGCTGCGGCGTGAACACATCCCCGGTATAAAACCCAAGCCGCAGATGCATCACATTATCGCAGTTCCAGCCGTAATAGCCCCACAGACACTCCACTTCCCACTCACGGCACATGCCTTTGAGCTGCTGAATCGCCGGCGGGTCCTGCTTGCCGGGGTACTGCGTTCGAAAATAATCCAGCAGGTCGTCAATAATCTTTTCAATCTTATCGCTTTTTTTCTGCCCGTACACCGCGTACAAATTCCGCAAAAAGCGGCGCGCGCAGCCTTCGTCCTTCATCTCGGCGTTTCCGGCCGCCACCCCGTCCAGATACTGCCAGACATCACGATTCCGTGCCATCCGGTTGTCCGGTTCAAAATATCCCTCACGCCGCAACGCCGCAAACGAATGCGAATGATAAAACCGCCAAAGCGTGGATACCTGCCATTCCATAAACCGGTTGGTCACCGACGTAAAGCCGCTGGTCAGCGTCATAAAATGATGGCGGTTGCTCGCCTTTCGAAAATGACGCACCAAATGACCGAAATACCCCAGCATAATATCATCATGATGTGGTTCGGTATGCAGAAAACAGGTGTTCTCCAATACCTCAATGCCTTTTTTGATCTTCTGCTCAAGACGCTCCTGCACCTGTCGGGCCAATTGCGCGGGGGGGTGTTTTTCTTTGCGCACTGTTTCCGCGGCAAATCGATGCTGCTCAAAATCGCCGGCCGACAGACGCGAGAGCCTCTTTCTTTTCTGAACCGACAGATCAATGACATATTTTTCGATATCCGCATCACTGAGCTTTCGCTGTTTGCGCAGCCGATGATACTGCCGTTCTTCAAGTCCTTTGGCCGCCCCCTCGGTCAGATAGAACCGAGCACCCGGCAACACCTGAAGCGAAGTCGCCGGATAGCGAACGTCCTTGCCCGATTGGATCGCATGGGCCACCACATCGGCTTTCGCCTCGCCGGCGGCCATAATAATCGCGGTGCAGTCCGGGTTGCGGGTAATGGTTCGCAGGCCAATGGTAATCACATGCGACCGCCGTGCGATTTCAATCCCGCCCAGATCGCCCGCCGCGGCGGCCTGCGTCTCATAATTGGTCGGACACAGCCGTGTCGTGGAATGATGATCCGAACCGCTGATATTAAACCCGATATGACCGTCCGGCCCGATGCCGCCCAGAAAGAAGCCGATACCGCCCAATTCGGCGATGCGATCCTCATAATCCATACACCACTGGTCAATGCGCTCCAGCACATCCTTCTGCTCGCACTCCAGATTGGTCTTGGGCTGACGATAACGCAGCGTCAAATCCACCCGCTTGTCCGGCCAGACGCGCTCCAGTGTCTGCCCAGACGACAGACCGATCTTGCACGGATCGATCAGCATCGCCTTTTTCGGTTCCAGACCGAAGTTTTTGAGATAATACGTCTTGACGTAATAACAAAAGCTGTTGGCCTGGGCTGAATTGATTGGATAAAACTCATCAATCTGGACAAAATGAAGGCTTTTCATATCCGGCTTGACGGCCGGATCAATGCCCCATTCAATGAGCATCTTTTCGGTTTCGGGCTTGTGCCAGGTTTTCAGCAGATGCCGAACCCACTTGATGAAATACTCCGGCGTCTTGCCTGTCGGCAGTGAAATCAACCCGCCGGGATGCTGCTGAACCCATTCCAGAAAACGCAGCGCCGCCAATTGGCCCAGGACGGGAAAACTGTTCACCACCAAAGACGGTATCTTCTCTGTCGGCGGATAGATCATGTCATAAGCCGAACAGGCCAGCGCCTTTTTTTCGACGTGCGACAGTCGAACCGATGTTGTTACTCTTTTTTTTGCATCCATACGTTCACAAACAAGTAAGAAAATGTAATAAAAGTCAATACAACGTATCCACCCCCAACGGACGGGCTGTTTTCCACGCGCCGCGCGTAAAATCGGGGAATTTGACCGGTTCGCCGTTGCGCGCGACGGATTTTTCGCTCAGCGGAATGACCGCATTCCACACGACCGAGTCATACACATTGATGTCCGGCTGAAGCCCTTTGCGCAGGGCCTGAATCAAACGATAATCCTCAATGAAATCCATTCCGCCGTGACCGGCCCCGGCGGCATCTTCTTTCAGCTTCGTCCAGACGGGGTGTTCAAACTCGTCAAAATACGCCTCCAGCTTGTCCCACTGATGAGAACGGCTTCGACCTTCGATATGCACCAACTGCTCCGGATATTTGCGCGCCAGCCCTCGGGTGCCCTGCACCAGAAAGTCCCGACTGTAAGGCCGCGGCAGATTGGTGTCATGCTTGCAGATGATGGTCTTGCCGTTTTTCGTGCGAATCAGACACGTATTGACATCCCCCAGCGCAAATTTCTGATGAACCCATTCGCTGTCCGGATAATGCTCACGGGCATACGCATTCAGCCCGCGCCCTTTGCTGCTGAATGAGACCATATAATCCAGCGCATCGCCGTGATGAATCCCCATACACCACGCCATCGGGCCGATGCCGTGCTGCGGATACAGATTGCCGTTGCGTTTGATAGAATACTGCAAACGCCACATATTGTAATAGTACGTCGGCGACAGTTTCAGCGCCCGCAGATCATGCAGATAGCCGCACTCGCCGTGAATCATCTCACCGAACAGGCCCTTTTGAATCATATTCAAAAGCACCATCTCCGTGTAATCATAACAGCAGTTCTCCATCATCATACAGTGGCGGCGATGTTTCTCCGACGTCTCGACCAGCTCCCAGCAATCGTCCAGCGACATCGCCAGATTCAGCTCCGTGGCCGCATGCTTGCCGTTTCGCATCGCTGTCAGTGCAATCGGTGCGTGCCATTCCCACGGCGCGGCGCTATAGACCAGATCCAGCTCTTCCTGCTCGCACATCCGCTGGAAATCCCGCGGCCCGTCGGTATAGGCCGTCGGTTCCGGATGTCCCGCATCCATCAGGACTTGTTTGGCCCACGCCGTCCGTTCGGGACGCACGTCACAGACCGCGGCCACCTGACACCCTTCAATTCGCGAAAGATTACGAATATGCCCGCTGCCCATATTGCCAATCCCGACAAAGCCGACCTTGATCACATCCTTGGGGGGCGTCGGATAATTCAGCATCACAGCCGGTTCGGCCTTGTGAACCGACTGGGCACAGCCGGAAAGCGTGGCACCGGCAACAACGGCGCCGAAGCCGGCCGCAGCGCTTGTTTTGAACAAATCTCTTCGGTTAATCGAATTTTTCACGTTCGCACTCCTGTTCCTGAAGGGTTGGCGTTCACTGTATTTGAACCGATATTGTCCGCAGCGATCCAAGTGACATCAATTATAAGCGGATTATTTCTTGAACCCAATAGACCAACGTAATATAATGATGGAAAATCGTAACATAAATTGAGGGTTCATACCATGACAACCGGCGAAAAACAAAAGATAAAACGTCAATATACGTCCGGAAAGCCTGGAAATGTCATTGATGCGGATTACTTCTACTTTGATACAGCCCCGCGGGAGCACAACGATCTGGCCATTGTCTGCGGCGGATACGAAAAATGCGCCCCGGACTTTGACATCAATCGCAGCAACTATCCCTACTACTTTATCAAATATACCGTCAACGGCAAAGGAACGCTGCACATCGATTCACGGTCCCACGCGCTGCGGCCGGGAATCCTGACCGGATTCGCCCCGGGCACCCCACACCATTACAAAGCCGACACGGCCAATCCGATGGAACATATTTTCATTACCTTTTTGGGGGATGACTGCGCCGACTTGTTCGCAAAAAGCACGCTGGCAGAAAAACACTGCATTCTGTCGGACAACCCCGATGAAACACTGAATCTGCTCAACAAAATCCTGCTGTTGGGCCATGAAAAAATCGATTATGCACAAGAGATCTGCTGTGCGTATCTGCGCATCCTGCTGTTGGAACAGCCCGCCTATGTGACGCAAAGTAAAGCCAATTATCCGATTTCCAAAGGCACTTACCTGGACTGCAAACGATACATCGACACCCATTTCTCAACCATTAAATCACCCAGTGAAGTCGCCGAAAAGTGCGGCATCGACGTCCGCTATTTATCGGTCCTGTTCAAGCGTTACTGCCACATTTCCCCCAGTCAGTACCTCCAGCGGCTCAAACTCAATAAAGCCGCCAATTTATTGCTGACCACCGATCTGGCCATTAAAGAAGTCGCTTATCGGGTTGGATTTGAGGATCCCTATCATTTCTCGAAAAATTTCAAAGATCTTCACGGACAAGCGCCCAATCATTATCGAAAAAATCACATGTGATTCCATCCGAGACGCCCGCCTCCCAAGTCCGCATTGATGGATGTGCTGTCTTGACTGTTTTCGAGTATCGAGGGTTCTGCATCCGCTCGCTCAATCTTCCATCCACGTCGGACCGATAGCGATGTCCACCTTAAGAGGCACCCGCAGCGGCATCGCGCCGGTCATTTCGTCTTTAATCCACGCCGCATGCCGTTCGGCCTGGGCCTTCGGCAGTTCAAAAACCAGCTCGTCGTGAATTTGCAGAATCATTTTGACCTCCGGCTGTGTTTTTTCAATCCGGCGATGAATGTTGACCATCGCCACTTTGATTAAATCGGCGGCGGAACCTTGAATGACCGTATTGACCGCCAGTCGCTCAGCCTGCGACCGTACATTATGATTGCGGCTGTTCAGCCCGCTAATGGGACGCCGACGCCCCAAAATCGTCTCGGCATATCCTTGTTTTTGGGCCTTGGCAATGACTTGGTCCATAAATGCCCGAATCGATTTATAACGCGCAAAATAGTCATTGATAAATTGCCGGGCTTCCTGCTGACTGATGCCGACACTCCGCGCCAAACCGAACGGCCCCTGCCCGTAAATGATGCCGAAATTGACCCCTTTGGATTTACTTCGCATCTGTGGCGTAACCTCCTCAATCGGCACACCGTAGATTTGCGAAGCGACAAAACTGTGAATATCGCGATCTTCGGCAAACGCCTTGAGCAAGGCCGCATCCCCGGAAAAATGCGCCAGCAGCCGAAGCTCAATCTGCGAATAATCGGCGCTGAGAATGCAGCCGTCCTCATCTGCGGGCACAAACGCCGCACGAATTCGGCGCCCCAGCTCGGTACGCACCGGAATATTCTGAAGATTCGGATCCGACGAGCTGAGCCGACCGGTTGCCGTTACCGTTTGGTTGAAGGAGGCATGCACACGACCGGTCCGCGGGTTGATCAATTGCCCCAGCTTGTCAATATAAGTATTCTTGAGTTTGACAAGTTGACGGTATTGCAGAATCAGCGGGACAATCTCATGCCGACCGGCCAACTGCTCCAGCACACCAACGTCAGTGCTGCGTTGAGTCTTGCCGGACTTGATGCTTTCCAGGCCGAGCCGATCAAACAAAATTTCGCCAAGCTGCCTGGGAGAATCTATGTTAAACGACACCCCCGCCAACTGAAATATTGTGTCGGTCAGTTCACCGATTGTATCGGAAATATCGTTGCTCATGCGCCGCAGCAGCGCCGTATCCAGCGACACACCATTGGCCTCCATACGGGCCAGCACCTCCACCAGCGGCATCTCAACCGTTTCGAATAATTTTTTCAAGGCCGGCTGGGCATCGAGCCGCCGTGAAAGATACGCATAAAGCTGCCATGTCACATCGGCATCCTCGGCGGCATAATCGCACGCGGCCTGCGTATCTATCTGATCAAACGTGCGCTGGTTCTTTCCTTTGCCAATGAGCGACGTGATGGCAATCGGCTCATACCCCAGGTAATCCCGACTCATTGCATCCATCGAATGACTGCCGCGATCCGGCGACAGACAATACGAGGCCACCATCGTATCAAACACGCCGCCCTCCGAGACGGCGACCGGCATACCGGCATTTTCCAGCACAAGCCAGTCGTACTTAAGGTTCTGGGCGACTTTATACCGCGTCGCATCCGCCAAAATCGGCCCTATAGCCGTCTTGACATCCTCCAGTTCAAGGCGATTTTGCCCCAGCGGTGCTCGAACTGGCAGATACCACCCCGTGTGTGCCTGCCACGAAAAACTCAACCCCGCCAGATCGGCCCGCATTGCATCAATGTGTGTCGTTTCGGTGTCAAAGGCGAACTGTTTCTGCGTTTTCAGTGCGTTGACAAAAGCATCCAGTTTCTCCGGTGTATCGACCAGATGATACACCTTGTTGGCCGGTCGCACCGACGGCGGCTCACGATCATCTTCAAAAAGGCTGCCCTGTCCTTTTCGCGCGACGGGCGGCTGGCCGGCATTCGACGGCGAGGCGTTCGAGCCATCGGCCTTTAGCCCCATCTGCGACAGCAGCCGGGTAAACCCCAGCTCCGAAAACACCGCCGCCAGTCGTTCCTTGTCCGCCTCGGATACCCGGAACAGCGACTGGTCAAACGCGACCGGCGCATCGCAATGGAGAGTCACCAGCTCGCGGCTTAACTCAATCTTATCTTTATTGGCGCGCAGATTGTCGCCCCGCTTACCCTTGATTTCATCGGCGTGGGCCAACAGCGCATCCAGCGACCCGTATTTTTTGATCCAGTCCATCGCCGTCTTCGGCCCGACATCCGGCACGCCCGGCACGTTGTCGGCGGTATCGCCCTGCAGCGCCAGTACATCCACAAACTGCTCAGGCCGAAGCCCCGTCTCGGCCAGCAGCGCTTCGGGATCGGTCTTTTTACCGGTCTTGATGTCGTAGGCAAACACCGACGGCCCCAAAACCTGAAGCATATCCTTGTCTTTGGAACAGATATACACCTCCACGCCCCGTTTGACAGCGGCCGCGGCCAGCGTCCCCATCACATCATCGGCCTCATAACCGTCCACCCGCAGCATGGGAATCCGCAGCGCTTCAAGAATCTGCTCAATACGGGCAATCTGCCCCGGCATATCTTCCGGCATCGGCGGACGATGAGCCTTGTACTCCGGATAAATCGACGTGCGGAAACCGGGCGTCTTGGAGTCCATCGCCACGACCAGCATATCCGGCTTTTCCCGCTCCAGCAGGCCCAGCAGCGCCGTGGTAAACACATACACCGCTTTGGTCGGTTCGCCGTTGGGCGCATTAAGCGGACGCATCGGAGCATAATAGGCCGAATAAATATGGGCATGCCCGTCGATGATAAACAAACGCGGCGTTTTCTTCGTCATGCGGACCTTCGCTTTCGCTCAAATTCAAAACACCCACGGTCAAAATGCAGCGCAGGTCAACCGTTATTCTTCATAATCCAGCCGGTCAGTTGATCCACCCGGTCGCGAAACGCAGCGTCGGACTTATACAATTGCTCGATCTTGCTGCAGGCATGGACGACCGTCGAATGATCACGCCCGCCCAGATGGCCGCCGATCTCTTCGAGACTGTGTCGGGTCAGATTGCGCGCCAGATACATACAAACCTGACGCGGCAGTGCGATGCTTTGGCTGCGTTTTTTGCTTTGCAGGTCGGTGATGCGTACATCGTACTGTTCGCTGACCGCACGCACGATATCGCTCATCGCGATGCTGCGCCCGGCGGCAGCCTCCTGAACACCGAGCGCCTGTTTGGCCAGTTCCAGCGTTATCGGCTGACCGGCGGCGCGAGCCGTGGCGTAGATCACCGTCAGCGCCCCTTCTAACTCGCGAATGTTGGTCTTGATTTGCTCGGCAATCAGCTCGGCCACGTTGTCCGGCAGCGTCAGACCGCGAAGATGAGCCTTCTTTTTGACAATAGCAATCCGCGTTTCATAGCTGGGCGGATCCAGCCGCGCGACCAGCCCCCACTTGAAACGGCTGATGAGCCGATCTTCCAGCGCCGCCAGGTCCTGCGGTGCGCTGTCGGCGGTCAGAACGATTTGTTTACGATTGTTGTACAGCGCGTTGAAGGTATGAAAAAATTCTTCCTGACTCTGTTCCCGCTCGCGAAGAAACTGAATATCATCGATGATCAGAATATCGACGTTGCGATACTGATTTTGAAACTCCGGCAGGTTGCCCTGCTCAATGGCACTGATGAATCCATTGACAAACTGCTCGCAACTGTGAAATTCGATGCGCAGATAGGGCGACCGTTTATGCGCGTCGTGGCAAACCGCGTGCAGCAGGTGCGTCTTGCCCAGGCCGACGTTGCCGTATAAAAACAGCGGATTGTAAATCACCCCGGGGTTTTGACTGACGGCGATACAACTGGCGTGTGCCAACCGATTGCACGGGCCGACCACAAAACTGTCAAATGTATAATCCGGATGAAGACGCACCTGCGGCTGAACAACGACCGCATCAGCGGGACTGTGCTGTGTTCCGGTAACAACAAATTGAACGCCGACCAAATGCCCCGTGATACGCTGAGCCGCCTGCGTAAAAGCCGCCAGACAGCGTTCGTGCAAATACTGAGCCCACGACGGATCTGAGCAGCCCACCTGCAGCAGCCCCCCGTCAAACGACACCGGCGTCAGTTCATCAAACCACTTGCGGGTATTGACCGGATCGACGGATCGCACCTGTTCGAGTATGCGCTCCAGAATTTCAGATGTATCCTGAACGACCAATGGTAACCTCGTTTATCCTGAATGGCCTAAAAGACCGAAATCTTGATTTCTCGTCTCTACAAACAGGCCGAACGGGAAACAAAGCCCCCTTTTTCTGTCAGAAATTGCGGTTGCCATCTCCACCGTCAGCCAAAAAACAAACTGTACCGCCTCTGCGAAACATTGTCAAAGAAATTTACCGCAGCGCAGCAAACAGCGCAAATCCCCCCTGTTGACGGCGATGACGCCGGTTTGAACAACACCCGGATCAGCGGACGGCGGCACTGTCCGGTCAGGTCAACGCGGCCACAACGCAATCATCGGCTCGGCCACGGCATTGGCTTTTTCCTCGCCCATCAACTGCCGCACCAACTCCAGCGCAAACTCCAGTGCCGTTCCCGGCCCCTGGCTGGTCACACAACGCCCATCGACCACGACGCGCCGGGCCGCACAGGCGGCATCCGGCAGGGCATCGGCAAACGACGGATAACACGTCGCGTTTTGAGGCAGCAAACCGTGATGGGCCAGAACTACCGCCGGCGAGGCGCATATCGCCGCATACCAGCCGCCTCGCTGTTTCTGGGTCTTGAGCAGTTCAATCAGCATCTGACTGTCCCGCAGGTGTTCGGCGCCCGGCATGCCGCCGGGCAAGACGATGCAGGTGTAGGTTTTATCGGCGCATTGAGCGATCTGAGCATCAGCCGTCAGCTTGACACCCCGTGAGGCAGTGATCTGAAGCGAACCGACCGACGCAACCGTGACCTCAGCGCCGGCCCGACGCAGCACATCAATCACCGTCACCGCCTCCAGCTCCTCAATCCCGTCGGCAATCGCAACAAGTATATTCACACCCATTGAAATCCCCTTTCTGCATTCTGAGTTCCGTGTTCCTTACAGCAGCGGACGCAGCGTCCAGAATGTTTTATACACCGCGTCAAGGACGACGGCAAATACATAATTCATCGCCAGAATCGTCATAAAGCTGCCGACAAACGCCTCGGTACAGGCCTGCCCGACGCCCTGAGCGCCTTCCCGACAGGTAAACCCCTTGTAACAGCTAATCAACGCAATCGCCCCGCCGAAAAAGAACCCTTTTAATATACCCGTGCAGACGTCCCATAGTTCGACGCCCTGGGCACTGTAATCCCAGTACGCCCCCGCATTGATATTCAGTTGAGAAACGCTGATAAAATAGCCGCCCAAAATACCCAAAAAATCGGCGTAGATAATCAAAAACGGCGTCAACAGCAGGCACGCCAGCACCCGCGGCGCGACCAGATACATCATCGGATCGGTCCCCATACTCCGCACCGCCGCGATCTGTTCGGTAACATTCATCGTTCCCAGCTCGGCCGTCAGCGCCCCGCCGACCCGCCCGGCCAGCATCACCGCCGCCAACACCGGCCCCAGCTCCTTGACGACCGCGATATTGATCAAAACACCAAGCCGCTCTTCCAGCCCCATCGCGGCCAGTTGACCAAAGGCCTGAATCGCCAAAATCATCCCGACAAACGCCCCCGTGGCCATAATGACCGGAACGCTGTGGACCCCGATCGCATTCATCTGGGTCAAAACGAATCCATAATAGCGGGGCTTGAAAATAATCTTGGCAATGGCACTGAGCGACCCGCCGGCAAACCGGACAAACCGCCCCAGCCGCTCGATACCGTTGATTGTGTTGGCGCCGACTCGTTCAAGCATCGTTCAAAAGGTCTTCAAATAATTCACGTCCTGCGTTTTCTTATTGGTTTATCGAACTGAAGTTACACAAACCTTTACAGAAACTGCCCAGGGAAATCTGTAAGGCCCCATTTATTCAAAAACCCCAACCATTCTTTTCTAAGTTTCCCATATTAACATCTGTAAAAAAGTTGACCTATCCAGAGAAAACAAACTCTTGTTTTATCGGTCTCGAATTTTTCGAATTTATATTAACCTATTTCAATAAATAGTTTACAAACAAATCACTGATTCCTCAAAAAAATCTCCAAATACCCCATATTGCCCATTTTAACTAAAGTTTTCACCCCCTCCATCCGATAGCAACCTGAAGACAAAGCAGCCAGATTAACAGACAAAAGGGAAAATTGGTAAAATAAGAAACTTTGAAACATTCAAAAAGAGAGGAACCTATGATCAAGCAATTCATCCGCGAGCGTTATCTGGAAGCCCTTCTGACCGGTGATCGTCAAGCCTGCCGCAATATCATTGAAGAGGCCCTTCAGGGTGGAACAATGGCGATTCAAATCTATATGGACATCATCTGGCCGATGATGGTCGAAATTGACGACTTATATCGTCAGGATCGCATTATGCCCGCTCAGGAGGCCCTGGCCTCACGGATCAACCGCAGCATCGTCAATCAGTTACAAAACAAGCTGCCCCGCCGCCCCGTTACCGACAGACGCATCGTCATTGTCACAGCCGAAAGCGAGCAAGCGGAACTGGGGGGACAAATGACCTGTGATCTGTTTGAAAGCGACGGCTGGCGATGCCGATTCCTCGGCGGCAAAGTCAACAACGAAGATATTCTGGAGTTTATTCACAGTTATGCACCCGATGTCCTGCTGTTGTACGGCTTTAACGGCAAGGACGCCCCGTCGGTACGCGAATTAATCGACCGCATTCGTCAAATTAACGCCTGGCCGGACATGCGAATTATGCTCTCCGGCGGGGTCTTTAAGCGGGCCGAAGGGCTGTGGGAAGAAATCGGTGCCGATCTGTATGCCGAAACTGCCGCCGAGGCGGTCCACATCGCCTCGCTTCCGGCTGAAGACCTGCCCGCACCGGTACGCACCATCAAGCAGCGAGGACGCTGCCAATCGAACCCCGAACCTGTCTCGGTCGCAAGCTGAAAGAAAGCCAAACAATCAAACTGGATTCAGACGAGTGGACGGGCAACAAATCGCTCATTCTGGACTTTTCTTTGCTGAAATAGAAAAAACTTTCTAAAAACCTGTTGCAAACCCACCCCTGAGTCGCTATAAGGATGTCTTTTATGTGTGTTCAGACGGTCAATTAAACTTTTTGAAATAAAATACGCTTATGATTCTGACACAAATACTTCAGCCGTCCTGTATCAAGGCGCCCCTTGAGAGCAAAGAAAAGGATGCCGCCATTGAGGAACTCATCAATGTGCTTTCGGATGCCGGCTTGCTGAGCGACCGTACCGAGGCCCTTGAGGCCGTGATGGCCCGCGAAATGACGCGCAGCACCGGTATCGGATCGGGCATCGCCATCCCCCACGGCAAATGTGCCGCCGCCAAAGAACTGGTCATGGCCATCGGCATCGCCGCAGACCCCATCGAATTCGACAGCATTGACAACAAGCCGGTCCAGATCATCGTGCTGCTCGTTTCGCCGCCCGATCAAACCGGTCCGCATATCCAGGCGCTGGCTCGCATCAGTCGGCTGCTGCTGGATGCCCAGTTCAAAGCACAGCTTGAAAAAGCATCCTCGCCGGAAGAAGTCTATTCACTGATCAGCACCAAAGAATCCCAATAAAGCCGTCCTCTCCATCGGCCCAGGGCGCACCGCGTTAAAGACAAGACAAAATAACGAACTGGCTGCTTTGTAAAATGCAATGCCTGTTGTTTCAAACCCAGACTCGGCTTACCGCGACAATTGTTGCAGCGGTGAGCTTTTTTTATTGTTCGCCGGCTCCGGCGCTGGTCGAATCGGTCGGGACGAACGGATCCAATGCGCGAATTGTTCAGCAGCAGGGCCTGACCGGCAAAGGCATCGGCATCGTCATGCTCTCATCGGGCAATGCACGCGCTTCACACGAGGCCTTTGTCGTGTCCGACACTCAGCGGGCGGTCATCAATTATGACTTTACCGGCAAGGGCGCCAAGGCGGCCTCACACGATACGCAAGTAGCCGGGATTATCGCGGCGCAGGGCGGCCAACAGTATCCGTCGTGTTTGGGCGTTGCTCCGGGGGCCTGTGTTCACAGCGCCCGTATTTCGGACGGCGGCCTGTCGCCATATGCCATCGATCGCGCTTTGAATGAACTGATCGTCAACAAAGGCTGCCGCATTGTCGTTACCGGTGTTCAGATACCCGCCAGTGCGGCCGCGCCGGACGGCGCATCGGTTTGGAGCAAGATATACGATTATTACGCCGAACATTACGACGTGTTTTTTGCCAACGCCGCCGGCAACAGCGACTCAACTGTCACCATTTTCGGCGACAGCTATAACGGCGTCACCACCGGCGGGCTGGCACTGGATCCGGCCGGTCGTTACCGCATCGTCGGTTCGATTTCCAACCCCGGCCCGACGCTGGACGAGCGACGCAAACCCGAACTGACGGCCCCGGCCCAGCGGCAAATGATTCCAAACGCCTCCGGTGATTCGTCGTGGTCATCGGCCGGCTCGGCGCGCGGCGAAACCAGCTTTTCCGCCCCGCATACCGCCGGCGCAGCCGCGCTGCTGATGGAACGAGCTGCCCAGACCGACACGCCGTATGACGACAAGAGCCTGACCATCAAAGCCGTCCTCGTCAACGCCGCCGACCCAAACGTCCTGGACAAATCCGGAAAACCGACCGATCCCGATAAGACGCTGTGGCATCCGCAGCGCGGATACGGCCGTCTGGACGCCGGCCGGGCATTGAAACTGCTAAAGGCCGGACGCGTGCAACCGGACCATCCCATTGAGAACACCGCCGGATGGGCGTATGAAACAATGGAGTTCTATGGCCGTCATCGTTATACCATCGATGCAAAAAAAAATCAGCGGCTGAATCTGACCGTCACCTGGCATCGTAAACTGAGACGCTACTCGCCTGTGTCATACGTTGAAGAAGCCCCCCGCTTTAACCTGCAGCTGGACATCACGTCACCGAGCGGACAAATCCTGTTCTCCGAATACGATCCGCAAAACAATCTCCGCAAGGCCGGCCTTGTCCTGCCGGAAGACGGCCTTTATCACGTCGAAATACGTAACCGCGTCTATCAGCAAAAGCGGTCCTATGCGATGGCATTTGAGCTTACAGATTGAGCAGACGCTCGCCCGTCAGTTCTCTGCATAATTGACCTCAGAATATCTCGATTATTGCGTTAAATCGGAATCTCCGGAACGTTCTGCAGACAAGCCGCTGTTCTTTTTGAATCGCGGGGGAACTTTGGCTGCCTTTTCCGCCCAGTGGGTTGACAGGTCCTCTGTTTCTCGTTCCACCGCGGAGCATTCCGGAATGTGATCCGATCCCTGAGTAACTCGATTTTTTAGATAAGTCAAATGCTCCCGCTGGACTCTCAGCATCATCTGCAATCGTAAAAGCAACCCCGCGTCATTAAACTGTCTGGCCTGCTCAATCCGAATCTGGTTACGACGAATGGCATCTTCTTCGTCTTCAATGTCATACCAAACCATCGCTTCACCGTCTCCGGAGGTATGCACTCGACTGATATTGACACTTGGACAACCACCAAATAAAGAGATTCCTTCGGCCAGCATCATCGCATGCTCAACCTTCTGATAAGCATAGACCTTGAAAATGGCAGATAAATTCTCGACGCCCAATCGCCGCATCAGCGCGGCATGATTGATATATTGAATCGCACTGGTTGTTTCAAGCTCCAGATCCATATTGAGCAGCGCCAAAAAATTAATGGGTGTAATAATCATAATTTGCCTCCGGATACAAGTTGTAATATCCATGGCAAGGACAATAGGACCCGTCAGAGCTTAACTGGAGAGGTACACTCGTACTCTGGTGATTCAACTGCGCCGGTTGCGTTGAGAATGAACAATCACAATCGGAAGCTCTGAGATATCTTCTCGCCAACATCCATGTTTTGACGACACCAAACATCTCAATTCCCCACTGACTTTTCAGGAAAACACACGCCGCTCTTTCACATCGACATGTCGAGGCAAATTACTTAAATGAAGAAAGATGCACCTTTGAAGATTATCATTGGGTCCTTTAATATCATATATATTGACAGAATTAGGCCCAAATGAGGTATCCTCTTTCGTTGGTTTTTTTTGACCGAGGCTATTGATCTGCCTTTGTATAACTGGTATTTTGCAAGGCCAACTATCAGCAAAACTAAAACTTGGATTATGTCTTCTAATGATTTTGTGATTGGATTTTCCTGTTTTTTCTTTACATCGCTGTTCATTATGTCGATAATAGTCTTGCGGGAAACCCGTTTTTTTGTTCTTAACTCTTTATAAATTAAGGATTTAATATGTGCGGCATTGTGGCGTATTTCGGACGGAAATCGGCTCAGCCGATACTCATTGAAGGCCTTAAGCGTCTTGAATATCGCGGCTACGATTCGGCCGGGCTGGCGCTGCTTGAACAGCCAGACTTTTCGATCTACAAAACAGCCGGACGTATTGCCAATCTGGAAGAGATTCTTCCCGTCCCGCCGCGGAAAGCGGTCCTGGGCATCGGTCATACCCGCTGGGCCACACACGGCCAGCCGAGCACCGCCAACGCCCATCCGCATGTGGATTATACCGGCAAAATCGCCCTGGTGCATAACGGCATCATTGAAAACTACGCCACGCTGAAAAAATGGCTCATCAAGGAAGGCTGCACCTTCAAGAGCGAAACCGACACGGAGGTGGCCGCAAATCTGATTGGTTATTTTTACAGCAAAAATCAAACCCGCGACGGCCGAGACTGCCCTTCAGAATGCGACCGCTTCGAATGGGCTGTCCAGCAGGCCATCAATGAAATCGTCGGCACGTTCGGCCTGGCAATTTTGTGTCGGGACTGCCCCGAAACACTCATCGGCGTCAAAAAAGGAAGCCCTCTGATTTTGGGCGTCGGCAAAAACGAATTTATCATCGCCTCGGACGCCTCGGCGATTATCGAGCACACCAGCCAGGCGGTCTATTTGTCCGACGGCGAGATGGTGACCATTTGCGGCGACGGCTTTTCGACCAAGACGCTTAGCAACGAAACGGTGGATGCCGAGCTGAAGGAGATTGAAATCTCGCTGGATCAGATTGAGCTGGAAGGCTTTTCGCACTATATGCAAAAGGAAATCGCCGAACAGCCGGCCTCTCTGGAAACCTGTCTGAACGGACGCATCGATCTGAAGAACGGCCGGGTCGTACTGGGCGGCATTCAATCGCGTCTGCGCGAACTGACACGCACCAAGCGAATCATCCTGACCGCCTGCGGCACGGCCTGGCACGCCGGGCTGGTCGGCGAATTCCTGTTCGAGCAGCTTGCCCGCATCCCGGCCGAGGTTGAATACGCCAGCGAGTTTCGCTATCGCAACCCGATTCTTGAAGAAGGGACGGTCGTCATCGCCATCAGTCAGTCCGGCGAGACCGCCGATACGCTGGCCGCCTTTGAACAGGCCAAAGAACGCGGCGCCACTGTGCTGGGCGTGGTCAACGTCGTCGGTTCGACCATCGCCCGACTGACCGACGCCGGCGTGTATCTGCGCGTCGGGCCGGAAATCGGCGTCGCCAGCACCAAGGCCTTTACCGCTCAAGTGGCGGTGCTGTCGATGCTGGCCATCGAGCTGGGCCGACGGCGGCACCTGAGCAACGACGTGGCCGAGGGACTGCTCAAAGAACTGGTCGCCATCCCGAACAAAATCAAAAGCATCCTGACACAATCCGAGATCATCCGCGACATCGCCGCGGCCAATGTGGACAGGGAAAACTGGCTTTTCCTCGGACGCGGCTTTAATTATCCGGTCGCGCTGGAAGGCGCGCTGAAACTCAAGGAAATCAGCTACATTCACGCCGAGGGACTGCCCGCAGCGGAAATGAAACACGGCCCGATCGCCCTGATTACCGACGGGATGCCGGCGGTCTTTATCGCCACACGCTGCGCTCAATACGACAAAATCATCGGCAATATCGAAGAAGTTCGCGCCCGCGGCGGGCGGACCATTGTCGTGGCGACCGAAGGCGACGAGCAGATTCGCCCTTACGCCGATCATGTCATTTACATCCCCGACACCTGCGATTACTTCCAGCCGCTGCTGACGGTCGTTCCGCTGCAAATTCTGGCCTATCACGCCGCGGTACTGCGCGGCCACGATGTCGATAAGCCCCGCAATCTGGCCAAAAGTGTCACCGTCGAATAACACGCCGTCGCCCGATACGGGATACGGATAGATGGGACGTTTTCCAAGGCGTGGCATTATCCGGCTCACTCGCGCGGCTCGGCTATTGTACGATGACGCAACGCAACATCGCGCGCAATAGCGCGGCCGCGCAAGCGGCCCGATACAGGGATGCGGATATACCGGGGCATTTTCCAAGACGCCACATTATCCGGCTCACTCGCGCGGCTCGGCTGTTGCGCAGGATGGGTTTTGCCCGTCGCGGGGCTATTTTCGTCCTGCCGGCGAACGCCGCACGTTGTTGTCCGTTCTGCTTTTGGGAATATCCACATGTCCCTGAAGGACCTTCATGGCTTTTTTGACATCGGCGACCTTCAGCACGCCGGTGGTCCGTCCGCCCCGCGCGCCGGCGGTGCAGTAGGCATAGGCGATATTGATATGCGACTTGGCGAGTTTCTCGGTCACGTCGGCAAACGCCCCGGCCTTGTTGGGCAGATTCACACACAGCACTTCCGTCTCGCTGAATTGCAGATTCAGCTTGTTCAACACCTCTCGTATGCGCGATGTGGCGCTGCCGACCAATCGCATCACCCCGTGCTCCATCGAGTCCATCATGGTCATCGCCACAATATTGATCTTCGCATCGGCCAGCTCTTTGAGTATCCGGGCCAGCACGCCGGGTTTGTTGACCATAAAAATTGAGAACTGTGTATCCAAATGCATCGCCAACCCCTTTCCAATAGGTTAAGACAAATGATCACGTCCATACGATTATTTTCGACGGTCGCCTTGTTATCCTGTTTTCGCCTTCCAGCACGCCGCCAGATGGGTTCCGCTCGGATCCTTGGGATCAAGCGATTGAACCTCCTCACGGCAGCGGGCCTCGGCCAATGGGCAGCGCGGATGAAACGGACAACCCGACGGCGGATTGGACGGACTGGGCACCTCGCCGCCCAGCACGATACGCTGTTTGGTGTCCACCGGCATCGGCTCCGGAATCGCGCTGAGCAGCGCCTGCGTATAGGGATGCCGCGGATCGGCATACAGCGCATCACGTTGGGCAAACTCCACGATACGTCCCAAATACATCACCGCCACGTCCTCGCTGATATGCTCAACCACCGCCAGATCGTGAGCAATAAAAATGTACGTCAGCCCCATCTGTTCCTGCAAGTCCTGGAGCAGATTGATGATCTGCGACTGAATGGACACATCCAGCGCACTGACCGGCTCATCGCAAATCAGCAGCTTCGGCTCCAGCGCCAGTGCACGGGCAATACCGATGCGCTGCCGCTGCCCGCCGGAAAACTCATGCGGATAGCGACCCAGATGTTCACCCGACAGCCCGACCCGATCAAGCAGTTCGGCCGCCTTGTCCCGTCGCTCAGAGCGTCCGGCCAAGCGGTGTATCAGCAGCGGCTCGCTGACGATCTGTTCCACATTCATGCGCGGGTTCAGCGAGCCATACGGATCCTGAAAGATCATCTGCATATCCCGAAGCAGATGCTTCATCCGTTTGGCATCGGCGGCAAACACATCCTCGCCGTCAAACACAAATCGTCCCTCCGCCGGCTCTGACAGTCGCAGCAGCGTCCGTCCGACCGTTGTTTTGCCGCAGCCGCTTTCGCCGACCAGCCCCAGTGTCCTGCCGCGACGAACGCTAAAACTGACCCCGTCAACCGCCTTGACATAACCGACCGTCTTACGCAGAACACCCGCCCGAATGGGAAACCAGGTCTTCAGATTGCTGACTTCAACAAGATTGTCGTTCGTTTGACTCATTATTTCTGTCTTCTGACTACTGACCTCTGACCTCTGATATTTGCGCCTCATACCCCTCGGCATACCAGCAGGCGACGCATCGACCGACAGCAACCTCTTTGAGCGGCGGTTCTTCGGTTTGGCATCGCCGATCGTCTTTGCCCACCGGACAGCGCGGATGAAACTTGCAGCCGCTCGGAAAATCCAGCGGGTTGGGTACGGCCCCGCCGATGACATCCAGCCGATGTTTGCGTTCGCCCAGCCGCGGAAGCGACCGCAGCAATCCCTGCGTATAAGGATGCAGCGGCTTTTCAAACAACGGCCTGACCGTCGCCGACTCGACCACACGCGAGGCGTACATCACCACCACATCGTCGGCGTTCTCGGCCACCACGCCCAGATCATGGGTAATCAGCATAATGCTCATCCGATGTTCGCGCTGCAACTGCCGCAGCAGGTCGAGAATTTGGGCCTGAATCGTCACATCCAGCGCCGTGGTCGGCTCATCGGCAATCAGCAGTTTGGGCGAACAGCTCAGCGCCATCGCAATCATCACACGCTGCCGCATCCCCCCGCTCATCTGATGCGGATATTCATCAATCCGACGCTGCGGATCGGCAATCCCGACGCGCCGCATCATCTCAATCGCCTGTGCTCGGCTCTGACGGAGATTCAGCCCGCGGTGCAGCCGAATCGCCTCGACAATCTGATTGCCGACCGTAAAGACCGGATTCAGACTGGTCATCGGCTCCTGAAAAATCATCGCGATCTCATTGCCGCGAATCTGCCGCATTCGGCTTTCAGGCAGATGCAGCAGCGAACGCCCGCTGAAGTGAATATCGCCCGCCACAATTCGACCGGGCGGATACGGAATCAGACGCATCACCGACAGCGCCGTCACGCTCTTGCCGCAGCCGCTTTCGCCGACCACCGCCAGCGTCTTGCCCGCGTGCAGGTCAAAACTAACCTCCTGCACCGCCCGCACCAGCCCCAGCTCGGTATAAAAATGCGTCGAAAGATTTCGGATCGACAATAAATTGGAGTTAGTCTGCGTCATACCGGTTTTCTGTCATCCTGTTTGCGGTTCATTCCGATAGCTCATCAATCCGTCCTCAGTTTCGGATCCAGACAATCCCGCAGCGCATCGCCGAACAAATTCAGAGCCAGTGACAACACAAAAATCGCCGCGGTCGCCGCCACCATTTCCCACCAGACATTGCGGGCCAGTTCCGCCCGAGCGGCATCAATCATCGCGCCCCAACTGGGTTTGTCGGTCTCGCCCAGCCCCAAAAAGCTCAAAATGACCTCGGCGTGAATAAATGTCACAAAGCGCAGCGAAAAATTGATGATGATGATATGAAACACATTCGGCAGCAAATGCTGAAAGATAATCCGACCCGACGAACAGCCCATCGCCCGCGCCGCCAGGACGTATTCACTTTCTTTGCGCTTCATAATCTCGCCGCGAATCAGCCGGGCAATGCCGACCCAACTGGTCAGCCCCATTGCCAGATACACCCCCGTTACGCCCCGCAGCGGCACCCCGAACAGCGATTTATCCCGCAGCACCACCGCAAAAGCCATCACCAGCAGAATATAGGGAATCGTATTGAGCGTGGTCAGCAGCCAGACCACCAGATCATCAATCCAGCCGCGAAAATACCCGGCTATCGCCCCCAACGGCACGCCGATCAGCAAACTGATGACCGACGCGCAAAGCGCCACGGTGATCGATGTTTTGGCCCCGTACAGCGTTTTTCGCAAGGTGGAACGCCCCAGAAAATCCGTTCCCAGCAGCGACCAGCCCGACCGGGTATCCCCGTCCAGCGTCTGCCATTCATACGACGCCAGCGGCGCCTGATACGACGGACCGACGTCCTCATTCCATCGCATCAGCACATTATCCACACCGGCGATCTCACAGACAAACACAAATCCGGCCAATACAAAATAGGCCATCGACACCCAAAAACACACCATCGCCAGCCGCCGTTTGCGCAATCGGCGCAATCCGTCCGCCCACAAGCTGCGCCCCTTTGAAGGGGTTCGAAGGTTCAGGTCTTTGTCTTTAATCGGTGTTTCAGTTTTCGCCATTCGATTTCCGACTCTTATCAAAACGGTTATTCAAGCGACACCCGCGGATCCACCCAGGCATAGCAAATATCCGTCAGCAAGGTAAAAAAGATAATCAGCAGCGACATGATATAGGTCATTGCATTAAGCACAAAAAAGTCCCGCGAGTTGATCGCCTGAATCATCAAATCGCCCAATCCCGGAATCCCGAAAAACCGCTCCAGCAGCAGCGAGCCGAGAATCAGATACGGAATGGACAGCACGACATTGGTGATAATCGGGATCATGGCGTTTTTCAGGACATGCTTAAACAATACCGTACGCGTCGAAAGCCCCTTGGCAAAGGCCGTGCGGACATAATCACAACGCATCTCATCCAGCATCACCGTGCGGTAAAACCGTAAATTGGCCCCCAGACCGGCCGCAATGCCGATCAGCGCCGGCAGCGCCACGCTGACCCAAATCGAACGGTCGGGCACAAAAAAGATCGGGAACCAGTCCAACTGATACGCAAAGAAATACTGACCGAAAATAATAAAGCTCAGATAGGGTATGCTCATCCCCGCCACACATATCACCACCACCGTCACGTCCCAGGCCGAGCCGCGGACGAACGCCACCACCAGCGCCAGCGTAATCGAAATCGCCAGCGTCCCGGCAAACATCGGTGCCGTCAGCGCCAGCGACGGCCCCACCCCCCACAGAATACGATCGGAAATCAGTTCACGGTTCAAATCGTAGCCGAAATTAAATGTCAGTGCCCGCGTAAAGTGATTGAAAAATTGACTGTCAAAATCCAGCATTTTCCAGGATCGCCCCCATCGGACGCTGCCGAGACGTTCTTTGAACAGATCCGACAGCCAGAGGCCTTTGGCTTTTTGCTCAAGCTCAAACTCACTTAATGGACCAACGGCAGCGGATTCGGCATCTTCCAGACGGGCCGCTTCGGCCGCGCGCGCCGTCTCAAGATAAGCCGCTTTGTTGGACTGCCAGTCGTCTTCTTCCAGCGGCTCCAATCCGACAAACAGCGGCTTGTCCAAGCCGTATTCATGGCGAATCTCGGCAATGGTCTCGGCATCGGCATCACGACCGGCTATCTGATAGGAAATGTCGCCCCCGAGCAGCGTAAACAGCACAAACGTCAGCAACAACACCCCGAACACTATCGGAATCGTATAAAGCAGTCGTCGTATAATAAAGGCCGTCATAGCGTCTTATCTTCGTTTCAATTCCGTCAACAAATCCCTGTAGGCATCGCGCTGTTCCTTGTCGATCCGCCGATATTTCAATACATTATACGAAAACACATGCGGCTTGTAATTTTTATACCACCCATGACAAAGCGCATACGAAACGCGATGGGAGGTAAACGCCGCCGGATAGTCGTCCATCACCATCCGTTCCATCCGTCGGTACAGTTCCGTTCGCTCCGGGCTGTCGAACATCACCTGAGCCTGCTCAAGCAGTGTATCATATTCCGGATTGGAATAAAAAAACTTATTTCCGCCGGGAGCAAAATATTTTGATCCAAACAGTTCCAGAAAATCGATCGCGTCCGGCATCCCGGCACTGACGCCGCTGGCAAACAACTGCAAATGGCCGTTATTCATTTCCGACAGATAGGTCGGCCAGTCCATATAATCAACATTCAGGCGAAGCCCGATCCGAGAGATGTATTTCTGCAAAAACTGGCCGTACTGACGGGAAAAATTGTCCGTCCCCGGCATGCCCAGCTTCAGCGGCCCAATAGGGCCGTCGTGAATGCGTTCGGCCTCTTTGAGCAGTTCAGCCGCTTCGGCCGGATCATAACGCGAAAACCCGTACTCGGCGATATTGGGATCATAGGAATTTAACCCCGGCGAGACAAACCCATGGGCAACCTCAAATCGCCCGTTGAACAGCAAATCAATCATGGCCTGACGATCAATCGCACGCGAAATGGCCATACGCAGCGGCTTGTTCGCCCCCAGAACCGGATCTCTGAGATTAAAGCCCATCCAAAACGTGGACGGATCGACATAGGTTTCCAGCCGGATGTTGCGCTGAATCATTTCCTCGGTCAGTTCCCCGCCGCCGACGCCGATGGCCTCGTCAAAATTATCCTTGGGAATACCCGAAAAATCCAGCTCGCCCCGCATAAACAGCAGCCAGCGCGGCTGATCTTCTTCAATCACGCGAAAGATAATCCGGTCGGCAAAGGGAAGCGGTTGGCCCGCATCATCCAGCAAGCCGGCCTCCGCATCGCCCGATTCCCCCTCGGACGGATACACCTGCCCCCGCCAGTTGGCGTTGCGCACCAGTTCGACATAGCTGCCGCGACGCCAGGCCTTGAGCCGATACGGACCGGTCCCCACGGGACGATTGCGAATCTGAGCACGATAATAATCGACCGCCTCATGCGGTACCGGCGCTGCGGAGACATCCGAAAGCATGGATTCGACCAACTGCGGCCAGGGACGAATCAGTTTGATTTGCAGGGTATAATCGTCCAGTGCCCGAAGCCCTTCGACCTCATAGCTGTAATCAACGGCCCATTCATCGGGAAACTGCTTGGTGTAGTCGCGAAAGGCATCAAGCCCGACGACGCGATCATTCCATGAGGGCCAGTTTTGACTGCGATATTTGACGTTGGCAATGCGTTTCAGGGCGTACACAAAATCGTGCGCCGTCACGTGGCGCCCTTTGCCCTCCGGAAAACACGGGTCGTCCTGGTATTGAATCCCTTGCTTGATGCGAATGGTATAAGTCAGCTTATCCTCACTGATGTCCGGCATACCGTCAGCCAGCAGCGGAATAATCTCATACGGCCGCTTCAAGTAATGGTACTCATACAGCGGTTCATAGATATTGCCCGCGACCGTCATTCCATAAACGTCGCGCAAATTGCCGCTGTCCAGCGTCTGAACTTTCGTAACCAGCGACAAATGAAGCACGCTCTGGTCGTCGTCGTGCGGGGTTCTGTGCCATCCGCAGCCGTAAAACGCCGTACAGACAATCAGCCATACGGCCAAAAGCTTAAACGTCAGCAGCATTGCCGACGCCGAAAAGCACCGCCCTGGCAAGTTATCGAAATGTCTTCTTGTAACGTTCACGCTTGTCATTGTCCACTTGGAAAAATTTCGTCAGACCCATTCCGTTCGTATCGGGTCGATAGGAGTTCGGCACAATGTTTTCCACCCAGTCATGATGCAGCAGATACGAGATGCGATGATAGACATACGCCGCCGGCAAATCATGGACGACAATCCGCTGCGCCCGGTGATACAATGCGGTTCGTTCCGGACTGTCCGGCATCACGGAAATCTGCTCATAAATCGCGTCAAATTCAGGATTGCTGTATTGGGTGCTGTTGGGCCAGGGCGAATTCTTACTGTAATACACCTGCATAAAATTTTCCGCATCGGGATAATCGGCGATCCATCCGGAAAAAAACATCTGATGGCTGCCGTTGCGCATCCGCTCCAAAAACGTCGGCCAGTCGAACATCTCCAGTTCCACCGTCAAGCCGATCTGAGCCATACAGCTCTGCAAAAACTGCCCCATCTGGCGAATCGTCGCGTCGGTGCCGCCCATCGCCAAACGCAACCGTCCCAACGGACCGCCGTGGATCCGCTCGGCCTCCTGTAAATACGTCTTAGCGCGGGCCAAATCCCGCTGCGATGAAGAAATGTCTTCAATCGTCGGATCATACCCCTGCATCACCGGCGGAATATAGCCGTGTGCGACCCTGCCGCGACCGTTCAAAAACAATTCGATAAATCGCTCCCGGTCGATGCTGTAACTAATCGCTTTGCGCAGCGCAAGATTGCCGCCCACTGTCCTGTCGGACATCGTGAAGCCGACCCAAAAGGTATTCGGCTCATCAAAGGTCCTCAATTGAATGTTTCGCTCTTTCATCATCTCGGTCATCTCGACGCCCATCGAAATCACCTGGCCGAAATTGTCTTTGGGAATACTGTTAATATCCAGCTCGCCCCGAATAAACAGCAGCCAGCGCGGCTGGTCTTCAATGATGACCCGCCAGAAGACGCGATCAATATAAGGCAGACGCCGGGATGTCCCGTCCTGCTCTGATACAATCCAGTGATAATTCGGATTTCGCTCGGCTTCGATAAAACTGCCCCGCCGCCATCGAACCAGACGGTACGCCCCGGTTCCGACGGGATTGGAGCCGATACGCTTGCCGTAATACGCAGCCGCTTCACGCGCGATCGGCGCGGTGGCGGTATATTGAAGCCACATCACCAACTGCGGCCAGGGACGCACCAGTCGCACCACCAGCATATAATCATCCTCGGCGTACAGCCCCTCCACGTGCCGGTTGTAATCGACCTGATCCGGCTCGCATTGCTTGGTGTATTCGCGAAACGCATCCAAACCGACGATCCGCCCGTCAAATATCCACCAGCTTTTACTTCGGTTTTTGACGTTGGCGATGCGCTTCCAGGCAAACACAAAATCGTGCGCCGTCAGTTCTCGCCCTTGACCGTCCGGAAAACAGGGATTGTCGTGAAAATAGACCCCCTTGCGGACGGGAATGTGGTAAACCAAACCGTCTTCGCTGATCTGAGGCATATCCGCCGCCAACAGGGGAACCATCCGATACGGACGTTCGGTGTAATCATAATCGTATAAACACTCAAAAATATCCCCCGCAACGGCATGGGTGACCGCATCCCCCATTTCCGCCGGATCCAGCGTCTGAATACTTTCGCGCAACCGATGATAAATTATCATTTCATCCGTACTGTGCGGACTTGTGCGGTCACAGCCAAATACAATCATCGCCGCGCCCAAGCTGCACACCCAAGCACCCAGCATCCGAAAAACACGATGCTTCGTGTCGGTAGATTCTGTAGAGCGGCCTGTTCTGCCGTTATGCTGTCGTACCGTCTTCTTGCTCATCGGTCAAGCCGATACTCACCTCGCCGGCGGAGGGGGTAACTGGGGCGGAGTATGCCTGGGGCGCCCCGCGTCGGTTTGTCCATAATTAAACTTCAAACGTGTGGCCAGATGGCCCGGCCCCATATCACTGCCAAAATAGGCCTCAAATTCGCGATCCAGACCCGATCCGCCGCGCTGAAGAATGCGGATAAACGGGGTTTGCTGCTCCATAATACGGGTTAATACCTGACTGTCCACTTCAGCAATTACAGTGGCCACTGCATTGCGCTGATCCTCGGTCAAGGGACTCGGATCGGCCATATAACGCTGGAAAACCAGCGACAACAGCTCCGCAAAACGACGCGCCATCGCCGCACGCGCCTCGGATTCCCGTTGATCCAAAATAAGCTGACCCATCGACCGGAGCAATATGGCATCGAACTGCTCGTCATGGACGTTCCAGCTCAGATAGGCGTCAATCCGGCGCTGCGCAACAGCCATCAGAATATCGCGGGCCGTCTCATGGTTGACCATGGCCGCAAAGGTAACAATCGTTCGCAGAATTTGCGTATCCGACTCGTTAGAGACACGCTCACGCAGCGCGTCCAGAATCCTTTCCGTCAGGACTTCATCCCCGATAGACGGATCAGTAAGCTGAACCGCAACCCCCGAACCGGCCACGCACTTGACCGCCCAATAGCGAAGCACTCCGTCAGGATCATCCAAACGCTCCAGGCCGAACTCTGCAAGCAGAGGGCTGTGCAGTTGAGCCGTCAGAATCATTAAATTCCGTCGCATCAGCGTCTTTTTCTCGGACGGCTCCCAACGCCCGACCGTCTCAAACGCCTGCTGCAAATGCTGCCGGCCGATCTGCACATAACCGGCCGCGTACAGGCTGAGCGGCTCGCTGCCTTTTTCCTGCTGGATCTGACGGCGAATCGCTACAATCTGATCAGATTCCTCAGCCAGCAGCATGGCATC
Source organism: Anaerohalosphaeraceae bacterium (assembly GCA_050309605.1). Taxonomy (GTDB): domain Bacteria; phylum Planctomycetota; class Phycisphaerae; order Sedimentisphaerales; family Anaerohalosphaeraceae; genus T3Sed10-213. The sequence continues at coordinate 58,105 of JBNRMN010000052.1, forward strand.
CAGGGCTATACGCCAAAAATCATTGACAACCGCACGATCCGAATCGCTCATCTGGCCGCCGCTGCTGACCAGCCGCTCACGAACGCTCGCGATTCTGTCGGTCGGAACCACCGCATATACCGCCGTGATTGCGCAGACCAAGAAAAAGACTATTGTTTGCTTCATTATCCCGCCACTTCAAAATAAATAGATCTTCTACATCGACTATCGGTTCAGCCAAATGCAAAACGTTTACCGCACAAGAAGATACCCCCCTGTCCGAGGCCTGTCAAGGTAATTCATTTGTATTATAGTGCGTCATTCGACCAATTTGAAGCCTCGTCGGTACATATAGAGTCCGATAAAAAAAGTCTGTCATTTTTTTATCGCTTTATGAAGCTTTCTTGCCAGACGACGGTTATTATGACTTCGAAATCCGCCGAAAAAATGGTATAAATAATTTACGGCGAACTTTTCAAAATTCAGAACAGTAGATTTCTTATAACGATATTTTTACTCTGAAAAACGCCATAATCGCACATATATGATCGTATCATGACAACGCCTTGGATAAAGACGCGAAACGGACATTTCAGGACCGTGGTGTGGTCAGTCGCGGCGGTGCTGTTATCACTGGTCGCCCTGACGGAAGTCATCGCCAACGGCGCTGACGCTGCACCTGCTGCCGATCAACAACAGGCGCCATCAGCCGAAAAAGAAGAGCAAAAAGACCCCAATGCACCAATACCACCCCCTGCTCACCGCGATAACGCCCCATCCGATCCCAACCAGCCGCCGGCCAACGGCCGCATTGAGAACGAAAAAGAAGAAGATGATGACGACGACTCAATGTTTCCCGATGCGGAAGATATGGTCGAGCTGTTTGAGCTTTTTAGTCGAATATTCAATGATCAATACATCTCCGAGACCGGCTTTGTGGATTACGCCACGCTTCGTCGCAAACGGGCCGATCTGATCAAGGCATCCAATCTGCTCGAAAAGCTGCACCCGGCGGTGTTGATGAGCCTGGATCGAGAGCAGCGAGTCGCCTTTTGGATCAATACCTACAATACCTGCACGCTGAAATTGATTATCGATAACTACCCCATTCAGCCCAAGTGGTATATGATTCTGTATCCAAGCAACAGCATTATGCAGATTCCGGGGGCTGCAACGAAGGTCTTTTTTCGAATTATGGGGCTGGAGTATAACCTGAAAGAAATGCGCAATGACTTGCTTTTGGATCGGTACAGGGACCCGCGGATCTGTTTTGCGTTGACCGAGGCAGCGCGCGGCGGCGCTATCCTGCGCAATGAACCGTATCTGCCTGACAAACTTGAAGAGCAGCTGGACGACCAGGTCCATCGCTTTCTCGATTCACCGCAAGGCCTGCGGATCGACCGACAGAATAACGTGCTCCATCTGTCTCATGTCTTTTCGATGAATAAAAAGGTGTTTCTTGAATCGGAATACGCCGAAATTCTCCGTTTTCGTGCTCGAAAACCCGAAGAACGGGCCTGGCTCAATTTTCTGTCCAAATACCTGCCCCAAGAGGATGCCCAGTGGCTGGACGCCAACGATCCGGCGATCCGCTTTATTGACTTTGACTGGAACCTCAATGAAAAATAACCATCTCACCCGCTGCGCCCTGTGAATTCCCATTTTCTGTATGCTTTTTGTTTGACCCCATGAACTGCCGCGGTTATAGTTTATCATTTATTTTTATTGACGCATATAACCTTTGGGAGTCCAGACAAATGGCGCAAAAGAAAGTTACAGAAAATGGTCGTTTTCATGGTCGCGGCCACTTGTTTACCAGTGAATCGGTCACCATGGGACATCCGGACAAAGTCGCCGACCAAATATCCGACGCCATCCTGGATGCCATGTTGGAACAGGACCCGGACAGCCGAGTGGCCTGCGAAACGCTGGTTGCCACCGGAATGGCCGTCATTGCCGGCGAAGTCACCACCAAGGCCGTCGTCAATATTGCCGATGTGGTCCGCACAACCATCAAAGAAATCGGTTACACCAATCCGCAAATCGGGTTTGACGCCGAGAATTGCGCCGTGATCGTCGCCCTGGGCAAGCAAAGCCCCGACATCTCACAAGGCGTTACCGAAGGTCAGGGCCTGCACAAAGAACAAGGCGCCGGCGACCAGGGACTCATGTTCGGCTTTGCCTGCCGGGAAACACCCGCCCTGATGCCAATGCCGATTTATCTGGCGCACAAAATTACCAATCGACTGGCATCCATGCGGCAAAACGGCAAGCTGCCCTGGCTCAGGCCGGACGGCAAGAGCCAGGTCACAGTCGAATACGGCGACAACGGCAAACCCAAACGCATTCACACTGTCGTTGTCTCCACACAGCACGCCGAAGATATCTCTTATCGCGAGATAAAAAAACAGATCATTGAAAACATTATCCTGCCCGTGCTGCCGGCCAAACTAGTCGATAAACAATTGATCGTTCACGTCAACCCCACCGGACGATTCGTGACCGGAGGCCCCAAAGGCGACTGCGGCCTGACCGGACGCAAAATTATCGTCGATACCTACGGCGGACGCGGCAGCCACGGCGGCGGCGCCTTCAGCGGAAAAGACCCCTCCAAGGTCGATCGCTCGGCCAGTTATATGGCTCGCTACATCGCCAAAAACATCGTCGCAGCCGGGCTTGCCGATGCCTGCGAAGTGCAGCTTTCTTATGCCATCGGCGTTGCAGAGCCGATCAGCGTATTGGTTGATACCGAAGGAACCGGAAAAATCGACGAGATCGAAATTGAACAGTTGGTGCGCAAGCTTTTCCCGTTGACGCCCAAGGGAATGATCAATCATCTCAAACTCAAACGTCCTATTTACAAAGAAACCGCCCGCAACGGCCACTTCGGGCGCAACTACAGGGATTTTACGTGGGAACAGACCGACATGGCCGACAAACTTCGCAAAGCCGCCGGACTGTAAATTAGAGGCTTTGCAGCCGACGCGATCAGAACGTCCCGTCAAAGATGGCTTTTGCGATATCGTTAATGGCTTGGCGCGTCGTGGCATTGCCGCCCTGCGTCAAGATGCTAAAGACAATATCGCCGCGCGGGGTTCGACAAATCCCTGAAAATGTGCGAACGCCGGCGATATAGCCGGTCTTGCCGTAGATGTGCCCGCGATACGGGGCCTGTTGAAAATACCGGGCAAGCGTGCCGTCGTTTCCGGCCTCAGCCAGCGTGGCCAGATACCGCTCGGCATACGGTTTTTTCAGCATGTCCTCAAGAACGGCGACAAGGACTTGACACGAAAGACGATTCTTGCGACTCAGGCCGCTGCCGTCGTCGAGTTCAAACTGATCGCTGTCCACGCCGAGCAGATTCAAATAGCGACCAACCAGCATCAGCCCGTGCGGCCATTCGCCATTGATGCGCCCCTGTGTGTTCTCCGCGGAAATGGTTTTGATCAGGCTCTCGGCGGCCAGGTTCAGACTGTCCTTGTTGCAGCGGTCAAGCACATCCCAGACAGGCGTGGAAAAGGTGTGCAGCCGCTTTAAATCCGCTTCCTGCCGAACATATTTTTTCACAATCCTGCCGTTGACGGCAATACCGGCCGAGCGAAGATAGCCAACAAGCAGATGGGCAAATAACCCGGCCGGCTGCTCAACGGCCGCATCAAAACCCGCGGATTGATTAAGATTGCCGCGGATGGAGAGCCGATTGGGCGTCGTCGTACGATAGCCCCCGATGGCGCTGTTGCCGCTGTTGATCAATCGAAGCTGATTGATCAGCGTCACATAATCGTTGTCCGGCTCCATTCGCAGCACCGCCCTGCCGTTTTGCCGCGTCGCCGTGATCCGCACACAGTTGCGATTGTAGTTCAGTCCACTGACTTCGCAGGCGTACGCCTGATTGAGCTGATCAGCCGGCCACGACGGATGCACACGATTCAAATCGAAGAAAAAACTGTCGATCACAATATCCTGGAGACGGTCAACACCGCGATCGGCCAGAATTCGAACGATTTCCCCAAAAATCCAGTCCTGACCGCGGCCATATCGCCGATCAATCAACGAATCACCCAATACCGGATCGCCGCCGCCGATAATGACGAGACTGTCGCCCAGCAAGGCAACGTGTGTTTGAAATTCGTAATCCGGGCCGAGATAATGCAGCACCGCAGCCGAAGTGGCCAGTTTCATATTCGACGCGGGAATCATCGTCTTTTCGGCGTTTCGACGATACAGCGTCGTGCCGTCCTCGGCCCGCAACGCCAGAATCGCAAACTCGGCCGTTCGTTGATTGGATCGGCTGATGATTTGCGAAATCGTGTCCGCTCTTGCCGGCCACTGCACCACCGACAACACAATGAGACCATAGATAAAAAAGGGTTTCATAATGCCGTGTTATTTAACACAATCCGTACACCGTTTCAAGGGGCAACAACCCGTAAAATGGAAAATCATAACCCACGCGGCACACTCCACTGTACACGCTCTGAACCAGATCGCATGGCTTGTTGCCTTTGAAAAGGGCAAACTGGCCAAAAGGCAAAACGCGATGACGGCCCGTGAACGATGGCCAAAAAGAAATGTTAACAACCGCCCAAAACAGGCACCTCAAGATCCGCCAGGAACCGGCAGATATGTTGGATGGACTCAATAAATTTTTCGTATTCAATCGGCTTGACAACGTATAGACTGCATCCGAGTTGCTGACATTGCTCCACAGCCTGACGATCTCCGGTGGTGGTCAAAACCACGATGGGGATTTTTCGAAGTGTGTCATCGGATTTCAGCCGCCTCAGGACATCCAGACCATCGACTTTAGGCATTCGAATATCCAGCAGCAACAGCATCGGACGACGGTAATTGTCCGATTCCGGCGACTTGGCATCCTCAAGAAAGTCCAGTATTTCCTGGCCGTCATTGAAACGTAAAATCGTATTGAGCATACCGCTGCGAATCAGATTCCGCTCAATCAAGGCAAAATGCCCGTCGTCGTCCTCGGCAACAAGAATCAAAGCATCCTTATTCATCGTAGCAGCCCGCCAACCCTTGTTGATTCGCTCTACTCGATGCGAAAAATTAGTTAAATTAAACTTAATACAAGTCGCAACTTATGTCAATGTTTTTATAAAAAAACAAAAACAGCCCATACCTGATCTTAATATAAATATATACGCCGCTCACGCAACCGCCAAAAACCAACATCCGACAAAGAAAATTCTGACTTTATGTAACTATCATAATATTAATAACTTACGTCAAAATCCTGTACCGGAAAAAAAAGTCTTGTTATTCTTGGCCGGGTGATTATTGACAGCCCCGCGTTCGCCTGCTATATTGGTTACTGAAAAGATGGACAGTAGATTTTTGAGGTGAGAACTTGACGGCTTTCTTTGCCGTGGCGGGCTTCCGGAATATCAGTGGATGAATGTTCCGGAAGCTTTATTTTTACGTAACTTCTTTTTGGACAAAATCTTATGGAAAAAGAGGTTGGCGCCGGACACAAAGGGAGCTTCACGGCCAACGTGCTGAGCAATCAGCAGATTCGCGAATGCTACTATCGCCTGAATCTAAAGCTTGACCCGATCGGAAGCCGTTTATTTGAAACAGCCAAGCCCGGCCGATTTGTGGAGATAGATTTGGCCGGACTGCCGCTGCCGCCCGAAGACAAAATTCCCCCCGCCCTGCGCGACGCAGCCCATCGACAAATCCTTCTGCGTCGTCCGTTCAGTTTTTCAGACGTCATCCTCACCCCCGGCCAGGACGGCCCAAGCGTCAAACTGGAGATCCTCTATTGCGTGCTCGGCCCGGCGACCTTGCGAATGATGACGCTGGCCGGCGGCGACACCCTCAACCTAATCGGCCCGCTGGGCAACGGCTTTGCCCTGCCCGACACCCTCAAAAAAGCGGTTTTGATCGCCGGCGGCATGGGCGCCCCGCCGCTGCTGCATCTGGGCGGCTATCTGAAAAGGCACCGCCCCGAGGTGGAAACAATCTGCTTCGCCGGCGCCAGAAGTTGTGAGGATTTGCCCTTTACTCTCAAAATCGGCAATCTGACCGGCTTGGTACTCGAAGAATTTGACGTCCTGGGCATCTCCTCGCGCGTCGCTACAGACGACGGCTCGGCCGGCTTTAGGGGATTTGTCACCGATTGCGCCCGGCACTGGCTCCGCAACAATCAGCCGGACCCCAGCGAGACCCTCATTTATGCCTGCGGACCGGAACCGATGCTGGCCGAGGCGGCGCAACTGGCCGAGGACTTTGACCTGCCCTGTCAGGTCAGTATGGAGCGGATGATGGCATGCGGCATCGGGTTATGCCAAAGCTGCGCAGTGGAAATCAAAACTGATACCCCCGACCAAACCGAATATAAACTCTGCTGCAAAGATGGCCCGGTCTTTGACAGCCGAACTGTGATCTTTAAAGTATAAGGGGTTCAACAGCCGAGCCGCGCAAGCGGCCGGATAACAACATAATGTGGGATTAAAAGCCGAGCCGCGCAAGCGGCCGGATAGCAATACTTGGTGCGCAATGCAATCGGGCATCCTGTGCCGATGTATGTGGGTTGATGGACGACGCCGTTTTTATAAACTGAAAACCAACCTCTTTTTGCACATAAAACGATGGAACAAAACGTTGATTTGACCGTTGATTTTGCGGGGCTAACGCTCAGCAACCCGGTGCTGACGGCATCGGGAACCTGCGGCTATGCCGACGAACTGGCCGAGTTTATGGATGTTTCGAAGCTGGGCGGCGTCATTACCAAAAGCGTCACCGTCGCCCCGCGCAAAGGCAATCCCACCCCGCGAATCGTGGAAACCGACGCCGGGATGCTCAACGCTATCGGGCTGGCCAATATCGGACTGGAACGCTTCGTCAGCGAAAAAATCCCCGTTCTCGAACAGCTCGGTACAACGGTCTTTGTCAACGTCGCCGGGCAGATGATCGACGATTATGTGCAGGTCGCCGAGCGGCTGGCCAAAGAACAGGCTGTCGCGGCTCTGGAATTAAACATAAGCTGCCCCAATGTCAAACAGGGCGGCATCAGCTTCGGTACCGATCCGACGCAGATTCGAGACATCACAAAACAGGTCAAAGCGGCCTGCGGCCCCAAACCCCTCATCGTCAAGCTTACCCCGATGGTGACCGATATTTCCGCCGCCGCACGGGCCGCCGTCGAGGCCGGAGCCGACGCCCTGAGCATGGTCAACACCTTTACCGCTATGGTCATCGACATCGAAACCCGCCGTCCCGTGCTGGCCAATCGTACCGGCGGGCTGAGCGGCCCGGCTGTCAAGCCGATTGCGATCTATCTGGTCAGCAAAGTCTATCAGGAGGTCGCCAAGCCCGCCGGCGTCCCGATCCTCGGCGGAGGCGGCATACGAACCGCCGCCGATGCTGTCGAATTTATGATCGCCGGCGCCGCCGCCGTGACCATTGGAACCGCCACCTTCGTCCAGCCCGATACCGCGCTGCTCATCATCGAAGGCATCCGCCGCTACTGCACCCGAAAAGGACTGACCACAATGACCGAACTGACCGGCAGCCTGCAATAACTCCGCCCTGAAGTTGCCGACGCATCTACAACAGCCGAGCCGCGCAAGCGGTCGGATAACACTCTCCCACCGCACAGACACCCCCCACAGAACAAACTTCTCCGCGTCGCCTATTTTGAAATCTGAAATCTGTCTGCGAAATTGACACCAGTCCAGAAAACCGAAAGTCGCTCTTTCCCTGCTAAGGGGCAATACCCCGCACCCCCGTCCACTGGTCGTCGTAGTAATACCGCGTTGTCGTACCCGCTATCGCATCCACCGTCTCAATCCTTCGGCCTAACGCATCATACGCGAACGTCGCGACCACAGTACTATCCGACCGCGACACCTTTGTCAAGCGATTTTCCATATCATATTCATAGACATACCCCCGATGGTCGCCCGTCAGATTCCCGGCGTCATCGTAAACACTAAAGATCGCAAATAGCCATATGATGAATTAATCCATTTCAACATAATACCGCTTCCGAACCACTTCTTCATATGAAGCAGGCACAAGCCTGTCTTCGCACAAAAAATAATCTCGAAGAAATAATTGATAAGCCAACACCCTATTTCTGCGGTCTGTCCAGAAGCGAGCGTCAAGGCCGTTTTCCCATCGCTGATCTTTTTGTTGTGCTTCTTGAATTTTTCTGTCAAACTCCGCCGTCGAAACTAAAATGCCGTCGGGATTAGACTCCTTTAGATCATTATAGATTCCGGTTCGTAACGCCATTTCACTTTCGATCTGCCGAGCACGCTGTCGCAGGTATCGGACCCACCATCGCACCTTGTCAATCTCCGCCCAATCGGCCAAAGAGATGTGCTCGATATAAGCCAGTTCAAGTCGTACTGTCATAATCTCGGATATATCAATATCGTCGATGTAAAAGTCATTATTGATGCCTTCTCGAATGGCTTTTAAGTGTTCATGTACAAAATGGATGTCCGAGGGTAAAATAAAGACAAAGTAAAACAGACGCGGGACGCCATGACCCAACGCAGCACCAATTAAAACAAAAACAACAGGCATCCCAAACATTTTCAATTTTTTCATCTTGAACTCTCTCGTTCCAAACCATCAAGGCCTTATTAAGGAATGACGGCTACTCCATCATTTCTTCAAGTGCTTGAATCCGATAGCGATTTCGCACCCCTTCTTCGAAAGAACAAGGCACAAGTCTGTTATTGCATAAAAAATAATCACGACGAGGCACATCATATTTTATAATTCCCTCTTTTCCATCAGGCCAGCTGCCATGCCACCAGCCGCGACTCCACTGTGCATCTTTCTGCCGTGCCTCCTCGATTTTTTGTTCGAATTCTTCTGCCGAAACCAGGATACCGTCAGGATGTGTTTCTTTCAGTTCTTTTAGTTCATGAAAGATTTCTGTTCTATTGCTGATTTGTGCAGAAGTAAACATTCCATACCTGTCAAGATACCGCACCCACCATTTTATCCTTTTTAGCTCGTTCAGATTGAACAAAGTCATATTCTCAATATAGGCCAACTCAAGTCGTAATTTCATCATTTCTCGTCTGTCATGATCATCTAAATACAACAACTCTCCGTTTAGGATGCTTCTCTGGATTGTGTTTAACGGTAGATACGCTTTCCTAACATCCTGACGAAAGTCACTAAAATAATAGCACAATGGACTTGAATAATAGCCAAGCACTATCCCAATAAGAGTAAACACAATCGCAGCACTTTTCTTCTTTTTCTTCTTCTTCATAGTTAATTTCTCTTTTTTACAGGGCACCTCACCGATGGGTCAAAAAGCGGCGTACATGATCCTACTCCGAGTGATCCGAATCCTGACGTATCTATTGGCTCCATTATACCAGGAATATCAAAATCTGTCGTCGTCTTCATACCAGAACAGCATTCTGTTATACATCGATATAATCTTCGACAACGATATGTTTTACCCTGCTGATTCAGTTTGATGAGATTCTTAATAATCGCTTCATTGGGTGTTATGTAACCCTTACCGACATATAAAAGCATATCTGCGTCGGTCCATTTCCCATCCGGCCCCGTTCCAATAAGTTTCACACTAACAGGAACATACCCAGCAATCTGATAATTTACCCACTCCCACAAGGTTTCCTCTTGAAAAATATTCAAAGGCCAAGGCAGGTTAACTCTGTATTTCAATGTAACCCATCGAGCCATTATCTTTCGATCCTCCCAGTATTGCTCTTTTACCCAATCTAAAGGACAAACACTTTTAGGATCGATTGGTTCAAGCTTGATACGATTAGACATCAAGCCATACGGGTCAAAGTTATTGATAGGATTTGATCGAACATACTCATATAAATTCATCCCATCGACATATTCTGCAGGGTCCCGTTGCATAAACCTTCCCGTTTCGGGGTCGTAGGTTCGGGCGCGGTAGTGCATCAGGCGCAGGCTGCCGGCGTCGAGGGTGTCCAGTTCGCGGCCGGTAAAGGTGTAGGGGTTGTCCAACACGCTGGTGGTTCTGGGTTCGTAGTTCGCAGTAAGAATTTGGACGCTGCCGTAGGCGTCGTACTCATTCCGTTCGATGACCATGCCGGTCGGCCCGTACAAGACGACTGGGCTGTAGAGATGATCGTGGCCGTAGTAGAAGTCGATCCATGAAGAGCTGTAGCGATAACCCATCACCAGCACTTCATCAATGTAGTTGCCGAAGACAAAATAGCGGGAATCCGTCTCCACACCGCCGGAAACCCGCGTCTGGACCGCCACCCGCTGGTCGTCGTAGTAATACCGCGTTGTCGTACCCGCTATCGCATCCACC
>JBNRMN010000053.1:0-50728 GCA_050309605.1 Anaerohalosphaeraceae bacterium
TTTTACGCTCAAACAACGCGGATTAAACCCCGTGAATACAGTAAAAGAGGCGCTGAAAATCTATCTCAAAACCGGCCAGCTGCCGGCATTGAAAGAGTTCACTGCTTCAAATGGCTAAAATCTTACCATCAAGAGTCTGAGAATACTGACACTTTCGCCGCCGCTGAGCGAGATCAATTCATAAGAACGTCCGGGACGCGGGGCGTAATCCTTTTCGTCATGCTGGGCGCACCAGACGGTTCTCCGGCCATTAACGATAATCTGGCATTTGAGAATACACTCCAGGCCGTGCTGAAAGGCTGTTTTGGCACGGCTGCGGCGATCGGCATCGACAAATTCATATTGCGGCTCTTCGACAATTTCTTCGAGCAATTCCATCAGCAAGACCATTGCGTTATCGTTAAAGGTAATGTGGCGATGGTACTTTTTGGCCGGCGGGGGATAGTATTGCGGCCAGCCGCCGGTGGGATACTGGGCCTTGATAATCAAATCCAGCCCCTTCTCAAACGCCCGTCGATAACGAAGCTCGCCCGCGGCACGAAACGCCCGCGCCAGCATCCGCATTTCGCCGGTGGTGGCGCCGTTGTCAAACGAACCCTGAAGCAAATCGCGGTCGCCTGAAAAACGTCTGGCGGCGGTATCGATGTTTTTGGGCCAGGAGCCGTGATTATCCTGCCAGCTCAGAATGTTTTCGATGACTTGCTTCCCTTCCTCACCGCGAAACCATTCATCGGGTTTGGCCAGATAGCGTCCCCAGGACGGACGTGCCTGAGCGAGGCCAAAGCACATCAAAAAAGCAAAAATAATTATTTTTTTTGCATTTTTCATCATACTTTTCCCTTTTAGACGATTCAGCGAACCAGCGTAACGCTCATCAGACCAACCACGACCTCATTGGCCAGCGTCCGGAGCGTTAACGACGACAATTCCCTGTCCGGACTGAGGGGAATATCCAGTACCGCAGCCGCCCCGCCGGGAATGGTGCCGCCTTTGCCTTTGAAATCGGGCCAATCAGCCATTCGAATACGTCCGGTTTTCAACTCCAACCGCGGCGGGATCGGCTCCGGCCGATGAAACGCGAAATCATCAATGAAATAGTCCTGATCAATCGGCCACCACGTGGTGGGATTGTGCAGAGGCAACTGCTCCGTTTGACCGTCGTCATAGGTTACGATAACCTGCCCGTTGTCGAAACGGCTTTGCATTGAATTGGTCGATCCGGCCATCAGCAGATACAGATGGCGTGCCTTTCCGGAAAGCGGAATCTGTACGCTGTCCGGGTAATTGTCCCATTGGGAGGTAAACACAATATTGTCGGCGTCCGGCTCGACAGGCGTCTTGAACAAAATGCCCTGCGGCAGCATCAGCCGACCGTCATTCTCAGCGGCCAGACGCCGCAGCCCGCTGTCATCCACGTCAAAGGTTCTGGTAAAATTGCACCAACTGCCGATGCCCTGTTTGGGGATCGCCAACGAACCATACGGTGAACGCGGCGTGAGATATTCATTTTGGAAAATGTGCGACACTTTGTCGTTAAACAGCAACTCCAGGTCCACCGTCTCCCACGTCAGTGAATCTCGGTCGGGACGCATGTCCCAGTTAATCACATCGCCCTCGATATCGATCTCGTCGTCCAGTACGACAGCAACGCGATTGGTCCCCGGCGGCAAATGAAACTCCTCCGCTGAAAGCGTAATGGGTTCGGACTCCCCGAACGCCGCTATCGTGAGCGGTTGTTTGACGGAATTGCCTGCGGATGCAATCACGGCCTGTCCCTGCAGTGCCTTAGCCGTGTTGTTCCGAACGTAAAAGGTGATGCGGTTTGCCGTTTGGTCGGCCGCGGCGACAATCTCATACGGCGGCCGTATCTCAAACTCAAGCGGCGCCCACCAGCTCATTTGTCCGTGTCTGACCTGCATGAACGCCGTGCGATGGCCCATCGCCCCCGCCGCCGTCGCTTCCAGAACACACGGCAATAACCGGACATCCTTGAGCAACCGAATATCTTTCAATGCGTTCTGAGGATCTTTTACGTCAACCAGCTCGGCTTTTCCGGCGGCACGCAGCCGCTCTCCCGCCGCGGCAATCCGCGGGCCGGAAATGTGTGCCGGCTGCTCGCCTGTCCAGACTATCTCCACCTCGTACCCATCCGCCGGTTCGCACCGCACCTCAATCCGCGGTCCGCCGACGGCCCGGCCAACCGGCTTCCATTCGGCAGCCTTGTCGTTGACCGTGAGACGCTCAATCTCCACCGTCCGCGCCGGTACAATCAGCCGCAGCGCTACCGGCCTGCCAAAGTTCGGTTTTATCGTATAGGTACTGACTTGTGCTTTTTGTAAATAGGAAAACTCGATATTAGGATGGACAATCTGTGCCGATTCCCATGGTGGAAAGCCCGGTTCAATGGTCAATTGCCCGTTCAGCACGTCGGGGCGAATGCCGAACAATCCCTCAATGACGGCGCGGGACAGCGCCCCGACCGCATCGCCGAAATCCCGCTGCGCTTCGCCGCGGGCCGCGTCAAAATACGTCGTCATTCCCGCATTGCCGGGGCACAGCCCCATATACATCCCGTCCAGCACCGCCCCTTTGAACAGGCTGAAGGCCTTCTCGGCGCGTCCGGCCTGCCAATAGGCCAGCGCAGTATGGGCAACTTCGGCCATAACGACATTGTTGGTCGAGTAGGTATAGGGCATCCAGTTGGATGTCGGCAGCGTAAAAAAACGGCCTTTGGGAATATCCCGGCCGTGAATCGGGATGTGCGCGATCTGCGTATCGATGTAGCGGGTCATCTGCCAGGCCTGAAAGGAATCGGCCATCTCCGAATCGATGATGTGATAGATCGACCACAGCCCCGCAGCCGGATGGGTCTGCTGCAAACCGAGCAGGTCTTTGTATTCGGCATACCAGCCGCGATCGGCCAGCCATAAATACCGCTGCATCGCCGTGTTAATCCATTCCGCTTCCTGTCTGAACGGAGCGGGGTCTTTGCCCAGCCGTTCGGCCAGGTCGGCAAACCAGCGAAAATGATACGCATTATACGCCGAGGTATAAGCAACTCCGCCGCCGTTGAACTGCATATCGTCACTGGCCCAGATCGCGGCGTAGGCCTCATACAACGGCAGCTTGTCCGGGCCGAACGGACGGCGAAACAGCCGCTGCTGCCAATCCACATGCCGCTCGATAACCGGCCAGAGCCGCTCGGCCAGCTCCAGATCGCCCGTCCAGAACAGATGCCGCAGCAATGTATCCATATAAATCAGATTCATATCGTAATGCTTGCCGCCGATATCGCCGTTGGTTTGTTTGAACGGATGACTTCGCGCATAGTTGGCCTCAGGATCCGGGCCGAGAACCTTCTCGGGAACAGGGTCGGTGTTTTGGCGACGCGCCCAGTCGGTCAGATGGCCGCGACTCCGGTCGTGCCAGCCCAAGGCGTCGTTGGCATACGGGCCGCGCCAGCCGGGATATCGCGAGCGCCACGCCACTGCGCCGTGCATGACCGACCCCTGACGGTCGTCCCAGAGGGCATCGGTCGCCACACACAGCGCCGCAACGGCGGCGTTGATGAACGGATCAGGCGTGTGCACCACGACGCGCTCGGCAATGGCTTGGCGCTGTTGTTCACAATCGGCAAAGATTTCGGGCAGTTCCTCGGCCGCAAACGGTGATCCGGATTCGCCGATGCGTTTGATGGCCAAATAAGCCGACTCGTTGGCGGCAATCGACATTGAGGCGACCAGCACCGGGTATTCGGTCGGCTGTCCGGCTGAATTCATCAGTGCCGCCGGGTCGTCCCACTGTGCCGCATCGGCCACAGCAAGTTGTGCAGAGGGCGGCAGCGTTCCGGCCAGGGTGGCGATTCGGCTTGTCAAAATAAACGCATGTCCGTCCAGTGCAAATTCATTGCCGTGGCAGTTGTCCGGGCGAAGCTGGAAAAACCGGCTGATTGGTTCGGATTCACAGCCGATGTCGCCGCTGCGGGCGCCGCGTTTGCCGCCCGCCCCGCCGAACGCGACCAGCCATTCAAGCGGCTCGGTTGTACCGTATTGCTCGATGTGCACGATCAGCCCTTCGGCGTCATACAATCCAATCATCGACAGTGTTAGCACGGCATCGCCCAGTCGGGAGTCGGTGACCTGGTAGATCATGGCCCCGGGACGGTAGCGGGCGACGATGCGCTCGGCCTGATGCAGCCAGAAAACGCCGCTTGCGATACGAATAGCAAACCTGAGATTGCCCGCCTGGCCGGGGGCGTACAGCGACACTTCCGGCATATCGCCCGCATCGGCACGAAAGGCCGTGTTGCCGCCGTACAGAGGACGATTGTAAAACTCGCCGCCGTTGACGGTCACAAAATCCAGCCCGCGGGGTCGATAGCGAAGCGGGCGAGCGGTGTTTTCAGCAAAGGTCGGACGATCCACCGTCAGCCGTTCGGGGGGATTGTAGGCCGGCGCCGTTCCGTTGGCGATGAAACCGACCAACAGAGGCCATAACAAAATCAAAACACGCATCCACGACATCGTTTGAATTTTAACCACACGGTTCTCCTGCACATCCACAGCATCCATCCTACACCACAGGCACATTGCAGCATCCTGTCAATTCGCTGCGTCAAGGACGGCCTCGTACTCCAGACAGGCCAGGATAAACGGCCCGACGGCCTTGGGGTCATTGGTGCGAATCTTTTCGCTGATGTAGTACTCATACGAGCCGTCGCGGTACGGGTTTCCGCCCAGCCCGGCCACTTCGCAGCCTTTGTGCAGATGCACCTGACCGTCGTCGGCCACTTCCACAAACTGTTCGAAAATGCCTCGATAGCCTTTTTGGGCCACCTCAATATAGTGCTGCGGGATATAACCGAGCCGCACTGCTTTGAGCATAGCATAAACAAACATTGAAGAGCAAGAAGATTCGAGGTAGTTACCTTCGGCAGCGGGCAGATTGACCACCTGATACCAGACGCCGGTTTTTTCGTCCTGATGGTCGGCCACGGCCTTGAGCAGACGATTGAGCACGGCAATGACATCGCCGCGTTTGGGATGATCTTCGGGCAAAAAGTCCAGCGTATCGACCAGCGCCATGGCATACCAACCCATCGCCCGCCCCCAGAAATGAGGCGACAGGCCCGTTTGCGGATCGGCCCATCGCTGCTGACGTGATTCGTCGTAGCCGTGATACAGCAGCCCCGTTTTATCGTCGCGGGCGTATTTTTCCATCAGCAGAATCTGATGAGCAACCTCGTCAAACAGTTCCGGCTCATCAAAGACGGTCGCGTATTGCGCCAAAAAGGGCGACCCCATATACAGCCCGTCCAGCCACATCTGGTGGGGGTAAATTTTTTTGTGCCAAAAACCGCCGGTGCTGATACGCGGATGCGTTTTCATCTGAGTACGCAGCGTCTCAATGGCGGTGCGATATTTCGGCTTGGGATCATAGAGATACAGATCGATCAGATTTTTGCCGGGGTTGATATTGTCGATATTGTAGGTATTCAGGTCATACGTGAGAATCTCGCCGTCCTCGGTAATGAGTGTGTCATAGTAGGCCTGCACGTAATCGAGATACGTCTTGTTTCGGGTTTGCATCCCGGCCTGCCAAATGGGCTTGAGCGCGACACCGACGGCGTATTTCCAGCGCGGCCGGGTAGAAAAATCAATCTGCCACGATTCCGGATTGCGCTGCATCACCGAGCGGATCATCCGCTCGGACCACGGGACGGTCTTGCGTTCGGTCACGACAAAGTTTTCAACCGCCTCGGCGATGCCCTCGCGCTGCATATTCTCAAAGACACAATGCGTCAGGACGACATTGCGAATGGGGCTGCGTTCATAGCCGCGCAGCAGCCATGGATAGCGGCTTTTGTAGCAGCGAACGTTATCCATAAAGATATTTTGCACGACCGGATCAAATGCGCCGGCGTCGCCTTCCTGATAATAGAAATTGATCAGCAGCGCCGCTTCGCGGACCTGCTGGATCGTGACGTTTCGCATAAAGATGTTTTCCACCACGCCGCCGCGGACGGAGTTGGTCTTGATGCGCAGGCCGCGATCCAGATTGGGGCTGTTCATCAGACAGTTCTCAGCAAAGATATTGCGGGCGCCGCCGGAGATTTCGCTGCCGATGACGACGCCGCCGTGGCCGTCTTTCATCGTGCAGTTGCGAATGATGATGTTTTCGGAGGGGATATTGAGGCGACGCCCATCGGCGTTGCGGCCGGACTTGACGGCAATGCAGTCGTCGCCGGTATCGAAGTAGCAGTTTTCAATCAGCACATCGCGGCAGGACTCCGGATTGGCGCCGTCGTTGTTGGGGCCGTGGCCGATGACCGTAACATCGCGAATCGTGATGTTTTGACTCAGCACGGGGTGGATGTGCCACATGGGGCTGTTTTTGACGGTGACGCCCTCGATCAGGATATTTTTGCAGCGATACGGCTGAATCATGTTGGGACGCAGTTTGTGCCCCAGGCCGTAGCGCCGCTGATCAACGGGGACGTTGTCCTCGGCCTGTTTGACCAGCGCATCGACATCGGGCTGCTGCGGGCCTTTCCAGAACCACCAATTGGAAAAGTCGGCGTTGCCGTCGAGCGTACCCCGACCGGTGATGGCAATGTTTTCCTGTTCAAAGGCATAAACCAGCGGCGAAAAGTTCCAGCATTCGGTTCCTTCAAACCGCGTAAAGACCACCGGCAGATACCGATGCGGATGGGTGATAAAACTGATGACCGCCCCTTCGGCCAAATGCAGATTGACGTTGCTTTTCAGATGGATCGGTCCGGTCAGAAAAGTTCCCTCCGGCACGACGATCCGCCCGCCGCCGGCGGTATGACAGGCCTCGATGGCCTTGCGAAAGGCCTCGGTGTTATCGGTTCGGACGTAGGCTCTTGCGCCGAAGTCGGTAATCAGAAAATCCCCGTCGGGAAAAACCGGCGGCTGGATGCGTTCAAGGATTTCCGGGACCCGCTTCCAGCCGTCCTCGGCCGTCATTGCACCGACCGGCGAAGCAACGGCAAGGCACAGACACAACCCGCAAAGTATCCATCGCATCATCAGAGTCTCGATCAAGGTTTTCATACATGTCTCCAATTGATTAAACTGCATTCCATTTACCGGGCAAGCACCTCTGACCTGCCGCTATTCAAATTTTGATTCAAGCCGTACCCACTGTCGCTGCTCGGCGGCCTGCCGCGCCGCCAAACACTCGTAGGCCAAACGGCACGATTCATTGCGCAACGCGACATCCACCTGCTGCGTTCGAACCGTATCCAAAAACTCACGATAGATCGCTCCATCGCTTTCAAGTGTTATATCCGAGCAGTCGGCATCGCCGGCTTTCAGCACGCTGCACGTGTGTCGGCTTGCGTTGGCCTGCAAAGCGGCCTTGGTGCCGACCAGCCGGAGCCAATCGTCGCCCCAGGTCGCCGCATCGGACGGACGACATAAATCGATGCTGATCGTTGCATAAGCGCCGTCGTCCAGTTCCGCCAGCACGACGGCCTGGTCTTGACAATCCGGGTAATCCGGATGATGCCGATTGGCCTGGGCCGCGGCCAGTGCGATACAGGACGCGCCGGTTACAAAACGGATGATGCTCAGCGCGTGAACGCCGACCCAGCCGAGCGTATCGCCGTAACAACGACGGTCACCGAACCAGCGAGGCCGTCCGTTCCACTTGTACGATTTTCGTATATTCAGCACGACCGCGCGGCCCAACAGGCCGCTGTGATAGAGCGACCGGGCGGTACGAAAAGCCGCCCTGTTTTTCATCGACAGCATTGCCGTCAGATTGACCTTGTATTCCGTCACCGCCTGATACAGCCGCTCCAGCGAATTCAGCGACAGCGCTATCGGCTTTTCGCAGATTAAATGACAGCCGCGCCGTGCCGCATCGACGGCAACATCGGCAATCAAACCCAGCCGCGTCCCGATCACCGCCACGTCGGGACGGATTGCATCAAGCAGACGCCGATAATCTGAATACCGCTGCGTCTGACCACAGGCCCGGTGCGCCGCAACAGCGGTAATGTCTTCGCCCTCATAGACCGGTGCACAGGCCGTCATCTCGGCATAGGGATCGTTTTGTATCTCATCCAGAACCGAACCGATGTGTCCGAAACCGCCGATGACCGCGATTTTCAATGCCTGTTCCTTCATTGCCCTGCTTTGTTCGATGGTTCGGTTCCTGCCGGATGATCCGTCGCGAGGGCGTCCGACAGCCAGCGTAGGGTCTCCGGCAAATAATTCGGATCATACGTTTCCCACTCGGCAATGCGATGTCCGGCCCCGTCAAGGGTCCGCAAGACACAGGGCACATCATACGCCTTGAGGGCCGTCTGAAAATTGACGGACTGCGAATACGCAACGCTGGCATCGTTTGTGCCGTGAACCAGCAAAAACGGCGGCAGCCCGCGATTCAGATGATACCGCGGCGAACAGCGGCGCAGCAGCGCCCGGGCTTGTTCATCCAGGGTCTCAGAACGGCCAAACAGATTTTGCAGTGACGCACTCAAGCCCCCGCGGCGTTCGCTGTCGGCCTCCAGATCGGTCGGCGCCGCCAGACCGACCACCGCCTGGACGCGCTCGACAGGCGCAGCGGTGACCGCGGCGTAAGTCGCCAGATGGCCGCCGGCCGAATAGCCCATCAGTGCGATGCGATTGGGATCTACGGCATACGCGGAGGCATGGGCACGGACCCACCGAACAGCAGTTTTAACATCCTCGATACAGGCCGGCCAGCGGTGCGTCGGCGCCAGCCGATAACTGATCGAAAATCCGGCCAAACCGGCTCGGCTGAGCGGTTCAAACCAAAACGCCATATCGTGTCGGTTTCCTCCGCTCCAGCCGCCCCCGTGAACCAATATCACCGCCGGAGACAGGCCGGCGCCGGCGGGAATACAGGCATCCAGCACGAGGGGGACGCCGTCGGCACAGCCGTATTCAATGGCCTCTAAACAACGTCCAGACGGCTCGGATCGAGCCGTTGTGATGAACCCAACGGCACATATCATCACCGCCGCACCGCACAGTCTGAATATGAGGTAACCGCTATACACGCTTTTTTGTGATTGAGTCCTCATGGATCATCCATACCGCAAAATTCAAATTCCTATATCGTCAAGATGTTTATTGCAGGGTCGTTTGTTCGGGCCGGTTGCCCGGGAACCAGGCGTAATCTTTCATCTGAATCGGCTGACCGCTCCTTGCCCAGGGGATCTGCATCTCAGAAAACAATCGGGATTGCCGATGCGCCTGCTGCATCAGGGGGACAATATCTCGAATCAGGGTTACAGAACGTCCGTTTTGCGTTGCTTTGACCACATGGGCGGAATCAATATGGACGGTCCGTCCGCTGGAGTCAAATGCCCCGTTGACGCACAAGGTAAACGGCCGACACATCGCCAGAGGCACTTTGTACAGCCGATTCGTTTCAAACGCTTCGGCTATGTCTCTGAGCATCGTCAGCGACGTATCCGCATCATCGCAAATCCATTCGTCCGTCCGCCCATCCTGAAAGACAATTCGGGCGCGGTTAAAATCGTGATACTCGATCCGCGCCTGTTCGCACTCAATAACCATCACACAGCGCACCTCCGCGTCCGAACAAAGCGTGGCGTTGTTGGTGATCACGCAGCCGTTCTCGCAGACAATCCGTACACTGCTGGTATCTTCCGATTCAATGTCGTGCACGCGGTACAATTCCCCCTGCACGATCAGCGGCATGGCCATTCGCTCCGGCTCGGCGGAGGCCAGAAACAGTGCATTGCTCAGGACATGCGACAGCGGATTGTTCAGCGTGCCGTCCAGGACCCACTGGCCGCGGGCGGTTTTGACGGCGCCGCACCACGTGGTGCGATTAAAATAATCATCCGGACGCTGCCAGGCGGCCATTGAGCCGATGCGTTCGACCCGTCCGAATTCGCCTAAAACGATTCGCCGTTTGAGCGTCCGGACGATATAGCTGTACAGATACTGGAACAACACCGCCACCCGTTTGCCGGAGACCGTCTCCAGCGCGATCAAGGCGTCAAGCTGCTGGATCGTCGGCACCGGCGGCTTTTCGAGAAACACCTCCAGCCCCGCTTTCAGACATCGGCGAGTATAGTCATAATGGCTGTCGATGCCGGTAAAGATAAAGACCGCCTCGGCCCTGCCGGCGACGTGTTTGAGCATCGCATCGGCGGTATCGAACACCGGAACGCCCCGCTCGCGGCACAGGGCGTAGCCGGCCTGGCGGCGCGCCGGATCGCCGCAGACGCCTGTCAGCGTATAGAATCGATCCAGCGAAAAGATACGCTTGAGCTGATTATAAGCGTGTCCTTCGGTTCCTATGGCAACAACGTTCAACATCACCGGTCTCGAATAATCTCTGTTGTCATACGGCCCTACAGGCCGTTGTCTTACGGGCGCACCAATCGAAATACACTGTAATAAAGAACATCGTAATCCGTCTGGGCGGAAATGCCGTTGTCCACCCGATCCCAGATCGCGTCCTGAAACGCTTCGGGATCGTTGCATACGGTGACGTGGCCGTCCGGGAACAAGGCATTGATCGACATGACCGTTTTGGTACGGTGGGCCAGACTTTGTCGATTGTGCAGTAAATCGCCGGCATACGGCATATTGGGGTTGAGCTGAATGAACTTTTTGGCCAATTCATAAGGCGCCCCTATCGCCGGATCGATTCGTGCGTTGCGCTCCACCGGGAAATAGGTATAACCGATGCGCACCCATTGATTGCCGAAGCCGTCGGCACTGGTGGCATTGAAATCCTGCGGCAGCGTCCCCCACGGCGACGGTTGGGTATAGGATTCATACTTGTACGCCTCCAGCCGATTGCCGGGACAGTAGAAAATCTCCGGCGTTTCGATATAGTTCAGCTCAAACAGATTCGCAAACCGATACGGCTTGAGACTGCCGTCGGAAAGCCTGTTGTCATTGCGATAGGCAATATAGCCGTGCCGCTCGCGACTGCCGTTGACGTTATGGTCATCCGGCAGCGAACCGCCAAATGCATCGGAGTACATCTTCATAGCCTTGCCGATCTGATTGAGCCGTGCACCGCAAATCACACGTTTGGCGGTATCCTGGGCTTTTTTCAGCGCCGGCGTGACAATCGACAGCAGCAGCGCAATGACGGCAATGACCACCAGCAGCTCAATGAGCGTAAAAGCCGAACCGTTTTTTGGGGTCTTTCTGTTCTTCATTTTTACACCTGCCTGATTGGTTTGTCTCTCTGATTCACATCGGCGGCGCCCCCCGTACCGCACGATCCATCCCTGCTGAACCGGTTTTCGGCCTGTCGTGATTTACATCGGCAGCAGCCTACCGCAATGAGTCAGTGTATCGGTACACGCCAGCCAGTCTTCGGCCAACAGCAGTACAAAATCGACCAGGTCAACGATGCAGTCCTGATTGGCATCGGCCGGGTGATAAGGCTCGCCCGTGCTCATATGCGATGCATCACAGGGACTGTCGCCGACAATGACCTGGACCGTATCGGAAGTTTGCTTGTCGCCGTCGTCGGCGGTTAACGTAAATTCATACACACCGCGCTCACTGAAGGTCACTGTCGCCACATCCTGATCGGCGTTGACAATCACCACTGCGGGCGCATCGCTGGACTCCTGCGTCCAGAGCACGGTATAAGGGCCCGGCAGGCCGTCATCGGACGTCAGGCCGGACAGCGTCGCCGTGACTTGATTGGGATCTTCGCCCATGCCCAGCCAGATGACCTGATCGGCGCCGGCATCGACCTCGGGCGGCAGATTGTCATTCGTATAGAATGACCAGAATTCACCTTCTACCAGTCCCTTGTCCGTATCATAGCAATCGACAACCCAGTAATAGGTCACTTTATTGGCCAGCAGTCCGAAATTCGGAAAATGGTCCGTATCGATCGCCACAGTGGAGACATCCGGCCCCACCTCCACCTTATCCATGAGCAGCCGGTTTGGATCCGCACCCAGATAAACATCACAATATATCGGATCGCCGGGCGTATTCGGCTCCGGGTTGGTCCAGGCCAATTGGGCAAGGGTGGTATCCACCTCGGCGCCGTCTTCGGGAACGGGGTGATCGGCCCCTTCCGGTGCGAATTTCAGCGTCAGATAGGGTTGTTTCGCCTCAGTGGGATTGTCGTGCGTGGCAAAATTGAGCAGATTGGGCGAATTGTGCAGAACAAACTGGACAATGCCGTCGGTATCGGCCAGAAGAATGTCCAGCACCTCCACCTCAAAACCCTGACCTTCCACGCCGTCGGTAAATGTAATGGTATTGATATAGGTCGTCTTTGCCGCGTTCAGCAGTCCCAGATCCGAGGTCAGATTGCCCGGCGCGTTGTTCCATGTCAAAGCGTAAATCTCCTCGGCCGGATTTTCCTGATTCGGATGGTCAACCCATTTGATATTCTCGGTAACGTCGTCATTAACAGCCGAAACATCGCATTGCTGTGAGACGCTTTTGCCTTCGTGCAGGAAAACGGTCAGAGTTGCCGCGCGCAGTTTACTTAAATCATAATCGCCGAGCTGGTCAAATTTGATCCAGGATTTATTTCCGTTGGACGATGCCCGGACACTAAGTTTGCTTGAATCGTGTCGATTGGTTTCGGCATAGCCGAATCCTTCGGTTCGACAGCTCATATCAGCCGGCACGACGACTTCGGCCGACCGGCCGCTGCCGCCCAGTACAACCGCCACCAGTGCAAATACGGTTAACGTTCTCATGGGTTCATCTCCTCATTTCCAGAAAGTTATCGAAACAGCGTTCGAAATGTATTTTTTACAAACCGCAGTCGGTCAGCGTATCAGTGCAAATCAGCCAATTCCGGGATAGCAGAATGGCGAAATCTTCGAGATTTACAATACAGTCCTGATTGATATCGCCGGGCAGGTATGGCTGGCCGCTGTCCATATGGGACGCATCGCAGGACGTATCCCCGACAATGATCCGGACCGTATCAAATGCCTGCTTGTCGCCGTCGTCGGCTGTCAGGGTAAACGAATATACGCCCCGTTCAGTGAATGTTACCGTCGCGATATCCTGGTCGGCGTTGACAATCGCTACCGGCGGCGCGTCATCGTCCTGCTGCGTCCAGAGGACGGTATAAGGCCCCGGCAGGCCGTCATCGGAGGTCGCGCCGTACAGGGTTATCATTTCCTGATCCGGCAGGCCGCTCATCCCCAGCCAGACGACCTGGTCGGCGCCGGCATCCACCAGCGGCGGCTGGTTGTCATCGGTATAGAACGACCAGACCAATCCTTCGATAAGGTCAGGGCCTTTGCTGTCATCGAAACAATCCACGATCCAGTAATACGTCGTTTTGTTGGTCAAATTTCCGAAATTCGGAAAAAGCGTTGCATTGATCGCCACGCTCGACACATCGGGGCCTATGGACACCTTGTCCATCTGAGGACGGTTCGGCTCAGTGCCCAGATACACATCGCAGTAAATTGAACCGTACGGCTCATTCGGCTCCGGATTTGTCCAGGACAACGCGGCCAAATCGGTAGAGACTCGGACGCCGTCATAAGGGACAGGATTATCAGCGCCTTGCGGTGCGACAAGGATATTCAGAACCGGACGGTAATCGGGATTGGCGTAATCATGCGTACAGAAGTTCAGCAGTGCACTGGCATTGTGCAATACAAACTGAACGATGCCGTCGGTGTCGGCCTGAATCATCGGCAGCACATCCACCGTGAAAGAATCGCCCATCAGGCCGTCAATGACATCCACCGTCGCAATGAACGTGGTCTTGTCAGGATTCAGATTCTCCTGAGAATCGGTCTGATTGCCCGGCGCGTTGTTCCAGGTGATTGACGTTTCGGTCCAGTCAATATTCTCGCGGCAGTCGTCATTGACGGCGGAAATATCGACCGTGTTCGACCCGCCCTTCGGCTCAAGCAGCGTCACCGTGAGGGCGGCCTTTTTGATGACGACGGCATTGGGATCCAGGTCGCCCAGATCAAACTTGATCCATGATTTGGCCGCTTTTTCATCCGACCGAACGCTGAGTTTGCTCGAGTCGGTCCGGTTGGCGTCCGGATCCTGAATTTCGGTTCGGCAGCTTTCAACAGCCGCTATTTCATACGGAATACCGACCGGAGGCCCTTCATACGGCGGTTCCTGGCCGGCAATATGTTCGACTTTGATACGATGAAAATCGAGCACGTCGGCCGTGCCGGAGGCTTGTGAAAATCGGAAAAACAAGTGATCAAATTCGGTGTAAATACCCACATCGTGGCCGCCGAACGACCCGTCGTCAAGAATGGATTGGGTGGAAATGACGCCCTGGGCATCGGCAATCGTGAAGGTGGCCTGCATTTGGTCGGCTGCGAGTCGCTCCAATTCCAATGTCAGGGTATAGGTCGCATCCAGAGAAGCGACAATCGGTGCGCCGCCGCTGCTGATGCCGGGATAGGCGCTGCCGCTGCCCAACAGACTGGTCGTTAAACCGGTGATGCGCTTTCCAACACTCGCATTGGAAGCACTCGGGCCGCTGCTCAAAGGAAAATGAACCGCGTACCCCGTCGAATCCCCCCAGCGTCCATTGCCGTCATCGGAATTAACGTCTTCGTGATACTGATCGTCGGTGGGGTCGTAGAACAGGCCGAAGCGGAAGTTTTTCGATGTCGTTTCATATAACGCACCGCGCGGCGTAAACTCAATCGTAACGATCAGTTTGTCCTCGACCGCCAGCAAGACAGGCGATTGGTTGGGGGCGAAATAAGTCCACATCTTTTGACTGCTGCTGACGGTCTGGTCAAAAGCCAGCGAACCGGCCCCCATTGTTACGCCGTCCGGATGGGAGATCCACACCGCCGATTCATTCGGCAGGTTGGTTTCTATACGGCTGCCGTCGGCAAAGATGTCGTTCAGCAGTACGTCAGCCGCACATGCACCACCCAAAGCCGCGACCACCGCCCACACGGTACATGTCTTGATGAAAGTGGTTTTCATTTTAGTCTCCTCAATCTCACATGTTATCAATTTCCTATCTCGGGTCCACGCAAACGCCCTGTTTGCCGGACGCCCATCATGCCGTATCCGTTTATCGCTCATTTCAATATCATGTGTTCCTTCAATTTGAACAAGGCAATCTTGCGCCAAAATAAAAGCAATTTTGCGCAAGGGTTTTTTCGGCGCAACGATTCGGCATACCCAAAAAAACCGGCCATCATACTGACAGTATCATGGCCGGCGTCCCGGTTGTCGGGATATTAAACGATAATCGAACGTCTGTTATTCGGCGTTACACGGCAGCTCGGCTCCGACGTTTCAAAACGGCAATCGCCCCCACTCCCAGCAGCGCAATCGAAGCCGGCTCCGGAATAATATGCTCCACCTTGATACTGTGAAAATCAAGCACATCGGCCGTGCCGGCGGCCTCAGAGAACCGGAAGAAAAGCTGATCGAACTGGGTATAGATTCCCATATCGTGGCCGCCGAACGTGCCGTCATCCACAATGCTGTTGGTTGAAATCACACCCAGTGCATCGGCAATGGAAAAGGTCACCAGCATCTGATCGACCGCCTGGTAATCCAGCGCCAGCGTCAGCGTATAAAGGGTATCGAGGGTGACGGTGAATTTATCGCCGCCGCTGGACAGGCCCGGATAGGCGCTGCCGCTGCCCAACAGGCTGCTGGTCAGGTCGGGGACCCGTTTGCCCACACTCGAATTGGCCGAGCTGGGACCGGAGCTAAGTGGAAAATGTACCGCATAACCCGTTGAATCGCCCCAGCGTCCGTTTCCATCATCGGAATTGGCGTCGCTCCAATACTGGTCATCGGTGGGGTCATAAAACAAGCCGAAACGGAAATTTTTGGACGATTTGTCATACAATGTAACGCGGGGAGTAAATTGAATGGTGGCGATGAGCTGTTCACCGACGCCCAGCGAAACAGGCGACCCGTTCGGCGTAAAATAGGTCCACATTTTCTGGCTGCCGCTTGTAGCAGTCTGATCAAACGCCAGCGATCCGGTTCCCATTGTTACACCGTCCGGATGGGAAATCCAAACCGCCGATTCATTCGGCAGACTGGTTTCCGTGCGGCTGCCGTCGGCAAAGGTGTCGTTCAGCAATACCTCGGCCCCGGCCATGGCGCCGAGCACCCATACGAGAGTACATAGAACTGCGACTGACTTTTTCATCATACCTCTCCTTTCGATTTGAACACACTTCGGATTCAACCAAAAACTCTTTTGGCTTTGTCGGATTACGGGACACAGCATGACGCAAAAAAGATACTCCTAATCCACGCACTCATTGTGATACAAACCCCTGGTGCAAACAAGCCAATCTTGCGCATAAATAACGCCAATTTTGCGCAACTGTGCCCCAATAAAAAAGATAGATCGCGCCACCTGCAATCGCCGACCCCAAACCGGTGCAATAGAATCCGCCCCCACTGCCATACGAGGGGGCACATCAAAACCAAGAAACTCTCCTCGACAAGTCTTTTTTAGGAGACGACAGGGCTTGACTTTCATTTGCGGAGGCGATAAAGTGAAAAGGGCTTGACAGACCCTTTTATCGCTGAATCTGCTCTGAACGAGGATGATGCCGATGCGGGAAAAGATCAAAGTGGCCTTTGCACATAACAATATCTCCCATAACACCCAGGGGATTATGGGAGGGATTACGGAATATATGCGGAACAATACCGACTGGCAGTTGATCGTCTGGCCGGACAGCTCATTTGAATCACTCGAATTTTTGAAGCGCCGCGGCTGTAAAGGTGCTTTTGTCAGCGTCCAAACATCCACCAAAGCGCAGCAGCTTCTCAAACTCGGTATTCCTGTGATTGCCTTGAATACGATGCAGGATATGCTGAATTTGCCCTACATCAGCGCCGACTCGGAATGGGTGTCCAGGATGGCATTCGAATACCTGGCCGCCAAGCATTTCAGTCATTTGGGATTTTTCGGGCTGGCTCAGGCGCGCTGGTCTCGCGAACGATTGCACCATTTTTCTCGATTCGCCGCCCACGCGGGCCACACGGTCCGGGTGTTTGAGTGCGAGCAGGCAGCCATTGCCGACGAGATTCCGTTCGCCAAGCTCTGGATCAATATGGTTCTCAATGAAGGACAGCAGGACCTGGTTAACTGGCTCAGGGACTTGCCCAAACCCGCGGCGATTCTGGCCAGTTGCGACATCCTGGCCTGTCATTTGTGCAATGTTGCCCGTGAAGCAGGGCTGGCCGTTCCCGACGACATCGCGATACTCGGCGTCAACGACGATCAGGCGTTGTGCAATTTATGCGACCCGCCGCTGTCGAGCATCACGTTTGATTTCAAAAAAGCGGGCATTGAAGCGGCCGAGCTGATGAGCCGGCTTATTTCCGGGCAGGACGAACCGCAGGGTCAGTGGATTCGCATTCAGCCGGCCTATGTCAAAAGCCGCCGGTCAACCGACATCTTCGCAATCGACGACGCGGATGTGATTGCCGCGCTGAAATTTATTCGCCAACACGCCCACAAACCGCTGCAGGTCGATGATGTAGCGCATGCGGTCTGCGTCAGTCGGCGATCGCTGCAAATGAAATTCCAAAAATCGCTGGGCCGCTCCGTTCACGACCAAATCGTCCTGGCCCACTTTGAAACCGCCAAGGCACTGCTGATTGATACCAATCTGCCGATCGATGAAATCGCCGTCCGATCCGGTTTTCATTATACCACCAATATGCGCCGCGTGTTCAAAGAGCGAACCGGTCTGCTGCCGCACAAATATCGCCATGCCCATCGCGTGTCCTGAACGGCCTGATGGAGCGCAAACGCGAACGGTCAGAATCGCTTAATCCCATTTGTTGATACTTGAATTACGGCGGTACTTTCGGACCGCCCCATCTTAAAAAAAAGGTCTCCGAGCAACTGATCAAGTGCCCGGAGACCCAACCTCGCTGTTGCTGAGCAATTTAGTCGAGATAAATCCGATTGCTTTGGAGCCATTCTTCGGCAAAGATCGCAAAATCACTCAGATCAACCCGGCAATCGCCGTTGAAATCATACGTCAAAGCCGGCAGCTCCCGATTGCAGATCCACTCGCCGCGAACCGCCAAATAGTCCAGCGCAATCTGTTCGGTCGTACGGGCATAGTTGTAGATCTTCAAATCATCAATCCGACCGTTAAAGTACGGATCCGGCCACTGGCTTTTACCGAGATAGTTGAGGATCGGCTTGAAATCCAGCGGATTGATGTTCATGCCGGTATTGGTCGCCCTCAGTTCGCCGTTGACGTACAGCCGTCCTGTATTACCGCCGACCGCCACGGCCACATGCACCCATTGGTCGGTCGCAAGCTGCGGAGCATTCAGGGCCTGCTCGTCGCCGTCATTTTTGAGAACGAACCGCAGGGTATCGCCGCCGGAGCGCGGTGTCAGGAACATATACTGATCCGTGTTGTTTCCGAAATCAAGGATGCGCTGCCACTGACTGCCGCCGTGCCAATAGACCCATACCGCCACGGTGATGTCTTCATAATCGCCGATACCCGCTTCAATCTGTCCATACTGGCCATAGAAATTCGGATCGGACGAAACGGTATTGTCCAGCAGCAGACTGCTGCCGCCCAGTTCATCGACCCCGTCGCCAAGCGTGGCCAGATTCGTTTCCAGCAGGTCGTTCTTAAGGGCTATACGATACCCGCTCACGACATCCGGCGTCGCGTCGTCTTCAAGCACCTCCATCGGGAAATGCGCCACCAGGCGCCGGACGGCTAAACGAGCCTGCCTGGACTGAACCTGCATCTGTTCGGCATTTTTCACGATAGCGTAGTAAAAGCCTTCATCGGCCGCATCGGCATTTTTCACGATCAGTCTGGCTTGCGACACCATATCCGATTCGACTTCATGCTTGTCCGGATTCAGGGGGAATCCAAATTCATCCGTTATCGGTATATCGTTCTGGCCATCGACATAACGATACCAAGCGACATGCGCCGGCGAATAGCTGAGAAACAGCAGCTCAAATTCAGCCTCTTGACCGGGTTCGACGAGGGTATTCGACGGATGGCCGTTTGCGTTGATCGTCGGTGCGGACAAGATCGTTCGGAACTGCCAGATGGCCCCGGCAATCACAAAATTCGGATCATCCGCCGGCCCGTCATTGAGAATTTCATCGACGCGCCAGTAATAGGTCTTGTCCCGATCCATTCCTCCCGGATCAAAAGACGCGGTCGGGCCGTCGGCCTCAATAATCGCCGTCGGCTCGGTCATCGCCAGGAAATTGGGATCTTCGCGGAAATAGACGTAATGATGCGTAATATCCGGGTTGACCTGTTCGGGATTCTCCGGATCCAGACCGGTGTTCCAGCTCAGCGTCGCGTCCGGGGAAACGCCGGCCGCACCGTCAGCCGGTTCGGGATTCCACGCACCGAAGCCCATTGAATACAGCAGTTGATGGGGACTGAGAGCGGTATTGGAAATGCGCACCTCATCAATAAAGCCGAACGCGCGATCGGTATGCCCGCCGGCCCACATTCCGCGACCGACGGTCCAGCCGCCGGCGTGCCAACTATCGCCGCTGGTCGTGCCTTTGGCCAGCGTGGTATCGGGGCTGCCGCTGGCGGTCATATCGGTCTGGGCGACCAATTGAAGCTCGCCGCCGGCCTCAACATCAGCCATATACAACGACAGCGTCGCCCCATCGCTGACAGCCGCGTAATAATACCAGCGATTGGTTTGTACGGACTCGGCCGGACTGCTTGCAGCATGCCAAAAACCGGCGGCATCGGCAAACTGAATCGCAACCCTCGTACCGCCCCATAGCTGAAAATACAGAGCGGCTCGGCTGGGCGATTCCGTGGACACGTTTTGACCGTCGCGCCCGACAAACGTCTGGTTGCCCGAGGTGGTTGTACATTTGTAAAACGCCTCGATGGTGAACTGAGCAAATGTATCCGCTCCTTCGATGTCGATGCCGGACGGATTACTGGTCTCGGATTTGGTGTACGCCGCCGGCCAGTTTCCCGTGTTCTGAATGCTCAGGTTGTTGGCGGCACTGGTTTGCGGAATCAGCGTCAGCGGCACATCGGCACGATAGACGAATCCCGTTCCGCCGCCGGTGCTCCACACAGCCAGATGGTTGCCGTTGCCGGATACATCCAGCACATCCGGTGAAAATGTATATTCGCTGACACCTTCGGGACGCTGCACATCGGTATCCGCCGTGCCGTCTTCAAAGCGCCAGTAGGCCACCGTTGCCGCCTGTGAACCAATACTCATACTCATCGCCGCGATACAAACAATGAGCATTCCCACTGCAATCTTTTGGTTTTTCACTTGTGAATTCCTTTCTGTTTCAAATTACATACTGTGTTTCGAAAGACAGTTTTATTCACTGCACGCTTCCAGCGGAAACCGTCCGCATGACAGCCAGTCGGCGGCCAGCAGGACGAAATCCTTCAGGTCGATGCGGCAGTCGTTGTTCAAATCGAACTGAGAGGCATAATCTTCAATGCACGGCCCGATGCCGGTTATATCATAGTACATCCGGGCGATTTCGTACCGGTCCTTCGGATAGTTATAAATCCGCAGGTCATCCATCCCGCCGGCGTAGCCGACCGAAGGCACACTGCGATCGGCCATGGTGCGAGCGGCCCCCAGAAGCACGCCGCGATTCCAGTCCAGGTATTCCTCCGGCGTTCCCACATCGGTCATCGAAGCTACTTCGACGCCGTTGACATACAGCCTCATATGGTCGCCGGCCTGCCAGGTCGTCGTGACCAGATACCACGCTTCATCGTTCAGCCCCACCGGACTGCCGCCGGCCTGGAGCGTTCCCATCTCGTAATAGACGCCGTCAATCGGCTCACCGCGAACAACGATCCGAGGCTGGCTGCCGGTCAGCGAAAGACCGAATCCCGTCGTGCCAAGATTGTCTCCCTGCGGGTCTATGTTATCATTGAAATTGGCAATCAGATTGCCCGCAACGGTCGGATTAACCCACACGCTGATGGTGGCCGCTTCCATTCCGTTGCCGACGCCGGCCTTGGGGAATGCCTCGGCGCCCAGATCGACATAATTGCCCGCGGTAAACCACGCCGCCCGGCCGTCAATGCCGTCAACAAATGTCGGTCCCGGCAGGTTGGCATCCGGATAGTTCAGCCCGATGCCGGACGTGCTATTGACCAGATCGGCGAAATCGTCCTCAAAGGGATAGTGTGCCAGCAGCTTTTTGACAATCAGGCTGGCCCGTGCGGATACATCCTGAAGCTCTTCGGCATTGGCAATGATGCAGTAGTACTGGGCCTGATCCGCTTCGGTCACATTCAGAACCGTCAACGTGGTTTCTGATGTTCCGTCATTTTGAACGACGTGCTTGCTCGGATCCAGCGGGATGCCGAAATCATCGGTCAACGGTTCATCGTTTTGCCCATCGACGTATCGATACCAGCGGGCGGACGCCGGTGAATAGCTGGTGTATTTGACCTCAAAGGCCACATCATCCCCGATCTCGGCAAAGGCCATTTCCGGATGGCCGTCTTGTCGAATCACCGGCACGGACAAGATTGTATTGAAGCGCCAGAGGGCGCCCTGAATAACATTGTTGGGATCGCCGGCCGGGCCGCCATACAGGATTTCATCGACGCGCCAGTAATAGGTCTTGTCCCGCTCCATTCCTCCCGGATCAAATGAAGCGGTCGGACCGTCAACTTCGATAATCGCCGTTGGTGTGGTCATCTCGGCAAAGTTGGGGTCTTCACGGAAATAGAGATAGTGATGCGTTATATCGGAATTGACCTGATCCAGGTTTTCCGGATCCAGACCGGTCTTCCAGGTCAAAATGTCCTCCAGCAAGACGCCTGTTTGGCCGTCAGCCGGCGACGGATCGTGCGCGGCCTGCCGGAGCGGATTGGACAGATTCTCGCCGTCCATCATATAGAGATCATCCAGCCATACCGTGCCGGTATTGTTGTAGCAAAAGAAGAAGAAGCTAATCAGAGGCTCCGAATTGGCCGCGCGGAAGTTAAAGGTATCCCGCCCATCCAGAACCACGCGATGCGCTTCAGTCGCCGGCGAATCGCCGTCCTGATGCAGATAAACTTTTGTTGTATTGGTATCGTTGTTAACAATCATCCACACATTGTAAAACGGCACGTCGTCGCCGGCTTGAATCGGCAGACGAGGCTGTGTCGTACCGCCGTCCCGAACGCCGAACTGGCCGCCAATCGCAAACAGTTGGACGCGATAGACATCAAACCAGGCCGGCTCGGCGGCGGGAGTTAAACCAAATGAATGGTCCGTGCCCGCGGACGCACGAAAACGCAGAAACAGCGTCTTCGTCTGGCCGTTCGGGATAACCGCCCCTTCCGGCAGAAGCATGTAAGCGCCACGCCCTGCATTGCTGCCACCTCCTGTTACCCCTAATATCCTATTTGTCGGATCCAGCGGGTCGGCCGCAATAAACGCCCCCTCGTAATCGACGGGAACCGCCGTCCAATTTTCCGTGACAACGTCCACCTGCCCCGCTTCATAATCGTCAAAATCATCCACCGAAATGGCGGCGGAGGCGCCGCCGGCGGTCATACAAACAACCGCCAACAGAAGTATCCATTTCCTCTTCATAATCTGCCCCTTTCAAAAAAGAGTATCGTATCAAACATTCTGTGATTCGTTCTTTTTGCGTTTTTGACATATCGCCAATCCGCCCAGGCCAAGCAGCAGCACGGTCGCCGGTTCGGGGATCGGATTAGACAGCACCACCCCGTCAAACAGATAAATGTCGTCGAGCCGTACATTTTCTCCGCGTGTACCGAACGCGAAGAACGTCACCAAATCGTCGGCTGTTCCGTTCCGGAAAGCAAAACCCGATGCGATTTTATCGGCTTCGGTCGCGTCGGCCAAACCGCCGGTCAGATAGAGATCATACGTATCCGTCGTCTGATCAATGACCGCCCAGACATTGTACCACTGCCCCACATTCAACTGGGCCACCCGCTGCGCGGCGCCGCCATTGCGTCCGGCCAAATCCACCACTCCGGCCATCTCGTTTTCCAGAATAGCCATCTGCACCTCAAACGCATCAAACCACCCCGGCGAAGCCAGATCCGACAGGCCGAAACTGTGATCGACATTATCCGCCGCGGCATAGACCCGCGCAAACAGTGTTGCAGCCGACGATGCCTCGCTGATCGGAGAAACGGCATGATACGCACCCCGATATCCCCCCGACCAGCCGTAGGTCAAATACTGATTGCCGTCGTCTTCGGCGCCGATACGGGCAAACATCGTGTTATCGGTTGCCGTCCACGGCGGCGAGGCGACATCCCTGACCAGTCCCGCCGCGTATCCTTCGAAATCATCCACCAGTGCGGCCAGCGACAGCCCGCCGGCCAGGACGAAACACGACAACACCGCCCACAGTTTTACATTCAATCTGCTCTTCATCACAAAGACCTCCAAAAAAGTAACTATTTTTGATACGCTTATTTCGAAGCCGGACGCCCGGCTTGGTAAATCCACTCAATTTCTTCACCGCTCAGACAGCGGTCAAAGATCATCAACTCATCAACCACGCCGTCAAAATCACCGTCCCGAAGCACATACTCACCCTGCACCTTCATAGCCCCTATAATCATCTCGGCAGGAATCGGTTCTGGGTGCATCTTATAAACTTTTTGTTCGTGGCAATGTCCGTTTACATAAAAACTGATCTTTTCGTTGTCATGCGTCACGGCGAAATGATACCACTGTCCCGGCTGCGGCTCGAATCGCTTGCTGTGACACCAAAGCCTGTTCTGTTCGTCAAACCGCAGAAACTCGAAGCGATTTCGCTGACCGGTGTGCGTATATTCGTCATCAAAAACCGAAAACTGAAAATTGACATGATTGTCCTGCCGGCAGGCAATCAAGTGGCCGCCCATTTGCGTCTCATTGGGAAAATACACCCACGCAGACAGTGTAATCGGACCGGTAACGGCCAGTGCCGGATCCGGAGGAATCAGGATGACCTGATTTTTGCCGCGTTCAAACCGCACGGCTTTTTTTTGAGGCCAGCGCCCCTGAACCCACGTCGGCGGATGACGGCCGTCCGCTCCCGACAATCCGTTTAATGTGCCTTTGGTCCGGGCAGCGGCGTTGAGCACCTGGTCGGCCCGCTGCAACGGATTCTGATCGAAGACATAATGCGCCCGCAGCGACGGATCGCGATGCAGCGCAAAAACCGACGCCTTCCAGCGATGATAGTCGCTGCCCTCACGGGCCAGCACCCGCGACGCGAATTCCTCTGAACGCACAAACGCCTGCGGTTGCACTGCAATCTTATCAATCGTCCCTCCGGACATCATGGAACAGGCATGGCCGGCCGAGAGCACCATCTGTCTCGTATCCGATTCGGGATAAAACATCACCTCGCCCTGAAAGACGTGGATTTCGAACAGGTCCTCCGATTTGACCTGCATGGCAAATTCCGTGCCCAGGTCCAGCACCCTGCCGTGCGGCATATTGACGACAAAACCGACCGCCTCGCGTCCGACCGTGGCCACCAGCGTGCCCCGTCGTAAAAACAGGCTGTTGACCGACTGAAGCTCTACCTCCGCAGGCCCTTCCAGAATCACCGCCGCGCCGCTGTCCATGCGAATCTCGGCCAGTCCCTGTTCCAGATAAAAAGGCCCCGCCCGCAGATCCCTGCCGGGGTCCAATTTGGCAGAGTCGGCCCCTCGGGCGTCAATCGCCCGCGTCAGCGTCCCGACAATAGGCGGCGACGTACGCGGATTCAACACCACATAAACGGCCAACATCAAAAACGCCGCCAATGAGGAAATCGCCGTCAGCAGCAGCGATTTATTGATTTTTTTTGAGGTCTTTTCAACCGGCTGCATTTCGACGGTCTGCCGGGGCAGACGAAAGGCCTGCCGTTCGGTTTTGATCGTTGGGGCAGTCTTTTCCGTCTCGGCCAGGGCTTTCCATAAATCGCGATCCAGTCCGTCTTCCATAGACAGCGATTCGGATCGATCCGGGATTGAGCTGATTTCCATTTTTACCGCCGCGTAATCGTTCAAAAAACGACAGTAGTACTCGGCGGCCTGGGGATCCTGTTTGATCCACTGCTTCAAGACGCCAAATCCCTCGTCGCTTATGACGCCGTCAATAAGCTGTAAAATCAACTCATCCATTTGTCGATTGATCGGTTGTGTCATCGCGGGCAATCCCATTGGGCCAACGTGCGCTGCATACACTCCCGCACCAGCCCCAGAATTCGCGCCATGGTTTTATACAGGCCGTGTCGGGAGCGTCCGGTTAATTGGGCGATCCGCTGGATCGAGTAACTCTTGTCGAACCGCAACTGCAACAGTTTCTGATCGGAGCTTTTGAGTTTTTCCATACAAATCTTCAATGCATGGCGGCGGTCACTGCTTTCTTCGGTTACGGCATCGGCAATCTCAAACAGTTCCCGATACATTTGATTGTCAAATAACGGTCTGGTTTTTCGATTTTTTTTGTGAAAATCCAGTACCCGAAACCGCGCCACACAGGCCGCCCACGCCCAAAAATTCGTGCCCCGCTCATACTGGTCAAACTGTTCCCACAGGTACACCGCCGTTTCCTGAAGCAATTCTTCGGCATCGTGTTCATTGTGTACCATTGTCAAAATGAAGGCGTACAGCCGCGATTGTATGCTCGTGTACAAACGAAAAAAAGAGACCGCTTTTTTTTCCGGTTCACCCATTCAACTTCCACTCCCGCGTGGTTTAGTCACATTGGTTATATTTGCATAGGATAGAGAACAAAAACGCAAAAATTAGCCTCTAATTTTAAAAAATTTGGAAAAATCAAACCGCCGACAGAAATCCTTTTTACAAGGATATTAAATGTCCTTAATGACAACTTCATTCTTTTCTGTTCCGGAGCGATTGGGTGCTCACCGGCGCGATCAACTGTAATCTAAACTATTTTGTTTTAATCACTTACTGATTATTTGGCGGGGGTTAGCCGGATGATAAATCCGCCGCGGGCCGGAACCTCGACACGATGCGGCTTATCCGTGGCCGCCCTGATGAGCGTCTGAACAAAGGTACGATTCGGCCCGTCGGTGATTTGATCCCCCGTCCAGTGTCCGCGGCCAAGGACCGATAAATCGACCGAAAACGTCTGCGGATCGTTTTGACCGTTGATGCCCGCGACATACCACGTATCGCCGCGGCGGCGGGCCAGAATCGCCGACCGTCCGGGGTAACCGTCCACAAACCGCGTCTCATCCCAGGCCGCGGGAACCTGACGCAGAAACTCGACCACAAAATCGGGCATCAGTGCTCTCTCATCAGGCACCAAACCGAAATGCTGAATCCCGGATTCAAACACCACCGACAGCGCCAGTTCGAACGCCGGGGTGGTACGAACCCGCACGCCGCGAATTCGCGGATCGAACACCATCGGGGTAAAATCCATTGAGCCGATGACATTGCGTGTAAACGGCAAAATGGTGCAATGATGGGCCTGCTGATCGGCGTTGCGCTGATCAAACGTAACATACTCCATCCCTTTAACCGCTTCGGCGGTCATCAGGTTCGGATACGTGCGCTGCCAGCCGCGCTGCACCGTTGCGCCGTGGACATTGACGAGGATACCGTAATCGGCCGCATCCTCAAACAAATCAAGATAAAACTGCATTGTCGCCTGCTTGTCGCCTCCGAAGAAATCGACTTTCACGCCCCGGACACCCATTCGCTGAAGGCGGGCCAACTCCTGCCGCCGTACCTGACGGGGATACATCCGATCCTTCGGCGTCATCGGAGCGGTGTTCCACTGGCCGTTGGAATTATACCAGAGAATCACATCCACATTATGCTGACGTGCTTTTCTGACGAATTCGGCGATTTTTTCATAGCCGATATTGCGGTCCCAGTCGCAATCGACCAGAATATATTCCCAGCCCATCTCGGCGGAAAATTCGAGAAATCGCTCAATGACCTCAAGCCGGGAGCTGTTGTTGTCGTAGCGCAGCCAGTGCCAGGACGCGCGTCCGGGCTTGATAAACTCGGTGTTCTCATACGCCGCAGGAGTCGCCAGATCGGTCATCAACGTGGTTTCGACGATGGGACGCAGACTGTCGCCGACAACCAGCACTCGCCAGGGCGACTCAAACGGCGGCGTCATGTACGGTTCGACGGGATCCTGCGGCCCGCGGTGCTCCTGCGGATGCGGAAAGGCAATGCGATACACCCCGCCGTCGCTGCGATGCGCCAGTCGGGCGGCGACATAGTGTCTGTCCACATCGGTGTCGCTGATGAGCACCCAATCGCCCTGAGGCGTCTTGAACAGTGACGGAAAGCACCACCCCGCCCCGTGCGGCGAGGGTTTGCCGACGGTATCAATCACGTAATGCTCCTCATACGACGGCTGGGTTTGTTCCCAGCCGCTTTTGCCCGGCTGCATCGGATGCAGCCACGCCTGCGTATCCGGATCGAATGCAAAGGCCGTCTGTTCGGACAGAACCGACACACGTTCTTCGGACGCATCATCAAACGCATATCGGAACGCCACGCCGTCATTGGACACCTGAAACACAATCTGCATCGCCCGGCCGGTCGGATTAGTCAGTGTAAAGACTCGGCGATTGGCCTCATAAACGCACGTTTTCCGCTTGCCGAGCGGCATCGTATAACGATCCCTGACGCGATGCACCGCGGACGTGCGCACCAGCGTCAATCCGTCGGAAAAGGACTGATCGCTGCGCACCAGTCCGAGGGCCGACGGCTGAACCACCGGCCGGTCAGCCAACCGCACGGCGTAATGCGGCCTGCCCTCCGAGTCCAGGGAAAAGTGAACCCGAACGCTGCCGTCCGGACTGAGTACAGTTTGGGAATGCGCCGCGCATCCGGAAGCTAAAACCAATAAGGACATCCCCAATAATCCAATACACACCCACTGACGCTTCGCTGCTGACATGGCACCTGTCTCCCGTTTAATCTGTTTATCGATTGATTACTCAACACGCACCTTAGACCCGACCGGCACCGATGTCAAGCCCAATTTGACGGGTTTTGAAAAGTCCGGTGCACAAATGCGACCGCCTTGGCCAACTTACGTGCCGAGCTAATTGCCTGTCAGGCCAAGCCATTGGCGAGCGATAATTGAAAAATCACTGAAACCAACCGTGCAATCACCGTTCAAATCAATGTGCAGCGGTAAATCACAATCGGCCAGCAGCCACCATTCGGCCAACTGCACCAAATCGCCGCCGTCAACAACGCCATCCCCGTTCAAGTCGCCAAAGAATTCGCCCCGCCACGGTCTGAGATAAGGCGTTTCAATGATCTGCTGACCGAACATCGGTCCCTGCCAGGCCACGGCCAGATGATCGCCGCCGGCATTTTCTTTATGCAGTGCCTCGATATAATACTTTCGGCCTGCGACCAGCGGCATCGGCGCCGACTGCTGGTATTCAAACTTATCCCACTGGTGATAGCCCGTATTTTCGGGGACAACGGCGATGATCTGCGCGTTTTCGGCGCGCGCGTCGGAACTGAGCAGGAGCCGTGCCGTATCGTCGGCGGATACCCAGAAGGTATAGTCTCCGGTTTCGGGCGGAATCAGATAACCGCGAAGACGCGATCCGTAATAATCACTCCAATCGCGCGGGGTTTCAAGCCGATCAATATACGTTTTTCCGTCGGGATTGTCGGGGAAATTCGGATGTTCGAGCAGTTCCCTGATCGACCAGCCGGGAATATCCTTCCACCACTGCCACAGGATGCCCTCCTCAGGCACGCCGGCATAGCGAATCCTGGGCGTCGGAGGCGGCGCCATCCCTTCGCCGAGGAAAAAGCCCGGATGCGTCGGCTGATTATAGGCCACGTTCTGCCAGGCCACACTCATTCGATACACCGGGTCGTGCATCAGCGTATAAAGCCGATGTGCCGTGGGAATCGTCGTCGTAAAGACCAGCAGGCGGGTGTTGTCCGAGTGGCGCCAAATGACCTCTTCACGCCAGTCGCCTAAGAGATCGGCCGCCAGACCGGGATTGGCCTTGGTCCCGTTGTTTTGCGCAGCGCCGTCATTGTAGGCCGTCAGCATTCGATTGAGACTGTTGGTATTCCAGTTCCACTTGTCAATGACCGTTCCGTCCAGCAGCTCGCGGAGCAGGTCGCCGTCCCACCATACGCCGAAATTAACCCGTGAGGGACGCGAGGAGGAAATGAGTTCGCCTTTGGCACTGTACAGGGCGCCGCTGTTGGTCGCCCAGGCTTCATAACCCGGATAGCGTGGATCGACGTCAAAGGCCACGCCGCGTCCGACATCGGACGTGGCCGTGGTGGACCAGAGCACCTGTCCGGTGGCGGCATCCCGAAAGGACGCCCCGACGCCGCCGTTGGAGCCGGGCGATTCGTGCGGCATAAACACCTCAAAGCCCGGCCGTGTCGGATCCATATTGGACACATGCAGGGCGTCGCCGTGGCCCAGACCGGTCGAATATAAGCCGGTTCCATCGTGCCTGATCGTCGCGGATCCGTAAATAATATCGTCTTTGCCGTTGCCGGTGACATCGGCGATGGCCAGACTGTGATTGCCCTGCCCGATGTATTCGACATTGATGTTGTTGTTGATGCGCAGGCCGGCCTTGAAATACCACACCTGGCTCAGTTGACCGTCGCGCCAGTTGTAAGCAACGATTTCGTTGCGTGCCGGCAGCCCCGACTGCGGCCCATAATAGCCACGTGCCATAATCAGGCTTGGGCGTTCGCCGTCCAGATATGCCACACCCGCCAGAAAACGGTCCACTCGATTACCGTAGGTATCTCCCCAGTCCCGCACATTGCCCCGGTTCGGATAAAACGGCGTCGTCGCCAGCGCTGCCCCTGTTAAGCCGTCAAAGACGGTCAGATACTCCGGACCGGTCAGAATATAACCACTGGAATTACGATAATCGGCATACGGATTATCCCCCGTCAGCAGGACAAAATTGCCCTGTCCGTCAATCGTTCCCGGCGCTGTTCTGCAGGCGATCTCCGCCCTGCCGTTGCCATCGAGGTCATAAACGATAAACTGCGTATAATGAGCTCCAGCGCGGATATTGACCCCCAGATCAATCCGCCACATGAACGTGCCGTCCAGCGTGTACGCATCCAGATAGACATTGCCCGTGTAGCCGGAATGGGCGTTATCTTTGGAATTTGACGGATCCCACTTGACGATTATTTCGTATTTTCCGTCGCCGGTCAGATCGCCGACGCTCAGGTCATTGGGGCTGTAGGTGTAGTTGACCCCGTCCGGCGTCGTGCCGCCGGCCGGTCTTAACAGCGGAATTTCCAGATAAGGCGTCGTCCAGACAGCAACCGGTTCGCAGGGCTGCTGCTCGATGCCGTCAATAACCGCCGAGACACGGTATATGCCGTTGACAGATGTGGTATCGATGTAATTGGTCGCTCCGGTGATCGGCGCGGCGGTGATCCGCGTGCCGTTGCGATAAATATGAAATCCGATGTCTTTTTTCCACTCAGTTCCGAGCAGCCGCCAACTGATAAAGACCTCGCTGCTGCTGCAGCGAACCGCCACAACGCCGCGATCCAGCCACTCCATCTGACGCAGGCCCAAAGTACTGGGCTGCTCGTCCGGCTCCTGAGGCTGCTGAATCTCGTCCGGACCGAGCTGATGCAGCGCGTCAAGCTGCGGACGTGTCAGTGCCCCATTCCAAATACGAACTTCGTTGTACGCCGCGTTGGCCGTATAATCTGCCGTCCAAAACGACCGCCCCAGCCAGTTATACACGTCATTCAGGTCGGCCAGTGTATTGGGGGTATCAAATGATCCGCGTGCCAGGCCCAGCACATCCTGCGACGCCGGCGCGGCGTACCAGGTTACCCGCGTCTGGCCCGTGACGCCAAGACCGCTTTCAATCACCATCGCGATGTGATATTCCACGCCGAGGGCGTAAGGGGCATTGGTATCGTCGCTGGTAGTGGTTGCCGCATCCCACCATTCCACCCGATCCTGATTGGTATTGGTGCCGCGGCTCCAGCTCATCATCAAGAATTCGCCGTTGCCGGAGCCGAAATCGAAGATGCGGCTCCAGTTCTGCACGCTGTGCTGTGTGGCCCAGAATTGCAGCGTTACCGCAGAATACCCTTGCAGCAAATTGCTGCCCAGCACCACATAATCCGACTGATTGCGTGCCCCGCCGGTCAAGACCACTTCCGTCGCAGTCAAATAGGCCTGATTGGTACCGACCGATACGATCTGGGCCTCACTGCCGCCGACCGAATCCAGCAGATCCCCGTTAAAACTCCACCGATGGACCAGTGTCGCCGCCGACGCATCGGCCATCAGAGCCAAAACCACAATCCAACTCATCCACGCTAAAAACGTCTTCATCATAAACCCCACAATCTGCATCCTGATTTATCACACACTATTATCGGTTTTTCACCGGCGGTGTTTCAGCATTATTTTGCATCCCAGCCCCCCAAAATACCCCCGACAAGCCGTTTTGGCTCCCCTTACTGCCGACATGACTCAATCGGCCCGACGCGTTGCGGGACCTGCTGCCAGGTCGTCGGATTGGGCGTAACCGCCAGCGCATCGTTATCCATAATCAGCACCGCGACGGTATCGGAAAAGGTGCTTTGGCCGTCCTGGACGGTAAAGCGAAATGACCCCATCCCCGCAAAACCGGCATCGGCGGTAAACTGCGCGGTATGGCCGTCTTCCAGCAGCACGACCGAGCCGCGTTCAGCGGAAGATACACTGAACGTCTGTCCATCGCCGAATCCTTCGGTGTATCGCCGCAGGTCAACCGTAACCGACGCCCCGCTGCCGACGCGCGTGTGCGGCCCGGCCAGCCAGTTAAGATAAACTTCCAGATTGGTGTAACCGTTGCCGGCGAGATCGCCGTTGTGATCGGGCACAAGCGGATTCTGCCCCATGGCCCGTTCCCAATAGTCGGGCATGCCGTCGTCGTCGGTATCCGTCGGGGGCGCTGCGCCGGTCACCGGTCCGACGCCGTTAAACGGCGCGTCGTTCTCATCGGCGATGATCTGCCCCAAAACACCCACCGAACGCAGTTCGGTCATCAGCCGCTGATCGGTTCGGTCGCGGGCGGGCAGATACGCCCCGGCCCGCGAAGCGGCCACCTTATAGGCCGTCGTTGCATCCAGCAGCGTTTGGACGCCGGGATAATCAAACGGCTCGTCCATCCAGCTAACCGGTCCATAGGCGGACTTGGCAATCACGCCGCCGTTGAGCACACCGTCGCGATCGGCGTCCTGATAATTGTTCGCCGCGTACAAACGGAAGTTGGTATTGGCCCGCGAAAACGGCGACGACCCGGTGTTTGGCCCGTTGACAAAATAATTGTTCACGATATTGGCATACGAATCACCGGCGGTATCGCCGAGGATATAGCCGGCCACACGCCAGTTATAGACGACGTTATTAACAAAATCGTTGACGCCCTTGACCTTGGGATTGCGGGTATGGTTGTCGATATAGACGCTGCGAAAGATGCTGGTATTGTTCCATTCGATCAGGCTGCCGCACGAGTGCGAATGCAGTCCCAGCGCAATCAAACAGTTCTGAATGGTGAAGTGGCCTTCGTTGGCGCCCGGCCCCGAAGAGGCAATGGAAAAATTCTCGTCGCGTCCCCACGAGACCGAACAATGATCCCAGATCATATTCGTGCCGTGGGCTACGGCGATGCCGTCTGCACCGCTGTCGCCGACCCGTCCCATTCGGTAGCGCATAAACCGCGTGATGCTGTCGTTGGCGTTGGAATAAGACACACCGTTGCCGTAAATCACCACGCCGTCGCCGGGTGCGGTCTGGCCGGCGATGGTCAGATTGCGCGACAGAATAACCCGACTCTGAATCCGAATCACACCGCCGACATCGAAGAGGACATAGCGATTAGGCTGACTGACTGCATCGCGAAACGACCCCGGCCCGGAATCGTTCAGGTTGGTAACCCGATAGACCGACCCGCCGCGCCCGCCTCCGGCCCAGCGGCCGAATCCCTCAGCTCCGGGAAACGCCAGTACCCGCGTGCGAAACGTCCACAGGTCGCCGGTAATCGTGCCGTCGGCAGTCACGCTGTCCACCCGCCAGTAGTAGCGGGTATAGGGCTGCAACGGCGGCGTTGTCATCTGATTGGCCGTCGTGCCGCCCAGCAAAGACGGCGTCTCGGTCGTGCCGAAATACACCTGATAACTATCGACCCCATCCGTTCCCGTCCAGCTCAGCGTCAACGTATCGACCGGATAGTTCACATCGGCGGCGTTGTGCGACGGCGACGGGGCATAAGCGCGTCCGGTCTCGGTCGAAAACCGCCACACATCGCCTTCCGATGTGCCCGACGCATTCTGTGTATTGACCCGCCAGTAAGATGTCTTGCCCGACTGGGTCTGCACGGTTGCACGGTCGGCGGTAACCCCATCAGCGACAATCGGATTGCCGTAATCGAGCCGAAGCTCGCGCGCCGCTCGGCCGGTACCGGTATCATCCATCGTGCGATTGTCGGCGATACGCTCACAATGCCACACTCCCGCCGCATAGCGATCATCCGCGGGCGGCTCAGCCGCCCAAACCACCCCCAGAGCCGTCAATAAGTACACCGTTGAGACCTTCGTCCATCCCATCGCACATCTCCTGGCCAAAACAACCCCACTTGCGGACAATGTGAATGCGTTTTGTCACCTATTTATATACTCTGTCGCATTCGTTTTGTTATGGTTATGGCCGTCGGACGAAAATTTTCGCCGGAATTGTCGAAATTAAAGTCAAAATTTGAATTCATTGCCCTATTTCCACGAGATAGGAGCACTGTGTAATCCCGACTTACAGGAGAAAAAGGCTGAGGAACTATTGCTTTTTTTGGGTAATCAAAAAGGTCAGCCGACTGGTCAGTACCGCCGCGATGATCCCGACAACAGCCGTGGCCGCATCCGCCCACCACGCTGTCTTGTCAAACAGCGGCGCCGATGCCCATACTCCCGCCAGCATCGCCAGGGGCAGTGACACGGCAACCAGCAGCCAGGCCGCG
Source organism: Anaerohalosphaeraceae bacterium (assembly GCA_050309605.1). Classification (GTDB taxonomy): domain Bacteria; phylum Planctomycetota; class Phycisphaerae; order Sedimentisphaerales; family Anaerohalosphaeraceae; genus T3Sed10-213. The sequence goes on from JBNRMN010000053.1 coordinate 33,973, forward strand.
CGATGGGGACGAAGGTGCAGATAGCGCTCAATGTGCTGTATCCATATCAAACTCAGGCCGGCATAAGCCGTGAAATGAAAAACCGTGTTCAGGTGATATTGCGGATACAATAAGGTCAAATCCGAAAGATTGGAAATGACAAATACAGACATCAGCGAGGCTGATAATAGGGCCGGCCAAAAATGGAACACACTCAACACGACCATCGCCAGCGTGATACCAACCAGATTGGCCAGAAAATCACTGACCATCGGCGTTCGCCCGACAAAGCCCTGAAGATACTCATCCAGCGCTCCGTACACGACCATGACTCCAATCACCCACCAGGTCTTCGGTTGATTCCAGCGAACACGATGATAGGGATTGACCGCACACCACACCAAAAACGTCAGGACAAAATACGCCATCAGGTGCATCGTTTTGTCGCTCATACCGCTTTTTCGTGCAATCTCAGGCACGGGGATATGCGTCAACACAAACACCAGCGGCCAATAGACGGCCAGGGCAATCAGGATGTATTTATGCCGGCGCAATAACCTCATCTGAATCTATTCCTGTGCCTTCCGACATAAATCGCCGACCTTCGAAGTGAGCATACGACGCCGCCGGTTTAATGGTCCACCGGCTCGCCCAGATAACCTTTCAGTTCATCGAGCTTTTCCGTGAGTAAATCCGGCGTTTTGGCCTCGACGTTCAGACGCAGCAGCGGCTCGGTGTTACTGGGGCGCACATTAAACCACCAGTCTTTGAATTGCACGGTGACGCCGTCCAGATCGTCCACCTGACCCTGACTGTAGCGGCGCGCCAGCTCCTTCATCGCAACGTCCTTGTCTTCCACTCGGAAATTGATTTCGCCGCTGTTGCTGTAGCGTTTGAGCGGCGCGACCAACGCGCTGACGGGCTGGTCCGAGGCGCTGAGGATATTGAGCATATGCACCAGCGTAATCATTCCGGAATCGGCGTAAAAATTATCGCGGTAATAAAAGTGCCCGCTCAGTTCGCCGCCAAAGACGCCGTGGCAATCCCGCAGCGTCTTTTTCATATAGGCGTGGCCGACCCGTTCGCGTCGCGGCGTGCCGCCGTGTCTGAGGATTTCTTCCGGCAGGACATGGCTGCTGCGCAAATCATACACCACCGCCGAGCCGGGATATTTTTTGAGGAAGTAGGGAACCATCAATGCACACATCAGATCACAGGGCACTGTCCGGCCCTGTTCATCGACCATCATCAGCCGATCGGCATCGCCGTCAAAACAAAAGCCCATGTCGGCCTGTTGGGTGCGGACGGTTTCTTTCAGTTCACGAAGATTGGCCTCAACCAGCGGATTGGGGTCGTGTTTGAACGTGCCGTCGTGTGTCAGGTTCAGGCCGATCAGCTCGACGTTTTTCAGGTCGCCGAAAATCATCGGCACGATTTTTCCCGCCATGCCATTGCTCGCATCGACCACAAACTTGAGCGGTTTTCGCATCGGCTCCAGAAACTTCAAAACGTGTTTTTTATATTCTTTTGATAAATCGCAGTGTTCCACCGACCCGTCCAGGCGCCCCTTGGTGTGCAGCAGGGCCAGGGCAATGTGCTTGATGTCTTTGAGGCCGGTGTCGGCGCCGATGGGCTTGGCCTGCTGGCCGGAGATCTTAAATCCGTTGTACTGAGCGGGATTATGGCTGGCGGTCACCTGAACACCGCCGCAGGTCCCCAGATGATTGATCGCAAAATACATCTGCGGCGTATCAATCATCCCGATATCAATGACATTGGCGCCGGCGGCGTTCATCCCGTGGATCAGCGCCTGGGTCAATGCCGGGCTGTGCTTTCGCATATCGTGCCCGACGCACAGGCTCTGGGCGTTGGCCATCCCCCGATCGTACCCGCGAAGCAGTGATCTGAGAAACTGCGCAGCAGCGTGCCCGATCTTCCAGGCGGCCTCTTCGTCCACCTGCTCGCCGTAAAGGCCCCGAATATCATACGCCTTGAAAATCGTTGGATCCATAGTACGCTCCGAAAGAATACCCGCTTAATCCTATAGCAAAACAAGCAAACGTATCGTAAACCCGCACCGACCGAATGTCAACCCATAAAGCCGTAAAACGGGCACAAAGGGAACCTGCCGATAAGTGAGAACAAGACCTCCGGAAGGCGATATAGTGCAACCACAAAACAGCCATCTCAGAACTGTTCAAGAAAACGCCGATCGTTTTCAAACAACAGCCGAATATCAGTGATGCCGTATTTCTTCATTGCCAGCCGCTCGATACCGAAGCCGAACGCCCAGCCGGTATAGGTTTCGCTGTCGATGCCGACGCTGTCAAAGACATTGGGGTCCACCATCCCGCAGCCGCCGATTTCCATCCAGCTTTCACGGCCGGATTTATCGACCCACAGGATATCGACCTCGCAGCTCGGCTCGGTAAAGGGGAAAAAACTCGGTCGAAACCGCCACTGGGTATCGGCTCCGAAAAAGGTGTGGATAAACTGGTTGATGCTGCTTTTGAGGTCCACCATCGTGATGCCCTCATCGACCACCAGAGCCTCCAGCTGATGGAACATAAACATATGCGTCGCGTCCACCGTGTCCGGACGATACACCCGGCCCGGCGCAACAACACGAATCGGGGGTTTTTGATGCTCCATTACGCGAATCTGAATCGTGGAGGTCTGGCTTCGCAGGAGCATCGAATCGCTGATGTAAAAATTGTCCATCGGATCACGCGCCGGGTGCTCCGGCGGAATGTTCAGGGCGACAAAGTTGTGCCATTCATCTTCGACCTCCGGCCCATAGGCAACAGCAAACCCCATCCGCCCAAAGATCTCCAGCAATTCCGAGATGGTTTGCATAATGATATGGCGCTTGCCCAGACGAACGGGAATACCGGGCAGTGTCACATCCTCCAGCGGGCCGGTCTGGGTCCGGGCGGCCTGAAATTGTTCTTTGAGCGACTCAAACGCAGCGGTCACTTCCTGCTTGACGCGATTGGCCAGTTGGCCGCCTTCTCGACGATCCTCCGGCGCAAGCGTGCCGATTTGACTGAGCATCTGCGTCACCTGTCCTTTGCGCCCCAGATACTTGACACGCCAGGCCTCCAGCGCATCGGCGTCCTGCACCGCTTTGAGTTCATTCAGTGCCTGATCGCCTATTTGTGAAAATTCCACGAGTTTCACGACAATTCCCGTTGGGCAAACACAGAGCGGTTACAGTGCGGCTTTGGCCTTTTCGACAAGGACATCAAACCCCTGCGCATCAAAAATCGCGATTTCGCTGAGCATCTTTCGATTCAGGGCGATGCCGGCCCTTTTCAGGCCATTGATGAACTGGCTGTAGCGAATCCCCCGCTGTCGGCAGGCGGCGTTAAGACGGATGATCCACATCCCGCGATATTGACGCTTTTTCTGCCTGCGGCCGATACGCGCGTTGACAAGAGCATTGATCCGCGCCTCTTTGGCCAGACGATAATTGCGGCTTGTCGCCCCGCGATACCCGCGAACATCTTTCATGATGCGTTTGCGCGCTTTGCGCGTCGCAGCACCTTTTCGTACTCTTGGCATACCAGCATTTCCTTTCTTTGTGTAACTGGCGGTCCGCTGCGGCAGCTGATGGAGCCGAGAAGCGAAACCGATCCTGTAGGATTCTCGTTTACTGACCGAGCGCCGTGCGGAAGGCCTGCGCTTTGGCGCCGGCAACCACCGTAGCCTGACGCAGACGACGACGGCGCTTGGCCGTCTTGCCGCTCATCAGGTGACCGGCGTTGCAGCGATTTCGCTTGACCTTGCCGGTAGCGGTGATTTTTACCCGCTTGGAAAGCCCTTTATGGGTTTTTTGTTTCGGCATATAAGTTCTTCCTGTTAAAGAAATTAAGAATTCAGCGCAAAAGTCCGCTCACAAACAAGACCCGATATGTTAGGTCAGCTTGCCGTTGCTGTCAAGGGGATATTTGCGATTTTTAGCGTTTTATCGCATTTTTCATCGTCATTTGAACGATTTTAGACCTGTTTGACGGGGACCAGCACCATCGTCATCCGCCGACCGAGCAACACCGGCGGCCGCTCGGGCTTGGCTTTGTCCTGCAGGCTCTGGACGATATAGTCCATGGTGTCCTGAGCCTGCTGCTGGTACATCATCTCCCGGCCGCGAAACAGCATCGTAAACTGGACTTTGTGTCCCTTTTCGAGGAATTTTTCGGCCTGATGCATCTTGATGTCGCGATCATGTTCGTCGGTCTTCGGACGCAGGCGAATTTCCTTGAGGACGACGGTGTGCTGTTTTTTGAGATTTTGTTTGATTTTGCGTTTTTGCTGGTAAAGATACTTGCCGTAATCCATAATCCGGCACACCGGCGGCGAGGATGTCGGAGCGACCTCCACCAGATCCAAACCCGCTTCACGAGCGCGTTCCAGCGCCTCGGTAACGGGGACGATGCCGAGTTGCTGATTGTTGTCGTCGATCAGCCGAACGGGGCTGATACGAATACGCTCATTGATTCTCAAATTGTCCTTGCTGATAGCTGTGTACCTTTCAAAAAATTAAGTTTCCAATGACGGCCTTTACGCTTAGGCGGCGTCCTTACTTATCCCATGTCAAATCCTCTGTTTTATCGGCAATCTTTGCCGCGGCGATTGATAAAAATCGCTCTGAAGAGACCTCGACGGTCTGTTGAGATTGCCTGAAACGGACATTCACTACATCATTTTGAGCCTCTTTTGGTCCGACCACCAGCATATACGGCACGCGGTCGGCGTGGGCGCGGGCGATCTTGGCGCCGATTTTGTCGCCGCTCATATCCGCCAAGCCCCTCAGGCCGGCGGCCCGGCATCGGGACAACAGCGACCGGGCGTAAGCATCGGTTTTTTCACTGATGGTCAGGATACGCACCTGTTCCGGCGCCAGCCACAGCGGGAAATTGCCCGCGTAATGCTCAATCAATATGCCCATAAACCGCTCCAGCGAGCCGAGAATGGCCCGGTGAATCATCACCGGCGTCTTTTCGGTATTATCCGGTGCGGTATAGGTCAATTCAAACCGCTCAGGCATCGAAAAGTCAAGCTGAATCGTGCCCAACTGCCACGACCGCCCCAGACAGTCTTTAATATGAAAATCAATCTTCGGCCCGTAGAACGCCCCGTCGCCCTCGTTGATCTGGTAATCAAGGGCCTTGTGATCCAGCGCCCCTTTCAGCGCGGCGGTGGCAATGTCCCAAACGTCGTCGGACCCGATGTGTTTTTCCGGTTTGGTCGAAAGTTCGATGCGGTAGTCCGTAAAGCCGAAGGCCGCGTACATTTCTTCGATCAGATTGATCACGCCGATGATCTCCGGCTCAATCTGTTCGGGCATACAAAAGATATGGGCATCGTCCTGGGTGAACTGCCGCACCCGCACCAGGCCGTGCATCTGGCCGCTGGCCTCGTAGCGATGGACCAGCCCCAGCTCGGCGATCCGCATCGGAAACTCGCGATAGGAGTGCTTGGTGGAATTATAGACCAGCAGCCCGCCGGGACAGTTCATCGGCTTGACGGCATAGGTGGTCTCGTCCACCGTGGTAAAATACATATTTTCTTTGTAATTGTCCCAATGGCCGCTGCGGTGCCAGAGCGACTCGTTAAGGATAATCGGGGTCTTGATCTCAACATAGCCGTATTTGGCGTGAACCTGCCGCCAAAAGTCGATGATCGCGTTCCAGACAATCATTCCTTTGGGGTGCAGGAACGCAAAGCCCGGCCCTTCCTCGTGGAAGCTGAACAAATCCATCTGCTTGCCGATGAGGCGGTGGTCGCGTTTTTTGGCTTCTTCGAGGCGGTGCAGGTACTCGGCCAGTTCCTTTTTGTTCCGCCAGCAGGTGCCATAGACGCGCTGGAGCATTTTTTGTGAGGCGTCGCCGTGCCAGTACGCCCCGGCTACGCTCATAATCTTAAACGCCTTGGGGTCGATGCTGCCGGTGCGGGGGATGTGCGGGCCGCGGCACAGGTCTTCAAAACCGTTTTGCCCGTGGCGGTAAAAGCTGATCGTCTCGCTGTCGGCGCGTTGGATGTTGTCCAGCTTGTAGGGGTCGTGGGCCATTTTGGCCGCGGCCTGGTCGCGAGCCATCTCCACACGAACGAACGGCTCGTCGGCGGCGATAATCTCGCGCATTTTCGCCTCAATCCGTTCGAAATCCTCCGGGCGAATCGGGGACTCCAGGTCGATGTCGTAATAAAAGCCGTCCTCGACCGTCGGGCCATAGACCAGCAACGCCTGCGGCCAGAGCGAACAGATCGCCTCGGCCATGATGTGGGCGCAGCTATGGCGAAGGATGTCAAGCCCTTTGTCGTCTTTGGCCGTGATGACGACCAGTTTGGCGTGATTATATACAGGAGCCGACAAGTCCACAAGCCGACCGTCCAATTCGGCCGCCACCGCCGCCCTGGCCAGTCCCGACCCAATTTGCTGTACAAAATCCAGCACACTCGCCCCGTCGGCGCCCTCAAGGATACTTCCGTCAGGAAGCTCTATTTTTGCCATAAACCGTTACCTGCTGTGTAAATATCAACAAAGATTACCAAAAACGGCAGTATATCCGCAGGTCGGTTCAAAAGTCAAGCCTGAAAAGGATTTCGCACACTCGCCCTGCCGTTCAGGCTTGGCCTGTTTCTGCCTAAATTACCCATTCTCCATTCTAAATTCTCCATTCTAAATCCTGCATTCTTAATTCTGCATTCTTAATTCTGCATTCCTCCCCTTGGCCCGTAAAATCGGAAAATTTCCACCCACAACAGGAAATCGAAAAATAGGAAATTGGAAATCATCACCTATTGCTCGCGCACCCACAAGCTCCGCTTGAAGATGCCACCCGGTTTCAATTGAATCGTGTTGATTGCCGATTGATTATTGCCAATCTTGCTGTGGCTGCCCGTCGCACTTTTACCCTTTTCCTTTTACCTTTTGACTTGATTGTACTGCTCCCCCTGGCCTGTAAAAAATGTATGGGATTAGTTACTGGGCTTGATGATATTCCAAATATTCATAATATCTGTTCCAGTGATCTCTGGTAACAACAGATTGCCCTCTTTTTTCAAAGGTAAAGTAAGAGTACCTCCGACCGGTGCATCAACTGAAAGCCCAACACCTGCTTTATAAGGGATTGATGTTCCGGGTTTGACATTCTTCAAGGACTTGAACAACTCAAGGTAGTTGACGTTGACAGGCAAGGAAACCGTTTCTTTGCTGTTTGCTGCGATAGAACGCTGCACGTTGGCATCCCCCTTAAGAAATGTATCCGCCCCGCTTGAGAGATGATAACTCAAATTGGTAAGAGGTAATGACACGGCATACGGGTTATGGATTTCAACATCAAACAGAAGCTGTGCAGAATGCAAACTGACATCTCCAAATTGAATATTCTTAACCTGTGCACTTGGCCTGCTTAAACCCAGATTTTGCAGGGTTTCACACCCATTGCAAATCAGCCCTAATAACACGGCTGTTAAGACAACCAGTTTTGCTGTATCCATACTATTTCTCCCGAAAACTTTAAACAAGGACAGTTTTTACATCCAATAGAAATAAAAGGGACCTTTGGCCATCAACTCTTTGCCTTAATTTCGTTTATTCCTTTTGTCGCTTTGACTTTCTCATCAAAAAGGTGTCTGTCCCCTTAAATTGTTCTCATTCTTAATTCTGAATCCTTCAATCGTCCGTCATCAATCGAAAATCGTCAATCGAATCCCCCCCGCACCCACAAGCTTCGCTTGAAGGTGCCACCCGTTCTCAATTGACAATGGATTATTGCCGATTGATTATTGCCAATCTTGCAGAGGCCACCCGTCCGTCAGGAAGCTCTATTTTTGCCATAAACCGTTACCTGCTGTGTAAATATCAACAAAGATTACCAAAAACAGCAGTATATCCGCAGGTCGGTTCAAAAGTCAAGCCTGAAAAGGATTTCGCCCGCTCGCCACTCCGTTCAGACTTGAGATACGCCGGGGCGCGGATCACCCATTGGCCCAAAAGCCGGCCACGCTCACTGGAGCAATAAACAATGCCCGTCGTTAATCTGTCAAAAACTGTGAACGGTTACGATGATTTTAATATCCTGGCAAGTCAGTGGATAATAATCTATAATGCCAACAGTGATTGATTGGGGTATTTTTATGAAAAAAGCAAGGCTTGGTTTGTTTTTTTGGGGTATGCTCTGGTCGTCCGGAGTGCACGTGTTCGGTACCGCATTGTCTGCCGAAGCAGGTACGCCGCAACCATCGGCGGCCATGGCGGCTGACTCCGCCTCGGCCTCAAGTTCCCCGGCGCCCCTTCCCGCCCGCTGGGGCGACTGGCAGGCCTGGGGCGATATGGGGGACGGGACGTACCGTAATCCGATCCTGCCGTCGGACTACAGCGACCTGGACTGTATCCGTGTCGGGGAGGACTACTATGCGATCTCCTCCACGATGCAGTTCTCTCCCGGAATGATCCTCCTGCATTCCAAAGACCTGGTCAACTGGACCCTTATTGGTCACGCGGTGGCCGATGTAACCCGGATTGGGCCTGAGATGAATTGGGATCGGATGAATCGCTATGGCCGGGGCGTATGGGCCGGCGCTATTCGTTACGCCCATGGCCGGTTCTGGGTTGTGTTCGGAGCGCCGGACGAGGGATTCTTTATTACCAGCGCAGAAGATCCTGCCGGCCCGTGGGAGCCTCTGGGTCCGCTGATGCTGGAACGAGGGTGGGATGATTGCTGTATCTTTTGGGATGATGACGGTCAGGCCTACTTTATCGGGACGCATTTTGCCGACGGGTACAAGACCTATATTTGGCAGATGACACCCGACGGCCGGTCTCTTATTGAAGATTCGCGTACGCTGATTAACCAGGGGGCCGGTCGCGAAGCCAACAAACTCTACAAGATCAACGGCTGGTACTACCACTTCTTCAGCGAGGTGTCGCAGGGGGCGCGGGTGGTGATGATGCAGCGATCCCGTTCCATCATGGGGCCATACACACAGCGACGGCAGCTGACCGACCGCAACCGGGAGTGGAACGAACCCAATCAGGGCGGTATCGTGGATACCCCGTCGGGTGAATGGTATTTTGTTACCCACCACGGCACCGGTGACTGGGAAGGCCGCTGTATGAGCCTGCTGCCGGTGACGTGGATTGACGACTGGCCGATTTTGGGGGCGACGGAGAACGGAGAACCGGGAACGATGGTGTTTGGCGGCAAGAAACCGATCCAGGGGCATCCGGTGGTGACGCCGCAGAGCAGCGACGATTTCAGCGCGTCCGTGCTCGGCCCGCAATGGGAATGGAATCACCACCCGCGCGCCGACAAGTGGTCGCTGACCGAGCGTCCGGGCTATCTGCGTCTTCGAGCATTTAAACCGCGGCGGCCCGATGATCTCATGACGGCCGGCAATACGCTCACCCAGCGTTCCTTCCGAACACGTAAGAATGTGGTTATTGCAAAATTTGATCTGTCGGGGATGGCGGACGGCCAGAAGGCGGGGCTTTGTCACTTTGCAAAAGACCACTCGGCTTTGGGCGTAGCACAGGAAGGGTCTGTTCGCCGGATTGAGTTTCGCGAAAACGGGAATCTGACCAAAGGGCCTGTGGTCGAGCAAAACCTGCTCTGGATACGGTCGTCATGGGGGCTGGATGGAAAAAGCCAATACGCCTACAGTCTCGACGGTGACACGTTCGTGCCCTTCGGCAGCGTTTATCAACTCTCATGGGGCCATTACCGGGGGGATCGCATCGGGCTTTACTGTTTCAACATCAGAGAAGATGCCGGATACGTGGATATCGATTTCCTGCATTACGATTATCGTTCGACGTCAGATGCCGCCGTGGCGCGCGTTGATGCTGTCAACGGGGCCATGCTCGGCTCGTGGAATACGCAGGTGGAGTTTGACTCGATCAACGTTGTCTGCGGAAGCGAGGTGGTTCTGGATGACCCGTTTGATACTGAACAGCCCGGCTGGCAGCGCAGCCAGGGACAGTGGCAGGTTTCAGGCGGACTTTGTCGGCAGATTTCACATGCGACACCGGCATTAATGACCTACGCTTTCCAGAGCCAGGCGGCGGATTACACCATCTCTGTTCGCGCCAGGAAAACCGGCGGTTCTGAAGGTTTTTTCATCGGTTTCGGTGTTCAGAATCCGGAGAATTATTATTGGCTGAATCTTGGCGGATGGAACAACACCGCTCACCGTCTTGAAAAAACCGAATACGGGTATCGCCAGCCAATCGGGCCTGCGGTTTCGGGTCGCATTGAAACCGGACGCTGGTATGATATACGGATTCGCGTGGAGGGTCGCCGTATTCAATGCTTTTTGGATGACCAGCGAATTTTTGATGTGACGGATATCGGTTTTGCCGGGGATTCGGACGCATTGCCCGCTGACAATGACAGGTTGAACTTCGGACATGCCCTGATCCCGGATCTGGTTGCCGATCCAAGCATTGTGGATATTGATGGTACGTTCTACTGCTATGCTACCACGGATGGCTGGGGGCAGGGGTTGACTACCTCCGGAACGCCAGTGGTTTGGACGTCAAAGGACTTTCTTAACTGGAGTTTCGAAGGCTCCAGTTTTCCTTCGGATTTCGATTTGAAGTACTGGGCTCCCAGCAGTATTGTCCCCCACAACGGCCGGTACTTTTCTTTTGCCACACTGGACGGCAAGATTACCGCCGTTGTGGCCGATTCGCCGACGGGACCATTCCTTGCACCTGACGGCACACACGTCACCAGGGCAACGCTCCAGCCGTATCCGATTGAGCAAAAAAGCTCCATTGACGCGGAAGTTTTCATAGACGACGACGGACAGGCCTACATGGTTTGGTCCCGCCGTCGCATGGTGAAACTCAAGCCGGATCTGCTGTCGCCTGATGGATCCGTCATTAACCTCCCGACAAAACGCGACGGATATTCCGAAGGGCCGTTTCTCGCGAAGCGCAACGGTATCTACTACTATTTCTACACCCTGGGCGGCGATGAGGCTTACCAATACGCCTATATGATGAGTCGCACCTCGCCGCTGGGGCCGTGGGAAGCGCCCGAACAGGACATCATCGCGACGACCGACCATGAGAGCAGAGTCTTCGGGCCGGGACACGGCTGTTTCTTCAGCCCTCAAGACAGCGATCAGTGGTATTTCGTCTATCTCGAATACGGTCGCGGCGGCACGAACCGTCAAATTTACGCCGATAAGATGAATTTTAACCCCGACGGTACCATTGTGCCCATCACATTGACCAAGACCGGCGTAGGGGCGTTGCGGCCGGTTGTGGATTCGTCGCCGAACCTGGCATTGAACTGCAAGGTCACGGCGTCCTCGACCCGCCGGAATTATCGCGTTCGCCCGAGAAAGGACGCCAGCCTTGATCGCGTGGAAACCTACGTGCCTGCGAATGCGGTTGACGGATACAACGGTACCCGCTGGCTCGCCGCTCCCGGGGATGCTGCGGCTTGGTTTCAAGTGGACCTTGGCGAGCCGCACGCTATCCGCCGCACCGAGGTGTATTTCGTGAAGCCCGCCGCCGGCCATGCTTATCGCCTTGAGTGGTCGCTCGACGGCCAAACTTGGAAACCCTATGGCGGGCACGACGAAGTCATCCTTCGCTCCCCGCACCGGGACGAAAAGCCGGCCCGAGCCCGGTATTTGAAACTGACCATTTTGGAAGGCGAATCCGGAATCTGGCAATTCCGGGTTTACTGACCTCTTCGCAGTTCCGGGCATATCGAATGAGTAAGTGATTTGTAAAGAACATAATATACGATTGTTAAAAAGGCTTTTAATTAGAGACCTATGATTAAGTATGCAAATCAAATTAACAGAAGTTCTGGGTTCAAGGCGTTTGAACTGCGAATCGGTATCCTTGCCGTTCTGGCTGTATTTGCAGCGGATCTTTTTGCCGCTGAAGGCCAGAGACCTGCCGTGCACAACTATGGTAAATCGGGCGATGATCCGGCCACAGAGGTTGATGAATCTGCGATACTGGCCAGCGATGATCTTTCAGAAAACAAGCAGTATCGGGAATCCATTAAATATGCACTGGTTGTCAATGACACTCCAGTTTCTGTTTATAAGTATCAGAAAGGCCCGATCGGCAGCGGGCACTATAATTTTGACATTGCGAGGTTCGCTTCGGAAGACCAGACGCCGACGTTTGAAATCCAATTGAAGGACAATACAATCATCGAAACGGTTGAAATTTACCCGGAACGTTACTATCCGCAGGAAGCAGTGCGCATCAGCAGCAACAGAAAGACCTTGACCTTCAGCATGTCCGACAAATTGCGGTATTGCATCATCAATATCAATGGCACACTGACGGACAGGCGAATGGCGGGCACTCCCATGCTGGCCGTCATCAACGACCCGCCGGAAACAGACAAACCGGATGTGAATGCTCACAATGTACTGAACTTCAGGGAGTTTGCCGCGCAATATTTAAAGGAAAACCCGATTACCGACCAGATCGGCCAAATATGTCGCCCCGCGGGATCGGTGACCGATACCAGCAGAAATACCCACGAGCAATTTACATGGCATTATGAAGCAGGCAAGTATGTTGACCAGAAGGAGAGAAATGTTCGATTTCCCAATAAGCGTGTCAGGGTCAAACACGATGTGTCCGAGGCGTTCCAGGCAGCGCTGGAGCACGTGAGAAAAAACCCTGAACTGGACACCATCTACTTTCCGGCGGGGACTTATATCTGGTCGGGTTTGTCGATCAGAAACTGGGACGGCAACGGGGCCGACGGCAAACTGAACATCTACCTGGACGAAGCGGCGCTGCTGGTCAATCGGCTTCAGGAATGCAAGGAGGCGATGGAACCGGCGATCGGGATCTGGTATTCTTCGAATATCACCATTTCCGGCCGCGGCATTATTGACGGCAACGCCTGTTACACCCTCAGGCTGGATCGCAAGGATGCCCGCGATACGCCGCACCAGGGCGGGGCGATGGTGGTACACTCAGAGGACATCACATTCAACGACACCTATGTTCGCGATACCAAACAGTGGAACTGGGAGTGCCATACCGTTAAGCACGTTACCTTCAATAACATCAAGGGGCTTTCGCCTTTCGACCATGCCTGGGTGGATGGGCTGAATCTGACCAGTGGCCGGAATGTGACGGTCAACGGCGCCTTTACCCTGGGCAATGACGACACCTTTGCCACGGGCCATTACAACCCCAGCGATGAATTTCCGCGTCGATTTCTGGATGAGCTGGACCGGGCGACGGGCGATGAAAAGGCCCGCATGGAGACCATAAAGAATGAAGTCTGCGCCGCCGCGGCGGTGTACAACAAAAACAGACTGAAATGGGACACGGATGACTCCGAACATATTACCGTAAACGATGTGCTGGCCTGGAGCGGATTGGCCAACAATGTGCGCTTGGGCGCCAACATCCGCTGGAAGGGAGAACCCGGAAGCTTTACCAGCTATAAACTCAAGAGCTACACATTTAACAATTTTAACTCTGTGATGCGCCGCTGTATGGATGCCATTAAGCTCCATGGCGGCTCCCACGGAAGCCCACCGGGATACGAAACGTTGATCTTCCGGAATTGTTCCTTTGCCGGCGCCGGAGGGAACAATGTCGTGGTTCCGACAAACACAAACAACTTCCGCATAGATACAGTGGTCATTGACAACTGCTGGTTTGAGGATCCGACACTGCCGTTCGTTTTCAGAGATGTGAAGAATCTTATCTTGAAAGACATCGTTGCGGGCGGTCAATTGGTGACAGATATCAAACAGTTACCGATTACGCTTGAAACGATTGGCCAACTGACTTTTACCGCATACGACCGAGATTCGGCGCAGGCCAGGTTCGTGCATCCGGGGCTGCTGCTCAGCCAGCGCCAAATTGACTTAATCAAAGCAAAGGTCGCGGCCGGCGAACAACCATGGGCGGGCGGATATGAAACGCTGCGTCAAAATAAACAGGCGATGCACAGCTACCCGGTTAACGGTCCTTACGCAACCGTGGGCAGGGGTCGCAATCCAGGGGATAACGTGTACAAACGGCAGTTCGATTCCGACTGCAACGCGGCACACTACAATGCGTTGATGTGGGTTATTACCAATGACAAGCGGCATGCGGCAAAAGCTATGGAGATCCTGAACGGTTATGCGGCGACACTGAAAGAGATTGTCGGGACTGATAAGATACTGATGGCCTCGCTCAACGGTGCGAAACTGCTTTATGCCGCAGAACTGTTAAGATACAGTGAGGCGGGATGGGGACCGAAGGATACGGCGCAATTTGAGACCATGATGCTGACCGTGTTTTATCCGGTCATCCGGGATTTTGCTCCGTTCGCCAACGGCAATTGGAGTACAGGCTGCGTGAAGACAATGATGGCCATCGGGGTATTCTGCAATGACAGGACACTCTTTGATCGCGCAATAGACTGGTATTATCACGGCACGGACAACGGATCGCTGACCGGCTATATTATCAATGACGAGGGGCAGTCCCAGGAGAGCGGGCGGGACCAGGCACATGCGCAACTGGGTATTGCGCATCTGGCGGAGGCGTGCGAGATTGCGTTCAACCAGGGGCTTGATCTGTACGGGGCTGCGGACAATCGGCTGCTCAAAGGATTTGAGTATGCGGCAAAGTACAATCTGGGGCATACCGTGCCGTTTGTGCCATACCGGGATACCACGGGCAAGTATAATCACCAAGTCATTTCCGACGCTGCACGAGGCAGACTGTGGCCGGTTTACGAGATGGTGTACCATCATTATCGCAACCGACGTGATATGGCATGCCCCTTTACGCAAGCGGCAGCTCAGGCCATACGGCCGGAGGGAGCGGGGCCGAATGCGGACTGCTGCGGGTTTGGAACGCTGCTGTTTTCACTGCCGGAGAAAGAGAACGGGAATGGCACATAAAATTGGTGAATGTAAGCCGGTGATCCTTTTAATTCGTAAAGAAGAATCTCGATACGGAGATGTTATGTATCATACAATAACCCGTATCTGCCTTCGCGTTTTTTGCAGTACAGGGTCAACAGAGACAAAATGAGAATGGGTGTGTCGCTCTCATTTAACAAAACAGCAAGGGGCAAGGTATAATTGAAATAACGGTAATAGTCAAATGGGACTGGAGAAAAAAAATGAACAAGTGGTTTGCGATAGTTCTGTTACTGGGTCATTTCTCGTTGCCTTATGCCAATGCACAGCAGGCGAGTCGTCCGCAGCCGCCGGCGTTGGTGCCGGGCCCTGCTTATCTGCCGCCGGGCATGGTTTTCGGGGCTGCATTCAAAGACCGCATCCTGCCGATTCCTATCCACGAGGGTCTGGAAGAAGAAGGGATCTGGGGGGCCGACGGAGTCGTCCCTCGCGATATACACAACGGGATTGAAGACCCCAAATGGAGTTACTGGTGCATCTCCGGGTTTAAGGGCGCCGATAATCGCTATCATATGTATGCCTGCCGCTGGCCTGAAGACGACCCCCGCGGGCATAACGCCTGGCCCGCATCCGAAGTCGTTTACGCCACGGGCGATAAACCCACCGGCCCGTTCACCTATCAGTACACCATCGGCAAAGCTCATAATGCCGAAGTGGTCAAACTCAAAGACGGCACTTATGCCATTTTTCGTATCGGCGACACCTTTTATGTCGCCGACAAGCCTGAAGGTCCCTGGAAACTCTCTGACAGGAAGATCACTCTTGACCATAACGGCATGCGCGAAGAAAGGGTTGACAATCCCACCTTTACCTATCGCAAGGATGGCAGCCTGATCATGATCCCGCGTCACGGCGGCGTCTATCTCAGCCAGACCGGCGATCCGGAAGGCCCCTATAAAAAGGTTTGTGATCGCGCCTATCCGCCCGGTTACGAGGGCCGCTATAATCACCTCGAAGACCCCGTTGTCTGGCGAGGCCCCAGCCAGTATCATCTTATCGTTAATTATTGGCCCACCTGTCAGGCCGTTTATATGCGTTCTCTGGATGGTATTCATTGGGTTCACGAACCGGGGATTGCCTATGATACCAGTATCACCGCTTACGAAGACGGTACGCGCACGAACTGGTTCAAACTCGAACGGCCCAAAGTCCTGCTGGATGAACACGGCCGGGCCACCCATTTGCTGCTGGCGGCCATTGATGTGATCAAGAATGAAGACCGGGGCGGCGACAATCACAGTTCAAAGAGCAAATCCGTGCCCTTGGTCACCGAACGCCTGATCACCATCCTCAATGAGCAGCCTATCGGTCCGGAGACTCATACCATCCGTCTGCGTGTCAAAGCCGAACCCGATTTCAACCCGCATACAGACATGGATATTAAATCGCTGCGGCTCGGCGCCTGGCAAGAAGTCAACTGGGGCCGCGGGGCCAAAGTGCAAAAGACAGTCAAACAGGGCGCCGATATGATTCTTGAATTTGATGCCAAAGGACACGGCATCATGGACGACAACATCGCCGCCAAACTGCTTGGCAAGACCTCCAAAGGCAGTCTGCTCTTCGGCTATGCCGTTCTGCCCGGTCAGCAACAGCTTTAGTAAGGCGGATATATGATCAAGAACTGTCCCAAGCTCATGACGATAATGGCTGAAATAAACAATCAAGAATACCCACTTAACCGGAAAGGCATTTTATCCAATTCCTGCCAACCCAATATCCCTTCTTTTTAGCATTTCTTTAGCAATCCATGCGGGTCGGGGATTTTTTTCTGAACAGGTCGGACGATTGTAAAAAAAACGGCGTCATAAGTTTCGGTTAAAACAAGAGTTGCCTGAAAGACTGAAAAAAA
>JBNRMN010000054.1:0-3400 GCA_050309605.1 Anaerohalosphaeraceae bacterium
GTCAATCTGGCTGATTTTGCAATCTTTGCAGAAACATGGCTGGACAGTTATCGCATCTATCCTGATTAAGGTTGATGCAGTATAAATTCAAAATGGTTTCCGGGCGTCAGTTCAGGCGTCCGGAAACTATCTTTTGATGTGACAATGCCATATTCAAATGGGGGTATCGTATGCAGAAAAAGCAATACCAAAGGTGTTCGATCCGTGTTTTCATCGTTCTGATTGCGGCCGTGGTCTTTGTGAACCACGCACATGCCTGGCAGGGCATGCCGACGCCGAAATTACAAGTCAATGGTCGCTATCTCCAGGATCCCACCGGCAAGAACGTGCTTCTGCACGGGTGGATGCAGCCGACAGAGACCTGGTTTAACGGCGGGGGAAGGTGGTACAGCAACCCGTCCGATTGGACGAACCCGAACAACGTGGCCGGTATGTTGAATTACTTAAAAGCCGCAGCAACGGTGATGAGCGACACCAGTCCTAAATATGGCAGGGACCACGGATGGTATTGCAGTTTTGTGCGGGTCAATACCGACTCGATCGGCGGCTGGACGCAAGCATCAGGCCTGGTCAATCCGGTCCAGTTTGAAGGCTGGATCAATAACTTTCTCGTTCCCTATGCCGAGCATCTCAAGTCGTGCGGCCTCTACCTTGTGCTTTCCGCGACAGGGCCGATTAACACCCCCAATAACGGCACCCGTAACGCGGGTGTTGTTGAAGGGCAACGTTTGATCACCTTTTGGGAGACTGTGGCCGCTGCGCCCGGCGTCAAGAATGCAGATAATATCATGTTCGAACTGATGAACGAGCCGGTCGAGATCGAATCCTCTCCGGGCAACGGCGACTGGGGCAATCACCAGAGCAAATACCATTTAGCCTTTCGGAACTGGATTCAGCCCGTCATCGATGCGATTCGAGGCACGGGGGCGGAAAACGTGATCTGGGTTCCGACCCTGGATTGGCAGGGATCGCCTCACCAATGGGTTGAATATCCCTTCTCCGGCACGAATATCGGTGTTGCGTGTCATTTTTATCCGGCGTATGGCGGTGTGTTCGACGATCCGGCCAGGGTGCAAAGCCTGTGGGACAGACAATACAAACCTGCCGCGGACCGGTGGCCGATGATCATCACGGAAATGTTTTGGACTCCCTATCCTGATGATCCCTGGAACCTGGTCAACGGGACTACGGCGGGTTTCGGCAATGCGATCAAGAATGCTATTGACAACCAGGGAAACGTTTCATACCTTGTCGGCTTTCTTGGAGACCTTCTTCATCATCTTAATGATGCACTTCCGGCGAATTGCACCTTGAGTCCGAGAGAGGGCGCTCAAGCCTTTTTTGAGTGGCTTCCGACCTACACCTGGGCCGCACCGTCCGACCGGCCGAGAGGATTGAGCGCAACGAGGGTAACTGACGCCCAAATCAATCTGGCCTGGACCGGCGTACCGGATGCGCTCAGTTACAACATCAAGCGTTCAACCGGCAGCGGCGGGCCTTATACAGTACTGGCTTCGGACATCATCGCAACAAGCTTCGGCGACACAAACATTGCTCCGGATGAGATATATTATTATGTGGTCAGCGCGAATATGCCGAGCGGTGAAAGCCCCGACAGCAATGAAGCGGCACCGGTCTGTTTGCAGGCGTATCTCAAGTTTGATGAGGCCGAAGGCGCCGTCGCTTATGATGCTACCGATAACGGATGGAACGGGGTGCTAAATGGCGATGTGGTCTGGACGGAAGGACAGTTTGCCAATGCCGTTTATCTGAGCGGCACGGATGGCTATGTCAGTTTGCCGACGGGTGTGGTGGATGGACTGACGGATATGACGATCTCGGCATGGGTCAATTTGGATACGATCAGCGACGGGGTACGCATTTTTGATTTTGGAAATGATACGAATGAGTCTATGTATCTGACTGCTCGCAACAGTTCAGGTGTTGTAAGTTGTGCCGTTTCGACGGATGCTGTTGCGATGATTGTGGATGATCATTTTGATGACGGCAATGTCGGAACCAACACCACGGGCATCGGTACGGGATTTAATTGGGGGACATGGGGCGGCGGCGCAGCCGTTACAGAAGCCGGATCAGCCATTTCTGTAATCAATAACGAAGCCGGTTGGGCTCGAGCGATGATTACATCCAAAGAAGGGGCTGACCTTGCGGCCGGTATCGCTCGTTTCGAGTTTCTGGGAGTCCGTTTTTCTCGAAGTCCGAACGGCTGGGACTGGGGCCCCGGAGTAGATCGCGTTACCTTGGGCGTTCAGGGAGATAATATTGCCTATAATACCGATGGCGGCTTTAAGGCCGGTTTCTGGATTCAAATTGAAAGCAATAGCATCGTGGCAGGCGGCAACGGGTGGACTGGGATATCCACACTGTTTTACCGATCCACCGCCGGGGTTAATACTCCCTTGGCGACCTGGACCTTTGATGCGCTCAACTGGAATAATTGGGATAATCAAGCGGCATGGGATTTTTCACCGGTACTGGATATTACCCTGGATATTGGCCCGGACGGTTATGAACTGGCCATTGAGGGCGACACGATCACTCTTCTGTCGGGTTCGTTATCCGGTACATTTTCGGCCGCCGGGATCACCAACGAATTAACCACAGGTTATGCCTTCGTATTTAACCAAACGGAACACCCCAGCATGACCACCACAATTGATCGAATTACTGTTTGTGGTGATATAGGGGAGCAAATAACCGGTGTCGAAGAACTTCCGGCGGAGTCGTGGACGCACGTGGCCGTAACGCTGGACGGCACGACGGGCGTTCTGTACGTTAACGGCGAAGAAGTCGGCCGCAATGACGCAATGAGCCTGACCCCGGCTGCATTGGGGGCAACGATGCAGAACTACATTGGCCGGTCTCAATCTGCCGCCGATCCGTACCTGAACGGATACGTCGATGAGTTCCGTATCTATGCCAATGCCTTGAGTGCTGACCAAATCGCATCACTGGTTGCCGAACAGATACCCGCCTTTGTGCCGACAGTGCCGACGGACCTGAATGCGGTAGAAACCACAGGCGGTCAGATTGATCTGACCTGGACAGCGTCTGACGATGCGACCAATTACAACGTCAAACGTTCAACCGTTGATGGCGGTCCCTATACGCACATCGCCTCACTGTCCGGGACAAGCCTTTCTGATATCGATCTGGTCCAGTGGACCACGTATTATTATGTTGTCAGTGCTGTCAACAGTGCAGGGGAAAGTTCCGATTCGATGCAGGCATCTGTTTTCGTTCAAGGGCTTTCCCCGGCCGCGCCGTCCGGTCTGACAGCCGAGGCAGGCGACGGCATGGTTGCTCTGGCGTGGAACGCCAATACCGAAAGCGGTCTGACAGGCTACAATGTCTATCGTTCAACAATGCCGGAAAATGA
>JBNRMN010000055.1:0-21635 GCA_050309605.1 Anaerohalosphaeraceae bacterium
ATCGAACATTTGTTTTTCTGACCAACAATTTCCTACTGGATGCGTTGACAATCTGCCAGCTTTACAAACTGCGCTGGCAGATCGAACTGTTCTTCAGATGGATCAAGCAACACCTGCGAATCAAGTCGTTTTTCGGCACGTCGATCAACGCCGTCAAGACCCAGATCTGGATTGCGATCAGTGTGTATGTGCTCGTCGCGATCATCAAAAAGGAATTGAAACTGGAGCGTTCGCTGCACGAAATACTCCAAATAATCAGCGTCCTGCTTTTCGAGAAAACCCCGCTAAAACAAGCACTTACGGGAGATCACTATATTTTCAAAGAACAACAAAACCATAACCAACTGTCCTTGTTCGACTTATAACCGGACAGTACTGAGATCAAATGACTAATCTCAGGATCCTCTGCAACCGTTAAGGTATATTTGTAAAACCACAAACCGGAGTCCTGATAATTCTGCCAAACCTGCCAAATGAAAGTGGTTCCAGAATCATCCCAGTCTCCGACAGCAGTAATCCCCGTACTCCATGTAAGCGAACCGGAATAGGTTGGCGCAGCAGAACAAACCACAGGAAAGGCTGCCAGAGCAATAAGGACCGGCAGATATCTCTTAAACGCATCCATACAACACCTCACTTTCTTTTTTCGCACCGTTTTGAATTCTCTCCCCTTGGCGCAGTTAGTGAACTCAAAAACGAGGTGTGAACATCCTGTTTTCTCTCCGTTGTTTCAAAGAGATGGATTCAGTAACTGTTTTCTTCCCGTTCGTATATACCAAAACCTCCAAATAGAATAAGCAAGACCAGCCCTATGCCGCCTTGTTGCGTCGGCGAAGCAGTCCGACCACGGTCGTGCCGATCCCTGCCAGGACAATAGCACTCGGCGTCGGAACAATCGCCGTTGACGGCGGAGCACTTTCCGTCTTAACAATACTGGTCACATGGGTTTTGTAGAGACAATCCGGATCCAGGCCGATCCCCACATAGCCGGCCGCTCCGTACTCATTTAAGATATCGACAAGAGTCCTGTCGCCGACTGTAATCTTACTGAATTCGAATACAAGCGGTTGAGGATTGTCTATTTTCTCCTGCTCGCCGCGATCATCCGTCCATGTTCCCACCAACGTCCCGCGCCCTTCGAAGAAATTCCCAAATGCCTGTCGATCTCGCTGAATCGTCAGCCCTGTCTGGGTTACGTCATCCAGTAAATGAACATACAAGATATTCGGCGCGGTGTTGTAATTGTATATCCCCTCGAACGTCAGCACAAACTCCGTAATCGGGGTATCCGTTGTACTGAAACCCAAATCAATACCCCACGTATAAGCACGGTAATGATCCAGTCCCAACACATCGCCCTCTGAACCCAGCGTAAAGACGGTTTCGGCGGCGAACGCAGGCGCTGCACCTATCACCACACAAGCCAGAAGTGTCATCATCGTTCGCGTCTTCATGATCTTCTCCCTTTCCTGAAAAAGCACATCCCTATTGATCTTGTTCGTCGTTTGTATCTTTATGCTGTCCTCATCGGAAAGCATAAGCCATCTACATCTATTGAATAACAAAGAGGGCGACTGAGCAGATTTTTTCTCGGCTTGGGAACTCCTTGCAAGAGTTCTCTCGCCCTCCGCAAAATATTATTTTCTCCGCATCAATTTTCAATAGATTTTCTTACGTTTTACTTTACCCTTTCGGCTAATTAATTTCAAGAAAAAAAACGAATTTTGTAAAAAATATATCACTTTTATTTTAGACTCTTTTTATCTTTTGTTGTCCGTCCCCAGCTGTTCGATTTTTTTATAATTGTATCTATATTACATACATAGACTTATCGTTCACTCAACCACTCGGCCAACTGGGCTTTTTGTTCCGCATCCAAACCACCGATTCGTTCATCGAGTTCGCGTGCCCGATAAAATTCCGAAGTCGCCTGCTCATTTTTCCCCAACTGTCGCAAACATTTGGCCAAATTGAAAACAGTGGCCGTCTTTT
The DNA here is from genome assembly GCA_050309605.1 of Anaerohalosphaeraceae bacterium. Taxonomy (GTDB): domain Bacteria; phylum Planctomycetota; class Phycisphaerae; order Sedimentisphaerales; family Anaerohalosphaeraceae; genus T3Sed10-213. The sequence continues at coordinate 1,993 of JBNRMN010000055.1, forward strand.
GAGTTTGCGTATCCAGATAGAGTTCGGCTGCTTTTTGGAAATCCCGTGCGGCCTCCTCAAACCGGCCCAACGCGGAATAAATCGCTCCGCGGGTATCCAGCAGATCGGCATAATTGGGACTTCGTGCCAGCCCCCTATCGGCCAATTCCAGCGCCTTGTCGTGCTGTCCCATATCCTGACTGAGTATCCAGGCCAGATTGTTCGTCGCGATGACATTATCAGGCTGAAGCTGCAGGGCCCGCTCGTAAAGCGGCACCGCGTCCCGTTTGCGGCCGGTCATATGTCGGAGCATCGCCATTCCGTAAGCCGCCTCGGGGCTGTCCGGCTCACGGCTTTGAACCTGCATCAGAATCTGCTCGGCCGCCTCTGTCGCCTGGTCGGTTTGTGCGGCCAGCAGATTCTGCAAGACCGGCAGAACCGCTGCGCCCCCCTGCGGATGAGCGTCATACCACTGACCGAACACCGACACCATCTGCTCGGCCGGGGCCGTCTTGCCGAGCAAGCCCAGCCACTGGATCATTGCCGCCGTCGCGACGTCCTCGTCGGCGGCAAGCTGCTCGTAAATTTGTGCGGCCTGGTCGGCGAACCCGGTTTCATAAAGCAGAGCCATCAATGACAATTTGATTCGAACGGCGATTGCATCCTCTGACGAATGAGCCGCCAGCCAGTCGCGAAGAAGATCGACAGCCTGATCGGCTTTTCCGACACGCTGCAACATCTGCGCCCGCATTTCCGTTATCGCAGCATCGTCCGGAAATCGACGCGCCAACTGATTGAGTGTTTCCAATGCCACCGACGGCGAACGGACAGCCTCCACGCGCGCCTTTGCCACCAACAACGCGCGACTTTCAGGCAGCGCCGCCAGCCCGCGAAGCACGGTATCCATCGCCATGCCCGGCTGATTGCTTCGCAGATACCACTCGGTCAGCATCGCCCAGGCCTGCTCCAGCCGCGGGAACTCATTGACCAGTGCGTTCAAAATCCGCACCGCCTCGGCGGTCGAGCCGCCGCCCTGATCCAACAGCAGCGCTGCTTTTCTCAAGCGCAACTGCACGTCGCGCGGCTGCTGGGCGAGGGCTTTTTCAAGCAGTCCCATTCCTTCTTGCTGGGTCAGGGGATTGACCAGCAAAAGCGTGGCGGTCTGCTTTTGGGCCTCAAATGAATCCGGCTGAAGGCTCAACGCCTTGCGTGCCGCGTCAAGAGCCTGCTCCGGCCGCCCGCACGCCCCATACAATTCACTGATATTCAGCCAGGTGCCGACGTTGTCATCGGCGCGCTGAACGATCTGTTGAATATCTTCGATCGCCCGTTCCGTTTGACCCAGGGCAAGCAGCACGCGGGCGCGGAGGCGATAGGCGTCCACGTTGTCGTGCTGTTCAAGAAAGCGGTTGCACACTGCCAGCGCCTGGTCCTGCTGTCCCTGACGCAAATGCCAGTCCGTCAAAGCGGCGTGGGAGACAGCCGTATCAGGATTTTCGTCAATCAGCTCATCAATCAGCGTCTTGGCTTCGTCGTATTGTTCACTGCGTGTTTTCAATAAGGCCAGCGACAACTTGGCGCTGCTGTCGGTTACATTCGCGGCAATCATTTTTTCAAGCAGATTTTCGGCGGTATCCAAACGCCCCTGCCGAAGATGGCTTTGCAGTTCAAGCTGCGTGAGCCGAGGATCGGCGTGTCCGGCGGCCAGCAGATCGGCCAGCAATTGTTCGGCTTGACGGTATTCTTCAGCGCGATACATAGCCCCCATCGCCGCAATCGCCAAGTCCACATCGCCGGGATGTCGAGTCAGCGTATCCCGATACAGCGATACGGCCAGCCGCAAATTGCCCGCCTGTTCATGGGCGGCGGCCAACAGCATCACACTTTGCCGGTCGTCGGGATTGGCGGTCAGATTCTCATTCATCAATGCGATAATCTGAGGATAGCGGCTTTCAAAATCGCCCCGCGTCATCCAGACAGAGGCCTGTTCAATTTTCCACAGCCGGCCGGCCTGACCTTCAATCGCCTTGATCTGATCGACCCATTGCTGCAATTGGTCCAGGTCAGCGTCATTACGTCTGAGGGCCAGCAACTGACGACGCGCAAGAATATCCTGCGGATTTTGCTCGGCCAGCTTTTTGAACAGATTGACAGCATCCTCAATCTGGCCTGTGCGGCGGTAAAGGTTGCCCATCCAGAGCTGGACCTTTCGCTGATCCTGCCCGTCCATCCGAGTTTCGGCTTCCTGCAAAAGAACAAGGGCCTTGAGAATTTCATCGGCATCGGTCAACAGGGCCGCTCTTAATATCACCGGCTCGGAGGCCTGCGGGAATTGCTCAATGGCCTGATCGAGAATCTCGGCGGCCTGTTGAACCTGCTGACGCCGCAACGCATATTCCGCCTCGGCAATTCGCGCCTGCACCGTCTGGCCGAAACGGTCATTAAGCACATCCAGCACCGCCTGAGCCGTTTGCCAGTCTTGACGATTCAGGGCAATCCGAAAGGCCAGTAAGCGATTCTGAAGCGAATCCTCGGCAGCAATCAGTTCGTCAAGCAACTGATCAACGCGCTGCTGCATCTGCGGCTGGGCACTGAGCATTTCAATGCGACATCGCATATGCACGCTTTGTGCCTCGGGACTATCGGGATTGAGCCGCACCGCCGCGGCGGCGTATTCAGACGCCTCGGCCCATTGACGCATGTCAACGAAAACACGAGCCAGCATCAATTGGGCGGTAAACGAACGGGGATTCTGGTTGATGTAACGCCGAAGGATTTCGATGGCGCTGGTGCGGTCTTCCAAACGCAACGCGCCTTCGGCCAATTTCAGATAAACCGATTCGGATGTGTAATTTTGAACCAGCGCCTCGCGCCATTGCTCCATCGCCCGCGGCCAATCGCCCTTTTGTTCGGCCAGCAGCCCGTTTAAATAACATGTCAACCCCGGATTAAGCTCGGTTTCCTGCAGCTTATCCATCGCGCTCTGGGCGGCCTCCAGGTCGCCGGCGCTGAGAAACAATTCCACCGCATAGGGCAAAAAGACGACATTGTTGTCGCCAAGGTGCTCAAGCCCTTCACGCGCTGTCTGAATCGCCTTGTCGGGGTCTCGGCGCCGGGCTGCGGCCACCGCTCGAAGCTGCCATAACTCCGGCAATTGAGGATTTTTGGCAAAAATCGCATCCAGATGCGCCTCAGCCTGTTCCATCGCATCCAGACGCAGCCAGGCAGCCGCCAGCGCCAAATGCGTTTGATTGTCGGACAAATCGCAGTCGGCGGCCTGCTGAAGATTGGCAATCGCCTGTTCACGCTGTCCGGTCCGCGTCAAAAAGCCCGCGCGGAGAATATAAGCCTGCGCATTGTCAGGATTGTTTTGAACCGCCTCATCAATCCATTGACGCGGTGTTTTCTCAAGTAAATCCGGCTGCTGTTCCGCAATGTGGGCCAACAACTCATACGCCGTCACTTCGGATGGTTCCCGCTCCACCAGCTCGGTAAGCAATTCGGCGGCCTGTTCGAATTTACGCTGCATCACCAGGGCCGTCGCCAGCCGCCGTGCAATGCCGCTGTCGTCCTGCTGCTCAAGAAATCGCGTTGCGATTAACTCCGCCTCACCGGCGACCTGCGCCTGAAGATACAGATCAATCAGCGCTTCGGTCGCTTCCGGTTGGGTCTGGTCAATCCGGAGAATGGTGCGGTAAGCGTTCACGGCCTGGGCGTAATTTTCGCGCCGAAAAGGCTGAATGCGGGACTGCGCGTGGCCGTATTTCAGCAGAATATCAATATCGGACTGATGGACGCCCAGATATTGCCCCAGCCCGGAGGCCGCCTCGCGCCAGCGTTTGTCTTCATAGGCCGCAAGCCCCTTTGCCAGACCTTGTTCGGCACGCTGCGTTCGATTGAATTTTCGCAGGCCGACCACCGTTGCCCCGATGGCCGCGATCCCCAGAACCAATACCAGAACCAGTTTCCAGTTAACATACCCTTTTTTCATAAATCCCCTCAACAAATAGCGGTTGATGGTATTCAAAACACTTCGGTTTGTTGTATTGTACCGACCATTTCCGTATTTCACACAAATTTTCCGGTTTTTTCGTGAAAGATTGTATGCATAATAGATTTCTTTTGTTTAGTATTAAGGTTTTCTCATTTGCTTTCAGCTTGCGGTTCGTTTATCTCTCTGTTTTTTTCGGCAAAGAAAGCAAGCCATTTTCGCATGATGGCGGCAGTGATTGTTTCTTCGTTGGCGTGTTCTTCAATCGTTTTGCCCCAGTAAAACGTCAGCCAACCGTCAGCGACACGGCGGGACGCATCGATAAACTGTTCCATTTCGTCCATACTGCACTTAAGCGGAAACAACTCTTCAATCACAAGGGGTTTGTCGATACGATAGAAAGCCAACGCGGTCAACGCATCCTCTACCCGGCCTGATTCCGGATAAAAATGGACGCTGACAAAATCCAGATGACGTGCCGTCTCCGGAGCGTAAAAAATGGGTTCGGCGCGCGGAAACGTTAATGCCCAGGGAATGATTCCCACCGTAACCAGCGTCTCGGAATCCTCTTGGCGGATGGCCGAGACCAGTGTGCCGACCCAGGCTTCGGCAATCTGTTCTGGAGTGCGGCCCGCCCGATCCAATGCAATCCGCTGTACAAAATGCTTACCGCCGAACTGTCCGGCCAGCCAGTCGCTTTCCTTTTCTCTGCCGGCGATAATCGGTTCGTTCATCAGATCATAGCAAAAAATCGCCGTTCGGCCGGCGCCGATGCGCGCCACGGCCTGCCAAAAACGCGCCTGCACCTGCCATCGCGACGACTCATCGAGGGCCTCATACCAATCGGGAACATCGTGTCGATGATAGCACCCCAAGCCGGTCAGATTCAGATACAGCCCCGTCTGTTCGGCCAATTTGACAAGATGGGATAATCGCTCAAGCGCGGCTTCATTGGGATCGCTCGGCGATTTCATTAAACGAGCCAATTGCAAATGAATCCGAACGACATTGGCCCCCAGTTCCTTCATTTCCCAAAAGTCCTCAACGACCGTGTCCCATTGATGGTCCCAGTAATCTTCAATCAGTCTGCCGTCGCGGTCGTGATCATAGTTAAAGCCCCATGGGGTAAACTTCTTTTTCGATTGAGAACAAATAAAATGCGTCCCGTCTTCACTCAGTTCGATGCGTTCGAGTGTTTCGGCCGGACACAGCGCAAAAGAGCCAACGCCCATAATCGCGACCGCACTCCACACGATTTGTCTGATCATCCTCATTCCCTTTCAAATGACAGTTTGACACGCCGTGTTGACCCTGCCGGCTTATCTTCGCAATTCCGGCAAATCCGGCTCCACGTGAACAATGACATTGATCGGACGCAAGATTTGCTCATGCAGATTGCGTTCCAGCGCATCGGCGATGCAGTGAGCCTGGGCGATGTTTAATTGCGGATCGACCAAAATATGTAAATCAATGAAAATTTCACGCCCGACGCTGCGTGTCCTTAGCCGATGCCATTGGCGGATACGCTCATCCGACTGAATGACATTTTCGATTTGCCGGAGAGTTTGGCGGTCAACGGCCCTTTCGGATAATTCATTGAAACAATCGCCGATGATGCGCACCGCGACCAGCACGATCATCAGCCCCACCGACATGGCCGCAAGCTGATCGCCGTGCGGATACCCCAGCTTGACCGTGGCGGCGCCGATCAATACAGCGACCGAGCTGAGGGCGTCGCTGCGGTGATGCCAGGCGTTGGCATACAGCGCCGTACTGTGTGTTTTGACTGCAATGCGCCGCGTCCATTGGTAAATCAGTTCTTTGGCGACGACTGAAAGCAGCGCAACCGCCATGACCGCCGTCGGCATTGTAACGACTGCCTCTTCGCCCGGCAGATGCATTTTGGCAATATCCAGGCCGGCCTTGTAAATCATTCCTATTCCAACCGCGACCAGCGCCAGCGCAATAAATGCCGCCGAAAACGTCTCAATGCGGCCATGTCCGTAAGGATGTTTGGCGTCCGCTTCTTTTCCGCCGAAATGCACGCCCAAGATCACCGCCACATCCGTTGCCATGTCCGACAGCGAATGAAAGCCGTCGGCCACCAGGGCCAGCGACCCGGCCAGCAATCCGACAGCAACTTTCACTGCCGCCAATCCCAAGTTGGTCCACAGTCCGGCCCAGGTTACACGCCGAATGCGCCCATCGTCCTGTTGGCGAGCGTTCAGCATAATAATTATAAAATCTCATTTCGAATTGTTTCGATCTGTTCGGTCCAGCGGTGAACGGTGTCGGGGTCTTTGGCTTCCATGATAATGCGCATAATCGGCTCGGTGTTACTGGTGCGAATGTGGATCCAGCCATCGGGCAAATCCAATCGGCATCCATCGGTTGTATCCATACGAGCCTCGGCAAAGACGGTTTTGGCTTTTTCGATAATCGCCTGAGCCTGCTGTTTGTCGGCGGGATATTTAGTCTTGACCATGACATAGCCGCCGATCTCGTCGGCCAGTTTGCCGACCGGCTTGCCGGTCTCGGCCATCAACTGCAAGACCAGTGCCATTGCAACCAGGCTGTCGCGTACCGGCCCGATCCGCAGATCGATGACGCCGCCGTTGCCCTCGCCGCCGATAATACACTGATGCTCAAGCATGGCTTCAGCAACATTGGCCTCGCCCACGGCCGTGCGAATGACCGAGCCGCCCGCGGCGGCGGCGATGTCGTCAATCATTCGCGACGTCGAAAGATTGGCCGCGGCGGTACCGCTTTGCTTGCTGAAGATATACCTGGCCGCCAGCGCCAGGGAATACTCCTCGCCGATATAACGGCCCTGCTCATCCACAATGGCCAGCCGGTCGGCGTCCGGATCCTGGGCAAAGCCGATGTGGGCCTTGTGCTGTTTGACCTTGCCGCACAAATCCGTCAGATTCTCAGCCGTCGGTTCGGGGGGATGGGCAAACAGGCCGGTCGGTTCGATGTTCAGCGGAACCACCTCACAGCCGAGTTTCTCAAGCAGGTAGCGTCCCGCCACCCCGCCGGCGCCGTTGACACTGTCCAGCACCACCTTGTACTGCTTTTCAGCGATAAGGGCGGGGTTGACCACCGCCATTACTTTTTCCGTATGGACGCGCGGCGTTTGGCCGTTGCAGGTGATTTTTCCGCAGTGCAGTGAGTCGGCCAGGAAAAACATCCGTTGATGATACCGTCCGATGATGGCCTCGGCCATGGAACGAGGCGGCGCGATGCCGTTGTCCAGCAGTAACTTAATGCCGTTCCACGGAATCGGATTGTGACTGGCGGTGATAATGACCCCGCCGTCGCAATGCAGATGCCGCACCATAATGCCGACGCCCGGCGTCGAACAAATGCCCAGATCCACCACATCAACGCCGCCGGCGGCCAGTCCGGCCGCAACGGCGGAAAACATCATCTGGCCGGACGGACGTGAGTCGCGACCCACCGCCACAGTCAGTTTCTTATCCGGTTTGCGCTCCTGCAAAAAGGCGCCGAACGCGCACCCGTAAGCTGCGGCGATTTCCGGCGTGAGATTTTCGCCGACAATACCCCGCATTCCGCTGATACTGATTATCAATTCCTGTGGCATAGTTCTGAACACAACTTGGTTTTTTTCGGATTCTATAATTTTCGAGAATGTTCCAGCGTCAGTTTGAGTTTTTCAACAAGCGTCTGGACCTGTTTGTCTTTCAGGGCCAGAATATCCCGCAGGGCCTGGCCGATATGCGGCAGGTAGGTCTCGATATAGCTGCGCTTGACCATTTCTTCCCGAATACGCTTTTGACGGCGGACGTGAATGCCCAGTTTGCGTCCGCATTCCTGAATCGCCAGTTTGATTTCCTTGATGATTTCCGGATAATGGGCCACGGCCTCTTTGCTTTCGGAGGTAAACGGAACCCAGACCGAGGCAATATGCACCATCAGCAGCAGCGGCCCGGCCGGCAGTGCACCTTTGCTCTGGCTCAGGCCGTAATTGCGCCAGTTGGTCTCCAGCACTGCCTTATAGGTCGCACAAGCCGATTGCTGATACAGCAGCGGCACCCGATTGGCAAATCGAACCAGCCGCATCAGCGGCTCTTTATCGTCACCGTTGCCGCTGCCGTTTTTACAGCCAAAGGCCAGTGCCGCCTCGACAATAAACGGATTGCCGCGATAGACCGCCGGTCGGCGGGTGCAGCTTGAGTAAAAGTCCGCCTCCACGACGCGTTTCAGTCCTTCGATGAGCTTTTCTTCGCCGATCGGGCCGATGCAATCGGTCGGGGGAGCCAGCAGCTTGGTGGCGTTAATTGACTCATAAAGTTTTTCGGCGTCTTTGAGCGTCATCTTGTCGGGTTTGAGGTTAACCGACAGTTTGGCCTTTTTACATATCTCGCCGGCCAGGCGCTCGCTGACGCGCGAAAAATCCCGCCGCAGAAAGTCCCTCAACTTCTTAGCCGAGCTTTGTCGTGCCATCTTGAACAACACGCCCAGTTCCACGCCGTAAGGGTGCGGCTTGATTTCCATCGGAATAAACGGCAGTTCCTCCGTCTGACGAGGATACTCAACTGTATTGCCGTCAGGCGTATGATAAATGATTGTCGCATGCGGATTGGCCATCGCGGTCTGCGCCAGATATTCATCCACACTTTGCTTGCCTTTTTGATATCGGCCTTCCAGTGCGATGGTGACGCTTGTGCCCGTGGGCAAATCAAATTCGCACTCCTGATCGAGGATCACATCCGGACGGTTGCGCATCGTATCAATCTGCACATGATAATGCATTGCCGGCTTTTTGGGATGGGTGCGCGTGATAATCTGCACCGGTTCGCCTGTGGTCAGCAGGCCGTACATCCCCGCCGCGCTGATGCCGATGCCCTGCTGGCCGCGGCTCATCTTGAGGGTGTGAAATTTGCTGCCGTAGAGCAGACGGGCGAAGATATTGGGCACCTGTTTGGCGACGATCCCCGGCCCGTTGTCCTTGACCATGACCCGAAATTTATTATCACTGCCGTTGAAGGCTTCAATCCTCACCGACACCGTCGGCAGGATGTGCGCCTCTTCGCAGGCATCCAGTGCATTGTCCACCGCCTCTTTAATGGCCGTGAGCAGCGCTTTTCGCGGATTATCAAATCCGAGCAAATGGCGGTTTTTGGCGAAAAACTCACTAACGCTGATGTCCCGCTGTTTTGCGGCCATACTCTCGGCGGTCGCAGCCTGATGCGCTCGACGGGCCTTTTTTTTTCCGCCGCCACCGGACACCGCCGCACCCTTTGCCGACTCGGCGGCGGGCTGCGGCGCGTCAAGTACCGCAATCGCCGCCTCATCGGCAGGGTCAAACGCAAAATCCAGTTGTTTCGAATCCTTCTTCTTTCGTGCCGTCATTCCATTCTCACCTACGATTTACTGCAATTTGCAGATGTACATCTCATTGACAAATTCAAGCTTGGACAGCTCATCGGCCGCTTTGGCATCCGGCGTCTTATCCAGACTGACTGCCAGAATAGCTTGGCCTTCTTCCAGTTTGTGGCCGACACCCATCGTGTTGATATTGACGCCGTGGTTGCCCAGCGTGGTGCCGATGGCGCCGATGACGCCGGGCTTGTCGTCATTGAAAATCACCACCATCGTCCCTTCCGGCGTCACCTCAATGCTGAAGCCGTCAATCTCGATAATGCGCAGCAGATTACCGCCGAAAACCGTGCCGCGAATGGTGCGTTTGACCTTGTCGGTTTTGACCGTCGCGGAAAAACTCGATTCAAGGTCTTTGATTTCGGCGTTCTTGGTCACATCAACGCTGATGCCGCGCTCTTTGGCCAGCAGACCGACATTGACCATATTGACCACGGTATCGAAATGCGGCTGCAGCAAGCCGATGGTAAATGACGTCGTCACCGCCTCGACTGCTTTTTCGGCAATGGCGCCGCGATATTCGACCTTGATGTTCTGAATATGGCCGGGCGCAATGGTGGACATCACCGAACCGATACGCTGAGCCAGCTCGGCATAACGACACACAATCGGGGCAACACCGGCGCCCATGGCCGGGGCGTTCAGCGCGTTGCGAATCGGGCCGCCCTTGATGGCATCCACAAGGATCCGTGCGGCCTCAACGGCGACTTCAATCTGAGCCTCTTCCGTACTGGCGCCCAGGTGCGGCGTGACCAGGCAATTGGGGCACTCGGTAAACCGGGTATTGTCCGGCGGCTCTTTCGAGAAGACATCCAGCGCCGCACCGGCAATCGTACCGGCCGTCAGTGCATTATACAGGTCATCCTCATTGATAATCCCGCCGCGGGCGCAGTTCATAATCCGACACGTCGGCTTCATCATCTTCAGCTCTTTGGCGCCGATCATATTCAGCGTCTGCTCATTGCGCGGCACGTGCAGCGAAATGAAATCGGATTCTTTGTAGATGCGTTCGAGATTATCGGTCACCTCGATGCCCAATTCCTCGGCTTCTTTCGGCGCGGCAAATGGATCATAACCGATGACTTTCATATTGAATCCCAGCGCCATTCGCACCACCGCCATACCGATACGACCCAATCCGATCACGCCCAGCGTCTTATTATTGAGCTGGTTGCCGGTGTAACTTTTGCGGTCCCACTTGCCGTCTTTCAGGCTGTTGCAGGCCGGCACGACATTGCGGCTCAGCGCCAGCATCAGCGCCATTGTGTGCTCGGCCGCACTCATTGTATTGCCGCCGGGGGTGTTCATCACAATGATGCCTTTGCGCGTCGCCGTCGGCACATCGACGTTATCGATCCCGACGCCGGCGCGGGCAATTGCCTTGAGTTTGCCGGAATGTTCAAGAACGTTGGCGGTGACCTGCGTGCCGCTGCGGATAATCAGTCCGTCAAAGTCACCAATAATTTTGATCAACTCCTCCTCACTCAGTCCCGTCCTGACAACCGGCTCAAAATCCGGCGTGGATTTGAGTAAATCGATTCCTTCCTGGGCCAATTTGTCGCTGATTAAGACTCTGTACATTGAAGTCTCCTAAAAAGTTTCCATTTCGAACGCTTCCTGTACGGAGATGCGTTCATCCGAGTTTTTGTAATACATTTTTACGATGGGATACAGATTTCGCACAATACAATGCGCCGTTGAAGCCGACATCTGCGACAAGACCGCCACCCGGCCGCCCTGCCCCAGTTCAATGGCAATATCGTGAACTTTACCCTGCTCGCTTTTGGGCCAAACCGGCCGATTGGACTGAACATCCAAAAGCAGTGCGCGTGTGAGCATACGTCCGAAATAATAATCACGAATGTTCAGCGGAAGCAGCTCGTACTCTTCGATGCGCACCATCAGCACCAGTTCCGTGCCCGCCTGTTGGGCGGCCGCTTCGGGCGTCTGGACACCGTCCGGCGCACCGGTTCGACTGTCGGACTGAACCTGTACATTGTCGGGCTTGATCCTGGCTCGTGCGACCAGATGGTCGTAAAGTGAGGCGGCCAGTTTCTCGGCGGCATCGACATCCGCCGCCGCCGAACGCGGCGCCTCGACCCAGATCAGCACTTTTTTATCCTGATTGGCGACCAGGTCATACTCCGGCTTGACTTTGCCGTAGATACCGGCATTGCCGCAGCCGGCCGCCATCACGGCCAGTGCCGCCGCCGCGAACAAACAGGCTGTATTAATTGCTTTCATCTTTAACCTCTTACCGTCCGTTTCCCTGCATGACAGCGCTCAGAACTGTAACCATCCAGCCGGCTAAAATGATGATCGCTGCGCAGACCGCTAAATACGTTATCCCGACCGTCTTGACCAGACGGCTCAGAAAGTTAAACTCTATCCCAAACACAACGATAAGTAAAGCATAAATCCCGACCGCCAGTGCCGCCGTACAAAAAAAAGCCGCCGCCGGCTGAATCATAAACGCCTGAACCGGATGGCCGGTTACAAACAGTTCCATCGCGTGCGTCCAGCCGCAGCCCGGACACGGCAGGCCGTATCGCTGTTTGAACCCGCAAACCCCCACCCAGAATCCCAGATGGATCGTGCCTTTCGCCGAAAACCATAAAACCGCTGTCAGCGCCGCCAGCGCCACAAAAATCAGCGCTGCTGCGATTCGACAGGCAAACGAACATTTCGGTCTTAAATTTCCGGAATTTGTCTGTTGGCGTTCAGGCATAAGGGTGTTAAAATAGAGGCCGTATAAGGAATTGTCAAGGCGAAAGGAGCTTCAATGACGCTTTCATACACGGAATTACGCCAAATGCTTGAGGCGGCGGTGGTCGCGGCCCGTTTGGGTGGACAGCGGGCGATGGAAGAACTGCGCTATGTCAGTCGAACCGTCAAAAACGGCGGTGAGCTGGTCACGCAAGCCGATCCGATCTGCCAGAAAATCATTATCGACCGAATTCGTGAAGCCTATCCCGATCACGGTTTTTTGGCCGAGGAAGGGACCGACGGCAAGCCGCTGAAGTGGACGCCGCGAGGCGACCAGGCGGTCTGGTGGGTAATCGATCCGATCGACGGAACCAATAATTACGCCAATGGATTGTTGTGTTTTTCGGTCAGCATTGCCGCCTTTATTGAAGGTCGCCCTGTCGTGGCCGTGGTGTTTGATCCGGCAACCGACTCGATGTTCACTGCCGTGCACGATGGCGATACGCAACTGAACACCGTCCGCATTACTGCCGGTCAAGACGGCATCACCAAGTTTGCCCTGTTCGGCATCGACAGCAATGCGAACCCGCGGACGGACCAGGCGGTTTGTCGATTGATGAGTACCTGCAGGATCCGGGCACTGGGGTCAACCGCCCTGCACCTGGCCTATGTTGCCCGCGGCGCTCTGATCGGGGCTGTGACCCATTCGGCGCGTCTTTGGGACATTGCCGCAGGCATTCTGCTGGTCGAACAGGCCGGTGGTCAGGTCACGGATCTGGACGGCAACCCCTTGCCGTCATTCGACTTGGATCAATATGACGGCGAACAATACCCGGTTTTGGCAGCCACTAAGAAAACGCATCCCGAATTGTTGACCCTGTTCAAACAGTAAAATAATCGGATAATAATTGAAACGCTGCAACATCAGAAGCGTCATAATAATGAGCCGGTATTGAAAAACAGAACCCATTTTTAGAATCAGGAGGCAAAAACAATGAAATTACGTCCCCTTACCTCATTCATGGTTACAGCCGTCGTCGTATGGGCCGCGGCGATTGCGCCGTTTCAGCCCGCTGCAACGGCGGCCGCCAATGACACACTGCTGGAAATGATTCCGGCAGATGTCGTGTTCTGCGTTCGGATCAATCAATTCAATACCGCTTTGGGCAGGATGGATCAGTATTTGGCCGGGGCCTCGCCGGTACCGGTCAGCTTGATTATGCTGGCTAATATGCAGCTTGCTGGCATTGTCGGCGACCCGGCCCTGACCGGCATTGATAGAAACGGAACGTTTTCGCTGGTCGGTTTTGTCTCGGAGACCGGCATTGAAATGGCCGTGCTGGCGCCGGTAACCAGCTACGAAGAATTCATTCAAAACCCGGCCTGTTCAGCGACCGACAGACCTAATTTGACCTTGCTTTCGGCTCCCAGCTCGCCGGTTGGACCGCTGGCTATAATGCCCGCTCCGAGCGGCCAATTTGCCCTGGTCGGGCCTGAATTTGATCAAGATAATTTGCTCAAAGTGCATCAGCGACTGGCCGCAGGCGGCGCAAAACTGGCCTCCCGACTGGATGTTGAGCAAGTCGCTCAGGCGACCGCCGCCCCGGCATGGGCATTCGTCAATGTAGCCCATCTGTATGATCTGTTCGGGCCGATGGCGATAGAAGGTATCGGATCGATTATGGCTGAAATGCCGGAAGGTGAAGCCTTTAGCGAGATGTTCGAACAAGGAGTGCCGGTGCTCTCTGAAGCGGTCCAACTGTTCTGGGGACAGGCCGACGCGCTGACATTGGCCCTGACACCCGAACCGTCTGTAGCCAATCTGGACATCACTTTTCGAGCGAAAAACGGCTCGGAATTGGGCGGAATGCTCGTTGCCGATCCGCAGGCTCGTCCGGGGTTTATGCTGGCAGGCTACGCCGACGATGCGGCGGCGATCAATGCCGTAATCAAGAACAATCGGCCGCTGGTAGAAAAACTGTTCAAGAAGTTCGCCAACATCCTGGAAGCCAATTCAAATGACAAACCGCTGCCTGAAGGGCTGGATCAGCTTTTCGCCTATATGGAAAAAGCCATCGGCGCTATGGGCAGTGAAACGTTCTTTTCCTACAATTACACCGCCGGTTTTCCACCGTTTATGATGCGTCAGGCCCAGCATACCTCTGATCCTTCTTTTTATAAAGAAGGGTTGCAGGAGGGCTTCGCCGCCGCCAACAGCTTTTATGCAGGGCTGGATCTGCCGATAAACCTCCAGTTTGACCAGCAAATGGAAACCTATAAAACTATCCAGATTGACCGATTTCAGATGATCTTTTCAAATGATCAGGACGACGACGAGCTGGATATCCTGACCCAGATGTACGGCCAAGAAGGCTTCACTTATTATATGGCTCAAAAGGACGATTTAATATTCACTACATTTGGGCCGAATGCCGTCAATGACATCAAGAGTATGATTGACACCACCTCGGCCGCCGCCCCTGCCGGCGAACTGCAAAAAGCCATCACGATTCTTGGCCCGACCGCACGCCAGGCCGATATGCTGGTCAGCGTCAACTATCTGAAACTGGTCAAAGGGTTGATGGGAACGGTTGCCCAGACAGTCGGCCCGATGGGAATGGGCGATATGTTCAGCATGATGGCCCAAGCCATGGATATTCAAACCCAAAGCTGTATGGCTGCCGGCATCCGTATTGCCGACGGCAAGATCGCCTCGCGCGTGGCTCTGCCCAAACAGCACCTGACCGAGATCATCACCGCCGCGATGCAAATCCAGCAGCACATAACGCAGCAGCAGATGGCAATGATGCAGTCTCAGGGCGGCATGGGCGGCGGTATGATGGGCGGCATGGCAGGTCAGCCCGAATCAACATCACCGTTTGCAGCCCCGACGCCGCCGGCGGCTCAGCGGACCGATCCGCTGCAGGCGTGGGTCGGTCAACCGACGCCGGATTTGAAAATGACCGACCTGCAGGGTAACGCCGTGAGCCTTGCCGATCTAAAAGGCAAAAAAATCGTTCTGGATTTCTGGGCGACGTGGTGTCCGCCGTGCAAGGATATGATTCCCGATCTGATAGCGCTGCGCCAGAGCTATGCACCGAATCAACTGGTCATTCTCGGCATCTCCAACGAACCCATTGACCGACTGAATAAATTCGCCAAAGACTATCAGATGAATTATCCGGTCGTCCCGCACAGCGGACCGATGCCCGATCCATACAGCAAAGTAACGGGGCTGCCGACGACATTTTTTATCGATTCAACCGGCGTCATTCGCCATGTCCTGGTCGGCTACCACGAAAAAGCGGAGATAAAAGCCGCGATTGACAGTCTGCAATAGGTTATCAATTCAGACGGGTAAAGACCGGGCAAAATGGTCGCAGACGGCAAACCGTACCGGTCGAGACGACTTGCGTTGAGCAATGGATGTTGCGGCCCCTCCTGACTGCCGATTTTCTGGCGGGATGATAAAATATTGTCTCCGCAGCGGCTTGCCGGCCGCTCACGAAAAAGCCGTGCGCAATAAGGGTTGCAGTTACAGGCCGCAGAATTGAACCGCCATCCCGATGGTTCCGTTGCGGAGCATCTCATTGCGTTCCACGCGAATCACCTTGGCGGTTTTGATCCGGGCGTATTGCCCTTTTTGACGGGCCAGCGATACCGTCCGGGGAAAATTGACCTCCACTTCGTGACCGGAGCGAACCGGCGCGGTCATCGGCAGACTGATATACGCCCCGCCTTTGCTGACATTGACGCTTTTGCCGGAAAAGAAACGGTTGGCCTCCGGAATCCACACACTGACCGGCCAGGCCAAATCAGAACGTCTGTCTTTTCGCTGTTCAACAAGGGTACTTTCCATAGTTCCGTTCTCCAAGAATCTTGTCAATTTAATTGCCATAGGGTGGTTATCGGCAATGTAAAAATGGGGAATTTAGCGAAAATGGGGGATTTTTTCAAGAAACTAAGGCATAATCCGGTCCGGCCTGCCAGAGGTCATCATTTTGGGCTTATTATCGGCCTGAGCCGAAAGATTTTCTCAGGAATGTATCATCCGCTTAAAAACAGACTGAAAGAAGACCGTCAGGTCCGCATGGAATCTATTTCGACCAATGCTATCGGGAAAAAGATAAAAATTGGCAGCCAACTGAACAATGCCGGGTGAACCTGCCCAAAAAAGACCTCCGTTGCGTACAGGGAGGATAAAAAAGTCACGGTAAAACAAGCCGCCGTGGTTAGAAAACTAATCAGGATGGCGGTCTTCATATTTTTCGGATCTCGGCAGACCAGCACCGGCAGCGCAACCATCAGCATAATGAGATTGATAATCGGCATGGTAATGCGGCTGTGTTTCTGCACGGCGATCTCGGCCAGTTCCGTACGGCGCGTCCCGGAGTCCTGTTCCAGTTCAATCAACTGCCGCAAACTCAGCAGCGACTTGAATCCTTCGCGCCGTCGCAGGGGCAAAATCTCCGGATCCAGATTGGTCGCATAAAAGTCCACCATCTCGAAGTCCGAAAAGTCCGACCGCTGCGCCTCGGTTCGCGATGCGCCGAGCAATTGCCCCCCTTCCAGTACCCACCCCTTACGCCGGGCGTCATAGATCGCACGCTGGGCCTGAATGCGTCCGACGACCCGCCACGTGTCGTCATCCTCTTTTTGGCGTAAAATAATCAGCGGATTATGCATCGTTTGTTCGCGCTCTTCATAACGAAAGCAGCAGACCAAACTGCCATTGGCGTCGCCTACAAACCACAAGTCATACGAGGCCTCGCCCGGAAGCTGATCCTGTTTGCGCGTCAGCTCGCCGGTCAGTCGCGGGATGATCAATTCCTGATCAAGGACCAACAGACCGGTCAGCACCAGCGCCAAGAACAAGATCGGCGCCAAAATGCGTTTCAGGCTCACGCCGGAGGCCATAATCGCAATCAGCTCGTTGTTGCGCGTCAGCCGCGCCATGGAAAATACCGCCGCGATGACAATGACCACACCCCCCAAATCACGAAACCACAGGACAATACGAGCACCATAATAATGAGCCATACTGGCCAATACCGTCCCTATGCCCAGTTCACTGTGTTCGGCAAATTCGTCCAGATTCAGGAATAAATCCACCGTCAAAAACATCCCCAACATGACCGCCAGGGAAATGATGTAACCGTAGAGAAAGTTTCCGGCAATATATCGGTCGAGTGTTTTCATAAGACATTCAGGTTCGCATCAATTTCCGATACACCATCAGCACGGCCATGCTAATCAGCAAAAAGCCGGCCCAGATCGTCGCAACGCCCATCAGCTCCGGCGTTGAAGAGCTTTTAATCATCTGTTTGCCGGACATAATGAACACCACAAAAATGCCCGCAGGGATCGAGCTGGCGCCGAAGGCACTGAGCAGGTGACCGCCGCGAATCCAAATTCCCAGTGCAATGCCCGTCATAATAATCGACACCGACCCCAGCCCCAGCACCAATCGGGAATGCACCTCGGCGCTGATTTCCCGATCCGTTTTATCGAGGTCGCGCTGCAATGCCCTGAGAAGCTGGATGTAGGTCTGACTCGGGCGCGCGGTTAATACCGTGCCGGACTGTTCGGCACGAATGAGCGTCTCCAAAAGCGTATCACGACCCAGTTTCGCCGCAAGCGACTCCGGATACACAACCTCGTTGACATATTTTCGCGGCGTTGTACCGGTGATGCCGCCGGTGCGCTCCCAGGAAGGCCTGTCCAACAACAGCTCAAGACGCAGGGTTTCGCTGTCATCCTGCAGGGCGATATGTCCGCTTCGTCCGATATAACGCACTGTCAGTCCTTCGCGGTAACGATCGCGCTGCTCGAGCAGAATCGGACTGGACAGATTCAGGGTAAATTTTTTGGTCGAATCGATTTGACACCCCCCCGCCGACAGCACATACATCCGCGTCCCGTCGGCCTCTTCGAGCAGAATCGGTTCACCGGCGGCAAACGCCTCGTCCAGCCTCTCGGCCAGCAGCTCGGCCGCAAGCTGGGCACGGGTCTCCATCGCCCGCTCACGGATGGGATAATAGGTCAGTTTGTCGGCCTGAATCCGCTTGATTTCCTCAATTTCTTTGAATTTGATGCTGTCGCCCAGCAGCGGCGGAAACACCTCTTCGACGGTCAATCGCCCCAAAAACACCGGAGACACCTCGTCAAACCGATACGCCTCTTCTGCCGCAATAACCGCCTTGTTGTAGTTTCGATGCGTATCGATGACCACGCGGACCCGCTGGGCGGTGATAACGCGATAGGTCGAGTCGGGGCGGGTCTCGACAATCACTACCCCTTCAAGCAGATTTTGATCGGGAACGACTTTATCCGCATACAGACGAAACCGGCTGCGCGGCAGCGCATAGTACCCCCGGCGCTGGATATTGCGAAACAGAATTTGTTCGGCGTTGGATTTGACGCTGCGCTCACTGCGATGTATAAACGCCGGCGTCACATAAAAGCTCAGGATCAGATTGGTCGCCGCCACCAGAACCGCCAGGCTGATGCCCGGATACAACAGCACCGACAAGCTGATGCCGCTGGCCCGACAGGCGTCCAGCTCGCGATCCGCCGCGAAACGACCATAGACAATCGACCCGGCAAACAAGGCGCTCATCGGCAGTACAAACGTCAGCGTAATCGGCAAAAAATACCCGATCAGACGCAAAATCTGCTCCGGACTGACCCCGTACTCCATAATGGTCGGTACCAGCATCCCGACCGAGACCATCAGCGTCAAAGCCACGGAGGCCAGAACGAACACCCGAAACAATTCCCGAAATATATATCGATGCAGTGTGAAAACCACGCTAATTTCCTGCCGCTTAAGACTAATTCGGCGTCATTGTGCCAAAAACCCACCCCAATGGCAACAAAAAACCGCTCAAAACCGTTGTTGTATTCGGGTGGGTAACCCTTGCGTCCAGGGGGTGTATTTGGAGAACGTATGATATCTTTGGTTTATGTGGTGATAAAATCGTGAAAAGGTTCTTCTTTTCAGTGTTTTTTTATAACTCTTCATTTTATATGTAGTTATGAATGGGCGGTGAGGGACTTGAACCCCCGACATCCTGCTTGTAAGGCAGGCGCTCTAGCCGACTGAGCTAACCGCCCCAGAACCAAACAGCAACGACAAAAAGGGTTTTATTTTACTGTTTGTTTGTAGGCAACCGAGACTTTAGTCGCCACCAATTTGACGCTATCATTAACAGATTTGCAAGAAAATTCAAAGGAAAAATCACTATTTTTGGTACAGATAAGAATAATTACCCCTGAACAGGATTGCATTACGGTACCCATCGGGAACACAGGTTGCGACAGAGACTGGGGTTGAACCCAGCCTTTCTCAATAGTTCCGTCCGTACTGGTCCGCCATCAACGGTGCAGCAACCGGTAACACAAGTTGATGTTAATCAGCGAGCCAGTGGCGGGCAAACTCGGCGAATTCGTACAAGCCGACTCGACCGTCGCCGCTTAAATCCAGCTCGGGGTTTTCCTGCAGCCAATAGTCGGCAAAGCCCGCAAGGTCATCGATGTCAACGACGCCGTCGCCGTTCATATC
>JBNRMN010000056.1:0-8323 GCA_050309605.1 Anaerohalosphaeraceae bacterium
CGTTTGAACCGTCCAGGCTGACGGCGTTGCCGAACTTCCCGGCCGTCCAAAGCGGCCCATTGACCAGCGTCCCGTTCCAGCCGTAACCGGTGGTATCATAGGCCGTCGTGCCGCTGGTTTCGTCAAATTTCAGATACGCAGACACAACAGCCGCCGTCGCCTCAGCACTGTCGGAACTCACTTTGCCGGAGGCATTGGCACTGACTACATAATAATATGTCTGATCCACAGCCACGTTAGTATCGCTGAAACTGCGGCCTGTAATCTCCAAACCGATGGTGGTGTAGGGGCCGCCCGACGTGAGTGAGCGTTTGACGTTATAGCTTGTCGCGCCGGCACTGGCCGTCCAGGTCAGGTTGACCTGCCCGCTCGTCAGGGTTGTCGCACAGACAGCCGTCGGTGCTGCCAGACCGATCTGGCCTCCTCCACCGGAAATCTCAATATAATCAATATTCGGCAAGCCTGCATCAGAAGTGGCCTGAAGTCTCAGATCGCAAATGCCGGCGTCCGCACCGGCATAGACCGTCACAAATTCCCAGACAGACCCTGCTCCGGTTGACGGGAACAGGATTTTCGATGCCGCTATTTCGCCATTGACCATCAGGTCGGCCGTGGCGTCTTCGAGGGCGGCATATCGAAACGTGAAGGACTTGACGATGGAAGAATCAAGCATCACAGTCCAGTCAATGCCGGCGCCATGTGATTCATAAGTATCGGCATACCCGATGCCCGTATAGCCTGAATAGGTGTTGTCAATCCGTCCATCCACACCGACAAAACCGTCATCATCCGGCTGAAGCACAAGACCATAACCATACGTTAAAGGAACAAGAACAATATGATCAAAATAGATTGAACCTGCCCCTGCGTCGTTTGCTCTGAACTCGATGGTATTATCGCCGGCGTTCAGGGTGATGTTTTGTTTCTGGGCAGCCCATTCACTGAGCGCGGCGGTCCGGGTGAAAAGAGGCGAGGCCGTTTTGCTTCCGTTTACATACAGGTCGATGGTGTCAACATCCACCCCTATAACAGAATATTTGGTTTCAAGCCTGTATGTACCGGCTTGCAGGACGTTCACGCGAGTTCTCGCCCGTGCCGCCGAATGGGTTCCAAATTCCAGGTACCCCTGACCTGTGTAGTTGCTGATACCTCTGTTGATTCCGTTGGAAACATTGCGGGCGATATTTCTGTATTCGAAATGCTCTGCTTCGTATTGACGGGGACCTGTATAAAGTGCGGGTTTGACGGGCGGCACTACAGGAGCCGTTGTGTATTCCGTCAAACGGTCGGCAGCCGTTCCGGCGCAGTGAATAGTGATGTCAATCGCGCCGTTATGCCGGAGAGTCAATGTCAACACGCCATTCGTCCAGTCTTTTGTAACGATACTTGGCTGATGATCGGCTCTGTCGTTCCAGGAATAAGCAGGTTCCGAGGCACTGCCGTAAATCGTGATGACATTGGTCTTGAGGCCGGTGTCAAGAACGTTGTCATAGTTGTTCAGATAGACTGTAACCTTGTCCGGATATTCTTTCATAACGCCTGCGGTATAGCGTGAAAGGGTCAGTTCCATCGCATCGCAGGTATTGTATTTAAAGGGAATCGTACCGCCGGCGGTCTGTCCGGTCTTGTAGGGGTTGTATATGACCCAGGCGTTCTCGTGCCGTCCCGCATAGAGATCGCCGGTATATTCCTGCGGGAACAGACTATTAAATTCGTTGACCTTGGAGGCAATCGTGGGCCAGCGGCCAGCATAGCCCGATTGATTCACTTGAACCGGAAACGAATTGGCAAGCGCATCATTCAATTGATAAACAGTGGGAACAGTTGGATAACGTCCGGTCTTCTTGAAGAACGTATGATTGTTTCTCAAATTGCCGTCGCCGTCCATACGATAAAGCCCCTCAAACAGTGTTTCGGGCGAGCTGTATCGGGCGTCATTACTGCCCGAATTGACATCGTTGATGATGACCACTTTGGTACGATCGATCACTTCCCGCCGACTCGGAATACGGACCGTTCCGTCCAGTATCTTTCGAAAGATCTCAGCGCTGACATTGTCGAATTGCGGGAATGTGCCCCATCGCCGCATCGTATAGCCGTCAGAAGTTACGCCCGTACTGAGTTCCCTGAAACACTCTTTCCAAATCAATTCGGGGCCGTCGATCACGGTTTGGCCGGTCAGCATGATGTGCTCAAAATGAGCCGCCAGACCGGTGGCGAGGATAAAGTCGGCATGATCTCCATCGGCATTTGTCCATCCGGTTTCATCATAGCGAATGCCGTATTGCCCGCTGTAGCCTGAAAGGTAAGCCCCCAGACAGAGACTTTCCATGTCATAAATATAGGATTGCTGTGTATATTTCTCACAAAGGATGTAGTTTGAAGTGTATCGCCGACACGCCGCCTCAAACGCCGGAACACGTTTGAGCATAGCAATCGGGTTGATGCTGGGAGACCATTGGTTGCCGCACCAACTGACCACGAGGTATCCGCCGTATCGGTTGCTCAGTTGCAGCAGATTCGCAAAATGGTTTATTCGATCCGTCCATCTGGCCGAAAGCGGATCGGTTATGCTGTCATATCCCCAGAACTGTTCACAGTAATTAAACCCGATGAGATTGGGATAATCTCTGTAAAACTCTTCATAAACAGTCAAATCAAAATCAGAAAAATGGCTGAATCCTCCGCTGGACGGCTGAATGATCGCCCACACGCCGTTTTCGGCACACGTTCTCAACCATGATTTTGCGGTCTCATAGCCATACTCAACAGTCAGCCATTGGCTTGTCTGGGCATCATGATTGATAGACAGCGAAATATTAAAGACCACATAGGGACGAATGTCTTTCGGAACCAGATCAATAATCTTTCGGGGATCTGCCCAGTTCCACGTATCGATATGCACCAGCCACATCGGCTGTTGCGGCGAGATGGGACGTCTCAAATGTGAATCCGACCGTCGGACGATACCCGACTCGGCGGCCACCATCTCGGAATTGTTAACAAAAAACGCCCCCTCTGCATCCATAAAATCATCCGGCAGACCCGCTTGTAACGATATGGACAGCGAAGCCCAAACCAGGAAAATTAACCTTTGCGTTGCCGCATACTTCATTATAACCCCCATTTGAATAACCAAAAATCACTCATGAGAAATACATATGCCGCCCCATCACAACGCCGTCGGTGTGATACAGAAAGCAACTCGTCAATCAAATCTATTATCCATTGGTTCAAAACAGGGTTTTCGGACCCCGAATACGAAGCCCGAAAACCCTTCAAATCCCACAATCAACTGCGATGACACTATTGGGGAAAGATGCGATAGCTGTCCAGCCACGTTTCTGCAAAGATTGCAAAATCAGCCAAATCGACGCGGCAATCTTCATTAAAGTCAAACGGGAGATCATACAACTCTGTGTTACAGACCCAGTCGCCGCGTATCGCCAGGTAATCCTGCGCAACCTGCTCAATCGTGCGGGCGTAGTTGTAAATCTTCAGGTCATCAAGCATTCCGTTGAAGTACCCGTCACCGCCGCCCCATTGGCTTCTTGCGAGCCAGTTCTGCGTCGTCGGGCCGTAACTGATCGGTTTATTGGTAAAGTTCGTGTTGACCGCAACACGCTCACCATTGATATACAAGCGAGCGGTATTGCCGGTCAGCGTTGCTGTTACATAGGTCCATTCGTTGTCCGGAAGCGCTTCTGCCGGCGAGGTCAAACTTTGTTCGCTGCCGTTGACATTTACGGCAAATCGTACCGCGCGATTGACGCTGCCGGGATTTACGCAAAGGAACATATAGTTTGCGTTGTCGTTACCGAAATCAAGGATTCGGTTCCAGTTGGAACCGCCGCTGGAATAGACCCACGCCGAAATTGTGACATCCGTATAGGCTCCGAGCCAGGGTTCGCTGATCTCGGCGTATTGAGCATCCGCCGCGTTGGGATCGTTGCCTCTGGGATTATCAAATGACAACGCAAAATCTCCGTCCAGCTCCGGCATACCGGCAGCCAGGACAGGAATGTCATCTCCGGTATCATTGCTCAGCAGCATGGCATCATACCCGCTGACGATATCCGGCGTGACGCTGACCTCATCTACTTCGTACGTCTCTTCAAACGGATAGTGACTGATCAATCGCGGATACCAGAACCAGGCCGCCGCCGAAGGGGGCGAAGCAACGCCGTCATTATCCGGATCGCCGTTGTAGGCAATGGCATAGACCCGCGCATCATCCGAGCCGTCGGATGCGGCGCCTGTGATCGTCAGTGTTTTCGTCGTCGTTCCGGAATAAATGCCGCCATCGGTCAACAGTATATCATCGGTCTCTTCATTTTCCTCTGAATCCTGCTGGCCAACCACCTTAAACCAGCGGTAATTGTTTGCGACAGCGCCGGTCCCGATGGACAATTCAGCATTTCCGTTTTCGTCGGTCAGCGTGTGAACCGGAGAGGTCAGGATAGCAGGCGTCGCAGAGGCCGTTGTAAATGTCCAGACCTGCCCCAGGATATTGTTGGGGTCGGCGGGATCGAACGGATTGCCTGTTCCATCATCCAGCGCACATTCGACCTGCCATTGGTAGGCCGTCGCCTGCGTCAGTAAATTATTGGGCAGCGGTCCGTATGAAATCTGCGGATCGGTCTCATAGGGATCTTCCGCGTGAACCTGCGCAACGTAGTCATACAAGTACAGATTGGGGTCTGCCGGGGCGCCGGTCTGGAGATAAATCCAGTGGCCCACAACATCCGGATTTACGGGGTAAGCTCTCTCTTGATCCCTATCGGGAGCCGCTTTGAAGTTGAGGACCACATCCTGGACTTCCCACAGCACCGGATCCTCAGACACTCGAACGATCGTGCCGACTGTACCGTCGGGATTATCCGGCGTCACCATCGGATCATAAGGCCCATCGCCGGTCCCCAAAAAGAAATTAAACGCGTCGATAAGGGCCTGCCGACCTGCATCGGTATTGGGCAGGTCCACCGGGTTGCCGCTGCCCTGATCCGGAACATTGAACAGCAAGCGATCCGAACCAAAGGTACTCCCTGTGCCGGATGTGTCGCCGGCCTGCCAGTAAGCGACAATAATTTCGCCCGCCGGCGACGTGGCCAGAATCTGCCCGTCCCCGACCGTACCGGTACCGGGTGCGGAAAAGCCCCAGTCGGCGTCATTCCACCAGTCAACCGGACCTTCAACCCCAAAAACGGAAGCTCCCGCTTCAGTCACGACAGTTTCATCTCCGGACAGCGTATGCCAGGTTCCAGCCTCGCCGCTGTGCCAGCCCCAACGGGCGCCGTCCGGGCGTGCGACATAGCTGGTAAAGCATACCACAGGTATCTCAAGGGCGTTAAATATTGCGGAATTAGCCGCATTGTCGTACGAACCGCTGAAAAGTACACGACCGACAACGAACACGTCCGTATCGGCAGGAATGTTCGCCGGATCGCTGAAATCCCCGTAAGTGACGGTTGCACCGAACTCCTCGACAAGAAAGTCGATGATGGCCTGATTTTCTGCCTGACCGTCTCCCCTACCTGACACGGCTATGTTGAGGCCTTGACTCGTCCCGGCAAACACACCAACCAATAACGCTGTAAATAAAATAAATCGTCTCATTTCTGTTCTCCTAAAGTAATTAGACATTCCGAATTCGTACAATTCCCTTCCATTTTCTTTTTTCGAAATCCTTCAACCTCATTACGATTCAAACGCATTCTTATCGCCATCCACCTCCTTTCATCATACGGTTACCACCACAGTTCATGTCTCTGTGTCACTGCGTACCCAAAGTCAAAATCGGATCAACAAACATACCCCAATCACTGTCAATCGGAGTCAACACTCTATCCTCAAAATAGCGCTCGGCCGGGTCATCGCCTTCCGTGATTACCAGCGTCAGAAAACGAGCGGTCTCAGAAAGCTCAAGGTCCACGGAATAAAGCTCATTTATTTTAACGTGTTCCTTTTTGTACCGTAACTGTCCGTCAACCAGAATCCAAAAATCGGCGTTGCTGGCGTCAGGCCGCAGAGCGTATCGTCGAATGCCGAATTGAGACTGAAAACGGGCGATGTTCACACGCGGCAAAAGGCTGCGCATGGCCTGCAGATCAAAGGTGACTCCCATATTGGCGTGCATTAATATGGCACGTACCGACACATCAGAGTCGTCAACGGTCTGAGGCAACAGAGCATCCAGATTCCTCGTCACATAGATAATGTTCTGACAGTACAGCCCGCTGGTCTCCGGACAGTCGCGGAATATGTGCCCCTCAGAACTGATCATCTGCGGCGACCGACCGTCGGGAACAAAGACGCCGTCAATGTAGGGATTGGACAGGACGCGGCGAAAGTCATTGGAGGCCCCTCGTCTTCCCTCTACCTGCCTTGACGATTTGCCGGAAATCGGATCGATGCCCATATCGCGTGTCCCGGTCCCGAATCCATTGCCGCCGCCCACAATATCAGCCAGGCTCAAGGTGCTTTGCCCCTTCCACACGATTCGATTGCCGGAATCAAACGTCCGAACAAAAAGCCGTGAATCGAAAGGAATATCAACAATTCTTGATGAGGCCGCAATCACTTTTTTGGCGATTCCGCGACCCACTTCCATGTTGCCCAAGGGGGCATTGTCACCGACCAGCATCGCGGTCTTTCCTTGAATAACATGAAGGCAGGTGTCCCCGAACGTATCCACCGTCACACCAAACTCTGTCCCCAAATCAATAATTTTGGCGTGTTTGGTATAGACGGAAAATCCAATCGCCTCTTTGGGGACCGTAACATAAACGGTCCCGTAATTAAGGCCGATACGGTCCGCAGCAAGAATTTGAAATTCGGCCGGGCCTTCAAGGACCACTTTGGCGTTGTTGTCAAAATCCAACTTGATCAGACCTTCGCTCAGATATACGGGGGCTTTATTGATCGACAAACGAGACCCGATTTGTACCGTCCTCCTCACATCCTCCCATTTCGCATCGAGACTGTCGGTCAATGTCGCCACTTCAATGCCGCCCATCGGCGGGACAAATCGTAAAAGCAAAAACAAGAAAACGACCGCCGCAACATTGACGAGCGTAAAAATGCCGCGCCGGCTGATTTTTCGTTTTTCCCGCGGCGGATAGACAACCTTTTGGATCAACTCCCGCTTCGGTTTTGCCCGGCCAACATCAACCGCGGGGGCGCATTGTTCTTCATAGGCAAGCTTATCCCACAATTCCTGGTCAAGGACTTCTTCGTATTCGGGACAATCCGCATCTATGGTGCGGGCAAGTCGTTCAATGTTGACGTTCAGTTGGATATACTCACAGTAGTGTCGGCGTACAGCAGCATGACTGACGATCAAGTCATTGAGGTGTTGGCTTTGCTCCGGAGTAATGGAACCGTCAATGGCCAACTCAATCAATGCATCTATTTTGTAAAATTCATTTTTGGATGGTTTCACGACACGTCTCCGGGATCCATCGTTTTATCGATACATCGCAGCAAAAGGGTTTTGATGCGAGCGAGTCGTTTGTAGGCCATATGAACCGACATTCCGAAATCAGACGCCATATCGACGACAGACATTCGGCGAGCAAACCGCTTATTGAGAAAGGCCAGATCGACTCTGTGCAGTTTCTTCATACAGTGAGCCAAAATATCCAACCGAACATCCATCTCATCGGACAATCGCTGCTGTTCCATTTCGAGAAGTCGGATGGCCTCTTCACTGAAATGGACAATCGAACGTTTTTGTTTTTTTCGATAGGTAAAGATATGGTATTTGGCGATGGTAATCGCCCAGGCAAGAAATTGGGTTCCCGGTTTATAATCCTCAAAATGTTCAAGCATGTAGGTAATGGAGGTCTGAAGAATGTCCTCCGCATCCGTTTTATTAGGAACCATAGATTGAATATAACTATGGATTTTGTAGTAATTAGGCGTCAACAATTCTACAAATTCAGAATTTCGACTCTTTTCTTTCATGTTCGGCTGCAGCGTCCTTATCCCGTTGCCTATCCCAATCCAAAAAGACAGTCCCTATTATGTAAAGGCGCAATTTGCCCTTTTTAGCCGTATATTTCGATTTTTTTTGGGGTGGACCATAAAATTTCGCAGTCAATTACAGATGAATCGGATACACAAAAACATGGTTTCCAGGCGTCTGACTCCACGCCCGGAAACCATTTGAAGTTTAGGCAAATGTTCGCCTTATTTAGGATAGATGCGATAACTGTCCAGCCATGTTTCTGCAAAGATTGCAAAATCAGCCAGATTGACTACGCAGTCCTCGTTAAAGTCATACGGAAGATCATACAACTCATAGTTACACACCCAGCCGCCG
>JBNRMN010000057.1:0-4893 GCA_050309605.1 Anaerohalosphaeraceae bacterium
CGTTTGAACCGTCCAGGCTGACGGCGTTGCCGAACTTCCCGGCCGTCCAAAGCGGCCCATTGACCAGCGTCCCGTTCCAGCCGTAACCGGTGGTATCATAGGCCGTCGTGCCGCTGGTTTCGTCAAACTTCAGATACGTCAAGACACTAACCGGAGTCGCTTCGATACTGTCAATACTTTCGCCCTCGTCGGTATTTGCACTGACGACATAATAGCAGCTCTCGTCGGGAGGTACCGTTGTGTCGCTGAAGGTCAGGCCGGCAATCTCCGAGCCGATAGTAACATAAGGACCACCGGAAATCGTTGAACGTTTGACATTATAACTTGTTGCTTCTGCACCGGCGGCCCAGCTCAAGTTAACCTGGCCGCTTGATATCATCGTTGCACATAAATCCGTCGGCTCAGCAGGCGGTACAGTCGGCGGCCAGCCGGGGGCTGCCACATGGTCAAAAACCGTCTGGCAAAGCCTTGAATTGTTGTGGCTGGTAACCGCCATCCCCACAAAGACGGCAGTCGTCATATTGATCGTCTGCGGTGTGCCCTGCGGCGTCCAGTGCGTGCCGTCCGGAGAATGGTATCCGGTAAAGGTGTTGCCGCGGCGCTCCAGTTTAACCCAGTAGGGCGCACCGAGGCCGGTCGTGTTGCTGTGGTTCGTGTTGCCGCCGGTATTGGAGCGGTATTGCCAGGTCACGCCGTTACCCGGAGTCACCGCGATAAACGCATTTCGCGAATTAGCTGCCAGGCTTTCGCGAATCATAACACCGGCCTTAGCCCATGAATCGGTGTCTTGCACCGAAGCGACACGCGCAAGGATGGTGCAATCTCCGGTCACCGGCAAATATACAAAACGAAAGGCATCGGTCGAACCCCAGATATCGGCCCCCGATCCACTCACCGTGAACACATTATTACTGTAGTGGGTACTGCCCGAAACTCCCGCTGCGCCCACGTCCTGCGATACCCAGGGTATGACCGCAAATTCGCCGCTGTTGAGGCTTTCGCCGGCTGCCGTGTTTGCACTGACCGCATAATAATAGACCTGCCCGTCAATCACATCGAAATCACTGTAGCTCGTATCGATCACGTCTGCGGCAATGGTGGTATAAGGTCCGCCGCTGAAGGATGACCGTTTAACGTTGTAACTTGCTGCACCCCCAGAGGCCGTCCACATAAGATCGATCCGGCCCGCCGCAGCCCAATCGGCCTGCAAACCAACGGGAAATGCCGGTGCGGATGGAGTCAGAACAGCCCACTGCTGGCTGGCCATTCCCGTATAATCATTGGACTCAATCGCCGCTCCGATATCCATCGAGGCATCCTGAACCTCATAACTCAGGCCTGAACTGACTCGTGTAAGACGATAATATCCATTTGCCAACGGACGGAGAATGCAGGTATCCCATTGCCAGTTGTCCTGTGCGGAACGGACACGGTACTGACCGGCGCCTATGTGCTGGAGATTCCATTTGTGAATGTTTGTGTCCGCATAGACATCCTGAACGATGGTGCGGTTGTTATTTTCCATCACCAGACCGTTGTTTTGGTTCACCAGTTTATAGGTCCCGCCTCCAAGCGGGCCGGCCGTAACAGGCGAAAGTTCGATCCAATTCAGATGAAAGCCGCCCGTTACCACCTCAACACGCAGTTTCTGTCTCCCGTATTCAAGAAATACGGGCTTGGTAATCGTCGTCCAGGCTTGTTCGCCGCCGGTATTCGGGATAGCCCATATTCCCGTCTTATCCAGATTGTAAGAAATCACTCGTGTCGCGCTGCCGGTAACCCCAGATGCCACGCGCAGGCGGAGATTATATAAGCCGGGGTCTCTTACAAAAATAGTATATTCAAACCATTCACCATCATCCGTCGAACAGATATTATACCCTCCACCCGTATCAGAGGTGATTTCAATGTCCACGTCCTCATTGGGGCGGTATTGCCCACCCTGATTGAACGGAACTGTATCGTGATACGCAACCCCTTGACCGCCGGTATCAAAATCCTCGGCCTGGATGCGGAGCGTCCCGCTCAATCCCGTCGTGGCCCGCGGCTGGCCGTTGTTGCCGAAGACACCGCGCTGTTCAGGCCAGGTCCCGAAATCCGGCGTCCAGGACATACCGGCCCGCTCCACACGGTCCTTAAAGACTCTCGGTATGGTCACATCATCGGCGACACCCCAGGGAGGAATGTACTGGAATGTCAGCCAGGAAATATTCAGCCGTTCCATCTCCAATGCAGTATAAAGCTCGAATCCATTGCCGGTTTCACCCCAAATACCGCCGGCCCACTCGGTCTGGAAAAGCGGGTAGCCATACTGGATCATGCGCTCGGCAAACTCCGCAGTCATCGCCGTGCCCGAATACCCGTGTATCGCCACGGCCTCATTGGTCCAAACGGCATTCTCGTTGCCGAAAACAGCCGCATTGAACGCGCGGATATCCATCATGGCATCGTTTGCTCCTCCTCTACCCCACGGTACCGCATAGCTGAACAACAGCACCGGCGTATGCGGTGCATGCGAACGAATGATAGTATAGGCGTCAATGGTCATTGGAACCGCCCCCGGCGGGTTATCGTGGGTCAAATAGGGAGGCCCCCACGCCACCGGCTCATTTTGAATTTCATAGAGAACGTGCGTCTCGTCGGCATAACGGGGGGCATAGAAATTCCAGAAATCCATCACATAGGCATAATTGAAATTTCCATTGTTGGCGCCGTTGCCGATGGTAATGACCAGATACATGCCCAAATCCCGCGTGGCCGCTACGACGCTGTCAATTCGGGAAGCCGCATAGCCGGGCGCGGTACTTCCCGGATTCGGATAATTGATGTCGAAACACTCCCCATACAGATGTACGGCATTAAAGCCAAGATTTTTCATATTCTCTATCTGGTCATAGGGTGCAGGGGCGCCCCACTCCGACGAGGTAAACGGCCCACGCAACAACTGCCCATTGTCAGCGACGAAGGTGGTCCGCTCCGCATTCAACACGGGACGTCCGCGCTGCCCATCCAAGGAACTGACGATCAAACCGGCATCATTATCGGACTGCCGGCCGCTTGCCGACGACACGATACAGCAAATCGCCAACACCATCATAAACAGGATTGTATTCCATCCCGTCCGATAAACCAAACTCATTTTTTGTGTCCTGAAATCCGCCGCGTACAATGGCCATAAGTTCATCGTGTACCCCCATTTAAGTTAGAGCTCCCGAGCGTCGGCGTTGACGCCCCCGAAACCGTATATCCCAAATTACAAAGGTTACTTGTGATTCTCAGGATAACTGACAATTTTCCGCGCCCACGTCAAAAAAGTGTGCTGCTGCCAAAGGTGTCAAATGATCCTATTTATAATGCCGGCAAATTTTTGCACAATATCCTCCGCATCTGAGTATTTGGCACTAACTTCAGTATTAAGTAATCAGATGCTGCTGACATTTTACAGAAATCCATCTTTTAGGTATTTAACCCCTTTTTTGACCAGCATGTCCCGTTCATTAAATTCTCTAATTATGGTATGTAAACAAACACCCTGAATTAACAACATTTCCAAACATTCGTTTGATTCACTGGTCTATCTTATCGAAAAAAGATTCATTTCAATTCTTCATCGAACACCACCGCGACTTTGCCGCACCGTCCGCCGGCCATCAAGGCATAAGCGTCACTGACCTGTTCAAGCCCAAACCGATGAGTGATCAGCTCTTCAGGGTGAATACCCCATCGGACAATCCGTTCGACCAGTTCTTCCATCCGCCAGATGGTCGTCACCCATGAGCCGTAAATGGTTTTCTGGTCGTGGATGAGATCCGGAGACGGCTGGAATTCACACGTGCCGCCTTCACCGAGAAAGACGATTTTGCCCCACTTTCGGGTGGCCTGGATGCAGGTTAACCGAGCCGTGTTGTTCGCCGAACAATCGACAGACTTTTCAACGCCCGCCCCTTTGGTCAGTTCGCGAATCTGCTGAACATTGTCGGGACCGGCCTTGAGAACCTCATCGAACAGATTCAACCGGCGGGCGATCTCGATTCGCTCGTCAAGTACTTCAATACCCACGATACGTTCAGCCCCCATCGCCTGTGCCAGCATAGCCGTCGCCAGTCCCACCGGCCCCAGGCCTGTGATCAGTACGGCATCGTTTCCGCAGATGCCAATCTTCTCCACGCCTTCATAGACCGTGCCGAAACCGCAGGCGATCTGGGCGCCGTCGGAATAGGTTAGCTCATCAGGCAGTGCCACCAGGTCTTTTTCCTCGGCCAGCAGGTATTCGGCCATCCCCCCATGACGCTGCCAGCCATAGGCCCGCCGCCATTCGCTGGTACACGAGATCATATAGCCCCGCCGGCAGTCATTGCACAAACCGCAGCCGGAAATATGATAGACGATCACACGGTCGCCCTCTTTGAAGCGACGACAACCCGGCCCGGTTTGTACGATCTGCCCGCTGGGTTCATGCCCGGCGATCAGGCCCGGCTGATACCCTTCCGGCCCTTTGCCCAGATGTTCGTGATAAATGCAGCGAATGTCCGAGCCGCAGATCGTGGATGATTTCATTTTGATTAAGACTTCGCCGTGTCCGGGCGTTGGAATTTCAAACGTCTTCAGTTCAACCGTGCTGTTGCCCGGAAGAATCGCACCTTGCATAATGGACATAATTTGACACCTTGCAATAAAAGAACCGTTATTTTTTTTCACAAACAATCCGCCAGAGGTTAACGGGATGATACCCCGATTCCGCTCCGAAAACGTTAAGATGATACACTCCGGGCCGGTCAAAGTGGATCGACCCGATTTCGACAGCCGTTGAGGCCGCCCAATCACCGGTACGGTCAACGGTAAACGCGGCCGCTTTGCCATTGACCTGCAATGTCAGCCGTGAAGGCTCCATCG
>JBNRMN010000058.1:0-6101 GCA_050309605.1 Anaerohalosphaeraceae bacterium
AAGGTCTCTGTGGCCACCATCGGCAACGTCCTCAAGAAGGCCGGCCTGGAGCCTCAGCCCGACCGAAAACGCAAAACCACGTGGTCAGAGTTTATCCAGTCGCACTGGCAATCGCTGGCCGCCTGTGATTTCTTCACTACCGAAGTCTATACCCTCAAGGGCCTGACCCGGTACATGGTCTTTGTCGTCATTGATTATGCGACCCGGAAGGTGGAGATTGCCGGGATTGTTGAAGATGCTTATGGCGACTGGATGAGCCAGATGGCCCGAAATCTGACCGACCCGTTCTGCGGTTTTCTCAGGAACAAGAAATACCTGATTCATGACCGCGACCCGCTTTATACCAAAGGATTCCAACAGACCCTCAGGGCCGCGGGCGTCAAGCCCATCAAGTCCATGCCGCTGGCTCCGAATTTTAACCCGTTCATTGAGCGGTTTATCCGCAGCATCAAATCGGAATGCCTGGACCGGATGATTATCTTCGGCGAGGCGCACTTGCGGTATTGTATGGAACAGTATGTCGAACATTACCACACTGAACGTGCGCACCAAGGGCTGGACAATACCCTCATCGAGCCGCCGCCGCAGGGAACTGGTGAAATCGTCTGCCAGGAGCGTCTGGGCGGGCTGCTGAAGTTCTACCGGAAGGCGGCCTGATGGGAGGGATGACTTTTTGGAAGGTTCTAAGGCAACCGCCCAACGCCCTCAAAAACGACGTTGGTCGAATGGATGACTGGAGACACCACCGCCTTTGCCAGTATGCGGACACCTCCAGCCGGCATATAAAGCCCGCCTATCGCCGCCATTTTACCCGCCAAATCACATCTATTTTTATGTTCTGGACACAGCTTTTCCACAAGTAAAGTACTTTTTTTGCTCCCCCCAAAACCGGTGCGCTTCACGCAATGAATGCAATGGGGTGCAATGGGACGCAATAAATGCAATGAAAATCGGAATTCTCTTGGCTTATCGCGCGGAATATAGACCCTTGTGGCCAAAGAGGTTACGGTAAATCGCGACGGTTCGCGATGGACCGAGCGGGCATCGGATCACACCCGTGAGGTCACAGGTTCGCGATAGCGATTACGCGTTCATACGGGAATCAGCGAAAATATGACTCTCCGTTTGGCCACAACTGGATGATTAATTATTATGCTCGGATTGAATCCATTGACAGCAACAAGCTGACTTATATTACGCATCAAGCCGGTGTTGTCGAATACCCAAGAGTCGGCAGCCTCAATAAATTTGCTCTGCAAGGAAATTCCAGCCACTATTTCGAATATAACAGCACCCTTGGCGGTTACGATTTAGTGGTTCCCGGCAAGGGACTGATTTATCATTTCAAAGGGCAATGGGGTAACGATAAAGGACGCCTAAAGCATATTCGGAATGACCACGGCAACCAGGTGTCATTTCAGCATAGCAGCACCACCGGGTTTATCACACGAATCACAGATACGCTGGGCCGGGATATTCGCTTTTATTATAACGCCAGTAACAGACTATCGCGAATTTGGGATATAACAGGCAATCGTAACTGGTATTATTACTATTCCGCTTCAAACGATTTGATCCGTGTCGAATATCCGGATGTGCCGGGCTATTCGGGCTCAAATCGATTGAAATATCGATATGCCTATGACAGTAATCACAATCTAACCCATGTCTATGACCCGCAAAACCAACTTATCGTTCGTAATTTTTACACGTATGACAGCGTCCGCAACGTCTATAAAGTCTATAAGCAGCAACGAGCCGGCGGCGAGCGTCAACTAACGCATGACGCGGTGAATAACGTAACAATCGTCGTTGACCCGGAAGGCAATACGACGAAGATTTATTATAATGATGGCGGGCTGAAAACCAAAGAAGTTGTTTTTACCGCCGATCCGCAGGCCAATCCAAACCAGTATGTAACCGAGTATTTTTATGATGAGCTGGGGCGTAATACCCTGACGATTTTACCCGAAGGCAATTGTATTGCCTATACGTTCGATGGGAACAATATGATGACTGGTGTCTATCGCAAGACCTCGCCTGACGACCCCAACGATCCCGAACATCCTAATGTGATCGCCACATTATACGAATACGATGAAGTCCACTACACCAAGGCGGCCACAGTCACCGATGCGATGGGCAATGAAACCCACTATGAGTATACCCTGACAGGAAAAGTGACCCAAATCACCCACCCCGAAATCCAGACGCCGGATGGGCCGGTCACTGCCGTTGAAGAATACACCTATACGGCAACGGGCAAGATCGATACGTACACCAATCCGGATGGCGTGGTCACTCAATATGTCTATTGCCAAACCACAGGGTTCTTGCTGGAGGTGATCGAGGACTACGGGCAAGGGCAAGACAACCTGAACCTGGCTACTTTGTATGCTTATGACAACCTGGGGCGGGTAACGTCTGTGACCACACCCGATGGCGCAACGACGCAGTATGAATATAATGCGCTGGATCAGGTCACAAAGGTGATCGGCCCCGCACCGTTTGAATATGAAACCCTTTATGCCTATGACCATAACGGCAATCGCAAAGAGGTCAAACGTCAAACCTCCGATCCGCAGAATCCCTGGCAGATCAACCAGTTTACCTATGACCAATGGGGCAAGCTGACCCAAACCAAAGATGCCCTTGGCAATGAGACCTTCTATGAGTACGATAAAAATGAACGGCGTAAATTGGTCCGGGATGCCTTAGGCAATGAGACCCGCTATACCTATGATGAACGGGGCCTGTTGCTGACCGTCACCGATCCCAACGACAAAGAGACGGTGTATGCCTACGATCTGAACGGCAATCGCATCAGCATCACCGATACCGAGGGCAAGGTAACCCACTACGACTATGACGGACTGGATCGGCTGGTCAGAATCACCGACGCGGAAGGACACTACCGCATTCGCACGCTGGACAAACTGGGCAGAGTGATTCAAGAAATTGCCTACGATTGCAACGCAACGCCGGAAGATGAACAGGATGATGAGGCCCTGATGCAGACGCGGTTTGCGTATAACCAAGCGGGCGATTTGATTGAATACGTCATTATGGCCGACGCCGAGGCTGACGCCCAAACGACAGCCAGTCCTGATATTGACAACGTAACCCGATATGCCTACGCCTGGGCCAACGGGCCGATGGTCGAGGAAACGCGCTACTTCGGCGGTGACGGGGTTAATCCCGCCACAGCCGCGGTGACCACTCACCTCTATGATGCCGTGGGCCGCAGGATTCAAACCGAAGACCCGGACAACAATTTGACCGACTATATATACGATGCTGTCGGTCGTGTGGTCCGTGTTCAGCAACTGGACATTGACCCTGTCGGCAGCAATGACCTTCTGCTGACGACGGATTTGGTCTATGACGAACTGGGGCGGATGGTCTATCGCATCGAAAAGCCGGAGAATCCGGACGCTGCGTCTGATGCAAGCTGGCAGACAACGGAGTATATCTATGACGCCTTGGACAATGTGATTCAGGAAATCCGCCCCGACGGGACAGCGACGGTCTATGCGTACGATCTGCAAGGTCGCAAAACGGAAATGATTGTCGATCCCAATGGTATTCATCAGATCACCGAGTACGGCTATGATGCACTGGGCCGGCAGAATTGGATAGCCGGGTATGCCGACAGCGACAACGCGAATACCCGTCAGTTGACCGAGTATGAATACGACGATCTGGGTCGAATTACGAAAATCACCTACCCCGACGCCGCCACCATTGAATATGCCTACACTAACACAGGGAAGGTCTATAGGCGTACCGACCAGCGCGGCTGGGAGACATTCTACAGCTATGACGATGTCTATAATATGACCCAAAAAGAGGTCAAAATCGGCGGAAACACGATTGCTCTTGAAACCTTTACCTACGACGGCCTGGGACGAATGCTCAGCGCCGAAAAACAGCAAGGTCAGGACTTCATCAATGAATCCGTGTTTGCCTACAATGCCCTCGGACGCATATCCGACGCGTGGGAGACAATCCTTGACGAGCCGCAAAAACACATCCAATACGCTTATGACAATGCCGGCCATCGCATTCAAACCGTCTATCCGGACGGATCGAGTATCGAACGCACCAATACCTGGGACGGGCGGATTGACACGCTCTGGCAGGATGCCACGACGCTGGCTGCGTACGATTATATCGGTTCGCGCGTGGCGCGGCGAGCATATCCGGCGGCGAATGTGACCACGGATATGCTCTATGACAACCTCGGCAGGGTGACGGACATTGACGCCGGGGCAAATCTGGTAAAGTTTGGGTATCAGTATGTCGCCAATTCGAACAATATTGCCACTATTACCTTTGACCATCGCCCCGATACGCCGTATAATGCTTTTGATTACGATCATCTGGATCGGCTGACGGAGGCCGAGTATCTGGTGGGCGTATTGAGCGAAGGCGAGGTGTTTGGGATGGACGATTTGGGCAATCGCACGACCGTGAACCTGCGAAGCGGGGCCAATCAGGTGTATGCGACCGATACGCCGAATATCACCAATCGCTATACGGCCGTGGGCGGCCAGCCGCTGGTCTATGACGCCGCGGGCAATCTCACGCAGGACCACGACGGCTACCGGTACGTCTATGACTACGAGAACCGGATCACACGCATCTATAAACTCAACGGCCAGACGGAAATCGACGTGGCGCAGTACGCCTACGACGCCCTTGGCCGCAGGATTGGCAAATACGATGCGGCCGCTTCGGAAACGACGTTTTACTACTACAACGACCAGTGGCAGATTCTGGTCGCGTATGACGTGTACAGTAGTTTGCAGAGGTACTATGTTTATGGCAACTATATCGATGAGGTCTTGGTCATGAACGACGGGGCGGACGACACTTACTACGCCCACGACCACCTGTACAGCCCGGCGGCGCTGCTGGATGACACCGGCGCGGTCGTCGAACGCTACGAATACGACGCCTACGGCAAAGCCGCGATTCTTGCTCCGAACTACGAACTAAGAACTACGAGCTTGTATGCGAACGCATACACGTTCACCGGCCGCCAGCTGGACATCCTCGACGGCGGCAATCTCCACCACATGCACTACCGCCACCGCGACTACAGCCCGCAACTGGGACGATTCCTGCAGCACGATCCGTTGGAATATGTGGATGGATTGAATGTCTATGATTATGTTTTATCTAATCCAACAATAGGAAATGATCCTTTTGGTTTGATGATTATAATGCCAGTGCCTAAGCCCATTGTTGATCCAATCGCTCCCAAGCCCAAGCCAAAGCCAATCATAGCTCCGCCGAGTGTCGGTATTGGCGGCGGTACATTTGGAGGTAATTGGGATAATTGTCCAAATGCCCCAAAAGCTATCGATATTGTAAATAGAGCAATTAATTCGGGGGCTTGTGCCGACTGGTTTAAAAATCGTGGAGCTACAGGAGAACATTATAGGGTTAATATCAAACGCTGGTTTGCCCCTTTTCCTGCAGGCACCTGGCCAATCTCAAATGACATCTATCTTGCACAGTGGGCATGCCAACAACCTCCGGAAGCCTTAGCAACATTATTGATTCATGAAATTGCACATCACTATGCACCGTTGGTTATTTGCGGCGGCGAAAATGTTGCGAACGAAGCAGCAGAAGCGTGTCAAAATGAAATTGTTGAAGCGGCATCAGAACTATGAAAAACAAAAAACATTTTATTGTTATCATTTCAATTTCTCTTTTTCTATCAACAATAGTGTTTTTTGTTTTTAGTACAGGGCTTGGCTATCTTATCAGCGATGACACAGCCGAATTGGCACGCCGTACAGCAAGCCGTACCAGGATTAAAAACATATTGATTGCGAT
This sequence comes from Anaerohalosphaeraceae bacterium, assembly GCA_050309605.1. Classification (GTDB taxonomy): domain Bacteria; phylum Planctomycetota; class Phycisphaerae; order Sedimentisphaerales; family Anaerohalosphaeraceae; genus T3Sed10-213. The sequence goes on from JBNRMN010000058.1 coordinate 5,851, forward strand.
CAAGAAATACCACTCTGATTTCAATGTAATTCCTGATACGCTTGATTCGTTGGTACAGGAGCAATATATTGAAGACAGTATGACACTAATACCTTCATGGAAGAAAGACAAAGAGATAAGATACCAATATTTTCCAAATAATGTTGACGATCCCAATCTGATATTGTTATCCGAAGACGAGGAATATATTATGAAAATGAAATTACGTCTTAGAAACATAGATAAATCCATTATACAAATTGATGGCTTTG
>JBNRMN010000059.1:0-21672 GCA_050309605.1 Anaerohalosphaeraceae bacterium
GAAGGCCTGGCCGTCAGGCTCTATCCGAGGCCTGCGCGCTCCCGGCGGCTTTGAAGTCGATATCGAGTGGCACGACGGCGAACTGACTGTCGCCCGCATTACCAGCGTCGGCGGCACAACCTGCAAGGTCCGCTACGGAACTGAAATATGCGAAGTGACTCTGCAAAAAGGACAATCCCGACGTCTGACGCCGAGCGATTTGGGGCGTTGACGGGGTATGGACAATCAAAAGCGGTCATGAGTCGCTTGTCAGGGACCAGCCGTCCGGCTCATCGGTTTGGCGAAGTAAAAAGCGGCCCTTCAAATGAATGCCGTCGAAACGGACGGCCAGCAAAGTCGGAGTCTGTTCGATGATTTCAAACCGGCCGTGTTCTGCGATTTGGACGCGGCCGGTTTTGTTTTGCACCGGTCCTTCATACGTCAAAAAACGAAGCGGATGGTCTTGGATTCGCTTCAGTGGCAGGGGATTGCTTCCGACGGCATCAGGCGGCTGATTCATTCGCCAAGTCCACAGAGTGCGGTCTATCTGGAGCATCAAGTCCCAATGGATACCGTCAGGGGTTTGGTGTTCCTGAATCACAAACGACGACAACGGATTGTGATCGATTTGAAGTCTCAATGGTACTGATCGATACCGCCCTTATGTTTCGTTTTTGGTCATGAGACCAAGCCAGGTTTTTTGACTTCTGACTTTACCCATTTGCCTGGATCGCGGTGATGGCGACCGTGGCGACGATGTCGTAGGCACTGCACCCGCGAGACAGATCATTGACCGGTTTGGCCAGTCCCTGTACGATAGGCCCGTACGCATCGGCTCCGGCCAGCCGCTGGGTGGATTTATAGCACAGATTGCCCGCACCCAGATCGGGGAAAATGAAGATATTGGCGTTTCCCTTGAGCGGACTGTCAGGCGCTTTCTTTGCGGCAACAGAAGGCACGTATGCGGCGTCAAATTGCAGCTCACCGTCGAGAATCACCTTGTCGCCGAAAATACTGCTGACGGCTTCTTTGGCTTTTTCCGAGGCAATGGCCATTTTGACGGCGTTCGGCCCGGTGGCCGAGCCTTTGGTCGAATAGCTCAGCATCGCCACGCGCGCTTCAAGACCGAACTGAAGAGCGGTTCGCGCGGTCGAAACGGCAATATCGACGAGCTGCCGTTCGTTCGGATCCTCAATCAGGCCGCAGTCGGCAAACAGCAGGACGTTGTCCGGCCAGCACATAAAGAACATACTCGATACCGAACTGATGCCCGCGGCCGGTTTAATGATCTGAAGGGCCGGACGCAGCGTATCGCCGGTGGAGTGCGAAGCTCCCGCCACCAGGCCGTCAGCACGGCCGGTTTTGACCATCATAGTGGCGAAACAGATTTCTTCCTGAACGGCGGAACGGGCCTGTTCGAGTGTGACGCCTTTGTGTTTGCGCAACTCGTAAAAGGTATGAGCATATTCATCCAAATGGGGGTCGATTTTCGGGTCAATCAGTTTGATTTTTGAGACATCGGCACCGCAGTTGCGCAATTTTTTTTCAAGCGTCGGGATATCCCCCAGAATAACCGGATGGGCACATTGCCGTTGGAGAACTTCAGCCGCGGCGGGGGGAATGCGTTCGTCATTGCCTTCCGGCAAAACGATAGTCTTTGTCGATTGAGATGCACGATGAATAATGTCATCAAAAAACGAAGCCATAACCCTATGCACTTTCAAGATAGTGGAGTTAATAAATACAAAAACGCGCCCGAAGGGACTCGAACCCCTAACCTTTGGTTCCGTAGACCAATGCTCTATCCAATTGAGCTACAGGCGCAAACCGTCATAAGCGTTGGATGTATAATACAATATCTTAATGCGATGTCAACAAATTTCCGCTTACTTTACACAAAACCAAACGGGATTGCAAGACGTTTAGCGATAAAATTCCAACGCCTATTTCATTTTTGCGCTGCCGTGCTTCAATCCTGTATCACCATGTGCATTGGCTATGCCTTGGCCCAAAGAAAGCTCCCATTGCCTCGATGCTACTCAACCGCAACCGTTGTTCCTTTGACCTTCAGTGCAATCACCGTGTTGACCGGGTCGAGCGGTTCTGTCGGAACTTGAATGATGACGTCATTGCCTCGGCGGGAAGCGGCCAGAGGCTGTCGGGTTGTCAACGGCACTGCTTCAAGGATCTCATTTTTCAGGCCGGGAACGATCAGCCTGCCGTCATCGGGCCAATCAAAGATGTGCAGATACAGCAGCGTATTGTGTCCGTCGGGCTTTTGGGTGCAGCGTCCCCATTCCAGAGCCGCAAACGGGCTGGCCGTCGTGCCGTAAATCGACTCGCTGTTGACCCGCATCCATCGGCCGATTGCACGCATGCTTTCAACGCTTTCGACAGGCACCGAGCCGTCGGCCTTCGGCCCGATGTTCAGCAGATAATTGCCGCCTTTGCTGGCGATGTCCGCCAGGTTGCGAATCAGCGTCTCGGCGGATTTCCAGGCGTGGTCGTGCTCACTGTAACCCCACGTGGTGTTCATCGTCATACAGGTTTCCCAGTCCAGGCCGGGCACGCCGGTGGGCGGTATGTGCTGCTCCGGCGTGATAAAATCGGCATATAAAGGATCCAACTGCATGGCAAAGCCGCCGGTGCCCATGCTCAGCCAGCCGGCCTGCGGAATCCGAAAGAGACGGTTGTTCATAATGATATGCGGCTGCTTGATACGCACCGCATCCAACAGATCAAACGCCCGCCAGGCTGTCTGCCCGTAAAAATCCAGAGCGCTGTAGTCCCACCACATAATATCAATCGGCCCGTAATTGGAGACCAATTCATCCACCTGAGCGTGCAGATAATCCAGATATTTGTCATGGTTGCGAGGTTGCTTCGGCGGTGTTCCTCGGGAGGGATGCGGCAGCATCTCGGAGCGCGTATAGTCGTACTCCGGATGGTGCCAGTCGATCACGGAATGGTAGAATCCGACGCGCAGACCCGCATAACGTGCCGCGTCCACGATTTCCCGTACCAGGTCGCGTCCGAGCACAGCTCCGGCGTTATACTCGCCCACCTTGGAGTCGTGCAGGGCAAAGCCGTCGTGATGTTTGGTAGTAAACACGATATAGCGGCAGCCGGCGGCTCTGGCCAGTTCGGCCCATTCGGTCGCAAAGTCCGGCGAGGGTTTGAACAGCGGAATGGCTCGCTCGGCGTAGGTGTTAGTATCCGCTCGGACGCGATTTTGTATCCATTCCATCCCGCCGCGTGTGGCAACGGGCTTTCCGTCCCATGTCCCGGCCAGGCCGGAATACAATCCCCAATGGACAAACATTCCGAACCGCGCCTCGCGCCACCACTGCATCCGCCGATCCCGCTGCTCAATCGCCCAGACTGCGGCTTTCGGAACCGGCTTGAGCGTAATTGAACGCACATTGATCGGATTCCAGGCGTCGCGGACGGGCCGGATTTGCAGGGCATACTCCCCCGGCTGGTCAAGGGTGACAATCGCGAGCCGGTTTTCCTGAAACGTCGCATAATCGCCCGTCGGCGGGAAAGAGACGGGACGAACGATCTCGCCGATGCGTATCTCCGCTCGACTGTCCGCAGCAGGGTTGGCCGCATCGATATGAATAGCAAAGGAACCCGGTTTGTCAATCGTAAACTGCCACTCGACCCAGCTTTGCGGGTCGGTCCAGAAGCCGATATTCGGGAGATTGTTTTTCATTTCAACTTGCGTATTGCTTCCGAGCCGATTGTGAATGTCGGCCATTTCCGCCGTCAGATGCAGTGTGCCGTCCGGCGTTTGTTTCGGCAGTATTTTTTCAATTGTCAGCGTCCCTTTCACCTCAAGGGCAATCACCGAGGCAATCGGATCCGGCGCAGTCGTCGGTAACGACAAGACCACGCCGTCGGCCGCAGATTGCGTTTTGATCGGTTGTCCAGTGGCCAACAGACGAGCGGAGTTGACCTCGTTTTTCAGCCCCGGTACAAGCAATCGGCCGTCATCGGGCCAGTCAAACACGTGCAGGTACAGCGTCGCGCCGTCATCGCGGACCTTCTTGGTGCAGCGTCCCCACAAGAGTTTGGCAAACGGATTGGCTGTTGTGCCGTAAATCGCCTCGCCGTTGACCCGCATCCATTGCCCGATTGCCTTGAGCCGTTCAATGCTCGGCTGCGGAATCTCACCTTCGGCGGTCGGGCCGACGTTGAGCAGATAATTGCCGCCTTTGCTGGCGATATCGATCAGGTTGCGAATCAACACGGCCGTGGATTTCCAGTTATGGTCGTAACTCTTGAATCCCCAGGTGTCGTTCATTGTCATACAGGTTTCCCAGTCCCGGTCGCCGTAGCCGGTGGCGGGGATATGCTGTTCGGGTGTTTCGGTATCGCCGCGATAGCCGCCGCCGAGCCGATTGTTGGTAATAATCCTCGGAAACTGCGAAACGACCGGCTCAAACAGTGCCGCCCGCTGCGGCGTCATGTTGGTGGGTGTGTCCCACCACAAGACGGCAATGTCGCCGTAATGGGTCAGAATTTCTTTAACCTGCGGTACGGCGATGGTGCGCAGGTACTCGTCCATATCGCCGTCCTGGGCCGGGTCCCACAGGCGATTGCCGGCCTTGGCGCCGCCCGGATGGCACCAGTCCTGCGCCTGCGAATAATAAAAACCCAGCTTCAGCCCGTGTCGGCGGCAGGCCTCGGCCAGCGGCTTGAGCAGGTCCTTGCCGTAGGGCGTCGCATCCACCACGTCCCAATCGGTAACCTTCGAGTCAAACAGGGCAAATCCGTCGTGGTGCTTTGAAGTAATGACAATATATTTCATCCCCGCTTCTTTGGCCAGCCTCACCCAGGCGTCCGGATCATATTTGACGGGGTTGAACTGCCTGGCGAACGCCTTATATTCGCTGACGGGAATTTCGGCACGAAGCATAATCCATTCGCCGATGCCGCCGATCTGTCGGTCTTGATATATTCCGGCCGGCACGGCGTACACGCCCCAGTGAATGAACATCCCGAACCGCGCGTCGCGCCACCATTGCATCCGCTCATCACGCTGCTGCCGGCTCTCCTCGGCATACGGCCAGACGGGTGCCGTTTGAGCGGCAGCGAATTCCCGCCCCAGGCCGAAAACCAGGGCAACGGCGGAAAATAAAAACATACGAAAAACAGAGGAGAATGTGCTGAATTGGGGTTGTGCCGGTGTCATTGGGGTTCCTTTCTCTGGTTCCTGTGCTGCCAGTTATTAACCGTAACAATGTGCCCCAATGTTAGGCAAAATGACAGAGGGCCGCAATAGACTTTTTTTTTGTTTTAATGGATATTTTACAGATATGGCTCGGGTTCCGCATCCGAAAACGCATCTCAGCAATAAAAAAGGGTATAAATTAAAAAGTTTTTCCAATATTTTCGCGTTGCGCTCCTATACTGATAATAAGGCATTCTGCTTTGCCCTGCGAGATGAAATATGGACAGCGGTACACACAATTCGAGGACAGAACTTTTTGTTGAGCTTCTGACCGCCCATCAAGGGCGGATCAGGAAATTTATTCTTTCGCTGGTACCGAACTTTGCGGATGCGGACGACATTATGCAGGAGACAAGTCGGGCAATGTGGCTCCAGTTTGGCAGTTTTGTGGAGGGCACGGATTTCTTGGCCTGGTCGTTCAAAATCGCTCATTATCGCGTTCTTGAGTTTCGAAGAAGCAAAAAACGAGGGGTCTATTTTAGCTCTCTCTTACTTGAAAAAATTGCTGAGGACGCCTCGCTGCATCGCAATGAACAAAACAGGGTTATGCCTCATTTGTACCAGTGTATTAATAAGCTGGCCGCGGTTGATCAGAAGATATTGAGGCTCCGATATGAGGAAAATCTGAAGATCAAAGAGATTTCATCGCGGATCGGCAAGTCGTGCGATGCGCTGTACAAGCAGATTTCTAAGATTCACGACTGGCTGTTAGTGTGTATTAAACGAAGTGTTTTTTCGGAGGAGACCCGGTGATGATCGATTCCGAAAAAAGAAAGAAATGCCGGGACCTGCTGATTCTCTCGCTTGAGGGCGAATTGACGACGGAGCAAAACGCTTGCCTGAATGACCTCTTGGAAGATACGGCGTTGAGGCGGTATTATTTGGATTTTATCGAGCTAATCCAATATCTTAAGGATATACATTGGCCGGAAGAAAACCTTGTTCCGGTACTGGATCAATCGTTGTGGCAACTGTTGGCCCAGGATGAAAAAGAAGCCCAGCCCCTGGTTCTTCCCTCCGAGCAGCCTCCAATCGAACTGATCACGGATGTTCGGCAACGCAAGACACAGCTAAAAAGCCCTCAGCGAAAAATCCCCGCCAATTTCTGGCTGTCGCTGGGGTCTCTTGCCGCGGTGGTGATGCTGTTGTCGTATATTGCGCATCGACCCCATGTGCCTGCGCAGCCGGTTGCTGTTCTGGAAGATTCGCTTGAGGCGCGGTGGGAAACACCGCTCGACTCGGATGCTCGGTTCTATGCTGCGTCTTCTTCTTCTTATACCCTACTGAAAGGCTATGCCAAAATCAGATTCGATACCGGGGCCATGATCCATCTTGAATCGCCGGCAAAATTTGTGCTTGATTCAGCCGATCACATGCGGCTTCATTACGGCAGTCTGGTCGCCTTTATTCCCGATGCCTCAAGCGGTTTTGTCGTGGACACGCCCACGTGTCGAATTGTTGACTTGGGGACCGAGTTCGGTGTAGGCATAACGGACAGGGGCGAGACCGAAGTTCAGATGTTCAGCGGTAAAGCGTCGCTGACGTCGGCTGTCCGGGGGCACGGGCGGGAAACTCAGTTGCTTACGGAAGGACAAGCCCGGATGGTGGATACGGCCGGACGGGTTTCAATTGTGCCATTTGCTCCCAACGCCTTTGTTCGAGGCATCAATTCACAGATGCAGATCGTCTGGAGAGGGCAGATGGAATTGGATCTTGCCGATATGGTCGGCGGCGGCAACGGATTGGGAACCGGAACACCCGGAGCCGGAATCGATCCGGCCACCGGCACTATGCGGAACCTGTTCGATCAGTCCGCCATTCTGACTCGCCCGGCGTCGCATCGTTTTGCTGTGACGCCGGAATTTGACTTTGTGGATTCTGTTTTTATCCCCGGCTTTGATCAAGGCCCTTCGCTGATCGCTTCCACTGGCTTGACGTGCGATGAAATCCCCCTCACGTCCGCCCAGTATTGGGGATATCCTTTCAATGGCGCCTGGCACGAAGGGGCGGGTGTCCCGCGACATACGCTCATATTGGACGGGGTGAGGCTGGATCAAAACGACGTGCGGGCACTGACTCTGCACCCCAATATGGGGCTGACGTTTGATTTACAGCGGATACGGCGGTCGCTGCCCGGGCCGCGACCGGTTCGGCTGCGCGCTCGAGTCGGTTTGTCTGAGACCATTGCTCATTTTGTAGATGCCGACCCGGAATCAGAGGTTTGGGTGTTGCTGGACGGTCGGGTTCGGCTCCGTCAACGGATACGGTTAAGGGAGGGGGGATTTGACATCAATGTTCCGCTGCGTCCGGCCGATCAGTTTCTTTCACTGGCCGTAACCGATGCGAATCAGGATGTGGCCTATAAGTGGGTTGTGTTTGTGAACCCCGTTATCGAACTGGAATAACGGTTTTAGACGTAAGTGCTTAATGAAATCCGTTCCGCGGTCGCCGCAGCGGCGGGACGAGAAACGGGATGCGGCAATTTGGGAGATGTATCATGAAAAAGCTGGTGTTGGGTGTAATGATGAGCATGTGTCTTGTCGGTGTGGCAAACGCTGAAATTATCGGGGCCGAGACATTCGATTACCCGAATGGGGCGATTGCAGGGCTGACCGGCGGTGAGTTCTGGATGTGGAATAATGTCGTCCAGGATCATACCAACGACAAAACAGCCTGGGAAGTGCTTTGGGGCAACGTTGTTCTGCAAGGTCAAGCGCTTTATACCCATGACGGCGGTGCATTGCGAAACTATGGCAGTAATCTGAATGATGCTGCGTTTCGGGCCTCAGGCGTTGTTTATTACAGTGTTCTGTTTACTTCCGTCAGTAACCCCGATTGGGGCGGAATCAGTGGATATGATTTTGGAGATGAGCGTCTCTTCTTTGGGATGCCGGGAGCGCAGGGCGATGTGAAATATTTCGGCGTGGACGGAGGGGCTGGTCGTGGTCTGACAGATATCCCCATCGAACTGGAGCGAGAATACCACTTGATCTGTGCGATCGATTTTGACGGCAGCCAAATCAGAATGTGGGTCGATCCCGATGCGGATGATTGGGATCATGGCGCGGCGGATAATTCGGCGGATATCCGGCGGGACTATTTCGGAACCAATTGGAATACGGGTGTTCGCCTGGCCTCAGGCGGCAACTGCAAATGGGATAATCTTGTTGTGGCGACTGACTTTTGGGATGTGGTTCCCAAAGTGGCCCGAAATCCCTATCCGGCCAACGGCCAGAAGTCGGTTCCTCTGGAAATCACCGTCGGCTGGGAGCCGGCCCTCGATCCTGACGATCCCGAGTCGCCCAATCCGGATATAACGGCGCATCGGCTCTTTGCGAACTTTGACAACCCCAATGATCCCAACCTGTATTTTATCGCTGAAATTGCCAATACGGGCCAGCGTGTCGAATACGGCCCGTTTTCACTGACCACCGACACGGTCTATTCCTGGCGTGTGGATCAGGTGCTGCCCGATGCCAATGACATTATTGGGGCTGTGTGGCAGTTTGAAACGATCCTCTCCGTTCCGGTGATCGACGATCAGCCGCAGTATCAGGTGGTTGAGCAGGGCCAAACGGCGGTCTTTGCCGTCGGCGTCGATTCGATGTCGCCCCCGACCTATCAGTGGTATAAATATGTGGACGGCATCGATGATATTGAGTTGATGGATGGCGAGTCGATTGAGGGGGCGCAGACGGATACCCTTTCTATTCATGATGCGCAGTTGGATGATGAAGGCGCGTACTATTGTGTTGTCAGCAATGCGTCCGGCGTCCCTGTTCCATCCGAACAGGCCCTGCTGGGCATCCAGCGAAAGATTGCTTATTGGCCGTTTGAAGACAACAGCGTCCAAAGCGTCGTGCCCGGAAGTCCGACCACCATTGCCTACGGTCAGCCGACCTTTGACAGCGGCGCTGTTGGAGATGCGATGGTCTTTAGGGCCGGTTTGGATATGCTCTACACCGATCCGAATGAAACCTCGTATTTCGATATCTGCAATTACAGTATGTCGGTGGCGTGCTGGGTCAGAACGACTACCGCCCGGACATGGGTGCCTTTTGTGGCACGACACGGCGAAGGCAATCAGGGCTGGCAACTGCGGCAAGGTTCCATGGCCGGACGTCCCACCTTTACGACGCGCCAAACCGGCAACGATGACGGCACGCGCGGCAACCGAACGGTCGCCGACGGCAACTGGCATTATGTGGTCGGAACGTTTGATGGGTCGGTCAAAAAGCTTTACATCGACGGCGTGCTGAGCCGACTCTATTCGGAAGATACCGGCCAAATGCTCAGAGACGGCGATGAGGTCAGCGGAATGATCGGGGAAACGCAAATGCCCGTGGCTATTGCAGGACGGGTAACCGGTGAACCGGGCGAGCTGATTTTTGAATATTGGAACGTCGTCGGGGCACGGTACGATGAAGTGGAAATCTATAACTATGCCCTGGACGCTGAAACGATTGCCCAAAACTATGCCGACATCACCGGCCAATCCCTCTGTCCCGAGCAGCCGATGTACGATCTGAACGCTGACTGTGTCGTGGACTTGAATGATTTTGCGTTACTCGCATCCGAGTGGCTCAGCGGTTCGCTGATCCAGCCAAATCCTTGATGTGAACGTGTGTACGGTCAGTTTGCGGATCTCCCTGTCGGTCAGCGGCAGGGAGATCCGTTGTTTTTAGCCGACGATTTTTTCATTTCGCAGACACGATGTCCCCGAATCGGCCGCGCGCAGATGAGTCGTAAAAGTCCCTTGCGTCATCAGGCAGGATCGGATAAACTGAAGACGATGAGGCCGCGCGTGTCTTCATCTGTGGATGGGATATAAACGTTTTCCGCTCAATATATGAGAACCGCCAAATGCCAAAAGGAATCGTTATGAGGATGCTCGCTCTCTATCTGGCTTATGTATTCGCTATAGTCTGTCCCTCTTTTGCGGATGAATTCCATTGGCCCGACTGGCGCGGGCCGGAGCACAACAGGGTGGTTTCGAAGGGACCTTATCCTGTGACGTGGGATCCGGACCGTCCGCTGTGGAAGCTGGATGTTCCCGGCAGAGGATATTCAACGCCTGTTGTGTGGGATAAAACGATCTATCTGACCACCGGCGCGGATGGTCAGGATACGGTGCTGGCGGTGGACTGGTCGGGTAAGCTGCTTTGGCAGACGCCGCTGGGTTCCGAAGTGCCGGGCAGACATCAAAATGCCTCCGGCAGCAATCCCTCGCCCACGACCGACGGTTCGGCGGTGTTTGTCTTCTTCAAAAGCGGTCATTTTGCCGCTTTGGAACGAGACGGGACCGTCCGCTGGCAGACCAACCTGTTTGAGCGCTTCGGCAAAGATGATCGGTTTTGGGATTTTGGGACGTCTCCTGTCTTGACAAAGGATTATGTGGTCATGGCTCAGATGCACGACGGGGACTCGTGGGTGGCCGCATTTGACAAGCAGACCGGCGATTTGGCCTGGAAGGTCTCTCGCAACTACCAGACGCCTCGGGAAAACCGTCAGGGCTACACCACGCCGATTGTTTATTCACATCAAGGAACAGAGGCCCTGCTGATCTGGGGCGCCGAGCATCTGACGGCTCACAATACGGCTGACGGCAGCTTGATTTGGTCGTGCGGCAATTTCAATCCCGACGGCACGGCCTACTGGCCCGCCGTCGCGTCGCCGGCGATTTGCGGGCAGGTTGCGGTTGTCTCGTTTGGCCGAGCGGATCGTCGTCAGCCTCGACTCCATGGGGTGAAACTGGGTGGAAGCGGAGATGTTACCGAAACGCATCACTTATGGAGCCGACGCGATGCGGGGTCTTTTATCCCTACACACGTGGCATACAACGACCATGTATATGTTCTCGGTGACCGCGGCGATATCCATTGTATTGATCCGCTGACCGGTGAAAGCGTCTGGAGCGACGACTTTCCGTCCGGAAGGGGCGCTTTTTATGCTTCCCCGCTGATCGCAGGGGGACACCTCTATGCCGCTCGTGAAGCCGGAACGGTTTACGTCATCAAACTGCAGGACGACGGTTTTGAGCTGATCTCCCAAATCGATATGGATGATAAGATGATTGCCTCCCCGGTTGCGCTGTCGGGGCGTCTGCTGATTCGGACCGAGCGCCGTTTGTTCTGTTTCGGCGAAAAAGAGGACTGAAACCGGCCGCATCGCAAAGTTCAGTCCGTGTTTTGCGTTTTTTGGGTCCATTGGGCGGTGCACAGGCGGGCCAGATGTGCTTTGGCCGCGAGGCTATCGACAGGTTGGCCGGTTTCTTCTTGGGCTGAAGTCATCATGACGCCGTCCAGCCCGCAGGGGATGATGTGATTGAAGATGGACAAGTCGTTGTTCAGATTGATTGCCATGCCGTGAAACGTGACCCATTTTTTGATCTGCACGCCGATGGAGGCGATTTTTTTCTCGCCGATCCACAAGCCGGGATATCCTTTGCGCCGCTGTGCAGTGATGCCCAGCTCGGCCAGCAGGGCGATGCCGACCCCCTCCAATTGGCGTATATACTCGGTAACGCCCAGCCCAAGGCTGCGCAGTTTGATGATCGGATAAAAAACAAGTTGGCCCGGATTGTGGGCCGTCGTTCCGCCGCCGCGCCCGACGGTCAGTACCTCGACGCCGCAGGCGGTGATCTGCTCGGCGTTGGATTTAAGCTTGTTTTCGGTTTTTCGCGCACCGAGGGTAATCACCGGCGGGTGTTCAACGATCAGGATGGTATTGTCGATTTCGTCGGTCTGCCGCTGGATGCACAGCTCCAGTTGCAGCGCAAGTGCCGCCGCATACGGCATCAGCCCGCAATCACGAATATCCAAAGGTACCGTTGTATCAGCCACCAATTCCCTCCGATTGTTACGGATAGTATTGTGTATGCCACTGGAAACACAACAAACAGCTCGTTGCTGTCGCGACTTGGTCGTCCAAGCGTCGGCATTCCGACAGATGAACGGCAAATTAATTGGCATTGTACCCGCCACAGGCCAGAAATCAACCCGCACAAACACACAACCGTACATAACCGAACACAAACGAAAATGTTGTATGCGACCGCAGTTTCCGTTTATAATTAGGATTCAAACGAATGTTTTATTTTTGGATGGGATATTATGCTAAAACACTGGTTTCGGATCATGCGCACGGCGGTGACGGCGGTGGGGGTGCTGTTGGCGTTTTTTGCATTTATCGAGGTGGTGCGGGCGTATCAGACGCTGCGGATGATGCACCCGGCGGCGGGATGGGCGTTTTTGGCAGTGATTGTCGCCGCCGGCGGCTGGCTGGGGTGGTATCTGTGGGTCAATCTGGCCGCGGTGCCGCGAGCGCTGCGCCCGCCGGTGATACCTGATCCCGCACACGCCACGGACCGACAGCTTAAAAGGTACCTGTTGTACCTGCGGCAGTTTATCCGGCGGCTGGCCCACAATCCGTCGGTTCCGACTGACCAAGTTCCCTTGCTGGAGGAGGCCGTGAGGCGAATCGAGCAGACGGCGACCGGTTCGACAACGCCGGAAATGATGCGCAAGACGATTGAGGCAGTCGAGACCGAGGCGATTGGGCCGGTGCTGGCTGAGATCGACGATCTGGCGTCCCGGCAGGTCCGCGATTCAATGCGGGATATTATGATCGGCGTTACGCTCAGCCCGTACAAATCGGCCGATTTGTTCATCGTGATCTATCGCAATTTGGTGATGACGATCCGCATTATTCGTATTTATAACGCCCGACCCGCGGCGGCCGAGCAGTGCCGCATTCTGCTGGACATTCTCAATGTCATTGCGACCGTCAACTACATCAATATGGGCAAGAACCTGATCGAGGGACTTGGCTCGCGCGTGCCGGGCATCGGGCGGTTCATCGACGACATTGCTCAGGGCGTTGGGGCCGGCTTTATGACAACGATTGCCGGCCATGCCGCGATGCAGCGGTGCCGGGCATTTAAGGGCTGGAACGCGGTTGAGGCCAAACGCCACCTGCTCAGCCACGTGGGCGATTTTTACAACGATGTCAAAGACATCTTTTTCCGAGATGTTTGGCAGGGCCTGCGCCGCCGCGCCGGAACAACCGCCACTGATGAAACCGGCAAGAAAGTCGCCGACGCGCTGAATGAAACCGGCGACAGTCTGACCAGCTTCATCCGAACTCCCGTCCGCTCGGTCGTGACCGTCTCGACGGCCTCGACCAAAGCGGTCTATCACACCGGCGTTCAAGGGGTCTCACTGGTCGGCGGCATTTTTAAGAAAACCGGCCGGTTCTTTACAAAACCGTTTCGAAAAAAACAAGACAGCAGTGATTGATCCGATTTTGGCCTGAAAGGACGGTTTGTGTCAGCCCGCCCAACGGGGCGGGGGCTGATCGTTCGACTTTCCGCCTCTCTTTGGGGACAATGACAGCACTTTTTTGTACGAATACCCTGATTCGACCTGAAGTCCTATTGAAATTGAGCCGTATAATGACTATAATAAGAAAAACAGGTTTAATTGGGAGACTAGGCAGTTTGCGGTCATCAATGTTGAAAATAGTCGGGGTTATTTCGGTTCTTACGGCCTGGACAACGGGATTCGTTTTCGCCGATATTGGAACTCTGCAACGTCCGCTTGAACCGGCTGCTGTGGACGCAGCGGGTATTCGACACCTTCAGCAGGTCGATCCGAATCTGACCGGTGGGGGGATCGTCATCGCGGCGGTATGTCGAAGTATGAGCTATATCAACGGGCTGCCTCAGAATGACTACCGTTTTAATATGCAGCACAACAGCCTGGCCGGAGCTGATGTGCTGTTTGAGGACCATTCGGACGGCCTGCACGGTATTTCGCCCCATGCAACGGCTATCGGCGGTATTCTGGTGGGACTCGATGACGCGGCCGTCTTGCCCGACGGCACACCGGTTGCGTATCGAGGCGTCTGCCCGTCGGCTTCGGTCGATGTGTATGAGTTTTGGCGATTCGCGGCGTTACGCTTGTTTGCGCGTGAACCGGTCAGCGCCGACGTGCTTACGCTGAGCCTTGGCGAGGTGTTCGACGACTGGTGGACCAGAGCCATCGAACGGCTGGCCGCCGAACAGGGGACGGTCGTCGTGGCGTCCATCGGCAACGGACAGGCCGTCAAAGATCCTCCCCTGTATCCGGCCGCCGGCGCCAATGTCATTGGAGTGGGCGTACTCAACTCCGTCGTTTGGCCGGATGGAACGGACAGCTTGAGTGAATTTACCCTCCCGACCGCCGCCGGTTCCAGTCAGGGTCCGACCGACGATTTGCGGTCCAAACCCGACCTCGTTGCACCGGGATCCGCCGTTGTTCCGGACGCTTATTCAGAAGACGGCTATGCCATACAGGTCAATGCAAGCAGTTTGGCCGCCCCAATCACAGCCGGAACAGCCGCCTTGCTGCTGCAGCGCGCTTACGGGGACCCGACGCTTGCCGCGGCACTGGAGAATACACCGATCAACAGCGTCATAAAGGCGATTTTAATGAACTCGGCACGAAAACTGCCCTATTGGCACAAAGGCCGGATTGCCGAAGACGACGATACCACAACGCCGCTGGATCGACTCCAGGGCGCGGGGATGCTGGACGCTCAAGCAGCCACGGCCCAATTGACCGCCGGCAAACAGCCGCCGGGCCAAGGGGAGACGCTCGGCTGGGACAGCCGCTCAATCGGGCAGGACGACGTTTATTATTATCTATTTGAATCCACCGACCCGAATGCCATGCTGACGGCAACGCTGACGTGGAACCGTCATTATGAGGACAGCTATCCCTTCCGGGCGCAGACCGAACAAAGCGATCTGCGGCTGGAATTGTGGGCATTCGATGGCGATTGGCCGACCGAAATGACACTGCTGGATGTCAGCGACAGTCCCGTCGATACCGTCGAGCACCTCTGGATGTCTTTGGACGGCGATGATACGCACTATGCCGTGGCCGTTCGGTTCAGTCCGGATGCTGTCTTGCCCATACCCGAATCCGAGCATTTCGCACTGGCCTGGTCGGTCGGGTCGGATACGTCGCTGGGCCATCCGCTGTGGCGGGATTTGAACGGCGACGGAAAAATCGACGCTCTCGATGACTTCATTTACTTATTGCTTGAAAGCGGACAGTTGAACACTCTTGAACCGGATTTTTATAAAGACGCTCTGGGCCTTTCGTCGGAACGATTTGAGCTGCTGACAACCCTTTGGCCCCGCTGGCAACCCTATCTGGCAGCCGCGTCGATAGGCGATTAGCGCTGACAATAGAAAAAGCCCCCTATGAACACTCCCAAACGAAAGGTGTTGTTTCGTTTTCGCGCGTTTGTCTCACTGACGGTCGCCTTGTCATTTTTTGTGATGGTCGTCAGCGGAATCATCCTGTATCTGGCGCCATCCCGTCGTCTTGCCGAGCAGCAGGATTGGAGCGTCTGTGGACTGTTCCGTTCGCAATGGATTGCGCTGCATTTGAGCTTCAGCACCCTGTTTCTCATCGCCGCTGTCATTCACCTCTGGTTCAATCGACGTCCTTTGCTCAGTTATCTGAAACTCAAAAGGAAAACCGCCGCCGGTCTGCGGTGGGAATGGGCGGCGGTGCTGCTTGCGGCCGTATGGGTCGCATGGGGAACACTCGCCCCGTTTGGGCCGTTTACGGCACTGCTGGAACAGCGCCAGCAGTTTTACCGGGGCGATACAACCGAGGCCGACTCTCAGTCCGACCGCACAGGAATGGGGCAAATGACCCTTGCCGATTACTGTCGTCAGACAGGACAGGATGCCGATAGCGTCATTGATTATCTGAATGCACAAGGCATCGCCGCGCGTAAAAACGACACGCTTCGCGCCATCAGCGACCGTAACGACATCCGTCCCAGCCGCCTGCGACGCCTGATTGAAACCGCCCGGCCATGAAACCGGTTGGTATTTGCACGTCTTGACCCTTGCCAAACCCGGCCCAACGTGGTATATTCGACACTATCGAGTGGGATATTCGATAGTATCAATCTGTAACAACATGTGCGCCAAACTTAAAGACCCAATGGAAGAGCGATGAGCAATCAGATAGACAGACAAATGGTTGAGCGGGTGGCGCTGCTCTCGCGGCTGGAGCTGAGCGAATCGGAAATCGCGCAGTTCAGCACACAACTCAGCGCCATTGTAGATTACATCGAAAAAATCAACACACTGGACACCGACCGGGTCGAACCGCTGGCGCATTGCCTGCCGGTTCACAATGTGCTTCGTGAGGATGAGCCGCTGTCGTCGCTGAGCAATGAGGCGGCTTTGGCCAACGCGCCCGATCAGGTGGACGGCTATTTCAAAGTCCCCAAGATTCTTGACGACAATTCCGGCGCGTAAATTAAGATAAAGGGCAAAAGGGAAAAGGTAAAATCAATGAGTGAACTGCTGACTGCTCTTGAGCTTCGGGATGCGATTGCCGCCAAAACACTATCCAGCACAGAGGCGGTTCGGGATTGCCTTGGCCGTATCGAACAATACGACCCGACCCTTGGGGCGTATCTTTCGACATTTACCGAAAAGGCAATGCAGGACGCCGACGCGGTGGATCGGAAAATAGCCGCCGGTCGGCTTGCCGGGCCGCTGGCGGGCGTGCCGATTGCGGTCAAAGACAATATGTGCACGACCTTCGGCATGACGACCTGCGGCTCGAACATTCTAAAACGCTTTGCCGCTCCGTTCAACGCCCATGTCATTGAACGTCTGCTGGCCGCCGACGCGGTGATTATCGGCAAAACCAACCTCGATGAGTTTGCCATGGGGTCCAGTACGGAAAACTCGGCCCTGAGAAAAACGGTCAACCCCTGGGATCTTTCGCGCGTACCCGGCGGCAGCAGCGGCGGTTCGGCAGCGGCGGTCGCTGCCGGTTTGTGCGCCGCGGCGCTGGGCTCTGATACCGGCGGCTCGATTCGTCAGCCCGCCTCTTTTTGCGGCGTAACGGGGTTAAAGCCCACCTATGGACGTGTGTCCCGATACGGCCTGGTGGCCTACGGCTCCAGCCTCGACCAGATTGGGCCGCTGACCCGCAATGCCGCCGATGCCGCGCTGCTGATGAATATCATCGCCGGACACGACCCCCGCGACAGCACCAGCGTCAGCGACGCCCTGGCAAAAAAGCCCGACTATCTGGCCGAGCTGAACCAGCCGATAAACGGACTCAAAATCGCCGTCGTTCCGGAATTGAACGCCGGCGCCGAACCGCGCATCCGAACGGCGATTGAGGACGCATTGAAGGTGTATCAATCGCTGGGGGCGGAACAGATTGAAATCACGATGCCGCATTTTGATTACGCCATCGCCGCCTATTATGTCATCGCCACCGCCGAGGCGTCCAGCAATCTGGCGCGATTTGACGGCGTACACTACGGCCATCGCAGCGCCGAGGCCGGCGACTACATCGAGGTCTATTCCAAATCCCGCGACGAAGGTTTCGGCCCGGAGGTCAAACGCCGCATTATGCTCGGCACGTTCGCCCTGTCCAGCGGATACTATGACGCCTACTATTTGAAAGCCCTGAAGGTGCGCAATCTGATTCGTCAGGATTTCGTCAAGGCATTTGAAAAAGCCGACTGCCTGATGTTGCCGGTCAGCCCGACGACCGCCTTCAAAATCGGCGAAAAAACCGACGACCCGCTCCAGATGTACCTGGCTGATGTCTATACCATCGCCGTGAATCTGGCGGGGCTGCCCGGGTTGAGCGTTCCCTGCGGTGTTGACGAAAACAGTTTGCCCATCGGCCTGCAAATCATCACCGATGCCTTTACCGAAGATAAACTGCTGCGGATCGGACAGATGTATCAGAACGCCACCGACTGGCACAAACGGAAACCTTCTTTTTTTTTTCCACAGAGGACACAGAGAACACAAAGAGATAAAAAATGGCGGATGAACTGACAGAGCGAATCATCGGAGCGGCCATTGAAGTCCACAAGGAATTGGGGCCGGGATTGCTGGAATCCATCTACGAAGAGGCGCTCTGTCACGAATTTCAGTTGCAGAATATTCTGCACCAACGACAAGTACCCGTTGATATCATTTATAAGGGACGGGAAATCAAGGGATTGAAAATCGACCTTCTTGTCGAGAATGAAGTTGTTGTAGAGTTAAAAGCCGTCAAAATGCCAACCGCCGTTGCGCTGTCGCAAACGATTTCATACTTGAAAGCGACAAAACTCAAACGCGGCCTAATTATAAATTTCGGCGAATCTCTTTTAAGAAATGGCATCAAACGGGTGTCTGTGTAATTTTAGTTTCGCCACAGAGAACACAGAGATTAAACTGAATACATAGAAAAATACTGTAAAAACAAGGAAAACTGATATGCCACTTAATGATTTTTTGTTGTTTTTCTGCCTTTGATTGCTGCTGGACTGAGCGCCATTTTGACATATTGGTTTGGGATAAAATCAAAAGAAAAAAAATCAATGCTCAAGTTAATGGAAGAAAGATACTCTACTCTCTTGATGGTATTGCAGGGTTTTGTCAGCGAAACCGCCAATAGCAACATTAAGAAAGAGTTCTTTGAAGAACAATATCGTTCTTTCCATGAGAAAAGATATGCTGGGAAAAACGAATCTATCATGTAAAGTTTTTTTAACACCGATGTAAGACAAGACAAATAATTCTCTGTGGCCTCTGTGACCTCTGTGGCAAAAAATAGACCCGCCCTGTGGCAAATAAAGGAACCCTAAGAATGGATTTAGAGTATAAGATTATTGTGGGATTGGAGATTCACGTTCAACTGGCCACGCGGACGAAAATGTTCTGCGGCTGCGAGTTGGGATTCGGCCGGCCGCCCAACACACGGGTTTGTCCGGTGTGTCTTGGACTGCCCGGATCGCTGCCGGTCATGAACAAAGCGGCCGTCGAGTCGGCCATTTTGACCGGATTGGCACTGAATTGTACCATTCCGCGCTTGACCAAATGGGATCGCAAGAGCTACTACTATCCCGATCTGCCGAAAAATTACCAAATCAGCCAATACGATTTGCCGCTGGCCGAGCACGGCTATATTGAAATCCCGCTGGAAGACGGATCGACCAAAAAGATTCGCATCCGTCGCGCTCACCTCGAAGAAGACGCCGGCAAAAACACCCACACCCTGGGCAATTTCTCGGCGGTGGATCTGAATCGGGCCGGCACGCCGCTGCTGGAAATCGTTACCGAACCGGATATGAACAGCCCGACCGAAGTGCGGCTGCTGGCCCAGGAGCTGCAGCGCATCGTCCGCTTTCTGGGTGTCTCGGAGGCGGATATGCAGAAAGGCCATATGCGGTTTGAGCCGAATATCAATCTGCATATCACCCGAAACGGCCAAGTCTTCAAAACGCCCATTACCGAAGTCAAGAACCTCAACAGTTTTCGGGCGCTGGAACGCAGCATCGCCTATGAGGTCAATCGCCAGTTGGATGAATTCCTGACCAGCGGAAAGACGATGCAAGTCGGCAACAAAAGCACCTTCGGCTGGGACGATGTCAATCAAATCACGGTTTTGCAGCGGGAAAAAGAAGAGGCACACGATTATCGGTATTTTCCCGACCCCGATTTGGTTCCGGTGGTGATTTCGGACGACTGGCTTGATCGCATCAGATCGCGGATGGGGGAGCTGCCGCTGGCGATGCAGAAACGCTTCGTATCCGAGTACGAATTAAGCGATTACGACGCGCAGGTTCTGACGGCGGAGAAGGCCACGGCGGTTTTTTTTGACGCGGCTGTACGTTGCGGCGCTGAGCCGAAACGCGTCTGCAATCTGCTGACCCAAACGGGGCTGAAGCTGGCCAAGGAACACCAAACGACGGTTGATGCGCTCGGCATCAGCCCGGCTCAGGTGGCATCACTGGCCGGAATGGTTGAGGCCGGCGATGTCAGCGCCACTTCGGCCGCGGTGATTTTTGAAGCCATGAGGCAAAGCGACGACGACCCAAAACAGATCGCCGAACAGAAAAATCTGCTCCAAAAAAGCGACGCCGGCCAGATCGAAGCGCTCGTCGAACAGGTCATCGACGAAAACCCCAAGGCGGTTGCCGATGCGAAAACCAACCCCAAGAAAGCCAAAAAGGCAATGGGATTTCTGATGGGCCAGGTTATCCAGAAAAGCAAAGGGCAGGCCAATCCGAAAATTGTCGCCGAGGTCCTGAATCAAAAACTGATGAAATAAAACGCATAAAACCAAGCAACCGCCGGCGGCATACCGTTTCGATGGATCGCTGGCGGTTGCCGATAAGTACAAAAAAAGAGGACGCAGGCCAAAACCTTGCGTCCTCTGTCTTTGCGTTAAAATATGAACGCCTATGGTCTGGATAAAGCGCCGACGGCATCCTCTTCGGTTTCGTGCGGCAGCATAATCGTCGGTTTGACCAGCACCAGTAGAATCTGTTTATCTTTAATTTGACTGCGGTTGGAAAACAGCCGTCCCAGCACCGGCAGTTTGCCCAATACCGGCACGCCGGACTCCATTTCACGTTCCGCGGTCAGTGTCAGCCCGCCCAGCATCACGGTTCCGCGATCCGGCACGGACACACGCGTCTGAATGGAGCTGGTCTGGGTCAACGGCAGCTCATAGGTATCCGTCAACGGCTCATCGGAGAACGGCGTAATACCCACCGTAGTGACCGGCGTGGTATCCAGCAGCTCCGACAGATAAGTGACGATCCGCAAAAGCACATATTTCTTATCCGCGGTAATCGTCGGCGTAATCGACATTTGAATACCCGTGGTAATATCTTCGTGGTCAACCTCCCAGTAGGCATAGGTATTGACCACGCCTTCGGTTGTGGTGGTATCCGTCACCAACTGGCTGTCTGACTTGATTCGCTTTTGGGTCTGAACATTCATCGTCGCCGATTCGCCGTTAAGTACCACAATCTTGGGCGCGGTCAATTGTCTGGAGTTTCGGTGTGCCTGGGTGGCACGAATCATGAAATCCACCGTCAAATCATCCAGCGCCACGACCGAATCGATAGAAAATGCCGCTCCGCCGCCGACGCCGCTGCTGCCGAGTACGCCGCCGAGTGTGCTCGAAATATTAGTCCCCGTCGAGAATATCTGTTCATACACATGCCGCGACGAATCCTGGCGAATATCAAGAGGCAGTCCTTCGTTCCACCGTCCGCCGGGCTTTTCGATGGTGATTCGGCTGATGTCAAGCCCGATATGTTCGAGAAAGTTTTCATCAACGAGTAAAAAGCGTGTTTCGATGGCGATTTGCTGGCCCAGATCCATCCGTAAGTACTCAAGAAATTCTTTGATTTTTTGGTGCACTTCCGGCGTCTGCCAGATGATCAGCTTGCTTTCGCCGAATTGGTCAATCCGGCCGTCGCCGCCTTCCTCCCACCAGCTTTCCGGATCGATGGTCTGCTGAATCGTCCAAATGACCTGATAAGCGCGGTACATCGAGCGCCAGTTGCCCACGCCGCCCATACTTCCGCCCATGCCGCCCATCATGCCGCCATACATTCCCCCCATGCCGCCG
>JBNRMN010000060.1:0-5358 GCA_050309605.1 Anaerohalosphaeraceae bacterium
TACGCTCAAACAACGCGGATTAAACCCCGTGAATACAGTAAAAGAGGCGCTGAAAATCTATCTCAAAACCGGCCAGCTGCCGGCATTGAAAGAGTTCACTGCTTCAAATGGCTAAAATCTTACGAAATTTTTATAATTGCTGAAAGAATACCCGCCTTTATGAGAATATAAATATATCTTTAACACAATTGTGGCGTGTATTGTTGAGGGTATTCGCCAAAGCTCGTTGGCGGATGCCTTGTGAATTGAAACGAGCAGTATGTATTATCTGGAGGTTGTATGATGAAAAAGTTAATGTTTTGGGTGTTAGTGCTGGCAGTCGGTGCGACAGCATCGGCGTCAATTATGGTCGTTGAGCGTGCCAATGGGCACGGACCGGACAATCGGAGCCCGATTGGTGATTATGAGCCGGATACTCCGCCGTTGACAGGGAATCTGCAGAATGGCGAATATGTTTATTCGGACCGGACGTTTTGGTGGAATAACGTACCGGATGCGTTGGGCGGTTCGGAGTATGTCCTCACATTCAATAACGACAAAGAGGATGCCGCGATTGATGTCATGTACACGCTGACCATTTCTGAAACGGCCACCATGTGGATTGCATTTGAGGAACGTCTGCTCCGTGAAACGACTAACTGGCGCCCGCTTGACGAGCCCATCACGCCGTGGGGACACGAAGCCCCCGAATCGGCACAGATATTGGTGGACTGGCTGACGCGCCATATTGGACCGGCCGGAACATTTACTGACACCGGCTTGACTATGCACATTGAAGAGCGAAGCACACCGGGCGATAGGGCACGATTGATGCTGATCTATGCAGCCGAACTTCCCGCCGGATCGTATGACTTTTCATGGCAGGCCAATCGCAATATCAGCAATTACACCTTGGGCGTCATTCCCGAACCGGCCACACTGTCGCTGCTGGGACTGGGCGCATTGGCTCTGGTTCGCCGTCGTCGCTAAGTGAGTATGCAGGAAAAGTAAGTATTTCTCAATCAATATTCAACGGAGCAGGCTGTGCGATATAATTGCGCAGCCTGTTTTTTGTGCCTCGGGCAAGGTTCTGTATTGCCTCAGTTGGAAATGGACAAATCCTTAAAAGTGTTATTCTTTTGTGGACATTTTTGAAAGGGATTTGGCATGAGTAAGCAACGCAGGCGGTTTGAATCGGCAGAAAAGGTAAAAATCATTCGGGGACATCTTGTTGATAAGCGGCCGCTGTCGGAGGTGTGTGACCAGTACGGCATCGCCCCGACTCAGTTTTATCAATGGCAAAAGCAGTTTTTTGAGCAGGGAACCTCGGCCTTTGAGCCGAAGAAGGCCTCCAAAGATCACGCTGGAACAGGTCGCCGATGTGGCCAATACACTGGCGTGGAAGATCTGGCAGAAGTATCCGTATTCGTGGAAGCAGAAAGCGTATGTGTGTGAATATTATCAGGAACGTAATGAAGCGTCCTATGCCAGCCGACGCAAAACGGCGAAAGCAAGAAGTATCGAATTCATGTAGTGCTGTCATATTAACGAAACCTTGCAGATACTGGCCAACTTCCAGATATCCTCGATTGAAGGGAGTTACTATATCTTTATTGACACCGAACGCATGAAACTGATTCAACAGCGCATCGTTAAGGGTACTTGGTCAAGTCGGTGCAAGACTTTCAACAACATGTTTCGTAAGTTTGACTCCATTTGTCGGAAGGCCGGTGTATCCAAATGTACACTGCATGACCTTCGCCGTTCCGCTGTGACCAATTGGGCCAAGTATTTGTCGATACAAGTTGTCCAGCAATTGGCCGGGCATTCGGATATTACGACGACACGCAATTACTACCTTTCAGTTCGGAACGAAGATATCGATTTGGCTCGCACCTCAATCGGTGCGATGCTGGCCGGTCAGAATAGTGACTGACGCAAAAGTGACGCAGATGGCCTTTTTGGTCGAAGTTTTGCAGTAAACACTTGACAGAAGCTTCCCGAAAACCTTATTATTATTGAAGTTACCAAACTTCAAGGGCCTGTAGCTCAGCGGCAGAGCAGGGGACTCATAATCCCTTGGTCGCAGGTTCGAATCCTGCCGGGCCCAGTTCCATTTTTAGTTCAAAAACGCCATTTTTGCGCCAAAAACCCACATTTTAGTAAGTTTTCAGGATAGATCCCTTTTCTCACTAAGTTTCAATTATTCCCTATTATTCACCTCAAAACGTACAACCTACCGTACAACTCTCTGGATTATTTTTAACCAGAATTCAAACTTGCGCTTGACAACAAAAATGGTTTCTGGTATTTTTGAGATTGTATGGTACTGGAGCGACAAAAACCATAATGGCCGGGAACTGAATTTCACCTTCCTTCAGTACCATACACCCGGCCACCCTTTTGTCTAAAAAGGGAGTTGGAATATGAACATTTACAGGCAGAGCAGAAAAGGTGGTTCGAAGACCAAAAATTATTATGTCGATATTTACCTCGACGGCAAACGGAAGCGGCTTCCGCTATTTGAATCGAAATCTGACAGCAGGCGGTTTGCGGACAACCTCGAAACGTTCCTTGTTCAGAAAGAGCGCGGCGGGAGTTTCGATCGGAACATTGAGCTTTGGCTGACCCAGATCGCCCCTGTCTTCCTTCACAAATTTGTCGAATGGGGGCTGTTGGATTCAGGGCGTGTCGAGGGAGCAAAGCCTCTAACGCAGCACGTTGAAGATTTCAGGTTGCACCTGCTGGCAAAGGGCGACACAGCGGGGTACGTCCAGAAAACAATTTCTCGCATACAAACCGTTACCCAGCATTGCAAGTTCATCCAACTTAGCGATATATCAGCATATAAAATCCAGCAGTTTGTCCACACCAAGACCAGTTCGAATGAAATGTCGCAATCAACCGGAAATCATTACATCCGCAGCTTCAAAATTTTCACCGGCTGGCTTTACAAGAACGACCGGATTGATAAAGACCCACTCAAAAGTCTAACGACGTTGAGGGTAGTTGAGCGCCGCAAGCAGCGCAGGGCGTTAGCAGAGGCCGAAATTTCCTTTTTGTTGGAGTGGCTGCGAACCAAAGCCCCGAAGCGCCGAAGTCTGACAGGGTGGGAGCGTGCCGTGCTCTATCAACTGGCCCTGACGACGGGGCTTCGGGCGGCTGAAATACGCAGCCTCACAGGCCGCTCAATCGACTTTGACAGCAAGACCCTACATATTTCCTCGGCGTACACAAAAAACCGTCAGGAAGCAATCCTGCCGCTTTCGGAGCAAATCATCGACGATCTCAAAACCTTAACGGCAGGCAAACATCCAGACGCGCGGTTGTTCAAATTAACTGATAAAACGGCAAAGTTAATAAGGGCAGACTTGGCCGATGCGAAAAAAGATTACGCCGACCAAGGCCAGACCCCACAGGAAAAAACGCGGAGAACAAAAGACGACTTTTTAGCAATCGAAACCGCCGACGGTGAAATTGACTTTCATGCTCTGAGACACTCATTCGGCTCAATGCTGGCGGCGGCGGGCGTGCATCCCAAAACCGCTCAAACGCTAATGAGGCACAGTACAATCACGCTGACGTTAGATCGATATAGCCACAGTTTCCGCGAAGCGGAGACGGCGGCTGTCAATGCGCTGCCGTCATTTAATAATTTGGAAAAAAATGAAAATATAAAACAGGCATAAAATAGGCGCGGATAGGCCGACGGGCCGAAAAGTGGGTAGTCCACCACCTGCCGCGCTTCTACTATGGACGGCAAAGGACAAAGCAATGGAAAAAATCAATCTTGATGGCTTAAAAGCCGATGCGCAAAAACAAATCCGCGCGTTTTTCGAGGGGCCAGACGACTCGGTCATGGCGATGGTGAAAACGCTTGGTGGTGTCTATCAACACGGGTTGATCCCGCTGATTGAGGCGTCGATTGAAGATCAAACGCCTATACTTTCCAAAATGTACCCGCAAGAATCGCTGACCGATGAGCGGATTTTTCATATGGCCGCGGCTTGTGAACATATGAGGGGGATTTTGGAATCAAGGGACCAAATCACGCCAGATGATTGGCCTACCGTCAACGCGGGCATAGATGCGGGGCCATTCTGCGCGGGCAATGCTGCCGAGTTGATCGCGCAAATGGTAAGCCACGCCGGACTCATATTTAAGTTGATAGGTCAGAACCTTTGCTCGACCGCAGCAAAGGAAGAATCTCTTGAGAGCTGGAGGGGAGAATTCTGTCGGCGCATACGCGAAGCGTTTCGCCTGCGTTCGCTGGACGATACCTGCGACTATTTCTCGGTGATGTTCAAATTTAGCTCTGAGGTTGAGATGTTTTTTGGCGAAAGAGTGAAATTTTTGGATGATAGCGGCTGGCCACCACACGGGCCGGAGTATATTCCACTATCGAAGTGTGTCGAGTTGTCTAAAAGCGCAGTCCCGCTAACGACCTCTGGGTTGAGTAAAATTTTGAGGGCGGGGAAGTCTGGAATTCGTTTCGTCCAAAACGCTTCGAAGACCCGTTGCAAGGTACACGTTCAGGATTTTTTACAGTTTCTCGATGCCCGTAAAAACGGTCGCGAAGCCTATTGCGAGGAGCAGTCAAGAGAGCTAATTGATCTACGGAGAAAAGAAATCGCACGCAAAAAAACCTGACTAACTTTCCTGAAACTTTCCTACATCACCCTAAATCCCCGTTATTTTTACAATAACGGGGATTTTTTTATATGCAAATTATACAGCTTCTTGACGGAGTTTTTCCCAAGTAAAATCTGGGTATGAAGAAAAAATATAAAAATCTGAGAAAGGTTGCCGAGGCGATTAACCGAATGCTGAACGCCGCGCGAGAGGCGGATCGCTATATCCAAGAAGATTTGAGCCGGGAGCGCAAAAAGCAAGGCAGCACTGGCGAGGGGGCGGGCGATGAACACTGAACCCCTCTTGATTGATTATAAGGCCGTTTGCCGGATGCTCTCGATTGGCCGGAACGCCTTTTTCACGATGCGGCAGACGGGGCGATTTCCGATTAAGGCGATTCGGCTGGGCGGTTCGGTTCGGTACAACCGGCGTGAAGTCGAGCGGTGGATCGAGGCGGGCTGTCCGCCGCAATGGGGGGGCGGGCGATGACGGAGTTCTACAAGCTGCCAAAAGACATAGCCGCGCGCCGCGACCTTCGTCCGAGCGACAAATTGATCTATGCCGTTGTGCTGAATTGTTTCAATGGGAAAAGTGTATGCTGGCCCGGCAAACGTTACCTTATGAGGCGGACAGGGCTTGCGGACAAAACTGTTTGCGAAGCGATTCATCGACTTGAGGATGCGGGAGTTCTTATCGTGGAGCGACGGGGGATCGGAAGATCGACCTGCTTCAGGTTGCCGCGTGAAA
>JBNRMN010000061.1:0-14690 GCA_050309605.1 Anaerohalosphaeraceae bacterium
TACGCTCAAACAACGCGGATTAAACCCCGTGAATACAGTAAAAGAGGCGCTGAAAATCTATCTCAAAACCGGCCAGCTGCCGGCATTGAAAGAGTTCACTGCTTCAAATGGCTAAAATCTTACAAAACATCATTCTTCTTTCAACGGACCACCCGTTGAAACGTGTTCTCTTTTTATTTGTCCATCGTCCGTGCGGCGACGGGGCTTGAGCTAATGTTCGATCAATTCCAACGCAGGCCGTGCAAACACACACCAGTCCGAGTCCGTGGCCAGGCCGAATTCCGTACCCGGCCGATCGACATCCCCGCCGTCGGTCGTTACAAGCGTCAGAAAGCGATCCGTCTTGTTCAACGGCACGGCGATGTCAAAGGCCTGTCCTTTGTCGCGGACATGGCGGCGACTGAATCGCACCTGACCATCGACCAGCACCCAGAAATCCGCATTGCCAAGCCGCGGCGCCCGCGACGACAAACCGGCCTCGGCGGTAAACCCGGCAACGGCGATGCCCGGCATCGCGGAACGAATCGCATCCAGATCAAAGGTAATGCCCGTGTTGGCGTGCATAAACAAACTCGGATAATCGGGCGTGCCGTACACCTTGCCGCCTAATTGTCCCAACGGTTCATCGGGTTGGTAATCGACGAGATAGCGTCCGGAACCATAGATGATTTCCACATAATAGACGCCGTTGGTTGGCGGGCATTCTTCAAAAATGTGTCCGGCTGAACTGACCGTCTGAGGGTGCGCGCCCTGCGGAACGAAGACGCCGTCTATATACGGATTACCCTCGACCGGCACATAGCGTCCGTCGCTGCGGCGATCAAGGGAACGATACATCCCGTGTGTGCCGGTCAGCGGGTCGATGGCCGATTCGATCTGTCCTGTGCCGAAGCCGCTTCCGCCGCCGACAAGACCGGCCAGATCGAACACCGCCTCCCCCCGCCAGACAAAATTCGTTTGGGAATCGATATGGCGCGCAAAAATCTGCTCATCCAGTGTAATATCGACCACCTCAGAGGCGCTTCGCAGAATCCGTTTGGCCGCGCCCTCATCGACGACCAGACTGACCTTGTCTGTTGATTGACCGGCGACGAGAGTGGTTCGTCCCTGAAGAACGTGCAGCTCGGTGCTGCCGTACAGGTCGGCCTGGACGCCGAACTCCGTGCCCAAATCGATAATTAACGCATTCGGCGTGACGACTGAAAAGCCCATCGCCTCTTGGGGCACCGCCGCATAGACCCGACCGTAATTCAGCTTAAGTCGGTCATTATCCAAAATTCCGAATTCCGCCGGCCCTTCAATCGTCACGCGGGCGTTATTGTCAAACAGAATCTGCACGATACCCTTTCGCAGCAGTATCGGATCCACATTGGTCATCAGCCGCATCCCGTTCTTGAGGGGACCGCCGGATTCATCCCACTGGGCGTTCAGACTGTCGGTGAGGGTGGCCACATCCCGCGGCACGGTAATCGGGGCAAACCGAATAAAGACCAGCAGGAACACCAGCGCCGCCAAAGACGCAATCGCCGTATAGAAGGAGACTTTGTTGAAGCGATACACGGTTTTTTCACGCTGGATGCGTTCAATCGGCACGACAAGCGGCCGATCGGATGGTTTGTCCACGGGTACAGCGGGGGCACTTTTTTCGCTTTCGGACAACGCTTCCCACAATCGCTGATCGAGAAACGCCGAATCCGCCGCGTCCAGCTCCGAGAGAATCCCCATAAAATTCAGCCCGATATAGGCGGCGATACTGTCATAGTAGGTCGTACGGGCCGAAGCATCCGCAACCAGAAGCGCCGCCAATTCCCTTCTTTCCTCTTCGGAAATCAACCCTTCCAGAGACCTCAGAGCCAGCGTCGCGACACGAGACGGATTGTTCAGATGCTGATTCACACGCCCTCCTCGCCGGCAAAATGCAGACGAATGCAATGAACAAGACGTTCATGAATTTTCCCGATTCGCTTAAACACCGCCACCGAGGACAAGCCCAGGCGATGTCCGATTTTGGCGAAGGTCAATTCCTGTTCATAACGCATTTTCAAAAGCGTCGTCTCGCTGCTGTTTAATTTTTTCAGACATTTTCGCAGGGTGTCAATCCGCTCGTCGAATCGATCCAGACACGAGGGGGATTCGGATTCGATGACTTCCTGCAGGCGTTCATCAAAATGGAATTTTCCCGCCGTCTTGCGCGAACGATAATACCGCAGGACTTCATATCGGGCCACCGTGATGCCCCAGACGAGAAAGTCGGTGCCGATCTCGTAGTCGTCAAACTTTCTCCACAATGTCGCAAGAGTTTCCTGAAGAACATCCTCGGCGTCTGAATAAATCGGGATATAGTATAATATAAACGCAAGGATTTTCTTTTGATTTTGCGTTACCAGCCTGACGAACTGGTCTGAATTTAAATGACCTTTTCTGTCCATTTTGAGCAAGCAGAATCACCCGTTCCCTATAATACTCACTGTATTATTATATCCGAAAGACGGGTGCTATTAACCGCAAACTTCAAAAACCGCGGTGAAAAGCCGTTTTGTCGGCGAAAAAAACCGAGTTTGCCCAAAAAAATTTTAGTTTGTCAGACCCGCGATAGCGGCGCCGATGAGGGTGGCGTTGTCAACGTGAACAATGTCGGTATGGATGCTCTTTTTATTTTCGAGGACGTGTTTGAGGTA
Source organism: Anaerohalosphaeraceae bacterium (assembly GCA_050309605.1). Lineage (GTDB taxonomy): Bacteria > Planctomycetota > Phycisphaerae > Sedimentisphaerales > Anaerohalosphaeraceae > T3Sed10-213. Next base: position 2,679 of record JBNRMN010000061.1, read on the forward strand.
ATACGCGATGCGGGATTTGAGCGACTTCATTTTATAGAAGGTCGTACCCTCGGCAACGATGCAGATCGGACGGGTCGGGTCGGCGCCGCGACCGCTCTTAAGGGCCATGGCCGCCAGGTTCACGGCCGAGAGTTTGGCGGCCCGTTCGGTGAGCCGGTCGGCGATGAACCAGGCGGTCAGCGTATCCGCATCGCTGCCCCGTTTGCACACCTCGGCCAGCGGGTTATCGCCGTAAGGATACAGCAGAAACCTGTTCATCTCCCGGGTGTCCAAATCCGAAAGGGTCTTTAAGATCGCCGCAACGGGCTTGCTGAACAGACCGTCGGCGCCGGCCTGCTGCAAAACAAACAAACACAGCGGCCCCAGATAGGCGCCGGAGATCATTTTTTCAAAGACATTAACGCCGGGGTTGACCGTGGTCTTGTCAAACCGCACATCGAGCTTGCCGCGGTAACCTTTGCCCATGCCGCCGGATTCCGTGTTGATAATCTGCGTGCCCTGCGGGTCGAGGGCTTTGTTCTTTGTGATGTTGGCGTTCTGCTCCATATACGCGCAGTTGGTTCCCGTGCCGAGGATAAAGCCGATAAAGCCGTCAAAGACGCGATTCTGAAAGCCCACGCCCGCCAGCAGTGTCGCGACGGTGTCGTTGAGCAGCACGATGTGTTTGCGCCCCGGCAGCCCCATCGCCGCCAGCGCCTGGTTCAGATGGTCGCCGACGAGCTGTCCTTCGACGCCGGTAACCTTGATTTCTTTGGAGAAACGTATCATTCGTCCGTCTTTGTTCGGCTGAATTTCAACGGGATAGGAAAAGCAAAACCCCACCTTCTCGGACGCATCGGCGACATGGCGAAAATACTCGGCCATTGCGTTGAAAAACTCGGTTTTGTTGAGCTTGCGCTCGACGCCGGGCATGGTGAATTTCTTCAGATTCTCAATGACAGGCGTGTTGTTCTCGTCAAAATACACGGTCGCCACGCGAAAATTGGTCCCGCCGGCATCGGCCACAATCACACGCTTATGGCTTGGCACGTCATTTTCCGCCGTCAGATACGTCGGAATCATATCCAGCGTACTCTTGCGGCCGGCCAAACCCAGCTGCATCTGTTCCAGGAACATTGTGATATTCTCTGTAAAATCCACATCCAGCGGATCCATCCGAAACTGTTTGAGAAAATCAACCACCTTGCGCTGTGTCTTCTTCACGATCCTGTCTCCAGAGTCTAAATGGTACGTTCATTATCGCCGCAAATCCACCGACAATCACAAAATCAACATGTACATTGGACAGACGTATCAACAAGTTCGCAAAATCAAGACTCATCGGTTGTCTGCCTTGTACAACATATTAAAAATACCGACAGCAATTTCAAGCCATCGAATAGGGTCTTCAACCGGCGCCCCATTTATTAATCTCCGTAACCGTCGGGATGTTCGTTATGAAACTGCCAGGCACTTTGGACGATGGTTTCCAGATCGGGGTACTCCGTCTTCCAGCCGAGTTCGGTTCGGGCTTTGGTCGCATCGGCGGTCAGTACCGGCGGATCGCCCGGCCGGCGGTCCGTTTCGACGACCTTAAAGTCCCTGCCCGAAACCCTGCGAACGGTGTCGATGACCTGCCGGACGGTGTAGCCCTTGCCGTTGCCGAGGTTATAAACCAATTCATCGCTGCCGTTGAGTTTATCCAGCGCCAGCAGGTGTGCTCTGCACAAATCCTCCACGTGGATATAGTCGCGCACGCAGGTACCGTCGTCGGTCGGGTAGTCCGTGCCGTAAATGGCGATGCTGTCGCGTTTGCCCATCGCGGCCTGAATAATCAGCGGGATCAGATGCGATTCGGGGTGGTGATCCTCGCCGAGCGTGGCGTTCAATCCGGCGCCGCAGGCGTTGAAATATCGCAGCGCTGCATACCGCAGCCTGCCGGTTTGACTTTGAAAGTGGCACATCCGCTCAACCGCCCATTTCGTCTGGCCATAGGGGTTGATAGGCGATTTGGGCGTCTGTTCAGTAATGGGAACGGTATCGGGCATGCCATAGACCGCAGCGGTACTGCTGAAGACGAACTTCTGCACGCCGGCGGTCTCCATCGCCGCCAGCAAGGTGCGCGTCCGGCTGACATTGTTGTCATAATACCGCAGCGGCTGAGACACCGATTCGGCCACTTCGATAAAGGCCGCAAAATGCATCACCGCCTCAATGCCGTACTTGCGCAGCACCTCGACGGTAAAATCATAATCGCCGAAATCACCCAACACAAATCGCGCATCGCGCACGGCCGAACGGTGGCCTTTGCTCAGGTTGTCCAGTACGATCGGTTCGCAGCCGTTCTGCGCCAGCATCGCCGTCATATTGCTGCCGATATAACCGGCGCCGCCGCATACCAATACCCGCATACGTATCGTTCCTTACTGAATCGGTTGTCGCTTCTGTTTTCAGCACACTGCCAAAAATGCTGTGCTCTCACAGCGGGGCCGAATTCCGTCGGCCTTGCTGCTGAATGCGTTCTGTGATGCGCTGCTCAAGGGCGTCATCCGGGGCAAGTTCGATCCACTCGATTCGCTCGGCGGCCTCGCGCCCGACGGCCAGCGTCTGAACGCGCTGGGTGCTGTCGGTGTACATATTCGCCAGGTGCGCCATTCGTCGAATCGGCTGGGGCGGAATGGATAGCTTTTCTACGGTAACGACGCAGCGCAGCGGCATCCCCCCGCCGTCCTCCGGCTCGACAAAGACCTCCGCCGTACGGCGAAGGCTGTCCAGGTTGGCTCGGGCAAAGCCCGCGGCCGAAGCGTTGTCCTGACGCCACGGTTCAAAAAACTGTCCTGCACGGAGCGGGCGTGTGCGAATATAGCCGGCCTCAATGTCATATTTTTCGATAACAAAATGCATCCGGCGCAGCGTCTGCTCAGCGGCCGCCAGTGCAGCGGCCTTGTCCGATACGATCAAACCGTCAGGCGATGCCCCCGTGCGTGCAAAACCGCCGCAGCCGGCCGCGAACACCGCAGCCAGCAGTCCGAACAAGCCTGTTGCTGTGCGATACGTCATTTTCGTGTCCCCTTAAATCAGGTATCCGTCGGATTGTATCCGGTTTTGCTCGCCTCCTCAAGAGCCTGTCCTGGATTTTATTGGCAATCGCGAATCCATTCAACCTTGGGGCGTCAAGTCGCCGATAAAAGCGGTATAGGAATGCTGATAATGGACATTGCATGTTAAACAATCAGGTTCAATCGCTCAAAACGAAGCTGGCGGTGTATCCGCTGGGCACAGCCGTGGCGCGGTTTATGGATTATATGACCGTGGAGGCGGGGCTGTCGGCCAATACGCTGCTGGGGTATGGACGGGACTTGTTGAAATTCTGCGCTTATTGTACCCAAAAAGACATCAAACAGCTTGACGGCCTGTCCGCGGTAACGGTGTATGGCTACCTTCAGCAGCTTGCCCGCCACGGCCTGCGTGAAAACAGCCTGAGCCGGTCGCTGGTGGCGATCAAGATGCTGCTGCGATTCGGGCTGATGACCGGGGCGGCGCAGGATGATTTTACCGATGCCCTGGAAGGCCCGAAACTTTGGAAGCGGCTGCCCAGTGTCTGCGGCAAAGAACAGGTGCTGCGGCTGCTGGACGCCCCGCAACCGGACGATCCTTATTTTCTTCGCGACAAAGCGATGCTCTTTCTGCTGTATGCCACCGGCGCACGGGCCGGGGAAGTGACGGGGATGCGGGCCAAGGATGTCAATCTGGAGATAGGCTATGTCCGCTGTTTCGGCAAAGGGGGCAAAGAACGGATTGTGCCCCTTGGCAAAACCGCCGCCGTCTATTTGAAAGAGTATCTTGTGCAGCAGCGGCCCGCCCTGCTGAAGGCCCATAGTCCGGAGACGCTGTTCCTTTCGCGTACCGGCCATGGGCTGGATCGCACCAATTTGTGGCGGGTGGTCAAGAAATACGCCCTTCGCGCGGGGATGCCGAAAAACCTGACCGTTCATACCCTGCGGCACTGTTTTGCGACGCATCTGCTGGCCGGGGGGGCCGATCTGCGGTCGCTGCAGGAGATGCTGGGCCATGCCGATATTCGCACCACACAAATTTACACCCACGTGGATCAGGACCGGCTCAAAACCATCCATAAAAAGTTTCACCCCCGCCATTAAACACGCTACAATAGAGCACGACCGCAGCGAAGCGGCTGTACAGAGGCGCTCCGCAAATACAATGAACGATGTCCCATGGCAGAGACAGAAACCATCATTCGGGTTGACCGGCTGACAGCGGGGTTTAACGGAACGCCGGTGCTCAAGGAGGTCTCGTTCTCGGTTGAGACAGGCGAGATTTTCATTATACTCGGCGGGTCGGGCTGCGGCAAAAGCACCCTGCTTCGGCATCTGATCGGCCTGCAGGAGCCGATGGACGGTCACATCCACATCCTCGGACAGGAGCTGACCGGCGCCAGCGAATCCGAGCGGCGATCCATTTTGTCGCATATCGGCGTGGCGTTTCAGAGCGGAGCGCTGTTCGGCTCAATGACGGTGCTGGAAAACATTGCCCTGCCGCTGGAAGAGTTTACGAGCCTGCCTAAAACAGCGATTCGCTGGATTGCCGGCTCCAAGCTTCGGCTGGTCGGACTGGGCGGCTGTGAGGACCTTTTGCCGGCTCAGCTTTCCGGCGGGATGCAAAAACGGGCCGCCCTGGCACGGGCGATGGCGCTGGATCCGAAAATCCTGTGTCTGGATGAGCCGTCGGCAGGGCTGGATCCGGTCACCGCTGCTCAACTGGATGAATTGATCGTGCATTTGTCCGATATCCTCGGCGTGACCTTTGTCATCGTGACCCACGAGCTGGCAAGTGTCTTTACATTGAACGGTCGAGTGATTATGCTGGACAAGCAGGCCAAAGGCATTATCGCCGAAGGACGGCCCGATGAACTCAAAAATGACCGTTCCAATGCAGCGGCCTGGCAGTTTTTTAATCGAAGCCTGAAGACGGCCGAAGAAGGCTCCATCGGAACCGGTTTGAATGGAATCAACAAGTGAAGCAGAAAGCGACATATTTTAAGGTGGGTTTGTTCGTACTGGTCTGCGCGGCCGGACTGGTGGCCGGGCTGCTGTACGTCGGGGCCGATGTGCTGCGCGGCGAGGTGGTGCGGGTCGAGACATATATCGACGAATCTGTACAGGGACTGAGCGTCGGCTCGGCAGTGCTGCATCGAGGGGTCAACATCGGTCAGGTCGAGCGGATTACCTTTGTTCAGGTCGAATATCCGATGGCCCCGGACAGCCCCGAGTTTCGTCAATTCGGACGGTATGTGATGGTGGTCATGGCCATCGATCCGCGCAAGTTTCCCGGGCTGGACCGCGATCCGGACATAATCACCGCAATGTTGCGCAATCAGGTCTCGCTGGGCCTGCGGTTCAAACTGAGTTATCAGGGGATTACCGGACTGTCGTTTATTGAGGCCGATTACGTCGATCCGGAGCGCAACCCCGAACTGCACGTGCCGTGGGTACCCAAACACATTTATATTTCTTCGACACCGAGTCTGTTTACCAGTTTTACACATGCGGTGGAAAGTGTCTTTCAACGGCTTGAACAGATTGATTTTGAGGGCCTGTTCGCCCAATTAAACAACACCTTCGAGGCCATTGAGACCACGCTGCACGACGCCGACGTGGGTCAAATTCGCGAGGCGATGGTGGAGGTGATGGAGGATATCAAGACAACCAACCGACATATCCAATCGCTGCTTAACCAGACCGACGAGCCGATGCCCGGCAACATCCCTCAAGCGGTAGAGGCCTTCAGTCAAACACTCGGCCGCGTCGATAAGCTGCTTGGACGACATGAAATGGATATTGATGCGGTTATGGCCAATCTGAAAATTCTTGTGCACAACCTGCGGCAGGTTTCGGACAGTATTAAAGATAATCCAGCGCGATTGCTGTTTGCCGCCCCGCCGGAAAAATCGGAGCTTGTACCATGAGACCCTCAACATTCATTCGGACGATCGGACTTGTTTTACTCCTGCTGCCTGCGGTCGGCTGCGGCCCGCTTCGTCAACCCCCGCCGGCCAAGGCGTTTTACCTGCTGGATATTCAGCCGGAATCGCAGCCGCAGCGTCTGTCGCCGGCGGTTTGCTTTCGCGTACGGACCGTGTCCGTCCAGTCGCCGTTTTCAGGCACAAGCCTGATCTATCGCACCAGCGAAACAGCCTACCAACGGGACTATTACAATCAGTTTCTTGTGCCCGCCGACCAGCAGCTCGGCGAAGCGCTGGCCGCATGGCTGCCGGCGGTCGGCGTGGTGCTTTGCCCGGATGCCGCAACACAAGACCAGACAGAAAGACTGACCCTTGAGCCGCATCTGGAAGCGCTGTACACCGATTTTCGCAACCCCGAATCGCCATCGGCCTATGTACGCCTGCGGTTTGCAATCACGACACATGACCGCTCCTGTCGGTGCAGCCGAATTCTGCTGAACGAATCCTTTGAGGCGACGGTCAATGTGCCGGCCAACCCCACCGCCGAACAACTCGTTGAGGCGATGAGTCGGGCCGTCGCCGAGGCCTTCGGCCAATTCCATTCGGCCCTTGAAAGTCTGTTTCCGTAGGCTCACAGGCCAACACAATCGGCCTTGTCGCTTTGGCTCAGGATGTCGGCGAAATCTCAATATCAACCCGCGTACCGTGGATCAGCGTGTTGTAAACGGGGGAAAACGCGGCCAATTCTTTGAGTTTGGGCAGATTTTCGGGTGCTGTCTTAACGGTGAAACGAATACGGATATGCTGATAGCCTTTGGGTACATCAGGATCCAGCCCCAAAAAGCCCCGCAAGTCGATCCGGCCGTCAAGCTGTGATTCGAGGTGTTCAATCGCGATGCCGCGCACCGCGGCATGGGCCACCAGACTCGTCGTCACACAGGCCGCCAGGGCGTTGAGCAAATGTTCAACGGGATTGGCGCCCTGGTCCGTACCGCCCAAGGCCTGCGGCTCATCGGCGTGCAGGTCAAACGGCTGCCGGTGCGATTGCTCACCGCCCAGACATTTGAAACAAGTGATATGCGACTGATTGTGTCCGCCAGAGACCCACCGGTTGCGGGCACGAAAGACACATTGACCTTGTTCCGGATCGGCTTGGATGGCTTTGACGGTTTTTTCAAGCGATTCCATATCGATACCGTTGGTAACGGTCTGTAATTCGGTTGTTTTCATAATATCACCTCCGTTAAAACGGTTTGGGTTTTCTTGTGTCAATCTTTCCCATACGTCCGCTCAAAGAGGTCGTTCGCTTGAAAAATCAGTCTTGAAATGTAAAAAAGGAGGACATAAAAAAATGGGAGAGCTGAACGGCTCTCCCGTGAAACTGGAATGGCTCTTCTCTTATCGGTTACTGCCTCTTCCCCTGCGGCTGACAATTGCCTGTTGCCTTGTGGTCCCGCTCCACGATTGCCCGGCCGCCGGGGATCAGCCCGGATGACCTTCTGGGTCATTGATTAAGAGCCATTAAATACGGTATTGAATTTTGTTTTCTCTTTTTATTTCTACGACTCGTATCGACCATCAGGCCAAAAAATCTTTAGTTATTTTCCTTTTATTTTGATTTTTTGTCGCGGTGTTATCGCGAAAATAATTCGGTTGAATTCGATACGGTTTGAATGGCCGGTCGGGGCGGCTTTTTCATCTCCGCACCCAAGTAAAAACCGGTATGGGGCGGCTGATTGTAGCCGACATTTTGCCAGGCGACGCTGAGCCGATAGACCGGATCGTGCATCAGGGTATAAATACGGTTTTTGGCCGGAACAGTGGTCGTGAAAATCCTCAATTCCCGCCGATCGCGTGTCGGCCAGATCACTTCTTCTCGCCAGTCGCCCAGGATATCGGCCGACAGGCAGGGATTGGCTTTTGAACCATTGATGGAGACACAGTCGTAGCGGCGGGCATCCAGCAGCAGCTCCGTATCGTGAGTGTCGGGATTCCATTTCTCAATTTGTGTGCCGCTGAGCAATTCGCGCGTCAGGTCGCTGTCCCACCACACGGCCATATTGCAGCTCCGAGGCCGACGCGGGGCGACAACCTGGCCGGTGGCGGCGGCATACAACCGGTCCAATCCCCTTCCGACCGCCCAGACCTCATAGCCGGGGTGGGCCGGATCAATATCGGCGGCCATGCCCCGTACCACATCCGGCGAGGGGCGGCTCCACAGCAGCTTGCCCGTGGAGGCGTCGCGTACATCGATGCCGTGCGGGTGGCGGGGATTCTCGTGGATCGAAAAGGTCTGCAATTCGTCCCGGTCGGGAATCATCTTCGTGGTGTGCTGAGCGTCGCCGTGACCCAGTTGCGTCGAATAGCGCCCCGTGCCGTCGGGGTTGATGACCGCGCCGCCGTAGATAATCGAATCGCGACCGTCGCCATCCAAATCGGCTACGGCAATGCTGTGGTTGCCTTGGCCGATATACTCGCGGTTGATGTCGTCATCGATGCCGACCGCCGCCCTGAACAGCCAGACCGTCGTCAATTGACCGTCGCGCCAGTTATAAGCGGCAATCTCATTGCGAGCAGGCAGCCCCCGCTGCGGGCCGTAATAGCCGCGCGCCATAATCAGACTCGGACGCTTGCCGTCCAGATAGGCCACCGCCGCCAGAAAACGATCCGACCGATTGCCGCGATCATCTCCCCATTGCCTGACATCGCCGCGCGCCGGCTCAAAATCGATGGTCTTCAGCGCCGCGCCCGTACGGCCGTCAAAAACCGTCAGATACTCCGGCCCTTCAAGAATTCTGCCTTGACGATTGCGGTAGTCGGCATCAGGGTCGCCGATGACCTTGCCCGTTCCATCGACTGTGCCGTCGGCGGTTCGTACCGCGACCTCGGCGCGTCCGTTGCCGTCCAGATCATAGACGATAAACGGCGTATAATGTGCGCCTTCGCGGATGTTTTTGCCCAGATCGATTCGCCACAGAAACGTCCCGTCCAGCTTATAGGCTTCGAGTTTGGTCTGGCCGGTATAGCCGTCATGGGCGTTGTCGCGCGGGCGCATCTCCTGTTTGACGACGATGTCATACTCGCCGTCGCCGTCCAGATCGCCCACGGCCGCATCACCGACACGATGACCCTCCAGCGTTTGCAGTGGAATGGACAGATAGGGCTTGACTTCAGCGCCGGCCGGGAGCGTAAACGGCCGACTGGCCGGCTGCTCTTTGCCGTCCAGCACCGGACGCACGAAATAGGCATTCGACTTTGATAAATCGACGTCTGTATCGACAAAATCGGTGGTCTTGACAATCGGCTCGTCGTTCAGACGCACCGGCTCACCGTCGCCGGCAGCACGGTACAGATTAAACGCGATCTCCGGCGCATCTGTGCCGAACAGCCGCCAGCCGATATACACCTGATCTTCTTGGGTTGGAATCGCCGCCACCCCGCGGCTGAGCTGTTCCATCTGCCGCTGCGCAACACCGATCTGAGCGCTTAAAAAAACACCCCCGACACATCCGACGAATACACCGCACCATTTGCCCATGGCCACCTGCCTTTCTGTGAATCGTGTTTATCAACAAAGACGAGCCGAACGGGCCGTTTGTTGCTTTTTTTCAAAAAAACGGGCCTTTGGGACGGTTCACCTGTCATTTGGATTCACTTTCGGGTGGGCTGAACTCAGCGGCCAGCCGCACCCCGCGCGAGGCCAGATACGCCTTGAGATCCGGAATCTCGATCATTTTGAAGTGAAAGACCGAGGCCGCCAGCAGAATCGTCGCACCGGCCTGAACCGCCTCATAGAAATGTTCAAGCGTGCCCGCGCCCCCGGAGGCGACGATCTCGGCATGCGTGGCGGCCTTCATTTTCTCAATAATCGGCAAATCATAACCGGTTTTGGCCCCGTCGCCGGCCTTGCTGGTCGGCAAAATCACCTGCACGCCGAAGTCGGCGACTTTCCTGGACCATTCCACCGCATCGGCGCCCGTGGCCGTGCGTCCGCCGTCGATATAGACCTCATAGCCGCTGGGCAGCGCGGGATTGCGATCTACGTCAATAGCGACCGTGACCCGTTCGGGGCCAAAGGCCTTGACCATCTCGGCAATGACATCGGGCCTGCAAAACGCGGCACTGCTGGTGGAGATTTTGTCCGCACCGGCGTTTAAGACCGCCTCGGCGGAGGCCGCATCGCGAATCCCCCCGCCGACCGTAAACGGCACGGTTGCCGCCTCGGCCACCCGACGCACGACCTCCAGCAGGGTCGCCCGACCCTCAACGGTGGCGGTAATATCCAACAGCGCCAGCTCATCGGCCCCGGCGGCACAATAGGCCGCGGCACATTCGACCGGATCGCCCGCATCCCGAATATCCACAAAATGCACCCCCTTGACCACACGCCCATCCTGCATATCCAAACACGGCATGATCCGCACCGACTGCTGCATCGCTGTCCCTTTCACAACTGAGATTGTCATTGCTGATTTATCCTGGCGGCATTGTACCGCTCAACAGGACTCTTGAAAAGGGTTTTTCGAAAGATACAGGCTGCAAGCAAGACTCCTGAAACAAACAGCCCCGGCCAAAAGCCCCCACGTGCAAACGGCGTAACACCTTTGATTATCGGCACATCGGCAATGATCCAGCCCGGACCGTCGCGGTAATGGTCACAGTAAGCGAGAAGTTGGCCGGCGGGGCCGATCGCTGCCGAGATGCCGTTGGCCGCACCGCGAACGATCCCGTACCGACCTTCAATCGCCCGCGCCTGAACCGCCTGCAGATGCGCCGTACGGATGGTCCACCAGTCCGCCGTCGGGCACAATACCACATCGGCCCTGAGCCTGCCGTACCTGCGCGTCAAGGGGGTAAAATTGTCGTCCTGGCAAATCATCGCTCCAATGGTATGGCCGTGTACTTCGACCGTCTTCAGATCGCCCGTTCCTTTTTTGCCCGGTTCATAGGGCGTCAGATAGGTCTTGGTATATTCGTGGACGATGTTGCCTTGCGGCGACATAAAAAACAGACGATTTTCGTCTTCACTGACATTCCAGTAGCCAACCACCAGCCACATCGCCGTCTGTCGGGCAATGCTTGCGAATCGCTCCATCCACATCAGCCGCTCGTGGTCGGCAATATAAAACCCCATTTCGCCGGTGGTAAAAATTACCGCACCCGCCGCAGCGGCCTGCCGTGCCGGAGCAGCAAACAACGCCTCAAAACCTTCCGGCCTATGCGGATCGATGTCAGCACTGCGGTCATCAAAGACCCAGCCGGCTGCGGCGATTCGAATCGTACCCACCGGTTTTCGCCGCCATGCCATCACATCAGCCGCGAGCACCAATCCCAACAGCACTGCCAATGCCGTCATTGCACTGGGTCGCAGGCGGGGTATTCCAATCGCAGTAACGACCAATGCCTGCATTGCCCCGAGCACAAATACCACACCGCAGATGCCTGTCCATTCGATAAAACCGACAGCCGCCGGATACGCCGTCCAGCTTCGCGCAAACGACTGAGCCAGTCCCCAGATCGGAACCGCCAAGACATTGAGCACATCCAACAGAAACCAGGCCGCGCCAACCGCGACGGCCGAGCAAACACCGTCTGTTCTCAGAAGCCAACCCGTCGCTGCACACAAGCCCGTCAGCAGCAAACATACCCACAGCAGCAAAATAACCGTGACCGTCACCGGCATTCGCAAATAAACCATCTGCGGCAGGATATAAAAAATACCCATATACAAGCCCGCCATACCTGCATTGCCGATGTGCTTGTGTTTGAGGGTCAGCCACAGCAGCGGACCCAGCGCTGCGACTTGCAGGAGACACGCCGGACCCCAAAATTGTCCCGCCGCCAGCATCAATCCCCCAACCGCTCCGGCCGTTCGATAATACCACATCGTCGCTTTCATTGCTTTGCCCCTTTCGTCCCCCCACGTTTTGTCAAAAATTTTTCCTATATTTATCTTAAAATCCCTTATATCAAAGGACTTACACCAGTTACTGTTTTTCCCTGTTTTTATTGACTAATTTGGATTTTTGGAAAAAATGTGTGGGCGTCGG
>JBNRMN010000062.1:0-48896 GCA_050309605.1 Anaerohalosphaeraceae bacterium
AACCATCGCAACCTGTAAAAAGCAGGGTCAAAATGTCTTTGACTTTATCCATGAATCAGTTGTTGCTCACTGGAGTAATAAAAAATACCCCTCATTAATCTGCTAAAAACTGTGAACGGATACGAAAAAACATGCGAAAAATAAATCATCAACTGGGACAGGCCTTTCTAAGCGATCGAACGACAAAGCACTTACATCGTCAATTTATCGCTTTGCTGGCGGATGATACGGTTGCCGAGGCGTTGTCAAAAATACAGCACCAGCAGTCGGATCAGCAGATCGTGTATTTTTATGTGCTGGATGAACAGCAGCGGCTTGTCGGTGTCGTACCCGTGCGCAAGCTGCTGTTTGAGAAGCCTGATACGAAAATCGCCGACTGTATGCTGCGCGATGTGGTAACGGTTGGCGATACCGCGACGATCGCTCAGGCCGGAGCGGTGATGCTTGAACATAAACTGCTGGCGATGCCGGTGGTCAATGAGCAGCGAAAGATGCTGGGTGTGCTGGATCTGGGGCATTTTACCGAAGATGCACTGGATTCGCTTTCGATGGTGCAGCGGCCGCAGGTGGATCGGTTCTTTCAGATGCTCGGTCTGCACATCAGTCTGAATCGACACGTTTCACCCTGGGCGCGATTTAAGGAGCGTTTTCCGTGGCTGCTGTGCAACGTCGCCAGCGGTCTGCTGTGCGCACTGATCGCGAGTTTTTATGAGCTGCTGATTCAACAGGTTGTCCTGCTGGCGATGTTTATTACGGTGGTGTTGGCGCTGGGCGAGAGTGTCAGTATGCAGGCGATGACCATTACGCTGCGGGCGCTGGATGTGCGTTTTTTTTCATGGGGTATCGTACGTCGTTTTCTCAGTAAGGAGCTGACGACATCGCTGCTGCTGGGAGTCGGCTGCGGTTTGCTGCTCGGCGGTGCGGCATTGATCTGGAAAGGGCAGTTGATCCCAAGTGCAGCGATCGGTCTGAGTGTGGTGCTTTCTATCTTGACCGCCTGTGGGCTGGGGGTGCTGATTCCTTCGGCGATTCGGGCGCTGCGGATGGATCCCAAAATCGCCGCCGGCCCGATCGTGCTGGCCTGCGCCGATGTGGCGACTCTGCTGTATTACTTCAATATGATGAAGTGGCTGACGATGTAGGCCGCCGCGTCGGGCAGCGCGTAGATTTTGAGATCAGAAGTCAAAAGACACACGTGTCTCTGACTTCCGACCTTCGCTGTTTCGTCGCGAGCGGCTAAGGTTGAACGACGTGAACGGGAGCAACGGTTTCCAGACGCTCTTTCAGGACCGCCGCATCGCCGACGACGACAATCGTCAGCTTGTTCGGCTTGACAATCTTTTGCGTGATCCGAATGCAGTCATTCGGCGTCGCCGCTTCAATGACGCCGAACATTTTTTTGAAATAATCGCGTCCCAGCCGCTGCGATTCAATCAGCCACAAATCGCGTGCGATCTGCTGTGGTGTTTCCCGATTGCGTGCGAAACTGCCCAGTAAATAGCTGCGCGTATCGTTGAATTCCGTTTCAGTTGGGGCAACGGTACGAAATTCGGCAATCTGTTCAAAAATCACCTCAAGCGTTTCCATCACGCTCTCATTTCGCGTAAATGTCGAAATTTCAAATGTCCCGGCCATCCGCAGTGCATTGAACCAACCCTGGGCGCCATAGGTCAGCCCGCGTTTGACGCGAATGTTCTCGTTCAGTCGGCTGTTGAACGAGCCGCCGAAATAATTGGCGGCTGTCAGTGCATAAAAGTAATCCGGCTGCTGATCTCGGGTGATGCCCAAATGCCCGACGCGAAGCTGGGCCTGAGCACTGCCGGGACGATCCACGAGTAGAATGTGGTTCGGTCCGGGCTGCGGGATATCCGCAAGGATCAGTCCCGTTTCCACCAACTCCGTTTTCCACTGTCCGAAGTATTTTCGGGCCAGCGCTGTCGCCTGTCTCGGCGTGATGTCGCCTGCGAAGATCAGTGCGGCCTGATCGGGACGGGCAAACTTGCGCCACCATAGTTGCAGGTCATCCGGAGAAATCCGCTCAAGCTGCGGCGGCGTCCCTTTGATCGGACGACTGTACGGATGGTCATCGAAGACCGCCTTGTAAAACCACGTTTCGGCCAAATATCTCGGATCTTGCCGGCGAATCGTCAGTTCCGTAATTTCCTGGGCGAGCAGTTTTTCAAATTCATCCTGCGCAAAGGTCGGCTTCAAGACCACCTCGGCCATCAGGTTCATACCCTGCTCAAGATGTTCCGTCAGCGCGCTCATGGATACAGTGGCATTGTCTTTGTCGGCCGTGCCGTTCAGCGTGACGGCGTAATGATCCAGCCTTCGGGCCAGTTCGGCTTCGGTATAGTTTTCCGTGCCGCGGGTCAGCATCTCCAGCGTCATCGCCGCAAGGCCGGGCTTGTGCTCGGTCCAGGCCCCGTTCGGCAGGCCGAGCATGACCGAAACAAACGGCGTTTTATGGTTGGATACAGTCAACACCTTCAGCCTGTTGCCCAAAGTCGTTTCACGGTAAGGCAAGTCAAATATCTGCGTGTCGGATTGTGCAAAAGGCGGCGTTTCAGGGAAATCGTTCGGCCGTTCTACGCCCGGTCTGCCCGGCGGCGGCGATACAAGCTCAGGCTCGGCGGTCAACGGGGCCGCATCGTTGTCCAGGCGGGCGCTGAGCATTCCGTCTTCGTTCTTTTTCACAATAAAGCGGAATACGCGGTTTTTTCCGAGCCATTCGTCGGCAACCCGCTGAACGTCGTCGGCGGTTACGGCGCGAATATCATCCAGCAACCGGTTGACACGCGACACATCGCCCATGGTGACCGCGGCCGTGCCGATCAGTCGGGCTTTGCTTTCAACGCTCAAGGTCGAAGTGACAACGTTTCTGAGCAGTTGGTTGCGGGCCTTTTCCAGTTCATCCTCGGTTATGCCGTGCTGTTGAATCATCTCAAGCTGTTCAGTTAAACCCGCCAGGACGGTTTCATAGTCTTCTGAGGTCGGCGACAGCGTTGCATAGATGGAAAACAAACCCGCTTGCTGCAGGTTTTGCGACCAGCTTCCGGCTTCAACGGCGAGCTGCTGCTCGGCCACCAATCGGCGATAGACGCGGCTGCTCTTGCCGCCGCCGAGAATTTCGCTCAGAAAATCCAGCGCTGTTTCATCGGGATGTCCCGTCGGCACGGTTCGCCACACCATCATGACCCGTCCGGCGGGGGCGTTTTCATCATCAATCACAATCGTGCGGGCAATGGACGGCCGGGACTGCTCAATGGACACACGCGGGGGCTGCGGGCCGGCAGGAATCCATCCGAAATAACGCTCGGCCATCTGCCGGGCGTCCTGATGTTTGACCGCTCCGACAATAACCAATGTGGCATTGTTGGGCAGATAATACCGATTCCAAAACGCCCGCAGGTCCGCGACACTGGTCGCACGAAGATGAGCAATATTGCCGATGGGCGTCCAGCGGTAGGGATGTTGGGTGAACAATTCGGCGTAGATTTTCTTGAACAGCGTGCCATAAGGGCGATTTTCACCCATTCGCAGTTCTTCTTCGACGACTTTGCGTTCCGTGTCCACATTGTCCTGGTCGATTTTCAGAAACGCCATCCGTTCGGCTTCCAGCCACAATGCCAGTTCGAGTTCGTGGGCCGGCAGGGTCTGGATATAGACCGTCTGGTCAAAGCTGGTGTAAGCGTTGCACGTGCCGCCGACCTTTCGGATAGTGTTAAAATGGCCGTCGGCACTGACGCGGTCGGTGCCCTTGAACATCATATGTTCAAACATATGTGCATAGCCCTGACGGTCGGACTGTTCGTCTTTGGAGCCGACCTCATACCAGACCTGTACCGCGGCGATGGGAGCCGAAAAATCCTCCACCGTAACGACCCGCATCCCGTTATCCAGGGTAACAAGCTGATAGTCAAAAAGCTTGTCAGACGCTGTGGAGGCATCGGGTATGACTGGATTGGACATTCCGAAACAGAACGCGGCCAGTGAAAGGATTACCGCAACACTTACAACCTGGAGGTGTTTTGTCGGCTTCATTTCTTTTCCCTTTTGATAAAAAATGAATTCAGATTTTGCCCAGTTATAATCCATGACCACGGTTCGGTCAAGTTTGCATAAGCGACTTTTTATCGCTTCAGAATCGGTCTTTTCGTCGTCGAAGTTCCGCAAAGACCGCAACTGGGTCGTCAAGTTCGACGGCCTGACGGATGCTGTTTTCATGGCAACGCAGAAACGGATTGATGAGTTTTTCCTGTTTAAGGGTTGTCGGTAAAAAGGCGGATTGTGCCCGAATGGCCGCGATCATTTTTTTAAGCGCCGGCCTGTCGGGTTCGAGCGTCAGAGCAAAGCGAATGTTATCTTCCGTGTAATTATGGCCCGGAAAAATGCGGGTTTCATCCGGCAGGGCGGCCAGCCGTTGGAGCGAATGATAGAGGGTTTCGGGCGCACACTCAAAGGCACGTCCGCAACCGCCGCTAAACAGCGTATCGCCGCTGTAGAGGACGGGCGGTTCGGTCGGATGGGTTCCATAATAACAGACACTGTCGGTCGTATGCCCCGGTACGGCCAGGACGGTGACAGTCCACTGGCCCAGTTTCAACACATCACCGTCTTTGACACGCACATCCGTGCCGGCGATGCGGCGGTCATCCGGGCTGAACACCCGGCAGTGAAACGTCTTTTTCAGGGCGGCGATGCCGCCGATGTGGTCGGCGTGATGGTGGGTCGCCAGGATATGCGTCAAACAAAGCCCTTTGTCCGCAATGGGTTTCAGGACAGTTGCCGCATCCGAGGGATCCACCGTCCAGCAGCGGTCGGCTTGATACGGATGAATATAGACCCAGTTATCCCAATTGGCCTTGACGGTTATCACACGCATAGAAGAAGTATAATGCAAACAACCCCGTATGAAAAGTCGATTTTTGGAGTTTTGACCGAGGCCGACCCAAGACGATAAAGGCCGACGGGAAACACGGTTCCCGCCGGCCTGATACGCTTATTGGATGGTTGAAAGTTACTTCTTGTTTTCTTTGGGGGCGCCGATCAGCAGCAGCGGCGAGGCAATCGTGATTGAAGAGTATGTACCGACCGCAATACCAATCAGCATGGCAAAGGTAAATCCGCGAAGCCCTTCACCGCCCCAGATGTACATAATCAGCACGACGACAAACGTGGTCAGCGAAGTCAGCAGCGTACGTCCGATGGTCTGGTTGATGCTGTCGGTAATCAGTTGCGGCGTCAGTGTCGTGGATTTGCCGCGGTTCTCACGGATGCGGTCAAAGATGACGATGGTGTCGTTCAGCGAGTATCCGATGATGGTCAAAAACGCCGCAATCATTTCCAGATTGATCTTGAAATCGTCGATCAGAAGGGCGCTGCCCAGGGACGTTCTTGCGATGTAGGTGCAGGCCGTAACCGCCCCCAGCGTGATGCACACGTCATGCACCAGCGCTACAATGGCCGCAACGCCGAAGCGTGCCGTGCCGAATCGAATCCAAATATAGCCAATGATGCCGATCAGCGACAGAATGATCGCCACCAGCGCCTGCTGCTTGGCCTTGGCGCCGATAGACGGGTCGATCTGCGTGACCCGCGACAGGGATTTTTCCAGCGACGCAGCGTTGATCAGCTTGGTCTTTTCATTGGTGACAAAACGTTCCCATTCGTCTTCATCAAGGTCGCGGTAGCCCGCTTCGGGGTGAACGCTGACATAGACAAATTGCGTCAAACGTTCCTGCGGATTCGGTTCCAGCAAATTGTCGTCGAGAATATTATAACGATACCACGCCAAATCCTGCATATCCGGCTTAAAGCGAATGTCGCGAATACGGGCGTCCAGTTCCTCGGCGGTAACGCTGTTTTTAAGTGTACAAACCAGTTTGACGCCGCCCAGAAAGTCCGCCAGCAGGGCGGCTTCGTCCGCGCCGGGCAGGATACGGTCCGCTTGAGTAATTTCAATGTCCAGATTTTCACGCACCGTTAAATAGTCCTTGAACGCCTCGCGGACCGCCTCGCTGACAATTTCGTGTACGATCGGTTCACTGACGATGACGTTTTCGTCTTCAAAAGCCGTTGTCAGAACGTCCTGCACCGCCGCGACATTGAATCGGCTCGTGGACACTTCAAAACCATTCGTTTCGACGGGGGCGACCTTCAATTGTCCCAGACGCTGGCCCAGTTGATCGGCAGCGCGACGAATTTGCTCCAGAACCGTCTCGACTGTCGGCGTCTCGTCCGTCTCAAAGGTTAACCGGGCGGTGGTGGTGTTGGTCTCGGTAGTATTGATTTCAAATTGTCGGCCGGTCGTTCCCACCGCATTGACGCGCGCCGCGGCCAGAGCCATATTGCCGACGGAACGGGCGTACTCTCTGAATCGGCTCTCAACTTCCGCGCGATCCAGTCCGACGCCTTCTTTCAAGTCGATCTGAACACTGGTTCCGCCGGTAAACTCAATGTCATATTTGCTGTTGGTCGCCTCATCGCGGGTAAAGAAGACGGTCAGTCCCCCGACAATCAAAATTCCCGACACGACCACAAAGACCGGACGAAGTTTCATCCAGTTGATCGATACGTTCTGGAACAGGTCGAACATCGGCAGCGGCCCGGTCAGCAGCCGCGAGCCGGTCAGCAGATCGAACACCACCCGTGTGACAAACAGTGCCGTGAACATACTGGCCAAAATACCCAGCATCAGCACAATGGCGAAGCCTTTGATCTCTTCCGAGGCCGCCAGATACAGAATGGCTGCCACGCCGAAGGTGGTGACGTTGGCGTCAAAAATCGTACTGAACGCCCGCGAATATCCGTTGGAAATCGCCGAGCGAATGGATGAGCCGCGTTTTTGCTCTTCGCGAATGCGCTCAAAAATCAGCACGTTCGCATCTACGCTCATGCCGATGGTCAAGATCAGGCCGGCGATACCGGGCAGGGTAAACGTCGATTGCAGCAGCGACATCACACCCAGAACAAACAGAATGTTCATCATCAGGGCCATGTCGGCAATTGCCCCGGCCAGCATATAATAAATGAGCATAAAGACCGCCACAATCGCCAGTCCGATCAGGCCGGCGCGGATGCCTTTTTGCAGGTTGTCAGCGCCCAGCGTTGCCCCGATGGTGCGCTCCGAGATCGGCACTTCACTGAGCCGCGCCGGCAGCGAGCCGGCGTTCAGCTTGTTGACCATGTCATCAATCTCGGTTTGTGTGAATCGCCCCGTGATCACGCCCTGTGAGCGAATGGCACTTTCGACGTTCGGCGCCGAAATGGCGCGGTCGTCCAGCAATATACACAGCGGACGTCCAATATTCGCCCCGGTCAGACGATAGAACAGATTGGCCGCTGTCTCGTCGAAGGTAAAACCGATGGCCCGTGCCCCGTGTCGATCCACGGTCGGGTAGGCGCGTCGCAGCCGCCATTGACGCTGTCCGCGCTGCAGCATCGTTTCATTCGGCTGGTTCGAGGCCAGAACATACGTTTTATCTCCGAAGGTTCCCGTGATGCCCAGGCCGGACGGCCAGGTCGCCGGATTTTCGATTTCGCACCACACATACCGATTATCGGAGGCCTGTTTGGGACCTTTTTCATTCAGTGCATCGACATAAGCCATCAGCGCATCGATGCTGCCGTCTTCGGCTGTCGGCAGAATGCGAAATTCGAGCACGCCGGCGCCTTTGAGCATTCGCTTGAGGTCTTCCGGGTCATCCAGCCGTCCGCCGACGGCGATGTATGCGTCATAGGCTTGCACGACGGCGTCAATTTTGTCGGTGCGGTCGGGAAACTGAGATTTCAATGTCTCAATCATCTCACGCCGATTGGCGGAAACCGCCGGCATATCGAGAATATCGCGGAGCTGATCGATGTTTAAATTCAGCGTTTGCAGCGTTCGAATGGCATTGTGCCATTGGACATTCAATCCGTCCTCCGGATCGGCCAGTTCATTGACGATGGGTTCCCATCGCTGATAGAGCGCGATATAGTCGCCGATCAGGTTGCGCGCCCGCGTTTGCTTTTCGCTGAGCTGATCTTCCGCTTCGATATCGTCGCGAATATGGGTTTTGACATAAGATTCAATTTCTTCGCGCCGTTCGTCGCTGTCCAGCTTCAGCCATTGGGTCAGACTGTATTGCAGTGTCTCATAATCCAGCCCAACATCGTCAAACTGTTCGCGAATGGTATCCATTTCATCGGCAAGCATATCGCGATGCTCTTGTTTTTGTCGGCGCAGGTCGAATATCTCGGCCAGTTCGTCCAGCACGGCCTGACGGTCGGGATTGTCGCGGGCAAATTCCTCAAATTGCCGCTGTCGTTCGGTCGGGTCGAGATTCAGCGCCTGTCGAATACGAAGCAGATTGATATTGTCTTCTTCCAGCGCCAGCAGCGCCTGTTCGTAGGCGTCGCGCCGCCGGCGCGTTTCGGCGCTGGCCAGCGGCAGTTGTATCTCAATACGGGTATCGCCCTGCGGACGCATCACGATATTGGCCACGTGGGTCGGGTCAATACGCCGCAGCAGAATCGGAATCATATTCTGAGCCAGCCCGCGCTGTTCATGCGACTCCAGACCGGTCGTGTCAATCTCATAGACCAGACTGGTTCCGCCGGCCAGATCCAGACCCAGCTTGAGTTTTTCGTGCGGCGGATAGACGTACAGCGCAGAGACCGCGACCGCTATCAAAATTACGACGATCTTCCACAGTTGATCTTTAACCATAATCAGTTCCCGTCAAAAGAGTAAATGCGTAAGCTGTAATTGATTATTCTGTTTTGCTGCTGCTCAGCACCGTGGCGATGGCCGAGGGAATAACGCGAATTTTGGTGTTGCTGCCCTCATCGACCTTCAGTACAATTTCATCGTCCCGCACGTCAAGGACGGTGCCGAAAATACCGCCGATGGTGCGCACGCGATCGTTCTTCTTCAGCGAAGAAACCATTTTCTGGTGTTCCTGCTGTTTTTTGCGCGGGCCGCGGAACATGAACAAAAAGATATATACGCCCAGAATCAGAAACATCACCCACATCAGCGGGTTGGGCTGATATTCTTCCCGTCCGGGTTCATCCGGCGCCGGCGCAGCGCCGTTCTCCTGCGTTGTTGTCGTCGTTGTCGGAGCGGCCTCTTCCATGGTAATGACCGTTCCTTCCGGCGCTGAATTGCCGGACTCCTGCGCCGAAGCAAGCATCCATAATGATTTCATGGCATCATTCCTTCGCTATTTGTCAGTTCACATTGATTTTCGTTTTTATGTTTTTCGACAAAGGCATCCGCCCACGTGTCGAATGTTCCGTCTTCTATCTGTTTTCGAATCTGTGTCATCAGACGCTGATAATACGTCAAATTGTGCAGCGATACCAAAATCGGTCCGAGCATCTCGCCGACATTGAAAAAATGCCGAATGGCGCCGCGGCTGAACCGCCGGCACGCCGGACACGGACAATCCGCTTCAATCGGCCCGGTGTCCTGCGCATAAGCGCTGTTACGCATCCGTATTGGGCCGTCGGCGGTGAACGCGAAGGCGTTGCGGCCGTTTCGCGTCGGCAGCACACAATCGAACATATCCACGCCGGCGCGAACCGCCTCGACCATATCCACCGGCATCCCCACCCCCATCAGGTAGCGGGGCTTGTCCTCCGGCAGCAGGGCGGCGGTATGCCGTACCGTTGCCGTCATCAGGTCGTGTCCTTCGCCGACACTCAGGCCGCCGATGGCATAGCCGTCAAAATCCATCGGCACCAGCGCCTCGGCGCATCGCGATCGAAACGTCAAATCCACACCGCCTTGTACGATACCGAACAGCATCTGTCGGTCATTGCCGTGGGCCGCTTTACATTGCTCGGCCCAGCGAATCGTGCGCTCGACGGCTTGTTTCAGCCGTTGCTGCGGGCACGGCCACGGCGTGCATTCATCAAAACACATAATGATGTCCGCGCCCAGCCGATTTTGCGTTTCAGTAGCGATTTTGGCGTCCAGATAAATCTTCGCGCCGTCAATATGACTGGCAAACTCCACGCCGTCGTCACCCACGCGATTGAGCGTGCTGAGCGAAAAGACCTGATACCCGCCGCTGTCGGTCAGTATCGGCCCGATCCAGCCGGTCAGCCCATGCAGATCGCCCAGCGCCGCGACCACGTCCGTTCCCGGACGCAGCAGCAGGTGGTACGTATTGGCCAATACCATCTCGGCGCCCGTCTGCCGCACCTGCTCAGGCAGCAGTCCTTTGACCGAGCCGCGCGTGCCGACCGGCATAAAGGCCGGCGTTTCTACGGCGCCGTGCGGTGTGGTCAGTCGTCCACGTCGGGCGGCACTGTACCGGTCTGTTCGAATCAGCTCAAAATGCTTCATTGTGCCGCCGTTGTCTGAATCGTTACCAGTCTTGCCTCGGGATAGTAGAACGACAGAATCTCATCGTAATGATGTCCCTGTCGCGCCAAACCCTGCGCGCCATACTGACACAGCCCGACGCCGTGTCCGAATCCGCGTCCGTTCTCAAAGCGAATTTGGCCGTTGATTTTCACTAAATCGACCAGCGTACTTCGCAGCCGCCGACCGGTCGGATCGAGCGACAGCCGAAAATCCTCGCCGCGAACCCGATCTCTTTGGCCGTTTTCGCCAATCAGTTCCACTTGAGTCATTCGACCCAGGGCTCCGGTTTCGAGAATATTGACATCGATGATGCGTTCCAATCGACTCAGCGATGAGTAACGCTGTATCAGTCGGCGCGACACCTCGTCCATCGAATACTCAACCGGGCCCCAGAAAAAATCACTGCGTCGTGATGTTCGTTCACACCACGGACACGCCGTGCCCGGCAGATTAACCCAATCGTCGCCGAAAACGGCCCGGCTGTTTTCCGTGTGTCCGCCGCAGGACGAGCTGTAATAGGCCGGAAAAATGACGTCTCTGCCATCCGGTCCGGCAGCGACCAGAATTTGACCGGTGGTCTCCAGCACCGCCCGTCGAATCCGAGCGTTTTCCGCCGCCAGACCATGGTACATCTGGTTGGACTGGGTGCGCGTCACATCCCAGGCACGCGCCGGGCCGAACCGGTGCTGGATCGCCAGGCAGTACGTCCGCGCGGCGACGGTTTGGGCCTTCAGCGCTTCAGGCTCCCAATAGCTGTACATCTCGGCGCCGACCACGCCCAGCAAATACGACTCCAGCGGAACATGGTTGATCACCTGAATGCTGTTGGCGTCTTCATTGACCCGCAGATGCAGATTGCCGCGAAATCCAATGCCGTCAAGAACGACGTAATAGGGGTCTTTGGGACGCAGCATCACCTCCTGGCAGACGCGATGCTCGCCGATTCGAATCCGCCCGTTCTTAAGACCCACGTGCATCCGGCCGGTATCGGAGAAATCTGCCGTAACGCCGTTGCCGACGCCTTCCACGGTAAACCCGGCCGGAGCCGCCACCGTGCCTTGGTCCAGATTGCCAAAGAGCAAAACGCGAACCCATGTGCGTTCCGGGCTGTCAATCCCAACCGCCGGTTCCACGGTGTCGCGTTTTCCGCATCCTGTTAAAAAGGCCAGGGCGATCATGCAGACCCACATCCCGGATAAAAAAGATGCAGCCACTCTGCCGCCGGCCGTTGTCAACGTTTGTATGTCCTTGCAATAATCCATAAATGGCCGCACGGATCCCACGGCGGCGCGATGTCGGATTTAGTCGATTTTACGAAGGCTCAGCCCGAACTTGGTCAGTTTTTCCTTGATTTCGTTCAGACTGGTGACGCCGAAGTTTTTGCAGCCGAGCAATTCCGGCTCCGTTTTGGTGACCAGGTCGAAAAAGGTCTTGACGCCCAGCCGATCCAGCGCCCGACGGGCACGCACCGACAACTCCAGTTCGTCAATGCCTTTTTGAAGAATTTCGGAATTTTCCTGACGTTCCGGCCCAGACGAAGCGGTTTTCGCGGAATTTTTTTCTTCGAGGGCCATGCCCAGACGCAGGTTTTTGGAGGAGAGAATTTTTTTGATTTCAAACAGGCTGGTTTCGCCGAAATTTTTGTACGACAGCAATTCCGCCTCCGTCGTTCGCAACAGGTCGCCCAGCGTGGTAATGTTCATCTTCTTCAGACAGTTGCGGCTGCGCACCGACAGCTCAAAGTCCGAAATCGGAATTTCGAGTATCTTGTTATGGCGGTCGCGGCGCTTTTCTTTTTCCTCGTCATAGACCATATGGCGTGAGCTTTCGATGTCCTTGCGGAACAGCGCGGCCTTGGCATGGTTCGGGTGCGAGGCCAGCACCATCTTGACGCACACTTCGGCCTTGTCGTAGTCGCCGCGGTCCTCATGCAGCACCGCCAGATTCAGCAGGGCGTTCACCGGCGGCGGCACACGTTTGGCAAGCTGCTTGTAGTACTGAATCGCCAGCTCTTCGTCCCCGCGCAGGTCACAACTGTAGGCCAATTGAAACAACGCCTCCACATGATCGGAGTCCAGCTCCACGGCCTTGGCAAAGTGTTCCATGGCCTGTTCATACTGGCCCTGTGTGTCGCAGAGCCGGCCGAGCTGGTAATGATAGGCGGCGCTGATGTTTTCGTAATTGGCGCATTGTTTCAATTCTTTTTGAGCCTCGTCCGTCCGTCCGGCGCGACGATAGGTCTCGGCCTTTTCCAGCGACACGGCCAGCGCGTCGGCCCCGGCCTTGGCGGCCTTGTCAAAGTGTTCCACTGCCGCGTCGAATTGCTTTTGACGACGGCGAATACACCCCAGCGCCATCCATTTCTGCGGGCAATCCTTGCCTTTATCGAGCAGCTCGGCCGCCGCGGCGAACTGGCCGCACAAATACAGCCCCAGCCCGCTGAGCAGGGGATCTTTCTGTTTTTCGCTTTCCCGGCGAAACGCAATCCGATTGCGTTCGCTGGCGTTAACACGCTGTCCGAGTTTTCGGATTTCATCAAAGCCGGGCAGTTGCCCCTCAAACAGTTTGGCCGGTGCTTGGGCTAATGATAATGATACCATCTGGTTTCGGCTCCCGAATACCTGTTTCTTCGTTTTCATTTAGCGCCCGAATCGTCATTTTCGCCGACAAAAAGGCGAAAATACCACGTTCGAGCGGGGTTCCGTTTCGATTAAACGGAACATTATAGACAACTTCGGAAATTATGCAACAGGAATTTTTCGGGCAAAAGAAGATTCAATATACCCCAATCTCTTTGGCACGCCCGGGGATTATTTCGAAATACCAGCCGAGCGATGCGAGTGAGCCGGATTGCGACACGTAACAATAGCCGAGCCGCGCAAGTGAGCCGGATAATCTGGCGTCTTGCAAAACGCCCCATCTATCTGCATCGTTATCGGGCCGCTCGCGCGGCCGCGCTATTGTGCCGTGCTGTTGCGTCATTGTACAACAGCCGAGCGGCGCGAGCCGCCGGATAATACGGCGACTTGGAAAATGCCCCATCTATCCGCATCCCCCTATCGGGCGGCTTGCGCCGCCGCGCTATTGTGCGAGCTGGTGTGTCGCGATCGTGTCGCCCCGAAGGGGCAGCATATCCCAGCCCAGGGCAACGCCCTGGGTTAAATCGGCCATACCCCGACGCTCTGAAAGAGCAGCCTATATTAGGGCGACCAGCGACCTCATGACCCAGCCCGTTGGGCTGGGCTAAGGTATCATTGCCCTTTCAGGGCATTTTTGACCTTTCAGGCCGAGTCGAATTGTTCTTGTTTTATACCCCCTCCCCCCTTCGGGGTACTCCCCCTTGACAGGGGGAGAGTTTACAACAGCCGAGCCGCGCGAGCGGCCGGATAATACGGCGACTTGGAAAATGCCCCATCTATCCGCATCCCCGTATCGGGCCGCTCGCGCCGCCGCGCTGTTGCGCGCGATGTTGCGTTGCGTCATCGTACAATAGCCGAGCCGCGCGAGCGGCCGGATAGCGATACCCACGGCGTAACGCCTTATCGGGCGGCTTGCGCCGCCGCGCTATTGCGCGGGATGTTGCGTTGCGTCATCGTACAATAGCCGAGCCGCGCGAGCGGCCGGATCATGTGGCGTCTTGGAAAACGTCCCATCTATCCGTATCCCGTATCGGGCGGCTTGCGCCGCCGCGCTGTTGCGCGCGATGTTGCGTTGCGTCATCGTACAATAGCCGAGCCGCGCAAGCGGCCGGATAATCTGGCGTCTTGGAAAACGCCCCATCTATCCGTATCCCGTATCGGGCGGCTTGCGCCGCCGCGCTGGTGCGCCGCGCTGTTGCGCTATCGAGGGTATTTGAGACAGCCATATAAAAGTTGACAAACGCACTGTTGAAAGCCGGAGAAATGAAGGTAAAATATAGCCTTTGCGGCGTTACTATCGATCAAAACGGCGAGGATATTTATCAATGAATGAGCGGCAAGTGCGGCCTGAAAGCAGGAAAAACGGGGGTTCGTCGCCCAAGGATGGGCATGCGGGGCTGTTAACGGCACTGGCGGCGCTGGTTATTCCGGCCGCGGCGGTCATCGGGATGGTCCATCTGATCGGTGTGTTTCAGCCGGGCGCGGCTTCCGAACGACTCGATAAGGCCCTGAAAGCGGGCAATTATCGAACCGCCGGGGCGATTTATCGGGAGTTGATCGCCGGGGAGTTCTTCGAGATTGCGCATCATCGCGGTCTGCTGCGAAGTACCCTTCGACAGGCCGAACGGGCCGGTCGTGTCGGGTCGGAAGCGACCGCGGCACTCCGACAGGAATACACCGGCTACACCCAATCGGACGACTCGGCTATTGTGGACATCGGCTGGTACGGACTGGGGTTTCTGGCCTCATTGCTGAACGATTGGCCGGAGGCGCTGGCGGCCTTTGAACGGGTGCAAAACCGCGATCTTGCCTACCTGAATAATTCGTTGGGGTATATTTATTTTGAATTGCAGGATTTTCAGCGTGCCGAGGCGGCTTTTCACCGTGAGATCAATGTGGGCGGCAATATCGAGGGCGCCTATTCCAATCTCGCCCGGCTGTATTTTGTTGCCGATGATTTCGAGGCGCTGGAAGGGCTGCTGCACGACGAGGTTGCCGGAGGGGTTATGCCTCGGCGTCTGTGGCGACTGACAGCGCTGAAGAGTGGCTACATTCGGTTGTATTTGGTTGAATCGCTGCGTATGGAATACATAACGGTCTGCGGATTGGCCGCGGCTGCGGTGGTGCTGGTGCTGTGGTTTGAGTATTTGCGGCGGCTGGACGTCTTTGAGCCGGAGCCGATTGCGGCATTGCTGCTGACACTGGCGATGGGGATGGGCTTTTCGCTGGGGTGCGGGCCGCTCTATGACGCGATTGATTTCGGCCTGGGACTGCGGCTGGGGCAGGGTCTGTGGCGCGATTTGGCGTATTGTATCTTCGGCATCGGGCTGGTCGAAGAGACGCTCAAGATCATTCCGTTTTTGCTGATGCTGCGATTTTCGCGTCAGATCAACGAATCCATTGATTATGTCATTTACGCCGGTGTGGCGGCGCTGGGGTTTGCATTTATGGAAAACCTGCTGTGCTTTCAGGACCCGGGGTTGGGGCGGATACTGGGACGCACGTACAGCGCGGTGCCGCTGCATATGTCGCTGACGGCCTTTGCGGCTTATGGGCTGTTTTATGCTCGTTATCGCCGGCAGGGTCGCGGCCAGTGGGGTTTTTTTGCGCTGACGTTTACGGCCGCATGCGTCGTGCATGGGCTGTACGATTTCTGGCTGCTGGCCGACGGGCTGGACGGCCGCTGGAGGCTGCTGTCGCTGTTGATATTGATCCTGGGTGTGCAGGTGTTCAGCAATATGATGAAAAACGGCCTGAATCAATCGGAGTTCAATCCCGACGCCAGAGAACGCATTGAACATCGCACGCGCTATCTGGTTTATGGCCTCTCGGCGGTGTTTTGGCTTCAATATCTGCTCCAGGCCTGGCGATGGGGACCGGACAATGCGAATGTCGGGATTCTGCAGGCGGCGCTGTTTCTGTATTTTCCGCTGCTGGTGATCTTCGGCAACCTCGGCGTCATCCCCATCCGGAAAAACCACTGGGTGCCGCTGCTGGGGCGCCGGAAGGTATCCACGCCTCACTGACGTATCCGGCGGAGGTTGTCCAAGTTCGAAAGACAAAAAATCCTGATATTTTATGTTTGCAATCTCGGTTCGCTATTTGGTAAATTAAGGTATGATGAAAAAAATTCCCAAGGTGGCCTTGCTGGTTGAAACCTCGCGAGAATTCGGCCGGTCGTTTTTGTACGGCGTGGCGCGATATGCCCGTACTCACGGGCCGTGGGTCTTTTACCGGGAAACGGGAGGGCTGGAGCGTTCCATCCCCAAAATCAAAAACTGGGGCGCCGATGCCGTGATGACCCGCACCCTTAAACACAGTGAACACCTGCATTCCCTTGGTGTTCCCATTGTGTATATTATTCATCGCGAAATAGCCGATTCTCCTTATCCGGCGGTCGTGACGGACGGTGAGAATATCGCTAAAATGGCGGCTGAGCATTTTTGGGACAGGGGATTTCGCAATTTTGCGTTTTGCGGATTCGACACGATGTCCTGGTCGGTTCAGCGAGGTCGCTTTTTTTCCCATTTTATCAAAAAGGCAGGGATTGGTGTTGATCTTTACAGGCAACCAACGTCGAAAAATCTTCAACGATGGGAAAATGAACAAGCTTTTCTGGCCGAATGGCTTAAGGGACTGCCCAAGCCGGTGGCGGTAATGGCCTGCAACGACGACCGCGGCCAGCATGTCATCGAGGCCTGCAAAATGGTCAACATCAAAATCCCCGAAGAAGTCGCGGTGTTGGGGGTGGACAATGATGTGCTGGTGTGCGATTTGTGTGAGCCGCCGCTGTCGAGTATCGCTTTGAATACAGAAAAGGCCGGCTACGACGCCGCCGAATTGCTGGATAACTTAATGCACGGCGGAAAAATGGTCGGGCAGAAGATTCTTGTCGAACCGACACACATTGTCACGCGCCGTTCGACGGATATTTTGAGCATACAGGATACGGATGTCGCCGATGCGCTGCGTTTTATTCGCAACAACTGCCGCAGCCAGATCACCGTTGAAGATGTGGTCAATGCGCTGACGATCTCGCGGCGGGTGCTTGAAAAGCGTTTTCGCAAGCTGCTCAACCGCTCGGTCCTTGAAGAAATCCGAAAGGCCCGCACCGACGCGGCCGCACGGATGCTGGTTGAGACGGAAATGTCCGTCTCCCAAATCGCCGAAAAACTCGGCTATACCGAAACCGCCCATCTGTCGCGCTACTTCCACAAAGAAAAAGGCGTCAGCCCCATCGCCTTTCGAAAACGCATTCGGCCCAAATAACCGGTCGCTATGGATAATTAACCCATCGCTGCGTAAATGAAATTCGCTTTTCTCGTTTTGCCGCCAATCCTCGACGGGGATGCGGATAAGTCAGATCCGTCACGAAATCAGGCCGAGACGGCGGCTTGGGATGCGGGTTGCACCATGCTGTCTTCTCGGAATTGAGATGGGGTTCGGCCTGTTTTTTTGCGAAATACCGTCGCAAAGTACTGGCTGGATTCAAAGCCGCAAGACAGGGCAATATCCAGGATATTCATATCCGGTTTATCGCAAAGCAGTATCTTGGCCTTCTCGATCCGGCAGTGCGTCAGATATTCGGCGGCGGTCATATTGGTAATGCGTTTGCAATAATGCGCAAAGCGGCTGCGGCCGAGATTGCAGTGGCGGGCCATATCTTCAAGCGTCCAGGGAAAATCCACATGTTCGGTCAGGCCGTGCAGAAACATTTCGACACTGCGGCGGGTGCTGCTCAGGCGGGCGTTCAATTCGACCTGGTTCTTTTGCAGCATTTCGAAGACCTCAAGGAATAACTCGGTGACATACAGTTGCAGGCGGGTTTGGGCGGTTTCCGGCGTTTCGGTGCGCTCGACATTTTCGGCGATTTTTTCAAAACAGCGTTCGATTTGCTTGTTGCCCTGCCAAACCACCTGTTCATTGTGGCTCAGCAGGCGGGTCAATTTGTGCAGGTCACGCGGGGCAAAATTGATCCAGTTTGGCCACTTCCACGGGTCATTCGGCCGGCGTACCCCCACGTCTAAAATCAGCCAATGCATTCGACTGGCGGTAATCAACGGGTTTCCGACCTGATGGGGCTGCCACGGACGGGTAACGGTCAAATCGCCCGCTTTGAGCTTGTAGTGGGTCTCTTCGACGATAAAATCCAGATTTCCCCGCGTCAGATAACCGAATTCAATCCCTTCATTACGGTGCATCGGCAGACCCCAGCTTTGGTCTTTATTGGCGTCCCAGACACAGGCGACGCACAGTTCCGGCAGCATTTTGACAGGCATCTTTCGTCCCGGATAGCAGCCGTGTGCATAGGCGGCGTGGTACAGTTCACCGCGTGCCTTGGCGGCCTTGAGATTTTCACAGGTGTCGGCTTTGTGCGTGCCGTTGACGTCGTAAAAAATCGCCGGCTGAGGTTTGGATTGTTTTCGCATGGACGTTCCCTGTTTTTTTATTTGTGTTTAATATTTACCACTGGCCGATATTTGTAGATTTTCTTATAAAAACGCTTATAGTCAAGATAATTTCTTGGTAACATTTTGGTTATCGATTGAAAATCCGCATGGCCGGGATTTGACAAAACGCCGGCGGGGTTGCATTTGGCTGTGTGAACGGCTAAAATACAATGTCTATAGCAGGATTTGTCCCAAAATGAAAATGAAGGTGGTGCAAGACGGACGTCATCACGTATGTCGCGACAGGGCATATGTGTTCGCGAGCGAATTGATGAAAATCCAACACGACAATGAAAGGGACTGAGTATGAACATTGGCAGGACGTTAAAGATGGGCATGATCGGGGGTGGTCCGGGCGCTTTTATCGGCGAAGTACACCGCAAGGCCGCCCGCATGGACGGAGGCATTGAGATTGTCGGAGGAGCGTTCGATATTGATCCGAAAAAGTCCAAACAGATGGGCAAACAACTCAACCTTGACCCCGCACGTGTGTATTCCGATTACAAAGAAATGATTGCCGCCGAGCAGAAACTGCCGGAAGGCGAGCGCATGGACTTTGTGTCGGTGTGTACGCCGAACAACTGTCACTTTCCCATGGCCAAAGCCCTGTTGGAGGCCGGGTTTCATGTGATGTGCGAAAAGCCGATGACGATCAGTGTCGCTGAGGCCGAGGCGCTTGTGCAGGTCGTCAAAAAGACCAAACGGGTCTTCGGGCTGATGCACAATTACACCGGTTACCCCATGGTCAAACTGGCCCGCGATATGGTTAAAAAGGGCGACATTGGCAAGGTACGCAAAATTGTTGTGCAGTATCCGCAGGGCTGGCTCGCAACGGCTCTGGAAAAGGCCGGCAATCAGCAGGCCTCGTGGCGCACCGATCCCAAACAAAGCGGCGGTTCCGGCTGCGGCGGCGACATCGGTACGCATGCCGAGAATCTGGCCGAGTACATTACCGGCCTGAAAATGACCCATCTGTGCGCCGAATTGACCACCTTTGTCAAAGGCCGCAAGCTTGATGACGATGTGAACTGTCTGGTCAAGTTCAACAACGGCGCACGCGGCGTGCTGCATGCCAGTCAGATTTCCGTGGGCGAGGAAAACAATCTGGCCATTTGGATTTACGGGGAAAAGGGCGGTTTGGAATGGCATCAGGAGAATCCCAACTATCTGTATGTCAAGAGGATGGGCCAACCCGACCAGACATACAAACGCGGCAATCCCTATGTCGCTGAGTACAGTGCGGCGGCGGGACGGACGACGCGGCTGCCCTGCGGCCATCCCGAAGCGTTCATCGAGGCGATGGCGAATATCTATCTCAATTTTGCCGACGCGGTCAGGGCCGACGTACTGAAGAAAAAGCCCGATCCGCTGGCACTGGATTTTCCGAATGTGCAGGATGGTCTGCGGGGGATGCAATTCCTTGAGACGCTGCTGGCCAGCGCCAAAAGCAGCCAGAAATGGACGGCATTTAAGAAATAACGAGCTGATAACGAACGTTCTATCGATTGGAGATTGACGATTATGGCACGACCTGTAACGCTATTTACCGGACAATGGGCGGATTTGCCGCTGGAAGAACTGGCACAAATCATGGCCGGCTTCGGCTACGACGGACTGGAACTGGCCTGCTGGGGCGACCATTTGGATGTGTTTAAGGCGGCAAAAGATCTTGATTATTGTAAAAAACAAAAAGCCATTCTGGATAAGCATAACCTAAAGTTATTTTCTATCAGCAATCATCTGGCCGGGCAGCTTGTCTGCGACTTGAACAACGACAGCCGTTCGGATATGTTTGCCCCCGAAGACTGCGCCGGCGATGCCGAGAAAAAACGCGCCTGGGCGGTCGAGGCGATGAAAGCCACGGCTCAGGCGGCTAAAAATATGGGCGTGTCGGTGGTCAATGGTTTTACCGGCTCAAGCATCTGGCACTTGCTGTACAGCTTTCCGCCGGTCTCCGACCAGATGATCGAGGACGGGTTTGCCTATTTTGCCAAGATGTGGACTCCGATTCTGGATGTGTTTGATGAGTGCGGCGTGAAATTTGCGCTTGAAGTGCATCCGACCGAGATCGCCTTTGACATCGTTACCGCCAAGAAGGCGCTGGAAGCGGTTAAACATCGCAAGACCTTCGGTTTTAATTTCGACCCCAGCCACCTGCATTGGCAGATGGTTAACCCGGTGCGGTTTCTGCAGGAATTTTCAGACCGGATTTATCACGTTCACATGAAAGACGCCGCCCTGCAGCTTGACGGCTACAGCGGGATTCTCGGCTCGCATCTGAATTTCGGCAAGCCGAATCGCGGCTGGGATTTTCGTTCGCTGGGGCACGGGGGCGTGGACTTTGAAGAGATCATTCGGATACTCAATCAGATCGGCTATCAGGGACCGCTTTCAGTGGAATGGGAAGACAGCGGGATGGATCGGATGCACGGCGCCAAAGAAGCGTGTGAATTTGTCAAGAAAGTGGATTTTGCACCGTCACAGGTCGCGTTTGATGCGGCGTTTGACAAATAAACTGCTGTTGTGCAGTTATGCAACGGTATGATTTCTAATGACGAGGATAGAGACGATGGTTCAAAAATATAGTCGCAGAACTTTTTTGAAGCGTACCTCCATAGCCGCGGCCGGGGCGATTGGGTTTCCCTATATCGTTCAGCCTTCGGCTCTGGGGTTGAATCGAGCCATTGCGCCAAGCAATCGGCTTCAACTTGCCCAGATTGGCTGCGGGGCGCAGGGGTCGGGCAATATGAATGGGTTTTTGAACCTGGGGCCTGAGGTTCAGGTGGTCGCTGTCTGTGATGTGGACAGCCGTCATGTCAATAACGCAAAACGGACTGTGGATAATCATTACCGTAACCAGGATTGCCGCACGTTTGGTAATTACCGCGAGATGCTTGATCATGTGCCGTTGGACATTGTCAGTCAGGCAACGCCGGATCACTGGCACGCACTGATCGCGTTGGACTGTGCTCGAAAGGGCATTGATATGTACGGCGAAAAACCGCTGTCCCGTACCATCGGCGAGGGGCGTCTGATGTGCGATGCGGTCAAACGGTATGGCATAATCTGGCAGACCGGCAGTTGGCAGCGTTCGGTCGGGAATTTTCGCCGGGCCGCCGAGCTGGTCATCAACGGACGCATCGGCAAGGTTGAATATGTCGAAGTGGGGCTTCCCAACGGCAGCCGGGGCAGGCAGGCTCGTCTGCTTTCGGTGCCGGACTATCTGGATTGGGATATGTGGCTGGGGCCGGCGCCGTGGCGACCCTATCAGGATTTCGGACGCGGCGATTGCCATTGGGATTGGCGCTGGATTCTGGATTATTCCGGCGGTCAACTGACCGACTGGGCGGGCCATCATGTCGATGTCGCCCACTGGGGATTGGGGTTGGATTACGCCGGTCCGGTGGAGGTGGAAGGTACCGGCGAGTACTCCGAAGACGGCCTATGGGATGTGCCTTATGCGTATGAGTTTGTCTGTACTTATGCCGACGGTCTGAAGATGCGCGTCGCAAATTCGTCCAAGCTGCCGCATGGCATGGGAACCTGCTGGTATGGCGACCGCGGCTGGATCCATGTGTCGCGCGGCGGACTGAGTGCTTCGGATCCCGCGATATTACAAGAGCGCATCGGGCCGGAGGAAATTCAGCTTTACAAGAGCGACCACCATCAGCGCAATTTTGTTGAATGTGTCCGGACACGTCAGGACGCGATTGCCCCGGCGGAAATTGCCCATCGGTCGATTACGGTCGGGTTTTTAGGTGAAATTGCAATGCTGCTGGGACGGAAACTGCGGTGGGATCCGAAGTCGGAACAATTTGTCAACGATTCCCAGGCGAACCGTTACTTAAGACGTGCTTATCGCAGTCCGTGGATGCTTTAGGTGGAACGAGATAGATCCTGAATAGAGGTCAGAGATGAATTTGACAAAAAAAATAATGATGCTTATTGTCGGGTTTTCCGCTGCGATTATGCCTGCACAGGCGGTCACAGAGGACGAAATCGCCAAAATGCGGCAAGCTATGCCGGATGCACCTGTTGTTCAGCCGGAGCGCCCGCGGCGAATGCTTGTATTTAATCTCAGCCAGGGATTCAAGCACAGCAGTATTCCGTACTGGGCCAAAGCGCTGGAGATTATGGCAGAAAAGACCGGGGCCTTCTCGATTGAACACAGCGAGGATTTGGCCGTCTTTACACCCGAAACGCTGAGTCGTTTTGATGCGGTGTGTTTTAATAACACCACCGAGCTGAAGTTGACAGATGACCAAAAAGAAGCGTTGCTGGCGTTTATTAAAAACGGGAAAGGCATCGTCGGCATCCACGCGGCGACGGACAACTTCAAAGACTGGCCTGAAGGAATGCATATGATGGGCGGCGTTTTTCAGGGACATCCCTGGACCGCCGGTGGGACGTGGGCAATTAAACTGGACGACCCTGAGCATCCTTTGCTGAAACCCTTTGCCGGGAAGGGCTTTAAGGTCAACGACGAAATCTACCGCACCAATTTGCCGTATTATTCACGAGATAAGCAGCGGGTGCTGATGAGCCTGGATATGAGCGATCCGGCTACCCGCAACGCCAATGGGGTCACGCCGGAGGACATGGATACGGGGATCACCTGGATTAAGCCGTATGGTCAAGGGCGGCTGTTTTATTGTTCGCTCGGTCACAACCATCATCTGACGTGGACCACGCCGATCTTGGAGCATTATCTGGCAGGCATTCAATACGCACTGGGCGATCTGGAAGTGGATGATACCCCGCTGGGCCAGCCGGCGCCTGAATTGGATGTCGCGGCGGTGCGGTCGCTGGTCGAAAAGATCAAGGCTTACGATTGGGATAAGTCCCGCGCGGATTTGACGGCTCTGCAAAGGCTCATTCGACAATACAGCGCCTTTGATAACCATCTTGTAAGAATTGAGCAGTTGATGCAGCCGCTGCTGGCCAAGGACACGAGCCGGGCGGTGAAAGATGTTGCGTGTCGAGAATTAAGCATCATCGGTACAGACATCTCCGTGCCGGCTCTGGCTGCGCTGTTGAATGATCCCGAGACCGAACATATGGCTCGGTATGCCCTTGAGCGGATTCAGGGGCAAAAGGCCGAAGCTGCATTGCTCGACACACTTCTCCAGACCTCGGATACCGGCACGAAGATTGGTTTGATTTCTTCTTTGGGGGCTTGTCGCAGCGGCCCGGCGGTCGGCCCGATTGCCCGACTGGCGGCGGATTCGCACGCTGATACGGCTTATGCGGCAATTCAGGCGCTCGGCTTGATTGGTACCTCGGAGGCAGCGGCGGCACTGCGGAACCTGCACTCATCATTGGTTTCTGATCGGCGGCGGCCTGTACTGGATGCGATGGCGGTCTGTGCGAATCATCTGTCCAAAGACGGAAAGACGGATGAGGCGTTGTCGCTGTATAAGATACTGTACGCCGACGATAACCCTGCTTTGATTCGTGTTGCCGGGTTGACAGGTATTGCTCAAACCAGCCCGGATTCGCTTGGCCGTTTGTTGCCGGCGGCGATTATTCAGGATGATGCGGTGTTGCAGGCCGGAGCGATTCGACTGGTGGCTCAGGTACAGGATACGGCCTTGATCGAGGCGGCTGTGTCGGCACTGTCTGAGCTTTCCGATGCGGCTAAGGTTTCGCTGCTGGCGGCGCTGGCGTCCAATGGCCACCCTGCCGGACGTCAAGCGGGCCGGGATACGATGACCAGTGCAGATCAAGCAGTGCGGATTGCCGCCTACCGCACCCTGGCCGTGACAGGCAACAGCGATGACGTCCTGCCGCTGGCACAGGCGGCGGCAGGAACAACCGACCGCAACGAAAGTCAGGCGGCTCGTGAGGCACTGTACCAGATACGGGGAGCCGACGTGACTGCTGCGATTGAACGGGGCATTCGTCAAATGAGCGATTCGTCCGGCAGCGATCGAGTCGCGGCTGAATTGATTCGTGCAATTCCCGAACGCGGCATTACGACGGCCAATTCTTTATTGTTTGAAATGGCGCGGCATTCGAGCGGCCGTGTGGCTCAAGAGGCTGTCCGTTCGCTTCAGGCGACGGTGACACAAAACGATATGCCCGCTGTTATGCGTCTGCTGGCCGATCGTCCCGGTGCGGCGGTTGAGACCGTTGCGATTGCGGCCGCCGAGCAGATTTCCGATCACAATCGTCGGGCCAGGGCGCTGTTGGCCGCCCTGGAGACGGTTGAGTCATCGGCTGCCAAGGCGTCGATGATCCGTGTGATCGGCCGGCTGGGCGATTCCCAGGCTGTCGGTACGATTCGACGTTTGCGAGATTCGTCTGATGATATCGTCAGCCAAGCGGCTTTTCGAGCCATGCTGGAGTGGCCGGGAATGGACTTTTTTGATGAAATTCAGGAACTGGCCATAAGCGGGCCGGAAGGCACAGATAAAGTGCTTGCCTTTCGAGCCTATATTCGTTTGTTGGCCGGGGCCAGGAACAAGACCGATGCGCAGATTGTCCAGGACCTGGCCGAGGCAATGACCTTGACCAATCGGGTACAGGAACAGCGGTTGATCCTGGCGGCCCTGGGCGAACGTGGCACCTTAAGCGCACTGCAATTGGCTCAGCAGTATTTGAACCGTTCTGACCTAAGGGCTGAAGCGGAGGTGGCGGTGACAGGCATTGCGCAGCGGCTGATGGAACGTGATCCGGAAGCGGCCGCCAATGCGTTACAGGCGGTCGCTGAACAGACCGATAACACGACACTCAGACAACGGGTTCGCAGGCTTGTCTCACAGGCTGAAAGTCGTCTCGGACATATTCTCGTCTGGCAGATCAGCGGCCCTTACACCCAGGACAATAAAGGACCCGAAGAGCTTTTTGATGTTCCGTTTTTGCCGGAGACAGATCCGGGACAGGCCCAGTGGCAACCGATGTCCGCTTCCGGCGGCCGGGGGAATTTTTGGCTGATGGATTTGAACCAGGCGATTGGCGGTTCTGATCGTGTTGCGTATGCCCGCACGATAATTGTATCGCCGCAAGAAACACAGGCAAGATTTGAGCTTGGCAGCGATGACGGGGTCAAGGTCTGGCTTAACGGTCAACTGGTTCACCGAAACAACGCACTGCGTGCGGTTCAGCAGGGCGAGGATAAAGTGGATGTTCAGCTTCGTCGCGGCGAGAATGAGGTTCTTCTGAAAATCACGCAGGGCGGCCAGGACTGGGGATTTTGCTTGCGTGTGACCGATCTCGACGGTTCGCCGATGCGCGGCCTTCGTGTCAAATAAATAGTGTAAACAACAAAAATTAACTATGGAGATACAATTATGAAATCCAAGAACCCCCAAACGTTGACACGACGTGATTTTCTCGGTTCGGCAGCGACCGGCGCTGCGCTGTTTACTTTTATTCCCGGACGTGTTCTGGGTGCCAACGGGGCAGTCTCGGCCAACAACAAGCTGAATATCGCCGGTGTCGGCGTCGGCGGGATGGGCAAGAATAATTTAGAGCAAATGCAATCAGAGAATATCGTTGCGCTGTGCGATGTTGATTGGGACTATGCCAAAGGAGTTTTCGAGAAATATCCCAATGCCAAGCGGTACAAAGATTACCGCAAGATGCTCGATGAGATGGGCAATCAGATTGATGCGGTAGTCATTGCCACGCCGGACCATACGCATGCCGTGGTGGCGATGGAGTGTATGCGTCGCGGCAAACACGTCTATGTCCAAAAACCGCTGACCAAGACGGTCTATGAGGCGCGTAAGCTCACCGAGGCCGCTCGTCAATACAAGGTCGTTACCCAGATGGGTAACCAGGGACACAGCGGCGACGGGATTCGCAATATTTGTGAGTGGATTTGGGACGGCGCCATCGGCCAGGTGCGTGAGGTGCACGCCTGGACGAATCGTCCGGTCTGGCCGCAGGGAATGGCTCGGCCTACAGAGCAAATGGCGGTTCCGGAGACGCTGGACTGGGATCTATGGATCGGGCCGGCGCCGATGCGCCCTTATCACCGCGCCTATCACCCGTGGGACTGGCGCGCATGGGTGGATTTCGGTACAGGCGCCCTCGGCGATATGGCCTGCCATGTGATGGATCCGATTTTCTGGGCGCTGAAACTGAAATATCCTGTGGGTGCGCAGGGCAGCTATGTCGGCAACGTGGAAGAGCACTGGAGGAAAATCGGTGTGGAAGAATCGTATCCGCTCGGTTCGATCATCCATCTCGATTATCCGGCGCGGGAAGGGATGCCGGCGGTGAAAGTGCATTGGTATGACGGCGGACTGATGCCGGAACGCCCGGACGAGCTGGAACACAGCCGGCGGATGGGTGACAGCGACGGCGGCGTGTTGTTTGTCGGCGACAAAGGCAAACTGATGTGCGGCTGTTACGGGCGTCGTCCGGAGCTGATCCCGTACTCACGAATGCGCGAGTTTCAGCGGCCTGAGCCGACGCTCGAACGCATCAAGACCAGTCATGAGATGAACTGGGTCAATGCCTGCAAAGCGGGAACCGAGGCCTCGACGCCGTTTGACTATGCCGGGCCGTTTACGGAAATGGTGCTGATGGGCAATCTGTGTCTGTTCCGTCCCGGTGAGAAGATCGTATGGGACGGCGACAATATGCAGTGTACAAATATTCCCGAACTGAACCAGTACGTCAACCCCCCGTATCGCGAAGGGTGGACGCTTTAAGATAATCCTATCCAAGCAGGAGTTTGCCATGACGAAGTTATGTTTGCAAACGGGTGGTATGATGATGGTCTTGACGATGAGTG
Organism: Anaerohalosphaeraceae bacterium; assembly: GCA_050309605.1. GTDB lineage: Bacteria > Planctomycetota > Phycisphaerae > Sedimentisphaerales > Anaerohalosphaeraceae > T3Sed10-213. The sequence goes on from JBNRMN010000062.1 coordinate 27,196, forward strand.
CGGCGCTTCAAGCTGAAATGTCCCATCCGGCGACGGATGTCTATGACGGCTGGCGACTGGGTACTCAGGCGTGGTCGTTTAATCGGTTCACATTTTTCGAGGCTGTCGATAAAACGCGCGAACTGGGGCTGAACTGGATTCAGGCGTATCCCGGCCAACGGGTATCACCGCAGATCGATGCTCAAATGGGATTTGATTTGCCCGGCGAGATACGTGAGCAGATTAAAGCCAAACTGGCCGAGGCCAATGTGTCCATAGCGGCATTCGGCGTTGTCGGAGTGCCGCGCCAGGAAACGCAGGCCCGGCGCCTGTTTGAGTTTGCCAAAGCAATGGGTATTGAGGTGATTGTGTCCGAGCCGGCAGAAGATCAGTTTGATTTGATTGATACGTTGTGTCAGGAATACCAAATCAAGCTGGCGGTTCACAACCATCCCAGACCATCGCACTACTGGAATCCGGATACGGTCTTGAAAGTCGTTGAAGGCCGCAGCAAGTGGCTTGGCGCGTGTGCTGATGTGGGGCATTGGGTGCGCAGCGGCCTGGATCCGGTCGAATGTCTCAACAAGCTCGAAGGCCGTATTCACGACATTCATATCAAGGAAATTGATACGAATGTCGGTCACGATGTGGTGTGGGGAACCGGTCAGGGGCGCGTCAAAGGCATTCTTGAAGAATTGCATCGACAGGGTTATAAAGGGACATTTGCCATTGAATATGAGCATAGTTGGGACAATAATGTGCCGTTGATTCGCCGGAGTGTTGCTTATTTCAATGAAGTGGCCTCATCGCTGAATCCGAGCGGCTGGAAGGCTGTTTTTAAGTCGGATTTATCCAATGCCGATTTTGAGCCGGAAAGCTGGACGTTTCAGGATGGTGTTCTCGAACTGAAAGGCGGCGGCGACATCTGGACAAAAAGCCAATACGGCGACTTTATACTGGACTTTGACTTCAAAGTTGATCGTCGCACGAACAGCGGCGTCTTTTTGCGAGCGGCTAACCACGAATGGCTGCCGTGGGTCGAAGTTCAAATTGGCGACACCTATGGACAGGATATTTCCCGGCATATATGCGGTGCTTTATTTGACGTTCAAGCGCCGTCTGTCAATGCGGTTAAACCGGCCGGCCAATGGAATCGGATGACGATTTGGGCGCAGGGGCCAAAAATCAAAGTCGCTCTGAACAATCGGGTGATTATTGATGTAAATCTGGATGACTGGACCGAAGCCGGCAGGAATCCGGACGGTTCACGCAATAAATTCGATATTGCCTACAAAGATTTGCCGCGCAAGGGTTTTCTGGGTTTTCAGGACCATCGCGACGGCACAAAGGTGTGGTATCGTAATCTGAAAATCAAAGAACTATAAATGGAAAGGTCTAACTGAAGATGCAAAATGGTTTAAATCGTCGTGATTTTATGCGTTCCACGGCTGCGATTGGCGCGGGACTGTTCGTCAGCGGCGGCGCTTTGGGTCAGACCGGCGCCAACAAAGACACCCTCAATGTTGCTCTGATCGGCGCCGGTGAGCAGGGACAGGTCCTCTCGGATGCCATTCTTCGTCTCGGACGCGATTCCGGTATTCGGTTTGTCGCGGTCTGCGACATTTGGGAGCAGGTCAATCTCAGGCGTGTATCGCGTCGTCTGGATGCCTATAAGGCGTTCGGCCATAAAGGGACGCCCTATGTGGATTACAAGGAAATGCTGGATACCGAAGAAGACCTGGACGCCGTGATTGTGGCGACGCCGGATTTTTGGCACGCCGAGCATACGATTGCGGCATTGGAGAAAGGGTGCCATGTGTATTGCGAAAAGGAGATGAGCAATACGATCGAAGACGCCCGCCGTATGGTTGAAGCCGCTCGAAAAAGCGGAAAACTGCTTCAAATCGGCCATCAGCGGCGAAGCAATCCGCGGTATCTGCACTGTTATGATAAATATATTCGTGAAGCGCAGTTGCTGGGCCGAATCACGACGATCAACGGCCAGTGGAATCGCAGCCGCTCTTCGTGCGAAGACCTCGGCTGGCCGGACGGAACCGCCATCGATGAGGCCGTGCTTAATAAGTTCGGCTTTAAGGATATGCATCAGTTTCGCAACTGGCGCTGGTTCAAGGGGTTGGGCGGCGGTCCGATTGTCGATCTGGGAAGCCACCAGATTGATATTTACAGTTGGTTCCTCGATGCCCAGCCGACAAGCGTTATGGCCAGCGGCGGCATCGACTACTGGAGCGGTCACGAATGGTATGATAACGTGATGGCGATCTATGAATACAAGACCAAGCTCGGTCCGGTTCGTGCGTTTTATCAGACGCTGACCACCAACAGCGCCAACGGCTACTTTGAGTCGTTTATGGGCGATAAGGGAACATTGGTGATCTCTGAGTCTGCCAATCGCGGCAGCGTGTACCGTGAAAACTGGGTTCCGGAAGACGAATGGCAAAAATGGGCAGATCGAGGTTATCTGGTAAAAGTCGAGGGGCTTGCCGCCGCCGACGCCGCCGCCGATGAGGCCGTGCTGGACGTACGCGAAGGGACGGTTGCCGCTGCTGAATACAGTATTCCTGTGACGATGGATGTGCCGTATCATCAGCCGCATCTGGTCAACTTCTTTGATGCGATTCGCGGCAAGGCCAAGCTGACCTGCCCGGCGGAAATTGGTTACGAAACTGCTGTTACCGTGCTGAAGGTCAACGAGGCGGTTGAGAAAGCCTGTCGTTTGGAATTCAAACCGGAAGAATTTCAGGTCTAATCATCCACGGATGGAGAAGAACATTGAATCGGAACATTCTGATTATCGGGTTGCTTGCCGTTGCCGGCAGCCTCAGTAGTGCTCAGGACGATGTTGAGCTGATCGGTGACCATCCCGACGGCAGCCGCAGTGTGCCGGTTCATCTGATTGAGCTGTATGATGAGGATGGACGACAGATTCGAGCGACGGATCAAGACCCCAAACCGTTCTCGACGCGGCAGACCTGCGGCCAGTGTCACAGTTATGAGACGATCCGTCAGGGATGGCATTTTAATGCCCATAAGGCCGATGTGCCGGCGGGGCGGTCCGGTGAGCCGTGGGTACTGACGGATTTCAGGGCACGCACCCTGATCCCTGTATCGGGACGCGCCTGGCCGGGGACATTCAGGCCGGAACAGATCGGGCTGACGTCCTGGGATTTCATGACTCGCTTTGGGATGCATTTCCCCGGCGGCAGTTACGGTGAAATGGAAGCCGAAGACCCCGAACAGGTCATTCGTCAAAACATCAGCGGCACGTATGAAATCAATTGCCTGATGTGCCACCATGCGGATTTTCGTCAGGATGCCAGCGAAACGGCGATGCAATTGGCACGTCAGAATTATCGATGGGCCGCAGCCGGCGGCAGCGGAAAGGCGATCATCAGCGGCGTGGCGATGGAACTGTCGAGCTTTTTCGATCCGGAGTTTGACGAAGGCATCAAAACCACCTATCGGGACGGGGTGTTTGATAAGGACAATAAAGTCTTTTTCGACATTGCCGCCACCCCGCAGGATCGTCAGTGTTATTATTGCCATTCCAACCATGATACGCGGGTCAGCGAATATGAGGAATGGACGCGCGACGAGGATGTCCATTTGACCTCCGGGATGACGTGTACAGATTGCCATCGCAACGGTTTGGATCACTGGATTGCACGCGGCAATGAAGATGCGCACGGCACGGCCAAAACGCTGTCCTGCAAGGGGTGTCATCTTCTGGATGATGCCGAGATGATCCCGCAGGCCGGCCGTCTCGGCGCGCCGATGCCGCGTCATGCCGGGATCCCGCCGATTCATTTCGACAAGATGAACTGCACGGCTTGTCATTCGGGAACATGGCCCGAAGAACAGCCTGGACGATGGCGAACCGCCCGGATTCATCGGCTTGGTCTGCACGATAAGCACAAGCAGGATTTGCGTCTTCCGCATATCTATGCCCCCGTTCTGCTCAAGGGCCAGGACGGTAAAATCGGCGCCCATTATCTGATGTGGCCGGCGTTTTGGGCGACCCTGAAAGATGATGAGCTGGTGCCGATTCCGCCGGAAACGGTTCGAGCGGCGGCGGGCAGGATTCTTTTGGCTGATGTCGAATTGGTTGATGACTGGCGGCCGCTGACCGAGGAACAGATCGGCGATGTGCTGACGTTGCTCCGGGGCGAACCGGATCGGAGCGATCCGGTGTACATTTCAGGCGGCCTGCTGTACCGTCTAAACGCCGATGGATCCGTGCAGTCGCAGGAACATTCCGCGGCGGGGGCGTATGCCTGGCCGATGGCGCACGATGTGCGACCGGCTTCCCAGTCGCTGGGCGTGCGCGGCTGCGCAGATTGTCATACAACCGACTCGCCGTTTTTCTTTGCCGGAGTGCAGCGGGATACGCCCATTCAGGGCGATAAGCAATTTGTCCAAATGGTCACACTTCAGGGCATCGATCGGCTCTATATGTGGTTATTTAATGCCTCATTCGTGTTTCGGCCTGTCCTGAAGGTGGTCGCGTTTACAGCGTGCGGCCTGATCGGGCTGGTGTTGCTGATCTATGGATTGAAAGCCCTGGTCGTGGTCTCCAGGGCCTGTGCACAGGAGGCTGAATAAATGTTCAGAATCATATCGCTTATCGTATTTGCGGCGGTTGTGGGCGGCGTTGTGCTGCATGGTCTGCTGTTCCCTTGTAGTCGGGGACGGCGTTTTACCGGGGGTGCGATCATCCGAAAAAAAGTGCATTTGTTTACACTGCTGTTTCTGGAGCAGTCGCTCAATTGGGGCGGACGGTTGCGGAAGCTGGCGTTTTTACTGGGCTTGCTCAGTTTTGCCGTGCTGCTGTTGACCGGTTTTCTGCCCCCGCTGCTGGGCGGACGGCTGGAAGGATACTGGCTGATGCTTCACGCGACATTTGCACCGATTTTCATTGCCTGTGCGGCGGTGGTGGTCGTAACCGGCGCCGAGCGGTATCGACTGCTCAAGTACGATGCCGAGAACCTAGCTGATTTGTTGAAAAACCGAAAAATCAAAAACACTTGCTGGCTGACCGACTGTTCGGCGGCGCCGAAAGCGGGCTTTTGGCTGCTGGCGGCGTTGTCGCTGCCGTTGACGCTGACGATGGTCATCAGTATGACCACGCTGTTCGGCACGGAAGGGCAGGAATGGCTTTTTGAGGCCCATCGCTGGAGCGCGCTGGCATTTGCGGTGGTGGCGGTGTTAACATTGTATGTTCTGATTCGCAAAGAGATCAGGAAGGATACGCAAATCTAATACACCATTTTTAAGGGAGGTTTACTATGGCAAACGAAAGCTTACCGAATTATCTGGCGGCGGCAAAACCTAATCCGATGGAAAATCGGGCGCCGTGGTACAAAAATACGGCGCCGTCTTATGCGGGCATTTTTCTGTCTGTGCCGTTTATGGCCGGCATGGCCGGTGCGCTTCAGTTCGGCAGTGTATGGGCCGGATTTGTGGGGTTGCTGATTGGGGCGCTGTTCTGTTTTCTGCTGTACTATGTCCCCGGCATACTCGGTTTCAAAACGGGAATGCCGCTGTATGTGGTCGGCTCGTCAACGTTCGGCACGCAGGGCGGAATTGTGATGCCGGGGTTATTGATGGGGGCGCTTCAGATCGGTTGGCATGCGGTGTTTACGTTTTCGGCGGCCTCATTTTTTATGCAGGCCATCGGTCGGGACGCCGGGCCTAACTCGGCATTTTTCTGGCTGATTTGTGCGGTTTGGGGATTGATTTTTGCGTTTGTGGGGGCGGTTGGCATTAGCTGGCTGGGCTGGCTGTCAAGCTGGATTCCCGTCTTTCCTTTGGCCGCCATTGTGATTGCGGGGTTTGCCAATATGGGCGGCATCGGCAAATTCGAGTCGGTCGCCGACATCGCTCGCTCGGCGGCCATCATTCCCGTCATGGGGCTGGGTGCGTTTGCGGCGATACAGGCCGCGGCCGGCTTTTTTGCGACGGCCGGTGCTGCCGGTGCTGATTTTACGATGAACAGTCGTTCTCAGAAAGACGTGGTGCTGGGCGGATTTTGGGGCATTACGATTGCGGCGCTGGTCGCCGGTACGTTTGCCCTGTTTACGATTGCCGGAGCCGTCGGCAACAATCCGCAACTGGCGATTCAGCACGGGGTGGGAACGGATAAAATGGCCGGAATTCCGCTGTTTATCAGCTCGCTCGGCGAGGTCGGCGGCTTATCGAAGATCATGTTCTGGGTGTTCTTGATTGCCTGTATTTGTCCGACGGGTTTTTGTGCGTTTTTGGCGGCCAATTCATTCTCGACGATGTTCCCCAAGCTGCCGCGTACCGGTATGACGATGGCAGCCGGCGTCGTGGGCGTGATTCTGGCTGCGACGGGGCTGGCCAACAATCTGGCGGTGTTCTTCGGCTTGATCGGGGCTTCTTTCGGTCCGATTATCGGCGCCATGACCGCTGACTATATCCGCAGCGGAGGCTGGAGCGGGCCGCGGAAAGGGATTAACTGGGCCGGCTATATCGCTTGGGCTGTGGGGTTTGTTGTGGGTATCTTTGGTGTCCTTCCAGGCGTCGGATTCAGTTACGGCCTTGAAACGCTCGTCTCGTTCATTCTCGGATTCTCAATCTATCTGCTGGCCGCGGAAATGGGACTGGAGCCGGAAACGGTATCCTTGGAAAACAAGTAAACCCAACGAGGTTTCGATTTCGTATTCATAAGGTATTATGAATACAGAATAAGATGTTTTGACGTCGCGGCTTTCTGGAGGGTTCAGCGGCCGCGACGTTTTTTTGTCGGAAGAAAGCCACGGACAATCGATTAGTGAAGGCATGAAAAAAACCGGAATTTGACTTTTTGGATTTTTCAGTTACAATAGTTTCAATCAAATAAGTATAAGAAACAGACAATAATGGTATATAACTGGGAGACAGTCAAAATGAAAAAATTGGTGTGGTTGAGTGTGGTACTGACAATCGGTCTGGTCGCTTTTGGATGCAAAAAAAGTTCGCCTCCTCCGGCCCAACCGGAAGACGAGCAGGCAACCCGTCCGGTCGATAGTGAACCGGCGACATCAACGGAACAGGTTCCCGCGACCTCGGATACTGAACCGGCAAACGAGGATGAGAATCTTGTTCCGATACCGCTGACGTTGCCCAAGCCGATGTTTGTCGGAACGCCGCAGAATCTGGAAGGTGTGCAGAATCTTGAAAAACCGCTCGGCAGGCCGCGCCCGCCGTTTCTGGCGCCCGAAGGGGTCACTAATGTGGCGCTCAACAAGCCGGTGACCAGCTCGGAGCCGTTTCCGATAATGGGTGAGCTGGAGATGATTGTCGATGGCGACAAGGAAGCCACCGAAGGCAGTGTGGTGGAACTGGGGCCGTTTGCCCAGTGGGTGATGATTGACCTTGAAAAAGAACACGACATTTATGCCATTGTCGTCTGGCACTATCATCGCACGCCGGCGGTGTATTTCAATGTGGTCGTCGAGATTTCCGACGATCCGGAATTTATTGAATCGACGGTGGTCTTCAACAATGATCACAACAATTCGCTGGGCCTGGGTGTGGGAACCGACCAAAACTATGTTGAAACCTCGGAAGGCAAGCTCATCGATTGCAAAGGGATCAGCGGTCGCTATGTTCGCCTGTGGAGCGAGGGCAACAACCAGAACGACTACAACCACTATATTGAAGTGGAAGTGTATGGCAAATAGCCGCCTATGAGGTTATCACGGACAGGATGTCTGCTGTTCGGTATGACGCTTGCATTTGGCCTCTGGTTCAGGATTTATGCCCTGGACCTGAGGCCGATGCATACCGATGAAGCGGTTCATGCCGAAAAATTCGGTGCTCTGCTGGATGAGGGCTTTTACGCCTATGACCCCGACGAGTACCACGGTCCGACGCTGAATTATCTGACGCTTCCGGTGGCCTGGTTCCGCGGACAAGCGTCCTATATCGACATTGACGAAAAAACACTTCGCTTTGTGCCGGCGATTTTCGGAACGCTGCTTCTATTGACCCCGCTTTTGTTTTTTGACGGTATTGGTCTGCGCGCGGCGGTGTTTTCAACCGTGCTGCTGGCGTTCTCGCCCGCTTTTGTCTATTACAGCCGCTATTATATTCAGGAGATGCTGCTGGTTTGTTTTACGGCCGGCTTTCTGGGCGGGATGTGGCGTTATATGCGGTCTTGTCGCCTCAGATGGATCCTCTTTGCCGGCGTGTGTGCCGGTCTGATGCACGCGACGAAAGAAACTTGTGCGCTGACGTTTGCCGCGGTGATGCTGGCGGCGCTGCTGACGCTGGTCTTGGCGGGCTGGCCGGTGCGTTTTTCGCTGTACAACCGGAATGGACTGTTGGGCCTGCTGGCCGCGGCAGTGACCAGTATGGTCTTTTTTTCTTCCTTCGGCAAACATCCCGACGGCATTCTGGATTCGGTGCTGACCTATACCTACTGGCTCAATCGCGCCGGCCAGCACAGCATCCACGCTCATCCGTGGTATTGGTATCTGGATTTAATGGTGTGGGTTGAGTTTTTCCAGCCGATTTCGTGGAATGAAGACATCATTGCTGCCGGCGCCCTGTTTGGATTCTTTTTTGCATTTCAACGTCGCCCAGGGCTGTCGCATCGCCGCCCATTCGGTGTGTTTCTGGCTCTGTTTACGTTGATTTTAACGATTATTTATTCGAGCATCCCATATAAAACGCCGTGGTGTGCGTTAAATTTTATGTACGGGATGGTTTTGCTCGCGGGGTTGGCCGCCGACCGGATGCTGCGCTGGGATGTGATGCGATGGCAGAAAATCATGCTGTGCATCGTACTGGCCGGCTTCGGGGTTGTCAGTCCGCTGCTTCAGTCGGTGTTTCTGAACACCCGGTACGCCGCCCATCCGAGCAACCCGTGGGTGTATGCTCACACCGGCCCGGATGTGTTCAAGATCGAGCAGACTGTCCGCCGCGTTGCGGACGTCCATCCGGACGGTAAGCGAATGTTTATTCAGGTTGTTGCGCCGGGACATGATTACTGGCCGCTGCCGTGGTATCTGCGGGATTTTGAGGCGGCAGCCTATACCGACACCGCCGATTCGCATTTGCCCAATGCGCCGTTGGTGATTGGCCATGTCGATGTCAAGCAGGATGTGCTGCGAAAACTGTATGAGACCCCGCCGCCGGGTCAGCGTGAACTTTATGTGCCGTTGTTTGATGAGTATATCGAGCTGCGCCCCGGCGTCGAATGGCGGGGCGTGGTGACGCGATCCCTGTGGGAAAAAGTATTTGCTCAGCCGCCGCCGGCCGTTGAATTGTCTCATGATCAAGCGAATGAGGGACCTATTGTGCATATTCAGCCCGACCGTAACGAGATTTTGAAAACGGCCAAGTTCAGCCATCAGGCAATGAATACGGTCTTTGAAATCTGGATTCAGCATGCGGACGGCTCCTATGCCGGCCGTGCCGCCCGTGCGGCATTTAACGAGGTCAATCGGCTGGAGCAGGAGCTGAGTCGTTTCATTGAGAACAGCGATATTGGCCGCATTAATCAGGCGCAGCCGGGCGAATCGGTGGTGGTCTCGCCGGATACCATGGGGTGTTTGAAAATTGCCGAAGACGTTTACACACGGACAGACGGCGCGTTTGATATATCGGTCGGCCCGCTGGTTCGGCTTTGGCGGCAGGGCGAACCGACTCCGGATCAGATCGCCCGACTGTTGCCGACGCGAGAGAGCAGACCGTTTGAACTCAACACAGAAGAGCTAACCGTTACCGTAGTGCGGTCGGATTTGGAGTTAGATTTAGGCGGCGTGGCCAAAGGCTACGCGATTGATCGGATGGCCGAAATTTTGGACCAGTGGGCCATTGAACATGCCCTGATACACGGCGGAGCAAGCTCAGTGCGCGCGTTGGGGCCGCCGCAAGAAAGGAAGGGCTGGCCGATTCGGTTGTCCAATCCACACGACCCAGCCCAAACGCTGGTTCGCCTGGCGTTAGCCGATTGCGTGCTGAGCTGTTCAGGACTTCAGCGAGGGGGGCATATCATCAATCCTGCCGCCGGACACCCCGTCTCCGATAGAAGGGCGGTCTGGCTGCTGACGGATTGTTCCGCAGCTCAAGCCGACGCCCTGAGTACCGCTTTTATGGTGATGCCAATCGAGGCGATTGAACAATTTGCCGAAGAACATCCGCAGGTCGGCTTGATGCTGATTCCGAACGATCCGGATCAATCGCCGTTGAAATGGGGGCTGTGGCCTTAGCACGGCCTAACAATAGATCATTTTTCTTGTCATTCCGCCGTCAATGATAAAATTCTGGCCGGTGATAAAGCCGGCTTTCTCCGAACACAAATAAAGGGCCATTTCGGCGATGTCTTCCGGTTGTCCGACTCGGCCGACCGGGTGCTGAGCGTGATCTCGGTCGGTTAATGTCTCTGCGGGGACGTCCTGCTGCCATGCGTTTGTAACGATCCAGCCCGGGCTGATGCAGTTGACGCGCACCGGAGCCAGACTCATCGCCAGCGAATGAGTCAGCCCTGCCAATCCGGCCTTGGAGGCTGAATAGGCCTCTGTGTGCGGCTCACTCATCAACGCTCGCGTTGAGGCGATCAGTACGATGGCGCCGGCGGTTTTTTTGAGGAAAGCAGCGGCGTGCTTGGCACACAAAAACGCGCCGGACAGGTTGACATTCAAAACCTGCTGCCATTGATTGTAGTCAAGTTGCTCAATCGGGCGATTGTCAGCGATAGCGGCATTATGCACGATCGCATCCAGACGACCGGACCATTGAACCGCCTGTCGTATGACCGCTTCGACATCGGCTTCCATCGCGACATCAGTCTGTACAAATAAAGCCCGCTCGGTCTGTTTCAATCTGTCCAAGGCGAAAGTTTTTAACTGTCGGTTTTTCTCGGCCAGTACGACAGAGGCTCCGGCCTGAATAAAACGATATGCGATGCACAACCCAATGCCTCGGCCGGCGCCTGTGATGAGAATTGTTTTTCCGGCAACCATAGCGGATTGTCCCTTACTGTGCGGCTGATTTTGACTGGTTTCGCTGGGTACTCAGCACATCGCCGTATTGGTGCTTGAGCCAAATTAAATCCCGCAGCACCTTAATTGCTTCGTGGGCGGGTTTGAGTCGGCTGTCCGGGTCCCAGGACCAATCCACGGGAAATTCGCATATCCTGTAGCCGTATTTCATTGCCAGCAGGATAATCTCCACGTCAAACATAAATCCGTCGATGGTACTGGCTGCATACAGACATCGGGCAATCTGGCCGTCATAGACCTTAAAACCGCACTGCGTGTCGGTCAGATTGGCCAGGCGTTTGAGGTCGTGAATCAGCAGCCAATGAAACAGGCGCGAGCAAAGCCGACGATACCAGGACTGCGGACGGTGGATGTGGCTGACGCTCATTTTGCGGGAGCCGTGGGCGATCTGGCATTGGCCGCTTTGAATCAGTTCGAGGCCCGTCATCGCTTCGTTATACGGCACGCAGCAGCCGCTGTCGGCAAACATCACATACCGGCCGCGACTTTCGAGAATCCCCGTACGTACCGCGCAGCCTTTGCCGCGGTTGCGTTCCAACCGAAGTACACGCACCGGTACCGGGGACCGAGCGGCGCATTGCTCGGCGATGTCGGCGGTCTGATCTCGACTGCCGTCATCGGCAATCAGGATTTCGCCGCCGTCGGGGAATCGGGTCAGAAACTCCGACGCAGCCGCAATATCACCGCCGACTTTCCTGGCCTCCTCAAAGGTCGGAATGACAATCGAAAGACCGTTTGTCTCTGTTGTTGTATCCATATAATAATCCGTTTATGCTGTCTGCTTACTGTACCTCAAAGCCCGGATTCTGTGAAGTGTTTTCTCAGTATATGAGACAAAATAAAGACAGAAATTCCCTGATTGTTTGTATCTTTGTTGTTGAATCTTGACTTGAAATCCGGATAATACGGAACATACCCAAATAATTAAATCAGACGTTTAAGGAGAAAGAAAATGGGGATTTGGGGTATCCCATCCGGTTAGTGATGGATTCTTTTTCGTTTTGCATTGCACTGGATCGAGTTGGACATCACGCGCCGCTGAGAGGTCCGGGTGTTGTTTTAATCTCGAGAGTTATCGAATTCAAATATCGATTGATGTGTCGTGTTGTGAAAGGAACCAAACTATGCAGTTAAGTCTTTTTGACGGTTTGATCATTCTTGTATTTTTTACGTGCGTGATCGCACTGGGCCTTTACAAGAGCCGAAAAGAAGAAACCTCAGAGGATTATTTCCTTGCCGGTCGTGGACTGAAGTGGTGGCTGATCGGTTTTTCTCTCATTGCCGCCAACATTTCCGCCGAACAATTTGTGGGGATGGCCGGACAGGCAGCCTCGCCGGAAATCGGGCTTGCAGTGGCCAGTTATGAGTGGATTGCGGCAATCACTCTGGTGGTGGTGGCGTTCTTTTTCCTGCCGAAATTTCTCAAAAGCGGCATTTTTACGATTCCTGAATATCTCGAATACCGTTTCAATCATTCCTCTCGCTTGGTGATGTCCGCGTTAATGGTCATTGTTTTTGCGGGGGTGACGATTCCCACCGTTATTTATCTCGGCGCACGCACGCTGGGGCCGTTGTTTCCCGAAACGGTACTGGGACTGCCTGTGAACATTACGACGCTGTCGTGGTTTGTGGGTATTCTTGCCGCTTTGTATGTGGCGGCGGGTGGACTAAAAGCGTGCGCGTGGGCGGATTTGATTCAGGGATCAGCCCTCATCGTTGGCGGCGCCGTCATCATGATCCTTGCTTTTATGGCGCTGGACAATCCGTCAAACTATGAACTGATTAGTGAAGCGTCGGTTCATGAGATGCTGAATGTGCAGGAAGGCGCCACACTGGGCGAAAAATTTGCGGTCCTCAAACAAGAGCAGATGCACATGGTTTTGCCGTCCGACAGTACCTTTTTGCCGTGGACGGCGCTGCTGTTGGGCATCTGGATTCCGAACTTTTACTACTGGGGGCTGAATCAGTTTATTATGCAGCGTACACTGGGGGCGCATTCGCTTCGTGAAGGGCAGCGGGGCGTTGTGTTCGCTGCCTTTTTGAAGCTGCTGATACCGTTTATTGTATGTGTGCCGGGGATTATTGCGTTTACGTTATATGCCCCCTTGATGCATGATAATGCAATGCAGATGGAAGGACTCAATAAACCAACCCTTGAAACCTTTGAGCAGCTTCGACAGTCCCCTGCAGAGGCCGGCGTGGTCTTCCGATTTAACGGCGATTTTGCGCAGCGGCAGCCGGAGTTGAGCGAGCAAATCGTTCAATTCAATGCGGTGTTACTGGGCAAAGAAATCCCCGCCAGTCCAGATCCTGTTCAGGCCAATCGAACACTGCTTGAAAACGTCCGGCGACAGCGTCCCGATCTGTCTTTAAGCCGGGAATTGGTCGGCTATGATTATGATGGTGCGTTTCCGCTTCTGATTCGGTACTTGACGCCGAACGGATTGCGGGGATTTGTGCTGGCGTCGTTGATGGGGGCGGTGATCAGTTCGCTGGCGTCGATGCTCAATGCGGGGTCAACCATTTTTACGATGGATTTGTATAAAGATTGGTTTACAAAGAAAGAAACCGTCAACCACAAACTGCTGATTTTAATCGGCCGTATTTGCGTGGGGGTTTTGGTCATTATCGGGTGCATCATTGCACCGATTCTTGCCGACCCCCGGTTTGGCGGCGCGTTTGCCTTTATTCAGGAGTTCCAGGGCTTTATTTCGCCCGGCATTTTGGTCATTTTTCTGTATGGCCTGTTTGTTAAAAAGGCGCCGCGTGTGTGCGGCGTATTGGGATTGGTCCTGAGTCCGATTATTTACGGCGCCTTGTTTTTCGGTTGGAGCGAGCTGGCGTTTTTGAACCGTATGGCGCTGACCGTTGGGCTTATCGCCGTCGTACTGGCCATTGTCACGGTGATGCGTCCGCTGCCTGCACCTGTTACACTGCCCGAACAGACGAAAATCGAGATGGAATGGTCGAAGGGGTCAATGTACCTGGGCGGCGTTGTTATTCTGGCTACCATTGCGTTGTACATTATTTTCTGGTAAGAGCAAGATAAGGGTTGAGGTTTATGGTATCTTCACAAGAACAAAAAGTGATTGAGGAAATAAAGGCGCTGGCGTCACAAGTCAATCTGGATATCGCCGGCGCCAAGGTGCGTCGGTCTTCGTCCCGATTTTGTCTGGGCGTCGAACATGGCGACTACAATGGAACCGAACTGTTCGGCGTAGGAACCGACCGGTTTATCTGGATGGCCTACAAGCCCAACGGCACGAATAGGATGCGTCTGTACAGCGGCAACTTTCCCGATGACGGGGTGGTGGAGTTTGAACTGGGCAGAGTGCCCGATCCACAATCCGCCGAGATTGCCGATATCTGGGCGCGGTTTCCCTGCGGCGTGGATTTTATCCTGCGTCGGGAAGGACTGCCGCTTGACAAGGGCATGGATGCGGTGCTTGTCGGCAATATCCCCGGCGGCGGAATGAGCCGCAGCGCGTCGCTGACGCTGAATCTGATTCTCTCGGCGCTGGACGTAAACGGCATTGCCGCGCCGGATATGATGCAGGTGGTCGATTTGGCTCAAATGGTCGAGAACGACTACATCGGTTCACCCTGTGGCAAGCTTGATCAGATCATGATCGCCTTTGCCAAAGACGGTATGGGCACGCACTACAAGCCCGCCGATCGTTCAATTGAGTATGTTCCGCTGGGCGCCGGCGCCGACGATTTTCGCATTATGGTCATGGATACCGGCACGGTGCGTCCGGGGCTGGAAAAATCCACCTACAAAGTCCGACGCGCTGAGTGCGAGGAACTGGTCACAAAAGCCAGGCAGGCCGGCTTTGAGATTTCCTGTCTGGCTGACATTCGTGACAAGCGCCTGTTCGACAGAATGAAGGCGCATTTTGAAAAGGATGTCCCGCACCTGATCGCCCGGATGGACTACATCTATAACGCCCAAAAACGCTTTTATGAGATGATGGAGGCCTGGAAGGCCGGTGACATCGAGACCGTCGGGCGGATTTTCCGTCAGGACGGCATCGGGCTTCGCGACGATTATGTCATCTCCGGTCCGGAGCTGGAAACGATGTGCGACATCGTCCGTACCGTGCCCGGCGTTCTCGGCGAGCGAATGCTCGGCGGCGGCGATAAAGGCGCTGCCGGCGCGTTGGTGCTGGCCGACAGCGCCGAGGCGGCCAAACAGGCCGTCGATACTGCCTATCCGCGCAGCCGTCCGGCCTTTGCCGACAAATACGCCGTTCATACCTGTAAAGTTGTGGATGGCATTCAACTCTTTGAGGACGTTTTGTAACAGCAGGTTGTTGATTGTAGGAGAGCAGTTCTATGCGAAACTGGATATGGCCTTTGGGGTGTGTGCTGGCGGCGGCCCTTGTCGGTTGTGCCGCACCGGAGCAAATGGCTCGGCGGGATGTACCGTTTCAGACCGAAGGGGACAATATCAAGGTGCTGACCTTCAATATACGCTACGGCACGGCCAAAGACGGGCCGGATCAGTGGGAACATCGTCGCGAGATGGTCTTTGATTTGATCGCTCGGCATGGGGTTGATGTCGTCGGCTTGCAGGAGGCATTGGATTTTCAGGTAGAACAGATACACAACACTCTGAAAGGATATGACTTGGTCACGGTCGGCCGCGACGACGGCAAATCGGCCGGCGAACATTGCACGGTGCTGTATCGGCGCGACCGTTTCCGTTTGGCTGATTCCGGCACATTCTGGTTTTCCAATTCGCCGTGGGCGCCCGGCTCGCGACACTGGGGCAACCGCATCCCGCGCATCTGCACGTGGGTGCGATTGGTTGAGCATGATACGAACCGGGCGATGTATGTCTATAATCTGCATCTGGATCATCAATCCCAAACGTCGCGATTCAAAAGCGCAGAACTTTTGGCCCGCGTCGTCTCGCGCCGCGAGTCAAAAGATCCGGTGATCGTGATGGGAGATTTCAATATGGGGCTGGATAATCCGGCGATGCTGTATCTGAGGCGCTTGGGGTACCCGAATGCTCCTGTGGAACTGTTGGATTCGTGGCGGCTGAGGTATCCGGACAAACCGGATACGCGAACCTTCCACGGCTTTGAAGGCGGCACCGACGGCGTCAAGATTGACCATATTCTCATTGAGCGAACGACCACGGTGCTGGATGCCCAAATAGATCGCTATGCAAACGAACAAGGGCGTTACCCCTCTGACCATTATCCCGTCAGCGCCACGCTGAAATTGTGGAATTAAGCGCAGTATGAGCCTGTGTTTATGGGGGCTTGTTTTTAGGCTCAACTCCCAAAAAGTTGGTGAGTTTAAAGACATGAAAAAAAATGGATTTATCGCTTTGGGGACTCCAGCATATTCACATAAGTGGGCGGCTCCACGAAGGATACCGCCCCTTGCTGTTTGTCACCATAGAGGCGCTCAGGTCGCTTCCCAGCGTTGCCCTATCCTCCCCTATGGCAAGAGCATTATACGAGAATATGCTGGTGTCTTAAAGCGTTAAATCCAAAAATCTTATGTTTTTAAAAAGAGCAATTTCAACCAACTTTATTGGATAAGAGCTTGTTTTTAAGGCTTAGGGCTTGACTTTGGCCGGAGGCGACGGTATAACGTGCCGCAATAATCGCCAATAATCGTCTTGTATTAATCTGACGCTAATCCTGTGCTCATATACGCAGGGGGTTGAATGAACGCACAAATGGTTTTCGAGATTCTCGGCGGGTTTGGTCTGTTTCTCTTGGGAATGAAAAACATGTCCGAAGGGATGCAGGCGGTGGCCGGAGAACGACTGCGCCGTATGATCGGTGCGGTCACGAATAATCGTCTGATGGCCTGCGGAGTGGGCACGACGGTAACCTGTCTGATTCAGTCCAGCTCGATTACCACGGTAATGGTGGTGGGAATGGTCAACGCCGGCGTGATGACGCTGTTGCAGGCGATCGGGGTCATTGCCGGAGCCAACATCGGTACGACGATTACCGGCTGGGTGGTCACGCTCAGCGTGGACAAATACGGCCTGCCGCTGATAGGGTCGGCGGCCTTGATCTATTTGTTCATCAAGCGCGACCGGGTGCGCTTTACGGCGATGTTCGTGTTGGGTCTGGGGATGGTGTTTTACGGGCTTCAATTGATGAAAACCGGCTTTTCTCCCTTCAAAGATATGCCGGGCTTTGTCGAACTGTTTCATCGATTTGAGCCGACGTCATATTTTGGTGTGTTGAGATGTTGTATGATCGGTGCATTGCTGACCGCATTGATTCAGTCCTCCTCGGCCGCGCTGGCGATTACAATGACACTGGCGTTCAGCGGGGCGATTACATATCAGACCGCCGCGGCCCTGGTGCTGGGCGAGAACATCGGAACGACGATCACGGCGTTTCTGGCCTCCCTGGGGACTTCTCCGAATGCCCGTCGTGCCGCTTATGCGCATATTATGTTTAACGTCTTCGGCGTGTTGTGGATTACCGCCATCTTTTCGTGGTACACCGACGGGGTCTTGTGGTTTCTTGACGTCTTTCACCATACCGAACGGCCGGATGTGGCGGTCTATACCGATGCCGGCGTGACCTATCCGTACGTTATGGCCGCCATTGCCGTCACCCATTCGGCATTTAATATTGTCAATACGATCTTGTTCCTGCCGTTGATAGGCTATGTCGCCCGTTTTCTCAACTGGGCGGTGCCGGATCGAAAGAAACCGACCGCGCCGCGTCTGACCTATCTGGATGTGCGCGTTTTTGATACGCCGAGTATCGCCCTGGAGCAATCCGGCAAAGAAGTCGTCAAGATGGGACACCGGGTGGATCAGATGCTCGCGCTCTTGCGTGAGGTGTTCGCCACCGGAAATCTGGAATCGGACAAGGTCGAGCCGATTTTTCAGGCTGAAAACGATCTGGATATTGTCCAAAAAGAAATCGTCGAATTTATCGGTCATATCATGTCAGGCAATATCTCCCATGAAACCATGAAGACCGCGCGCGAGCAGCTTCGCATGTCCGATGAATTCGAATCGATCAGCGATTATGTCGTTACCATTCTGAAACTTCGCCTGAAAATGCGGGACACCGATCAGGTCCTCAGCCCTGAAGCACTTGAGGAAATCCTCCAATTACATGATATGGTAACCGGCTACATCCGCGACGTGAACCTTGCGGTGGAATCTGAAAACGGCGCCTTTTTAAGAGAAGCGATGACCCGAGGTACCGAGATTACCGCAACGATGAAAGACTGCCGCAGCAAACAC
This sequence comes from Anaerohalosphaeraceae bacterium, assembly GCA_050309605.1. Taxonomy (GTDB): domain Bacteria; phylum Planctomycetota; class Phycisphaerae; order Sedimentisphaerales; family Anaerohalosphaeraceae; genus T3Sed10-213. The sequence goes on from JBNRMN010000062.1 coordinate 45,448, forward strand.
CTGGCCCGTGTCGGCGACGGCAAAGCCACGCCGCTCAAGAGTCTGATTTATACCGATATGCTGACTTCGTATCGGCGGATCAAAGACCACGCCTTCAACATTGCCGAGGTGCTGGCCGGAGAGAAATAAACACCGCGCTCTTACAGCACCAAAGCCAAAAACATCAGCAGCATGGCCGTGATGATACCGCCCCAGGTCACACGGCACCAGGCGTGATAGCGCGCCAGGCCGGGGTGCTGATCCTCGAATTCGTGGTAATAGTCGTCCAGATCGGAGTCGTCGCGCGGGCGCAGACGCACCTTGGCGTAGATATAACCTGCCGTCGATGCCAAAAACAGCAACCCGCCAATCAAAATGAACATCATCCTAAGCGGCATAGCGTCCAGTATAGCAGATCACGCGGCTTTGTGAAAAAAAATTCACGTCGTCGAAAGGGGGCAGAGCATATCACCATTCAAAAGATCATCATGGCCCGAAGACCGACGACAACGGCGTCCTTGGTTTCGCCGGAGCCGCCGGGGTTGGCGACGTACTGCACCGACGGGCTAAGCTGGAGCCACGGCGTGATGCTGGTATTGTAATAGGCTTCCAGAACACTTTCGTGGTGATCGCGGAAGACTGCCGAGGCGCGATGGCTGAACCGGCCGCGGGCGTAGCCGACGCCGAGCACATCGTCGTCGCGGCCGTCAAAGAGGCCCTGGTACTGCAAGCCGACGCTGTAAAAATCAGTGATGTCATTGGTCTTGGCACTGGCTTGGCCGTAACGGAAGAAAGCCCCCAATCCCTGACTGTCATCCGGGTCGTTGTTTTCTTTGACCATGAGTTGGTCAAAGCTCAGATAAAATCCGATATCATCGCGCCAGGCCTTGCCCTCATCGGCTGCCTGTTCGTTGGCGCGGGGTTCGGGGCTGTACCACAATCCGAACCGATAAGCGCCCTGCAGCGGCCCGTTGGCCGAGTTGAATCGAGGTGTGATGCCCGTCTCGGCCATATAGACAAAGTAATCTTCGCCGTGGAAGGCGGTGTTAAAGCCGGTTTCACGTTTGTCGGCCTGCGCATCGGCGGCTCCAACCGACAGATACCAATCATTCACCGGATTCCAGAAGACAATCACGCCAAGCCCATAGTCCGGAAACGGAATGGTCGGGTTGTTGACCAGCGCATCGTTGAGAAATTGCGTGTTCTCGTTATTGGCGTACCTGTTGCCGTCAAAGGAGACGGGGCAACCGCTGCAGTCAAACCCGCCGGTCATATCAATTTTTCCGAGGCGGATTTGCAGCGTGTCATCGAACAGCGACTGCTGATACCACAGCTCAATGACGTTGATCGCCTCGCGCGGAGCAAAATCCGCGTTGACGCCGAACGCACTGCCGACGGAGGTTTCATCAATGTCTTTGCGCGACCAGGTTCCCTCGGCCAGCATATAGATTTCAGCACCCTCTGCACCCAACAGCCGCTCCAGATCGGCGGTCATCTCAAAGTCGTAACTGCCGCTGAAACGCCCCTGGCGACGGCTGGTGCTCATTCCGCCGCGGGCATTGAGTTGATAGAGATTCGTCAGACTCAGCCCAAACTCAATGCCGCTCGATTCCAACGCTTCATTCAATCCCCAAAATCCATCGGTCAGAGATTCTTTTTCAGAGGGATTTTGATGGGCAAATACCGACATACTGAGAACCAATCCGATGCCGTACCCCAGGGCGATACGCCTCATTTGCTGTCCTTTCCGAAAAGTGATATTGTCAGTTTAGGTATATTTCACGTTTCTTTATGTAAACCCTACCAAATTTCTACTATTGTGTCAATTTTTATAGCAGCGGTGAGTTGTTGTTCGATCTCTGCATCCGCTCTTTGTTCTGGATAGCAAATGCCAGACTTTGCCGTACAGCATCAGACATCGCTATTGATGACATTGTAGCGCCGGTTACCGACTGTATATCGTTTCCCACCTGAATGGGATCATTGACGGTTTTGCCGGTGAACCGGCTTAAGAAATCCGGCTGTAAAATGCCGCGTCCTCGTGTTAAAGGATAGGACAGAATTCTGGTTTCCTGAATCACCATATCCGGATCGATAACGACCTCCAGTGTAAACGTACCGGAGCGCGTCGCGGCTGTTGTTCTGACAGCAAACCGATCCTGTCCATTTCCCGTTGCTTTATACATCATAAATTGCTCATTTTCTGCAATGATATTGACGGCTGTTTGTTCCGGCCTGCTGCAACTGTTACACATTAAACTCAGCAGTACCGCCGTACTGAATACCACCGTTTGATGCGGCATCGTCTTATCTCCTAAAATGAAAATCCCAGACCAAAGTTGAGCCAATTTTCTTTTTTTCCGGCGCGGTCTTTCTGTATCTGGTAATCGGTTTTGAAAACGACATTGGAAGTCAAATCAAAATTCATTCCAAACGTCCAGGCATTTCGGTCTCCGGCAGGATCCGCCGCAATTCCGGAAGGCATTTTATGCTGTGTGTCAAAATGATCGTAGCGCACAAAGGCCACCGCATCGGAATCGGTAAACTTGCCGACCTTGAATGAGTCCGGCCAAAAGTGATATCCGCCTTCCAGATACCAACCGAACATTTCACTGGCGGTGCCGTTTCCAATCTGACGTGCATTGCTGATATCGGTGTGCACGATAACGCCGCGAAAGTCCCACTTGTCAATCGAATACTCAAAATCCGCCGACAACATTCGAATCTCACCGCTGATGCCCGGATTTCGGCCCCGATTGCCGTTGTTCAATCCGCCGTAATAGCCGGATACCCCCAGCCGCAAATCCTGTCCCGGACTCATGTGCGGAAAATAGTCCAGTCGCCCCGTGACGGCGGGATCATTGAGGCCGGGCCGTTCACGCTGTCGGCCGGAGCGAATGCCGTTGACGGCATTGAATTTTGAACCGTCCAGGCCGCCGACCACATACATCTCATAGGCCAGATGCGAACCCAAATTGCCGAACAAACCAACGCCGTCCGACGGCCATGTCGTGGGAATGATATAGCGCGCGACAGAAGGACGCTCCACACCGAAGAACGTGTCTGGCTCGTGCCGTTTGTTAATGATTCCCATCGGCGTCAGGATACGACCTGCTCGAACGTTAAACATATCGGACAACAGAAAATCGAAATAAGCCTGTTCAATCAGCAAATAGCCGCCGGTTGAACCGTCCGCCGTATCAGAAACGAGGGCATGTTCGACTTCCCACTCGGAAAAAAATCTGATCCAGTCTCAGTACTGTCCGGTTAACTTTTAATGTTATTTTCGTAAACAATTTCATAGTATAATGTTACAGCAAAAAACAACTGTTATCGATTTGAACTGGCTGTTATCCTACAGCGGTATTTTGATACTGTCTGTCAGGAGAGCTATGGTCCATGAGCAACGAACGAACAGTGTTTTCACAGATTCTCGATTTTGTTCCAAAGCATCAATTCCGAGTGTGCGT
>JBNRMN010000063.1:0-110757 GCA_050309605.1 Anaerohalosphaeraceae bacterium
TCTGATTGTGGATGGGGGGGGGGCGATTGAAATTTCGGTGCGGGATAACGGACGCCTGATCATGCAATCCACCTCGGCACCGCTGGCTCCGGCGTGGGACCCGCACCCCGGCGGTGTGTATGATATTCTGTTGTACAACACCAGCCAACTGCTTTATTTAGACGGCGTAACGGAATATATTCGAGTGGGTCAAAACGCAACGGCCGTTCTGATGGGTGGAAGCATCAATTACATTAAAACGATGCGATATCCCGTGTCCGATGAAGCAAATGTATTCATTTATGCGCAGGACGGCTGGTCGTGGATCAATGACGACCCTTTGGTTGGCATTCAGGGCAACTGGAAAGACGGCACGCCTTTCAACATTCAGTTCATCAACGATTTTGACTATGGCCCTGTTTGGCAAAATATCCAAATCATCCCCGAACCGGCAACGCTGATGCTGTTTGGCATAGGTGGTGTGCTGATCCGACGATTTTGGAGGTAAGCGGGTCAACCGAGACAGTTTTTCTTGTTGATTTTGTTTGGCTTGCAGGTCTGTTTTTGCTGTGGTATAATCGGTTCAGACGTTGCGGGGTGTCCGCGGCGGAGTTTGACAGTTTCAATCCACGATACGGGAGTCGCTTATGTTTGAGACACTGGATAAACTGATGATGGCGGGGATGGGGGCCATGTCGATGACCAAGGAAAAAGCGGAACGGATTTTTGACGAAGCGGTCAAAAAGGGCATGGCCGAGAAAGAACAGAAGCACGGCTTTGTCAAGGAGATGCTCGACAGCGCCGAGAAAGCCCGTCAGGACCTCGAAAAGCTCGTTTCCGACCAGATTCACAAGACGCTGAGCCAGATGCCGCTGGCGACCAAAGACGACCTGAAGCGTCTTGAAGAAAAAGTTGACCAGCTCCTGTCTCGGTAATACGCTATGACCGGTCTGTTTTCCGGCATACGTCGGACCGTAGCGCACCTGCGGCGCTACCGGCACATAATGGCCGTGCTGATGAAGTACGGCTTTGAGGAGGTGGCCGGCATACTGGCGCGGCGACTGAAGATCGGGATTGGGTCCAAGGCATTCCCCAGTTCTTCGCGTCAGACGATCGCCCAAACCAGTCTGGCTCGTCGGATTCGGTTGGCGATGGAGGAGCTGGGGCCGACGTTTATCAAGCTGGGGCAGTTGCTTTCGACCCGCCCTGACCTTCTGCCGGCCGATTATATTGAGGAGTTTGAGCATCTTCAGGATCAGGTCTCACCTGAAAAAATCGAACTGATTCGTCAGGAAATCCGCCGTCAACTGGGCGCTGCGCCGGAGGACCTCTTTGATGAGTTTGATCCGGAACCCATTGCCGCGGCCAGTATCGCTCAGGTCCATCGCGCCCGCACCAAAGAGGGCCAGGACGTGGTGCTCAAGATTCGTCGTCCCGGCATCGTCAAGACACTGCGGACCGAGTTGGAGATTCTTCAGGACATCGCCGCGCTGATTAAGAAACGCCGCATTACGCCGGAGACCTTTGATCCGGTGCGCATGGTGCGGGAGTTCAGCCAGGCCGTGGCCAAAGAGGTCGATCTGGCCAATGAGCGGCGCAATCAGCAGCGATTTATTCGTAACTTTGCCGATGATCCGACCGTGCATGTGCCGCAGGTGTTTGAAGCCTATTGTTCCGACGGCATCTTGACGATGGAGTACATCGACGGCATCAAGCCCAGCGAAATTGAGCGGCTCCAGCAGGCCGGATTGGATCCGAAGGAAATCGCGCGGCGCGGGGCCGACTTTGTGCTCAAACAGGTCTTTGAGCACGGATTTTTCCATACCGACCCGCATCCGGGCAATTTTCTGGTGATGGCCGAGAATATGCTGGCGCCGCTGGATTTCGGACAGGTCGGTCGGCTCAGTCGTCAGGACCAGAAGCTGCTGCAGTATCTGGTCGTGGCGATTGTCGATGGCGATGTGGACAAAATCATCGTGGGGCTGGAGCGGGCCGAGGTGCTGGATGACGATACGGACGTGATGGAACTGACGCGGGATATCGAAGATGTGCTCAGCAGTTACGCCCATCTGCCCATTCGAGACATTCCGTTTCGAGAGGCGCTGACGCGCGTCTTTGATATCATTCGTCGGCATCGTATTTCGCCGCCGCGCGATTTTACCCTGATGCTCAAGTGTCTGATGACGATTGAGTCGTTCGCCACAGATCTGGACAGCGAGTTTCAGATTATTGAGCATCTCAAGCCTTATGCACGGCGGTTTACGTATGAAGAAATCAGTCCGCGGCGGATGTTTCGCCAGATGCGCTCGGCCGCCCGCAGTGCAAGCGATTTGGCGGCGCGATTTCCTGAAGACGCCTCGTCGATCATTACAAAGTTTCGGCGCGGGCGGTTCAAGATTCATATCCACCACGAGCACCTTGAAGAGCTGGAGCAGACGCTGGACAGCAGCTCCAACCGCATCGCGTTTTCGGTCATTATCGCGGCGCTGCTGATCGGCTCCAGTATGCTCGTTGCGCAGGAAGGGACGGTGCTTGGCCTGGTCAGTCTGGAGGCGCTGGGCATTTTCGGCTACCTGACCGCCACTGTCATCGGCATCTGGCTGGTCATCTCCATCATCCGAAGCCGACGGTTATAGGGTCAGCCAGTTCATCGAAATTGTCTGTCTCTCGGTTAGTGAAAAAATGTTGGTATAGAGTGTTTAGAAAAAAAAATGGCAAAAAAAGAAAATATCAAAAAGGCAAGAAAAAGACGTCGGGCTGTTGACGCTTCCATTCCCCGATGCGGTTTGTGCGGCAAGACAGGAAAATTGACAAAGACCGAATGCTGCGGGCAATGGATATGCGACGACGAAGACCAATATGTTCTGTTTTCTTATGCGCGGAACAGTTGCTATCGAAGTCATTTTCGCTATACGCTTTGCGGATATCATTACAATGAAAATCATTCCGGAGATTGGAAAACCTGCGACGTATGCCGAAACGACTTTGAACATGAACTCGAAATGTATGTTTGGTATGGCACCAACAAATTCAATTTTGAAAAGCTCAAAAACCCTCCTTCCTATGAACCGACTCATTGTGCGAAGTGCGACAGGATCATTGTTCTTGGCGAAGAATCCTATTCGATGAGAGGGGAGGAATATATTTGCGCCGATTGTTACGATTTTGAATAACAGAAACGATGGCATTAAGAGATCCTTTATTGAATTACGATGTGACCCGAGTACCCAGCCCGTGTTATGTAATTGATTTGGGGCTGTTGCGAAAAAATCTGGACGTACTGGACTTGGTGCAGCGGCGGACAGGGTGTCGGATTCTGCTGGCGCTGAAGGGGTTTGCGGCGTGGAGTACGTTCGGGCTGTGTCGGGAGGTGCTGGCTGGCGCGGCGGCCAGTAGTCTGCACGAGGCCAAGCTGGCGCGGGAATATTTCAGCAAAGAGGTGCATTTGTGCGCGCCGGCCTATCGCGACGACGAGATGGAGGACTATCTTCGGATTGTCGATCACATCGTATTCAATTCGTTTGCGCAGTGGCAGCGATACCGCGACAAGGTACTCTCGGCCGAGCGGCCGATCCGGTGCGGCCTGCGCGTCAACCCGATGCACTCGGAGGTCAAGACGAAGATTTACGATCCATGTGCGCCGGGGTCGCGGCTGGGCATCGTGCCGGACTGTTTCAAAACAGACCAGCTTGACGGCATCACGGGCCTGCATTTTCATACCTTGTGTGAGCTGAACGCCGATTCGCTGGCGCGGACGCTGCCGGCGGTGGAACACCACTTCGGCGACGTGATAAAGACGATAGATTGGATCAACTTCGGCGGCGGCCATCACATCACCCGTCCTGACTATGATGTGGATTTGCTCTGTCGGCTGATCACTGAATTCAATGACCGTTATCCCAATCTCAAGACGATTTATCTGGAACCGGGCGAGGCGATTGCCCTGAATACGGGCGTGCTGGTCGCGACGGTGCTGGATATTGTGCACAATGCGATGGATATCGCGATTCTGGATACGTCGGCCTCGGCGCACATGCCGGATGTGCTTGAGATGCCGTATCGTCCGTCGATTGCCGGAGCCGACGAACCGGGCCGCAAGCCGCACACCTATCGGCTGGCCGGGCCGACCTGTCTGGCTGGTGATGTCATCGGCGATTATTCATTCGACCGACCGCTGACGGTCGGCGATAAACTCATCTTCGGCGATATGGCGCACTATACCATGGTCAAGAACACCATGTTTAACGGCATCAACCTGCCTGACATCGTCCTGTACGACCCCGACGCCGATGACTACCGCATCCAGCGGCATTTTACCTATGAGGATTTCAAAGGCCGCCTGTCCTGACGATGGATGTGTGCGGATCAGAAAACGGGGATTAACCGGTCGAGTTCTTTTAATGAACATCGCACCGAAATGCCGATAAACGGGGTAATTGACGACTTTTTCGAGCAGAAAGACGCTGGGTGTCATTGACGTGGATGTTTTTGAATCTTTTGAAGAAACGCTTCGCCGGACGGCGCCGGTGTTGCTGGCCGGGCCGGGAATCCTTTTGATTGTGTCGGGGCTGTTTTTGTGGCCGGGCGGACTGCGTTTTCTCAAGCCGCTGGCGGCGTTTTTTGCCTCAACGGCCGGGCTGATCTGCGCATGGCTGTTGACCGACCGGTCGCTGACGGCGATGCTGATGCTTGGGCTGATTCCCGCGGTCGTCGCGCTGGTGCTGGATAAGCCCGTGGTCGTATTGCTGGGGGCGTGTTTGACCGCAGCGACGGTGCTGTCGATGCCGCTGCTGACCGATTCGGCCTTTCGCCAGGCCGTTGCCGAACGCAGCCCGGAGTTTCCCGCCGCCGATGAGGTGTCCGTCCTCGAACCGTCCGACTATACCCAGCGTGTCTCGGCCTGGGCGTCCGGCTGGTGCACGGCGCTTTGGACGGAATGGTCGGATTTGCGCAAACTGGCCGCTGCCGCCGCGGCGGTGGGCGTGCTGGTTCTGGGGGTCGCGGCCTGGCGATGGATTTGTGCGCTGACGTGTGCGGCTCTCGGAACGGGGATGATACTGTTCGGGATAACCCTGCTGGTTTTATCCAAGGGACCGCAGACGATCCCTTATATTCAGGAAAAACTGCCGTTTCTTTGGCCGATGGCGGGGGTTATGGTGGCCGGCGGAACCCTGCTGAACCGCTGGTTGTGTCCGGTTGTACCCAAACCCAAGAAACAGACGGAACATCACTCTGCTCAGGGAGGCAAAAAATGATGAATCTGATGATACTGGCCCAGGTCGAATCCTCACAGAACAGCCAAAACCTCAACGCCGAGGCGCTGAACTTTATCTGGCAGCAGATCACCGACCTCAGTTGGCTGCACGCGGTGATGGCGATTTCCGTGGGCGTGGTCTATATGCTGTACGGCTGGCGCATTTTTCGCGTGCTGGTGGTCATTTGCTTCGGGCTGGCGGGGATGTTTCTGGGTATTTATGCGGGAACCAATTTCGGCTCGGAGATTTGGGGGGGCATGACGGGGCTGACCCTGTTTGCGATCATCGCCGTGCCGCTGATGAAATGGTGCGTTTCGATTCTCGGCGCGGTCGCCGGCGGGGCGATGACCGGCGGATTGTGGTATGCCTTCGGGTTGCCGCTGGATTACATCTGGGCCGGGGCGATCATCGGCGTGGTGGCGGGGGGACTGATTTCATTTATTCTGCTCAAGGCCTCGGTGATGCTGTTTACCGGCCTGGGCGGCAGTGTGATTATGATGATCGGGGTTTTGTCGCTGCTGTACCAATATGAAACGCAGATTCTCAACCCCCCTACACAGTACATCTATGAGTATGTGCATTATCGGCAATGGTTCCTGCCGGTGGCGATTATTATTCCAACGATTATCGGAATGATTGTTCAGAATCGCTTTATTAAAAAATCCCACGAGTGGGAGATATGATGTGACAGCCGGGCGGCGCGAGCCGCCGGATAATGCCGCGACTTGAATACCGCACCGCCACTTTCGCATTTGCATCGGGGGCAGCCTGCCCTGCCGCGCAGGGGTCCGCGCTGTCCAATCGCACTAAGGAAACAGCAGGCATTCGCTGAAGGCGTCCTGAAAACGTGCCTGGTGGGCGATTTCGATGTAGCGCATTCGTTGCGCCAGTTGCGAGGCCAACTCGCGTGCGTTGCGGCTCAGCAGGATCATCTGCGCTCCCGCTCCGGCGGCGTTGCCGACGAAGCGAATCCGCTCAATACCCGGCCCCGGCAGCAGACCCACCCTGACCGCACTTTCGCGGCGGATGTAATTGCCGAACGCCCCGGCCAGCAGAATGCGTTCAAGCTTATCCTCTTGCACCTCGGCGGCCTGACAGAGCAGTCGAATGCCCGCCCGGATGGCGGCCTTGGCAAGCTGGAACTGGCGAATATCTTTCTGCGTCAGGACGACCGGACGCGGCGCATCCGGCTCGGACAGGCAAAAGGCCGGTTGTTGATCAGCCGCCATCAGGCGGCGTTTGATCGTTTTCGGCAGCGTCGGCACGATTGTTTCGGCCTCGACGAAGCGCCCCGTTTGGTCCACGATTCCCAACTCCAGCAGTACCGCCACGGCGTCGATCAGCCCGCTTCCGCAGATCGATTGCGCCGCCCGGTCGCCGATGACATCAATATCAATATCGCTGTCGTCGTTGAGCAGGACGCGCTGGATCGCACCGTCTTGAGCGGACGAACCAAACGTGATCCCTGCGCCTTCCAGTGCCGGCCCGGCGGCGCAGCTGGCTGACCAGAGGTCCTGGCCGACCCGCAGCACCAGTTCTCCGTTGGTGCCGATGTCCACCAGCAGCGTCGGGCCGTCGGGAAGATCCAGCCCGCAGGCCAGCGCCGCCGCGACCGTATCCGAACCGACAAACCCGGCGATATTTTCAATGGTATAGACCCGCCCGTCAGGGGCGATAGGCAGATTCAGCGCCTCGGCGGTTCTGGAACAGGCCGTCAGCGAATACGCTCGATAAGGCGACTGTCCCAATGAGGCGACGGGGTAATTCAGCAGCAGATGGTTCATTGTCGTATTGCCTGCGGCGACGATTTCATAAATCTCAGTCCGCGACACCCCCGCCGCGGCCGTTGCCTGCGCGATCAATTGGCGCAGACAATCCAGAATGCACTGCTGCAGTTGGCTCGCCCCGTCCGGCTGGTCGGCGTACTGGATGCGGCTGATGACATCGGCGCCGTAACGCGCCTGCGGATTGGCTGCGGCGACGGCAGCGACTACCTGGCCGGTATTCAAATCAACCAGGTTGACAACCACGGTGGTGGTGCCGATGTCCACGGCCGCGCCGAATATTCGGTCGGTCGTGTCGCCGGCTTCCATCGCGATTGCCTGAAAGCACGATTTGGAGCTGCCTTGCGTATGTTCAGTTGACAAAACGGACAACAGCACGGCGGTCAAGCCGCCATCCCCAACGTTGCGATGCTGCAAGTCCTGGGCGGCCTCTTCCAGACGCTGCTCATCGCTGCCTTCCAGATGCAGGCAGAGATCGGCTTGGTGCGAGACCGTTTCACAAAAGACGTCGATGCCTTGCCACGGCCCGGGTACAAATACCTTTTTTACGGGTGGATCAAGCGGGACATCTCGACCGATGCCGTGCTGAAGAATTTGCTGCGTCAAAAACCGGCTTGCCGGCGGCACAAAGACCTCGAGATCGTGGTTGACCCGGGTTTGGCAGGCCAGCACCTCCTTGCCGTTGGGCATAAGCTGCACTTTGCATTTGCCGCAGCGACCGACCCCGCCGCAGGGACTGTTCAGAATGATCCCCGCCTGTCCGGCGGCCTCCAGCAGGGTTGCCCCGGCGTGAATGTTAATCACTCGATTATCCGGTGTAAAATGAACCGTGTAATGGGACATTCAATGACTCTCAAGGTAAAAAAGAAAATGCAAAATAAAGCCATTGCATAGCCTTATTCTGCATTTGTATTTGCCATCTCGGCGTCCCAGACGTGTAAAAACGTCTTTATCCATCCCCTCAAACGCCGATGATTACGTTATTTTATGACGGACTTTCCAGCGAGCGCGTCGTTTCTTGCTGCCGATCTTCCGTCTGCGTCTTGGTTTGGCCATTCACATCTCCTGAAATTGGTCTCGAAATTCGTTTACTTTGCACCGGTTGAACGGTTATTATAGTAATGGTTTGCGTAATTGCAAGTCGGGGGTGATTTTTTTATTTAAGCAGGAGACAAAACAATGATCCAGTGTGTTGATTGCGAATTTTATTCCATGTCGCCGGACGGACGGCGGACATTTCGTTGCGATCCATTTGTGAACATCAAAGAGCCTGAATGTCTTCAGAAATGGCAGTTACTTCGCCTTGATCTGCTTGTGTCGGGTTTTCAGACGATGTCGATGTTTCAGCAAAAAATGGCTCCGATGCAGGAAAAACTGTTCAAATATGTTAAACGCGAATTAGACGACATAGAAGAGGCAGATAGCTGGAAACTGGACGACAGCGATGACGATGACGCGGATGATCCGGATCATCCCGGCTTTGACACCGGCGGCATGTTTTGAACAGCCGCGTTTTTACGCTAACGGACAGAGACTAAAATGCAATATCGCATTGCTTCAGAGCGTCTGTCTTAATGAATACAGCATGAGAAATGGCCGAACAGCAGCTATCAGCAACTTTTCTTAAGCGTTTGATCAAGCGTGAGAACGGTGCGTTTGACGAGCTGGTGCAGCGCTACGCGGGTCGGTGTTACGGCTATTTTTATCGGCTCTGCGGAAACGCCGAGCAAAGTGAAGAATTTGTCAGCGAGTTATTCGTCAAACTGGTTGAAAAGATAGACACCTTTGAAGGCGGTTCGTTTGATAAGTGGCTTTTCACAGTGGCGTCGAATCTGTTTCGGGACCATTTACGTCGCCAATACAGGTATAAACGTCTGCTGGACGAGGCCGCCGACCACGAGCGTCGCCGACAGGACGATTCCGCCGAGCAGTCCCGCCAAGAGGCGGCCAATGATCGACTTCAGTGGGCGCTCGAAAAACTCGATAAAGAAACGGCGGAACTGCTGATGCTTCGGTATTACAGCCAAGTCAGTTTTAAGGATTTGGCCGAGATGCGAAACGAACCGATCGGCACCACACTATCAAAGGTGCATCGCGGATTAAAAAAAATACGATTTTTGCTGGAAGATAACCGATGAAAATGAATGATATCCATAATCTGGAAGACCTGCTGCGTCGGTTTGTTGATGAGTCTGTCGCCGAGACGATGGCCGAAGACATCCGTCGGGGTGATGCGTTGCTCGACGGTTTCCCTTCGCCTGAACTCAGCGCACGGGCCGCGGCCGCACTTCGCCGTCGGCTGGATACGCTGCGTCCCCAGCCCCGCCGAACGTTAGGGTCGATCTGGGCGGGGATCGTGGCGGGCGCTGCCGCGGCGGCGATGGTCGTGTGGGGCATCAGCCTTATGCACACTCCCTCAGTGCCGACCGACCGTGCACCGGTGGCGCAGGTGCAGACGCCTGCGGTACAAAAGCCGGAGCCTGTCGTGCAGGATCGCAGCGAACTGCCGGGCTTTACACTGAATCTCTGGGAGGATACCTATCCGGCCGAGAGTGATGCGGCCTTTTCGGAAATCAAATCGGAACTGGATAATATCGCCGCCTGGATTGAAACGCTTGGCATTATGGACACCCCTTTTCCCGATGAGCGGTTGTTCAACGGTGAAACCGCCAGCCAGGGTGAAACTAAAATTGAGTTGACGGAATTCTGGAAGGGATGACAGAGACAATGAAAACACCATCTTCCGGTCTCATTCGACCTATTGCGACGGTGATGTGGATTGTGTGTGCGGCTTTCGGCGCTGCTGAATCGACCGGCGCTGAAACGACCACGGATATTTGGCAGGATGCGTTGATCCATCCGTTTGATTCGATTGCCCTGACCGAACAGCAGATCGATCGGTTTCTTGCGCGTCTGGCACAGTCGAGTCCGGAACGAGCCGCCGAGCTGGGAAAGATGCGCATTACACATCCGCAGCAGTTTCGCTGGGAAATTCGCGAGGAGATGTCCCAGCGTTTTTTCCAGCGAATACAGCCGCCCGCCGAGGCCGAGCCGGAGACAAAACCGACGCCCGCCGTGGCCGCCGAGCCGCCGGTTGAGCGGGATGAAGCGATGCTGAAAAAGCGGACGGAGCTGATTGCCTGGCTGGAAACGCATTTCCCTCAGCAGGCCGAAGAGTTGAAGACCAATCCGTCGCCGTCGCCCGAACGTATCGATCATCTTTTCACACGCTATGAGCCGATTATGCGGGCCGAACGTACTCATCCTCCGCTGGCCGAGGCGATGATAGAAGACATCACGGTTCAGATGCGCCGCGATGAACTGCTGATGGAATTACAGTACGCCCAGACCGCCGAGAGCGAGGCAATCATTGCCGAACTTGAAGACCTTGTTGCCAAACGTTTCGATTTGATCATTCTCAAGCGGCAGCTTCAGCACGATCAACTGCATCGCCGACTGGCTCGCCTTCAGCAGGAGCTTGACAGGCAGAAACAGGAACTGGACGCGCTGAAAAAGACCAAAGAACAATCCGTCAAAGCGCGCGTCGGTGAATTATTGAAAAGCGTTGAAAAGACCGACTGGCAGTGAGGCGGCAACATGGGTCCTACGGCTCAGCGATGAAGCTGTTCCTGTTCCCGGCGGGTCGCTTCGCGGAGGATTTCTTTTTCTTTGGGCGTCAGACTGGTCAGGCCGTCTTTGTTGATTTTTTCAAGGATGCGATCCACTTCCACCACAAACATCCGTTCGTTTTCAATTTTTTGTGACCAGTTGCCTTTGTTTTTTTTCATCCGCAGATCGTTCAGCAGCGGCTGATACAGCACGTACAGCACGCCGACGACAATCCCCGTCAGGTGTGCCGCTTCGCCTCCCGCGTTATGGCCCTGCATAAAAAACAGCAGACTGACCACCACCGCCAGAATGGCCGTGGTGCGCATACTCATCGGGACGATACCGAAAAAGTACACCCGTAAATGCGGATACATCACGGCGATGGCGCCCAACATGCCGTACAGTGCGCCGGAGGCCCCCATCATCGGCAAAGCCTCCAGAACGCCCAGGATTACCAGCAGCGTATAGACGACCCCGCCGGCCGCCCCGGCGCAGAGATAAAACTTCAAAAACCGGCGCGAACCCCACTGCCGTTCCAGCAGCGGGCCAAAGAAAAACAGCATCAGCATATTGAAAAAAATATGCGTAATGCCTCTCGGATCATGCAGAAATTGATAGGAGATCAACCGCCAGACCTGCGCAATATGACCCCATCCGGCCGGATAGACGGTGCCAAAGCCGTATATCCTCTCGCCGAGCGGCGGGATCAGGAATGAGACCAGATAAATACCGATATTGATGATCAGAAGCCATTTGACCACCGGCGGCAGCGCGGGCATGGCAAACTGTACCCGACGTCGGGCGGCTCCGTAGTCATCCTGCAAGTAATCGCGGTCGTAAATACCCATAAACCTATCATAAAATGACATAGTGAAAAGCGGTTGAATCTGCTATACTATCGCCCAAATCGATTTGAAGTTCAACCCTATTTTTGAAGATGACCGATTTTGGATACTTAGCCAAAGACCTGGAGCGGTTGCGCGCTGCGCATATGTTTCGAGCGTGCCGCTGTATCGATTCGTCTCAGGGGCCGGTGGTGCGGATGGACGGTGACAGCGAAAAGGTGCTGTTTTGCAGTAACAACTATCTGAATCTGGCCGAGGATCCGCGTGTGATTGAGGCGGCTTGTCGGGCGATGCGTATGTATGGATTCGGATCGGCCGCGGCCCGGCTCATCAGCGGCACGATGCGACCGCACGCCGCGCTGGAACAGGCGGCGGCTGATTTTCTGGGCAAGCAGGCGGCTTTGTATTTGCCCAGCGGCTGGGCGGCCAACCAGGCCCTTCTCACGACGCTGCCGCAAAAAGGCGACCTGGTGCTGTTGGACCGCTATGACCACGCCTCCATCATCGATGCCGTTCGTTCCTGTCCGGCCGAGTTTCGCACGTATCGACGCGACCGGCCGGATCGGCTCCGGCGGCTGCTGGAGCAGGGCGGCAATCAACGCCGCTTTATCGTAACCGAGAGCGTTTTTTCAATGGACGGCGATTGTGCCGACCTGAAGGCCTTGGTCGAGCTGAAACAGCGGTACGGGGCGATTCTGATTGTCGATGAGGCCCACGGGCTGGGCTGTCTGGGTCACAATGGGGCCGGGTTGTGCCAGGAACAGGGGGTGCTGGCACAGGTTGATATTATCGTCGCGCCGCTGGGCAAGGCCGTCGGCGCCTCCGGCGGGTTGATAGTTGGGCCGCGCAGGGTGATTGACTATGTGGTCAACAAGGCCAGGCCGTTTATTTTTACGACCGCGCCGCCGCCGGCGATAGCCGCCGGGGTGACCGAGGCGATCCGGATCATCCAGTCCGAGCCGCAGCGTCGTCAGCGCCTGCAGGACAACGCCGCATACCTGCGAAAGCGATTCTCGGCGATGGGGCTGGACATCGGCGACAGCTCGACGCACATTATTCCGGTGCTGCTGGGCCAGTCAGACAGGGCATTGGCCGTTTCGACGGCGCTTTTTGAGGCGGGTTACTACGCCGCGGCCATTCGCCCCCCAACCGTGCCGCCCGACACCGCCCGGCTGCGGATTTCCGTACAGGCCGACCACACCGAGGCGCAAATGGCGGGATTGTGCGCGGCGCTGGGTGGGATTTTGAAGTCAGAGGACAGAAGGTAGAGGATAGAGATTGGGGTTTGTGTGGTGGAAAGAAGGGATTTGTTTTCCCTCTCCCCCAGCCCGCTGCGCGGGCTGGGGGAGAGGGGGTGGGGGGGCGAGTCTTTAATCCACGGGCTTAGGCCCGAGGCTACAAGATGGCGCCTGCTGCGCAGGCTGTGGAAGCGAGTCTTTAATCCACGGCCTTATGGCCGAGGCTACGGGATGCCGCCTGCTGCGCAGGCTTTTGATAGACTGTCTGCTGCGCGGGCTTTGAGATTGAATGTCGGCGAATAAAAGGAATGCAAACAATGGGCCATACGTATTCAAACAATCTTTACCCTATTATTTTCAGCACGAAAGACCGCTGTGGTTTAATCGCAGATGCTTACCGTCAAGAGCTTCATCGTTATCTGTGCGGGATTGTTGGCAATCTGGACTGTGCGACCATAGACCTCAATAGTGTCATTGACCACATTCACCTGCTTGTCAAAATCAAACCGTCTCTTTCCGTCTCACAGTGTGTAGGCAAGATCAAAGCGAACTCTTCACGCTGGATGAAAGAACGCTTTGCCTTGCCTTATGGGTTTCAATGGCAAACCGGGTTTTCCAGTTTTACGGTGAGCGAATCGTCGGTTGAAAGCGTCAAGCGCTATATTCAAAATCAGCCGGAGCACCATCGAACGGTCAGCTTTGCCGAGGAACTTAAAGTGTTTCTTGAAAAACACGGCATCGCGTATGACCCGGGGGCGATGGGCTGAAGCCCATCCTACGACTGGTCGATTGACGATTGGCGATTGATTATTGGGGTGGAATTTTTCTTGTTTTATACCCCCTCCCCGCTTTGCGGTACTCCCCCTTGGCAGGGGCAGAGTGTTTTGGTTGGCTACGGGGGTAAAAGTGCGACCTATTGGGTGTATAGAAGAGAGGACAGGTTTTATTGTGCCCGAAATATTTGATTTCCGGGTGCTGTTGCAGGCATCTTTTTCCGATATAATAGCATTGCACTGTGCACGAGCGAAAGGCCGCAGCGGCCGACGGAAGAGATTGTTTAATATCGGACTTTATGGAGCGATACTGGACAAAAAAGAGGCTGGTCGATCTGGCCCATGGCGATGCGGAGACGGTTCGTCAATGGCAGTCGCAGTACGGACGGTTCATTTATACGTGGCTTTATTTTCAGCTTGACAAGGATGAATCCCGTGCCGCCGCTTTGACGGCCCAGACCCTGTCGCAGGCGCTGCTGAATCTGTCGGCGTTTGATCCGGAACAGACGACGATATATCTGTGGCTCAAAGAGATCGCCGCCGAGCAGCTTCAATCGGCCCTGGCCCGGGACCATGGCAAGGTCCGGCGTCCGGTCGCCTGGTCGCAGTTGCCTGTTAGGGTGTTCGAATCGCTGCGCCGTCTGCGCAGTGAGCCGGTTGCGCCGGACGTGCCGGCGTGCGGGGCGGTCATTGAAATGGTACAGGCGGCGCTGGCGGATCTGTCCGAACAGGATCGCGACCTGCTTGTCCGGCGTTATATTCGCCTGGATACTCTCGAGCATATCGCCTCGGAACTGAATCTGTCGTTTGAGAAAGTCAATCAGCAGCTTTATCTGGCCCGTCATGCTTTTCGACGCGGGTTGTTTTATCTGTTTCAGTCGGTCAACGCCAACGCGATTGAGCCGGCCGGCGCCGGCGGAGTGGATGTGTTTGAGAGCAATCTCGAAACGCTGCTGCGTTCGGTCAATCCCGCGGCCATGATTCAGGCCGACCACGCCGAGCAAATCAAACGTCTCGTTCTTCAGACCGCCTCTGAAGTGGCGCAGCATCCGCCCATTGCGGCGCCGTCGAAACGCCGATTCAATACTAAACTCGTCGCGGCGGCGGTCGTCGTCTTGGCGGTCGGGCTGGTAACGGCTGTTTTCGTGATGCGTCGGCACTCAAAAGACCCCGTCGCAGTGCCGCAGCCGGCTGTCCCGCAGGCAAGTGAACCCCAAACGCCGCCGGCTTCTTCCTCATCGGAGCAATCGCCCGAGCTGGCCCAAAGCGTTGATGAGCTTCAGCGGGTGTTGGAAATCGGCATGCGGGGCGATGCCGCCGGTTTGCTGGAGGTGCTCAAATCCGGCAGCGAGATTGCCCAAATGGCCGCGGCGCACTATCTGGGGCGGGTTGGTGATGCCTCGGCCATTGAGCCGCTCGAACTGGCCGAAAGCCGCTGGTTTCCAAATGGCTCGCCGGATAACCCGTTTGCACTGGCAATTGCCCAAATTCATCAGCGGCTTGAAGAGGCGATACCGTCGCAACCGACTGCGCCCGATAGTGCTGAACCGACCGAGACGGTACAGCAGGAACCACAGGCCGAACCTCAAACGCCGCCGGCTATTTCAGGGCAGGTGATCGGGATTGACGGGGCACGACTTGCCGGCGTTGAGACGGTCGTTCGCGCGGAGGGCCAGACGTCGCAGGGGCAAACGCTCACGGCCGTCACCGATGACCAGGGACGCTACGCCTTCGACGCACTGCCGGACGGATTGTGCGTGGTGTCGGTACGCGACCCGCAGCGGCGCATCGCCGAGACGCATCAAATGGTTTGGGCGGTCGCCGGGCAGCCTTTGACGTTGGATTTCGGCGGCGCCGCTTCAATTGCCGGTGCGGTGATCATCGATGACGAGCCGCTGGCCGAACAGGTGCTGCTGCTTTCGGATAATTTTCAGAATCCCGAACAAGGCGTTTTTGCCGCTGTGATGCAGACGGACGCGCAGGGCGTTTTTTACTGTACCGGCGTGCCGACAGGGCACTACGGCCTGTTTGCCCGTCTCATGGCCAATCGCTGGACACTGCTGGAGCGTTTTGAGGCCGATCGGTCGGATGTGTCCCTGCTGATTGACCCGCCTGCTGTTGAGCTGACGGTGCAGGCGCCTGAGTTGCCCGATGCACTCGTAATGACGGCGGTTTCGCTTCGATACAGTCCCGACAGTGCCGATACGCTGGCGGTCTGGATGGGCGTTAAAACCGAAGAGCCGACTGTCTTTCGTATCCACGGCGTTCTTCCGTCAGACTATACGCTTTGTATGGATTTCAGCAATGGCGTTCGCTGGATGCGGAATATTTCGGTAGATCAGCGAGCTGAACAGCTTTTTATTGCCGAAGCGATTCCTTATGGCTTGGCCGGATTAACGGGGCAGTTCCTGAGCGACTGGCCTGACGGCCTGACGCTGGAGTCCGCCGATCCGCCGGTTCGGGTCAGTGTGATGCCGGAACCGGACGGCGGTTATGTGCTGGACGGACTGCCGCCGGCAATGTATGCGCTGGGCGCGACAGTCAACCGGCTCTTTGTGCCGTATCTGGAAATCGGACTGTATGACGACCAGCCGGTCGTCTATGATCCGGATCCGCAGCAGCTTGCCCAAAGCCGCAGTCCGCTGTATGTGTATGCAACCGACGCCCAGGGTCGCGGTCTGGCCGGCGGCCAGGTCTGGCTGGCGGATGACACCGGCCTTTATCCCGCGGAACCGTTTGAGCGGGGCTATTTTGCCGCCGCTCCGCCCGGGCGATATACGCTCTATGCAGTGTTTGCCGGCTATGAAGCCGTCGGGCAGACGGTGGAACTGCCGGCCTCAACCCTCCGCGCCGCTCGCGACGCGAACAACACCGTCGTCGTTCGCCTGAACCCGTAAAACCATATCAAATTACACCTCATAAGCGGCTGGTCGCCCGCCTCCACTGAAAACCAAAACCCCGAAAATCCTTGATTTATAGAGGGGCGGGTGCTACTCTGTTTGCATCTGATGAGGTCGTGATTATGCTTTGAGGTCAACTATGCGAAAAATACGGATATTGTGCCCGTTTTTGGCGATTGCGGCGGGTGTTTTGGCCGGGTGTGTTGAGCGGCGGCTGACGATTGTAACCGAGCCGGAAGGGGCGGTGGTCTGGCTGAATGATGAGGAAATCGGGGACGCTCCGGTTACGGTCAATTTTAATTGGTACGGGGACTATCGGGTGCGGATTGAAAAGCCCGGCTACGAGACGCTGAACACCCATCGGCTGCTGGAGCGGCCTTTGCACGACCGGCCCGGCTTTGATTTTGTCGCAGAGGTACTCTGGCCGGGGCGTATTGTGGACGAGTATCAATGGGAATTTGAGTTACAGCCCTATCAGCCGCCCGAATCGGCTCAACTGCTTGAGCAGGCCGAGGCGATGCGCGCCCGCGCCGAGAACGAACTGGGCGTCATTGCCGTAGAAATACTGAAAGAAGAACAGAAGTAAGAACGAATGGTGGGCCGGCTTGAAATCTGAAACCGGAAATATCCTATTCCGTTTCAGTGGCTCACATTTCTCCAAACGGTCGTTTTGTCGAGACGGCCTTACCCTTTTGAGGAGTCAACGATGCAGAAAACGCTGACCTATAAAATCCTTGAAAACCACCTCGTCGAAGGGCAGCTTGTCCCCGGCGAACCGATTGGGATTCGTATTGACCAGACGCTGACGCAGGATGCCACCGGCACAACGGCGTTTTTGCTGTTCGAGTCGATGGGTATCGGCCGTGTGAAAACCGACCTGTCGGTTAGCTATGTGGATCATAATATGTCGCAGTTCGGGCCGGAAAACCACAACGATCATTTGTACCTTCAGACCATCGCCGCACGCAGCGGGGTCTATCACTCCCGCCCGGGCAACGGCATCTGTCATCAGGTGCATTTGGAACGATTCGGCCGGCCCGGCGCAACCCTGCTGGGCAGCGACTCGCACACGCCGACCGGCGGCGGGCTGGGGATGCTGGCCATCGGCGCCGGCGGGCTGGATGTGGCCGCGGCCATGGGCGGCGGGGCATTTTATCTGACCTGTCCGAAGGTCATCGGCGTGGAACTGACCGGCCGGCTGGGCGACTGGGTATCCAGCAAGGATGTGATTTTGAAGCTGCTGGAGATTTTATCGACCAAAGGCAATGTAGGGTGTGTGGTTGAATACTTTGGTCCGGGTGTTGAAACGCTGACCGTGCCGCAGCGCGCGACGATCACCAATATGGGCGCCGAGTTGGGTGTAACGACGAGTATCTTTCCCAGCGACTCGATGACACGGGCGTTTTTGCAGGCTCAGGGACGCGCCGAAGCGTATCAGCCGCTCAGCGCCGATCCTGACCCTGACTATGAGCGGCTTATCAAAATCAATCTGTCACAACTGGAGCCGATGGCGGCCTGTCCGTCGTCGCCGGATAACATTCAGCCGATTCCGGCCATCGAAGGGCGTCCGCTTGCGCAGGTCGTGATCGGCAGTTGCACCAATTCAAGTTTTATGGATTTGATGATGGCCGCGGAGGTGCTCAAAGGCCGTACGGTCGATACGGGTGTGGAGTTTGCCGTAGCGCCGGGCAGTCGGCAGGTCTTGCAGATGCTGGCCAAAAACGGCATGCTGGCCGAATTGATCGGCGCCGGCGCGCGCATTCTTGAGTCCGGTTGCGGCCCGTGCATTGGGCAGGGCTTTTCGCCCGCTGACGGCGTGGTAACGCTGCGGACCTTTAACCGTAATTTTGCCGGACGGACGGGAACTCAGGGCGATCAGTGTTATCTGGTCAGCCCGGAAACGGCGGTCGCCTCGGCTATGATGGGCGAAATCACCGACCCGCGAAAGCTGACCGAACTGATCGGGCTGGGCTATCCGAAAATCAAACTGCCCAGGGAGTTTTTGATTGATGATTCGATGATCGAAGTTCCCCCGCCCCCGCAAGAGGCGGGCAAGGTTACGGTGCATCGCGGACCGACGATTGTCGTGCCCGAATCGCCCAAGCCGCTGCCGAGCGAACTGAACGGTCAGGTGCTGCTCAAGTGCGGCGATAAAATCACGACCGATCACATTATGCCGGCCGGGTCGTTTTTGAAATACCGCTCGAATGTGCCTGTGTACGCCAAGTCTGTGTTTAACTGTTTCAATGAAGACGGAAAGCCGACGTTTGCCCAGCGCGCCCTGGCGCTCAAACAAAAGGGGATCGCCGGCGTGGTCGTGGGCGGCGAAAGCTACGGGCAAGGCTCCAGCCGTGAACATGCGGCGCTGTGCCCGATGTATCTGGGCGTGCGGGCGGTGCTGGCCAAGGGTATTGAGCGGATCCACAAGGCCAATCTGATCAACTTTGCGATTGTACCGATTGAGTTTGCCGACGCGGCTGATTATGACCGCATCAACGCCGGAGATGTGTTGCAGATTCCTGATCTGCTTGAGGCGATCAAACTGCTCGATGAGGTTCGGATTATGGATACGACCGGTGGTTTTGAATTCAAAGGTGTGCTGAAACTGTCCTCTCGCGATCGGAATATTTTGCTGGCCGGCGGCCTGCTGAATCTGGCGAAAAAGACAAATAAAGAATGAGCAGGGTGTCTGGAAACAGAGTCAAAACGATCACGGTCTTTGGTACGAGCAAGGCCGAAGAAGGCCAGGCGGCGTATGAGGCGGCGCAGGTGCTGGGTCGTCAGTTGGCCCAGGCCGGGTTTACGCTGGCCAACGGCGGCTACGGCGGCACGATGCTCGCGGCGGCCAAAGGGGCCAACGACGCCGGCGGCCGGGTCATCGGCGTCACCTGTCGGGCGTTCAAACGCGGGAGAGCCAATCCGTATGTGACCGAAGAGCGCCCGACCGAGACGCTCAGCGAACGGCTGGCGACACTGATTGCGCTGGGCGATGCGTATGTGGTTCTGCCCGGCGGGACGGGGACACTGCTGGAACTGGCCGAGGTGTGGGAATACAAGAACAAAGGTTTTGCCGACGCGAACAAACCCATTTTACTGGTCGGGGATTTTTGGCGGCCGCTGATTGAAATGATGCAGTCGCAGGATCCGCGTTGTGGCGCGTGTGTGGAGATGGTCAACGACGCCGGGCAGGCCGCAGGCGTCTTAAGAGAGCGATTGAAATGAAATGTATGCTTAGAACGATGTGGGCGCTGATGATGTGTGCGGCTGTTGCCGGCGCTTTCGGTGCGTCCCAGCGCAACCGGCCGATTGCCGAAGGGCACCTGATCGCCGGCGTCGAAGGACATATGGTCTATGACCCCAATGAAATGCAGTGGGCCTTTGTCCCGAACGAGCCGATTACCGACGGCAAGGGACACCTGTCGGCCGATGAAAAGACGGCATTGCTGGCTTGTTCGGTGCTGGAGCAGATGATTCGACTGGCCGGCGAGCAGAAGGCGATGGACGTGCGGCTGTGGGCAATGGCAACTGAATATCGCGGGCACAATTATTTATTTAGCTTGTACTTTTTGCCGATGAGAGAGGCCGCTGCGGAACCTTCGAAACCCGATCCGTCGCAATCGGGCGAGACCGAACAGACGCAACACGAATCCATCCTGCCTTCCGAGATACTCGAGATGATGCAGCGCAATCGGGCGCCGGATCTGCGGCGGCTGGATGAGCTGGTCGTCGTCAGCACCGACCGCAATCTGATCCATCGCACGGGCATGATAGAGCGCAGCGGCGAGAGCTTTGCATTTCGTCCGGATGCGTTCGGGCAGAATGTTGCCGAGGCGTCGTATCGTCTGCTGCCGTGCCGGACGCTGGAAGCGATACAGCGCACGCTGCAGCGCACACCGGGCCGACAGCGGTATGTGGTTTCCGGCGTGGTCACGGAGTTTGAAGGTCGGACGTATCTGCTGCCGCGTCGGGCGGTGCGGACCTATACGCATGGAAATTTCACGCCGTAATGATGAGGAACAATTGCGTTGAAGACAGCATTTGATGAACTGTTGATGGCGGCTTCGGAGCCTGGATTTGAGGAACGGATGCACCGGCTGCGTCGCGAGCATTCGATGAGCGAATTTTTGAAAGATCGCGCCGAACTGGCCGAGACGGTAAGGCAAATCGTCTCCGAGGTAGGCCGGCGAGGCGATGCGGCGGTAGCCGAATACACTGAGCGGTTTGACAGGATTGGCCTGTCGCCTCAAGAGTTTCGCATTCCGCAGGATACCCTGGCCGCGGCGCACACGCAGCTTGATGCGACGCTGCTGACAACGCTGCGCAAAGCCATTGCCAATATTCGCCGTTATCAGTCTGAGATTTTTATCGGTAACCAAAACACGCATCCGGGCATCCGCTACTCGCCGCTGAAGCGCGTGGGGGTGTGCATTCCCGGCGCCAGTGCGCCGCTTCCCAGTACGGTGATGATGACGGCGATTCCGGCGCAGGTCGCCGGCGTCAGGGACATCGTGGTGGTTTCGCCGCCGCGGTGGCAAGGCGGCATTCATCCGGTGATCCTGGGCTTGTGTTATGAGCTGGGCATCACCGAGGTGTATCGTCTGGGCGGAGCGCAGGCGGTCGCAGCGCTGGCCTGGGGTACCGAGACCATTGTCAAAGTCGATAAAATCGTCGGCCCCGGCCATGACGTGGTGCAGCTTGCCAAAAAGGAAGTCTTCGGCCTGGTGGATATGGATTCGTTCGCCGGGCCGAGCGATGTGCTGATTGTCGCCAACGCCCAGGCCAATCCCGCGTGGGTGGCGGCCGATATGCTCAGTCAGGCCGAGCACGACCCCGGCGCGGGTATCGTGGTCACCGATTCACTGAAGTTTGCCCGGTCGGTGCTGGCGGAGTTGGAACAGCAAGTGCCCCGACTCGATCGCGCCGAAGCGGCGGCGCGTTGCCTGAAGGCGTACAGCGGCATCGTGGTTTGTGAGTCGATGGACGCGGTGATTGCCTGGGCCAACGACTTTGCGGCCGAGCATTTGCAGGTGCAGTGCGGCAGCGCCAGTCGGGCTGTGGCCGAGAAGCTGATCAATGCCGGGGCAATCTTCATCGGGCCGTTTACGCCGGTGGCGGTGGGCGATTATTGGGCCGGGCCAAGCCACACCCTGCCGACCCGCCAGACGAGCAAATATTTCAGCGCGGTCACCAGCAACGATTTTATTAAATCCAGCAGCATCATTGAATACGCGCACGCCGAACTGGCCGCCGCGGCCGAGGACATTGTTCGTCTGGCGACGGTCGAAGGACTGGACGCCCACGCCAAAAGTGTCCAAAAACGTCTTGAATAAACAAGAAATTATCGATATATAACGTATCGTGCCCGTCCTGTACGCCGATTCGACGGTGAAAAGCGAATAATTTGCAGAAATATCACTAATTTTCGTTAAAAATGCGCATCTTCTGCGCCGTCTATTAACAGCCGGAATACAGCGGATTGGTTTCGAACAAAGCGGGGGTTTTCTATGCAAAAATTTGTTATCATCGTGTTGTCTTTTGCCGCCTTTGCCGTCGGTTCGGCCCAGGCCGAGGTGCTGGCTTATTGGCGATTTGAGCAGGGGCCGGACGCGGCCCTGGCGACCAAGCCGTTCGGCGTCGCCGACGTGTCCGGCAACGGTAATTCTCTGGATCCGTGGGCGCAAGGCGGCGATGGCGGTTATGCGTATCGCAGCGAAACGGCCTATGCGCCGGTACCGCAGACCCAGGCGACCAACCGCTTCAGCGTGAAAAATACCGGCCCGGCGCCGGGGCTAAGTACCCGGTCAGCCGCGCAAAGTTACGGCCCCGGCAGTCATCCGAGCGGCATTGATATAGAGGCCGTAACGCCGGCGCAATTCACCATTGAGGCGTTTTTCAAGCCGGAAACCGGCACGCACCATCGCACGATTGTCGGGCGCGATGCGTATGGCGTGGCGTCTATCGACGCTCGTCTGGCGGCGCTGTATTTTCAGATACGACCGGATCAGAGCGTGGCGATATGTTTTGCCGATGTGTCGGGCTATTGGCATGTGGCCGGTTCGGCACCGGGGATGATCCGCGGATTTGACTGGAGCAGCGACCCGGAGGGCAAAACGGGCGTGTGGTATTATATGGCCGCGGTCAGCGACGGTGCGACATTGTCGCTGTATCTGGCCAACGTTTCGGGGGGAACCGACCCGCACCTTGTGGCGCAAACCGATTTGACGCTCAGCGGCAGCCCCGATACGGCGCTGGCCAAAGGCACGACCAGCGGCAGCAACTGGCACGCCGGCGGCTGGTCGGTCGGGCGCGGGCTGTGGAACGGGTCGCACACCGATCGCGCGTATGGATATATTGACGAGGTGCGCATCTTTGCAGCAGCGCTGAGGCCGGAGCAATTTTTGATGATGCCCAAACCGACCGTCGATCGCAATCCCGTGATGGACGCGGCCGATCCGGATGTGCTGCTGGTCGATAAGACCGTTTGGGTGTATCCCACCTCCGGGCTGCGAACGCGGTTTTATGCCTATTCTTCAAAGGATTTAGTCAATTGGCAAACGCACGGGCCGATTTTGAATTTTCGCACTATTTCGTGGATTCCCTCCGACAAGCACGCCTGGGCGCCGGGAGTGATTGAGAAACACGGCACGTATTATTTCTATTATTCGGTTGGCCCCAAGCCCTCGCATATCGGGGTGGCCTGGAGCGATTCCCCGGCGGGGCCGTTTATTGACAGCGGAGGACCGCTGCTGTCGGACAACAACGACCCGACGTTTGAGGCGATTGATGCGATGGCCTTTACAGATCCGAAAACCGGTATTTCTTATCTGTACGCCGGCGGCAGTGCCGGTTCCCGGCTGCGCGTCTTTGAACTGAACGATGATATGATCAGTTTTGCCCGCGAGATTCCGGTGCAGAATCCGCCCTATTTTACGGAAGGGGCGTTTATGCACACGCGCAACGGGATTTACTATTTATCGTACAGCCACGGCGGATGGAACAGCGATACGTATTCGGTGCACTACTGTACAGCGAACAGTCCGGTCGGCCCGTGGACGTATCGCGGCGCATTGATGGTCAGCGACGGCTTTCACAAAGGGCCGGGACACCATTCGATTCTGTATAATCCGGCTATGGGGCAGTGGTATATCTTTTATCATCGGTGGAATAACCGCACGGGGTCGGGGCCGTATTCCGGCTCGCGTTCCATTGCCATTGAAGAGCTGTTCTATGAATCTGACGGTCGGATTCGTCCGTTTATCCTGACCGATACAGGTGTCGGGCCGATGTGGCTTGGCAAGACGCTGCCGGCGGATTTGACCGGCAGCGGGGTGGTGGATGTGCTGGATTTGCGCCGGTTGGCCGGATCCTGGTTGACGGCGGATACGCCGGTGGATATTGCGCCTATCGGCGGCGACGGCATTGTAAATCTTTGCGATCTTGCTGTTTTGGCTTCGCAATGGCTGCAATCCCCGAAAACAGAGTGAAATGTTGAAAAAAACTTTGCAATTGCCAAGCGGGTCTGTGATACTGCGAAGTGGAAATGAGTTAAGACAAGAAAGGATGTCAGTATGACGACCAAGGCACAAGCCGGAGATGTTGTAAAGGTCCATTATACCGGAAAACTGGACGACGGCACGGTGTTTGACAGTTCGGTTGAACGTGAACCGCTCCAATACAAGATTGGAGACGGACAGTTAATCCCTGATTTTGAGAATGCGGCCGTCGGGATGGAAGTCAACGAGACAAAGACGATCACGATTCCGGCCGAGAACGCCTACGGCCCGCGGCTTGATGAGCGTGTGATTCCGGTCAGCCGCAGTCAGGTCCCGCCGGATATGGAATTGAAGGTCGGCGACACGATAGAAGTCGGCACACGCGACGGCCAGCGCCTGCTGGTGAAAGTGGCAGCGCTGGATGATGAAAACGTGACGCTCGACACCAATCACGCCCTGGCGGGGGAAGATTTGACATTTGATATTACGCTGGTGGAAATCGCTTAATCGGCGGATCGAAAAAATGGAGTTGTGAAGCGATATCTTGATACCTTCACAACTCCTTTTTTATTGAACGGTGCGGCGTTCGGCTCTGATCTTTCCAGAAAACCTGTCAGGCCGGGTCAGTATCCCGGCGAGGGGGTCGCAGCCGTCCAGTTGGCCGAATCATTTCCGGGCGCGGTCGGCGCCGATGAGAGACGCACCAAAGCCTCCCCGTCGCCGTCGGGACTGACCGGCCAGGGCGCATAATCGCTGTAAATGACCTGATCGACGGTAATCCACCATGTTCCCATATCCTGAGGTTCCTGCAGGTCGATTCGTTCGCCGCTGTTGGACAAATTGCCCGACCACGGCCCGAAGATGTCAGTCCCCGCCGTGAGGCTGGAGCCGTAGGTCGTATTAAACGCCGCCAGTCGGGCGGTTTCCACCGTCGGGTCAAATCCGACGATGACGATTCTGCCGCCGGCGGGAATGCTGAGTGGCATGGGAAAGACATACGAAATACCGCTGTCCAATCGCCAGGAACCTTCCTGATTATACAAATTCACCGTTGCGCCGGTCGGGTTGTACAGTTCGAGATATTCATCGTCATCGGTATCGCGTGTCGGATGGTACATGATTTCGCTGATGACCACGGGCGGCTGAATCGGGTCGGCGTTGGCCGCGCCGCGTGTGCCGGGCGCAGCGAGGAAGAACCAGCGTTGGTCGCCGTCGGGGAATCGTCCCCAGGAGATACTGTTTTCCTGGCCGCCGAATTTGAGGCAATCGAGCACGCGATCTTCGGCGGTTCCGGGCAGATACGACAAAAAGACGTATTCGCCTTCTTTGGACAAGCCGAAATTGAAGCCGGACACCTGATCAAAGCTGACCCATCCGCCGGCTGGAACCACCCCCTCAGGCAAAGCCCATTTCTTCAAATCGGTCGGGTCATCGCTGAGATACCACCGGTCGTCATAAGCCATATCGGCGCCGGTCGGATTGTACAGTTCAATCCAGTCGTTGCTGGTCAACTGTGAATTCGGATAATCCGTATGCGCCATCACCTCGTTGACCAGCAGACTTGCCGCAGGGGCCGGATCATCGGCGCCGGGGGAGCCGTGGATGCGTGTGCTTTGCCGCCAGTTGCCGTTATAGTTCAACGAGCCGTCGGGCTGACCGGGCAGGGCCGTCTCAAGCGGCACGAGCGAGTGTCCTGCTCCGTCCGCCGCGGCCGGCCAGCCGAAGCTGTCATTGTATTCGAAATCGGCGATAACGCCGTTGATCGAATCGACCAGGGTTATTCGCTCGCCGTCATTGCTCAGACGGCCGGAATACTCGCCGGCAATGCGGTCGGCCAGACCGGGATAGCGCAGATTAAAGGCCGCGGCGTTGCGGACGACCAGTACGAACTCGCCCGGCTGTAATGTGGTAACTGCGCTGTCGGCGAAATCAAAGGTCACGCCGCGCGTCAGTGCGACATAGGACAAATCGAGTGTTTCGTCGGGGCTGATGTTCTTTAGTTCGATAAATTCGAATTCATTTTTGTCAATATCCGGTTCCCCTTTCGCCAAATTGGCCGGGGCCGGATGGTACATCATCTCGGTCAGCCGCAAATCCTCAAGGATGCCGACGCTGAGCGGCCGGCCGGTGGTAAATTGAATCGGATCCGACCAGTGCGACCAGCGGCCGCTGTTGTCTCTCATTCGGCTGCGAACGCGATAGAGCCGATCGGTGCGAACGACGCCGGCGGGAATCTTCACTGTCAACTGCGACGGATCGGTGATCGCCGGACTTTCCCACAGGGTTTCGATTTCATATTTGCCGCGTTTGACCTTTTGGAACGGCGCCGGTTCGGACGGTTCGGCGGCGTAGGTCGCCTTCAGCGTCAGATCAATGGACAGATCGGAGCTGGTCAAGTTGTCGTTGAGCACGTGTACGGCGATGATGTTTTGGCCTTCGACGAAATAATCGGTCGGCGTTGGCAGTGAGATGGTGTACCAGGTCGGTTCGACATAGCCGGTTCCGTTCGTTGCGTCCCACGCCTTGAATTCACTTGTGCAATTCTGCCGAGCGACTTGCGTCCCGTTGATCCAGATGATGCATCCGTCATCCACATAGACGCGCATCGTAAACGATTCGATGTCCTCCAGATTTGTCACCTCAAAAGTCTTGCGCAGATAAATGGTTGTATAATTGTATCGCATCGGCGGCGTCTGCTGCGACAGATCCGTCAGGTCGTCGTTGTCGCCGTAGCCGATGCTGGTTTGGCCGATTTGCCAGTCGGTGTCGTCAAAACTTAACGTTCGCCACGCCGAGACCGGATCGGACGGTTCGCCGCTGATGGCACGATAATATTTCCAGATTTCGTTTTCCGTAATCAGATCTATTGTCTGCGGCTGTTGATCATCCGGCGGTGTAACGGGCGTATAAGGTTCAACCTCGGCGATGCGCCATTTGAGTGCGGAAAACGTCCCGCTGCCCTGCGGATCGCTGAATGCGGAGGTCTGAAATTTCAAATCGTTAATCGGAAAATTTTCCGCGCCGATATAGGTCACCGAGGGTGTGTGAGGGATCGCCGGATCGGCAATGACCGATAACAGGGAATGCAGTCCGTAGCTTCCGCTGAGAAAACCGCTCATTCCTTCCGGCGTGAGAAACTGTTTGTAATAGGCAACCATATTGTCCCAGTTTTCCGCTCTGCCGGGTTGGGCGAAAAATTCATTATGTTTATACCAGAGATTTTTGTAGCGACTGGATACCTTTGGATGGTTGTTCCACATCGCCTGTTCGGCGTCCACAAACCATCGTCCATTGTATGACGCGGCAATCACCGCGGCCAGTTCATCGACCAACTGATCGGTTTGACGCCAGCCGTAATGATTGTTGTCAAACAGCAAATCCACCAGCTCACGCGCCCGATTTTCATAGGCCAGATTCAGCGCGGGGTATTGCAGACAGTGTCTGATATTTTCCCAACGCCACGGCTCATAGTGACTGCCCCACTCATACGTCAAATCCAAATCCCACGGATGGATGGACCATTGGTTGGTTATCGGGTCGCGGTAATAAAAACAATTTTCCTGTGCCCTTGGATCGGAATTGTTCATAACGATGCCGGCGGTTCTGAAACGATAATAGCCGTCCAGATCAACATTGTTTTCCCACCAGGTTTGGGACGAGGTCGCATTTTGCGCATTGACAAACGCGCTGACATCCGACTTGTCGGTCACCTGCGTGGCGCTTTGATTTCGCCGATCGGCGAACCCGTTTTCCATTTTATAGACGTTGCCGTCCTCCAGGTCGTGCTCTCGCAAAAACCGTCTGTCGGGATCTTCCACCGCGAAATACAAACCCCAGAAGTCTCCGTCATATTGAGTCGGGCCGGACTCGGCGGCTGCGTCAATCACTCGGAAATGAAAATAATTGGTGTTGGGCGCAGGCACGCCGACCATATTATAAATACGGTAGCTTAATGGTTCATTGAGCAGCATCCCGCCGGTCCCCTGATCCCATGGGCCGTCCGGGTGCGGGTACTTCCACCACGGACACGTGCCGGTGCCAAGGACCAGATTGTCCCATGTGTTGTCGTACGTGTTGCCGTAATCATCCCGCGCCTGGAAATAATGGCCGCGATTGAAACGGAATCGGCACTTGTTTTTACCCCACATAAAAGTTGAGGCCTGGCCGCGAATGTGGTAATAAATGTGGTCATACACTTTTCCGTCGTAGATCAGTGTTCCGGCAAAATGATACTTGCCGTCGTCCCACGCGGAGTTCCAGAAGCACGCCTCAACATCGCTGTTTCGGGAGATCAAATGATACACCGGCAAGGAGGTCAGCATTTCGGAATTATAGGTTGCCCCGTCGCCTGTCCAGGAGGGCACGCCGTCATAGACGAAATAGGCGAAGTTGGGCTGCGGGTCGTCCGGGTAGGGAACGGTCAGACTGCGCGAACCGTTATCCACGGCCGTGATGCGATAACGTATCAGCCGCCGATGGACCTGGACGCCGGCGGAGACCTGTGCGGTATAAATCCCGTCACCGGCCACCGCGTCGCCGTTGACGCCGTCATCATTCATCGCAATGGCCGACCAGTTGGCCGGATTCTCGTAGGCCGGATTGGGCAGGGTGGGGGTGGTTGTTGAATAATTGGGCAGCGTGATGGGGATATAATTGCCGGGGTTGACAATCTGGCCGTAAAGCGTGACCGAGGCGACCCCGTCTGGATCGGTCACTTTTGCGGTTATGGTCACTATTTCGCCGGCTTTGGGTTGTTTGGGGGTATGGCTGACCTGACGAATAATCGGCGGCAGGTTTTCCGCATACACGGCCGTGTTCGCCGCGCCGGGGGTGGGGTAAGCGCTTCGCCAGTTGCCGCCGCGATGGTTATTAAACGCCGGATTGACAAGCTGAATCGAATGTCCCGTCCCCGGGCCGCTGACGCCGTCGCCGACGGTCGGCCAGGGAAAGCCGAGCTGATAGTCCACCTCGTCAACGACAAGGCCGTTGGCGGCGCGCAGTTGAATGGTCTCGCCGTCATTGGACAGGCTCCCGGAAAAGGGACCGAATACTTTCGATGGGGGTGTGCCGTATTTGCTCTGAACAGAAGTCAGCGGAGCGATGGTGCGAACGGATGCATCTTCTGTTACAACAAGATAGTCCCCGGCGGCAAGGAGGGTGTTCGGCGGGAAGGTGTACGTGATTCCGGAGCCAAAATACCAGCCCGACAGGTCAACGGGCTGGTCGCCGGCATTGTGCAGTTCAACGAATTCGACCAATTCATAGGATAGGTCGGGGTCAAAGTGGATTTCATTGATGACAATGGGCGGGATTTGTTCATATTGCAGCCCCCATTCCCGTGCAAGCAGGGACAAGTCGTCCAGATTGACGCCGTCCTCGCCCACAAAATCCGCACAAGCATCGGAAAAACCTACACATCCGGCCGGAGCAAGCCATTGTTCAGCAAACAAGACCAAATCGGCAAAGGTAATCTTGCAGTCGCCGTCCAAGTCGGTGGTCAGGGGGCAGGAAAAGGCGGAAGAAGCCCACAAAACAATGATAAATACACAAAAAATTGCCGTCGGTGTGTTTGTTTTGATCATTTTCATCATCCTGTTGTTTCGAGAGGGAGTGTATCGTCTTTATAGCTCGGACGGAACAAGTGAAATAATCGTTTCACGAATGCACCCCACATAATTTGATACATTTAGATTTATTATACGCAATTTGATGATTCAATGCAATATCGGCATAAAAGCCGACCAAAAAAACCAAGAAAACATAAAAACCTTTTTTCCTTGCTTTTTATCGATGGATGATGAAATGAGCTTAGCCGCACTGGCAAAAGCGAAGGCGCGAAAGAACTTCCGATGGGCTGCAAAACCTGGGCACAATGGCTGAAAGATAACGGATTCAAAGGGTAGGTGTGCGGTCTTGAACCTCAGACACGGTGCATCATTTTGAAGATGTTTTCGTTCTGGAATGTAATGTTTAGGTCCATCTCTTTGGCGATACGAGCGAGCTGTTTTTGAAGTTTGTCCATATCGGCGGTCGCGTCGGTGATATCGCAGGCCATCGTCATCACAAAATACGCCTCCATAATCCGCTGGCTGACGTCAATGATGTTGACGTTGGCCCTGGCCATGGTCGTGCTGATGCGGGCAATGATGCCGACCTTGTCCTTGCCGGTCACGGTCACGATGCAGATCTGCCGGGTCTTGTGGTCCTGTTTTTGCGCCATTGGGCATTCCTGATAATGATTACGTTACGACGGCCATCTTATCGCCAGGGAGGGCAGGACGCAATAAAAAAGCGCCCGGGCGGTTGTGCAAAGAGATCAGCCGCGGGCTGAATATCCAAATATAACCGAGGGTGTTGCCCTGGGCAGAGATCTGCCGCCCCTTCGGGGTGCACCAGCGCGACACACCAGCGCGGACAATAGCGCGGCCGCGCAAGCGGCCCGATGGGGGGTTCCGGATAGATGGGGCGTTTTGCAAGTCGCGACATTATCCGGCCGCTCGCGCGGCTCGGCTATTGTACGATGACGCGACGCAACATCGCGCACAATAGCGCGGCGGCGCAAGCCGCCCGATAAGCGATGCGGATAAATGGGACGTTTTGCAAGTCGCGACATTATCCGGCCGCTTGCGCGGCTCGGCTATTGTAAAAACCAGCGCGGACACCAACGCGGACAACAGCGCGGCGGCGCAAGCCGCCCGATAGGGGGTTGCGGATAGATGGGGCGTTTTGCAAGACGCGACATGATCCAGCGGCTCGCGCCGCTCGGCTATTGTTACGTGACGTTATCCGGCCGCTTGCGCGGCTCGGCTATTGTACGTATCGCCATCCGGCTATGAGGGGGGTATTGACACGGAAAATTGACAAAAAAGGTACTCTATCCGTCGAGATAAAGTACCTTCAAAAATTCAATACAAACACAAGCTGCTGCTTAGTGTTTACGACGGGTCAGCAGTCCGCCCAGACCCAGCAGAGCCAGCGTCATCGGCTCCGGGACGATATGGACGTTGTCGATTACCGGCCATTCTGAAGCACTGTTAAAACGAAGAAAGATTTCATCTCCCACGTTGGCGTCGGAAAGATCCAGAGTCGCTACAACGCTCCACATTTCATCTATGGTACCTGCGGGGCTGACACGTACATGCTCAAAGGATGCATAGTCCAGCAGGGTAACGCCGGCAACGCCGTAGATATCGGTATTGTCACCGGCGACAAACGAGCCGTCGCTGGCAAAAACAGAAACGGTCACTTTATCATGTCTGCCTGCGCCTGTATCATTGGGATGACCCCAATCGAAGCCAATCATAACCGACGTCTGGCCCGCTGCGATTCCAATACTCTGATAAAGGTACGACTGACCGGCCAAGGGATCCTCTGCGGACGAGCCGTTGGCAGATAAGACGATGACATTGGTTCCATTTGGTGTGATCCAGGAAGCGTTGGTCTGCCAAGCGCCTTCCCAAAAACCACCGACGTTATAGTCATACCATCCGGTGACGTTGCTGATGTTTTCTCCGCCGCCTGTTTCAAAATCACCATTCGTAATCGTCAAGGCATTGGCCATTGACACCCACCCCACACACATTAAAACGCATACCACACTTCTCATCATAATGCCCTCCGCAAAAACTTGTATAAGAGTTACGTTCATTCATTTTCACCCGCGGTTCATTGCTTGCCTTGTCTTTTCAACACCTCCTTTCTTCCGAATTGTTCACGCCTGTCGGCGTGTTTGTTAGATGAAAAGGTCATTTTAGATCTTATAGTAACACATTTTTATGTTATTATTCTACCTGAAAGTCCTTTGCGATGTCAAGAAAAAAAACTGTTTTTGTCCGATAAAATAGGCCAGTGCATTGTCCTGGTCTGAGATCTGCCGCCCTTCGGGGCGACACCAGCGCGGCACACCAGCGCGCACAACAGCGCGGCCGCGCAAGCGGCCCGATACGGGATACGGATAGATGGGACGTTTTCCAAGTCGCGACATTATCCGGCCGCTTGCGCGGCTCGGCTGTTGTACGATGACGCAACACAACAGCGCGGCGGCGCAAGCCGCCCGATGGGGATGCGGATAGATGGGACGTTTTCCAAGTCGCGACATAATCCGGCCGCTTGCGCGGCTCGGCTATTGTAAAAACCAGCGCGGACACCAACGCGGCGG
Organism: Anaerohalosphaeraceae bacterium; assembly: GCA_050309605.1. Lineage (GTDB taxonomy): Bacteria > Planctomycetota > Phycisphaerae > Sedimentisphaerales > Anaerohalosphaeraceae > T3Sed10-213. Next base: position 32,035 of record JBNRMN010000063.1, read on the forward strand.
CGCAAGCCGCCCGATACGGGATACGGATAGATGGGACGTTTTCCAAGTCGCGGCATTATCCGGCCGCTTGCGCGGCTCGGCTGTTGTAAACTCTCCCCCTGTCAAGGGGGAGTACCGCGAAGCGGGGAGGGGGTAAAAAACAAGAACAATTCGACTCGGCCTGAAGGGTCAATAACGCCCTGAAAGGGCAATGATACCTTAGCCCAGCCCAACGGGCTGGGTCATGAGTTCGCCGGTCGCCGGTCGCCCTGTAAGGGCAATATAGGTTGCTCTTTCAGAGCGTCGAGGCGTATGGCCGATCTAACCCAGGGCGTTGCCCTGGGCTGGGGTATGCTGCCCCTTCGGGGCGACAACAGCGTGACGCACCAGCGTGCGCAATAGCGCGGCCGCGCGAGCGGCCCGATGGGGCGTAACGCCGTGGGTGTCGTTATCCGGCGGCTGGCGCCGCTCGGCTATTGTAAACACCAGCGTGCACATCAGCGCGGCGCAATAGCGCGGCGGCACAAGCCGCCCGATGGGGATGCGGATAGATGGGGCGTTTTCCAAGACGCGACAGGATCCGGCCGCTCGCGCGGCTCGGCTATTGTATGGGTCGTTATCCGGCCGCTCGCGCGGCTCGGCTGTTGTTACGTGTCGCCATCCGGCTCACTCGCGCGGCTCGGCTGGTTAACTTTCGTGCCGGGGGCGATTATTTGAACGTATGGGATGAATACCTGGCAACCGATGGCGGCATTTGCTATAATCGCATCAAAAATCCTTTTTTGAAAGGGCAAAGGCGATGCGATGCTATGGGTTCATTTTGGTTGTGCTGGTGCAAATGGCGGTGCTGTGCGGTGCGGAACTGGTGCCGTTTGTGATTCCACTGGAGATGGATGCGCAGTCGCCGCTGCGGATGGCATTCGAGCCGCTCAGCGCGGCGGATCGTTTAACCGCACGGGAGCATTTTGTCACGTCTGACGGGCGGCGGGTGCGGCTGTGGGGGGTGAATCTGTCGTTTGAGGCCTGCTTGCCGACGCATCAGGACGCCGAAAAGGTCGCCGACCGGATGGCCGAGTTCGGCGTTAACACGGTGCGGTTTCATCATCTGGACACCGCGTCCTGGCCGCGGGGCATCTGGAGCCGGGACGGCAAAACACTGCACCCCGAGGCGCTGGATCGGCTGGATTACTTCATCGATCAGCTTGCCCGGCGGGGCATTTATACGAATCTGAATCTGCACGTGGGACGGGTACACAGCCGGCAACTGGGGCTGCCGCAGGCGGATGAAGACTACGATAAGATGGTGACTCTTTTTATGCCGCCCTTGATTGCCGCCCAAAAAGAATACGCGCAGGCTTTGCTAAGGCGAACGAATGCCTATCGCGGGATGACGTATGCTGAGGATTATGCGGTGGCATTCGTGGAGATTACCAACGAAAACAGCCTGTTTATGTGGAGCGCGGAGCGCGTCCTGCCGACACTGCCGCCGGTGTATGCCGACGCATTGCGCCGACAGTTCAACGTTTGGCTCAAACAGCGGTATGAGTCAGCCGAACAGCTCGCCGAGAGATGGATGAAAGATTCCGAGCCGCTGGGCGCGCCGATGCTTCGAAACCCCGATTTTTCCGATTTTGGCGGTGACCGTTCCGCGCCGGACGAGTGGGTGCTTGAGCAGCATTCGGGTTGTCGAGCCGATTTGAAACAGGCCGTATTCAACGGCCGAGAGGCCTTGGTCATCGAACCGCGGCAGATTTCCGGAACGGACTGGCATTTGCAGTTCAATCAGCGTTCACTGGCTCTGCGGCAAGGGCAGATCTACACGCTCCGGTTGGAGGCTGCGGCACAGGAACCCTGCCGCGTCGTGGTTTCGGCGGGGATGGCGCACGAGCCGTGGGCGAATCTGGGGCTATGGAGGCAGGTCGAACTGGGGCCGCAGTGGCGGACGCTGACGCTGACGTTTACCGCGCCGCAGTCGGATAACAACGCCCGTGTATCTATTGCGTTTGGCCATTGCCAGACGCCGTTTGCCTTGAGACGACTGAGCCTGAAGACAGGGGCGGAGTATCGGCTGGAATCGGATGAGTCGCTGGAGGCCGGAACGATCAAGGTCTTTGTTGACACAGAGTCGCCTTCGCGGCAGAGGGATCGGATGGCGTTTCTGGCGGAAACGGAAAAGGCGTATTTTGACGAGATGTACCGATATATCAAGGAGGACTTGCACTATCGGGGTCTGGTGACCGGGACCATCGTATTCGGTCCGCTGGGGCTGTATGCCCAGAGCGATATGGACTTTATCGACAGTCATGCGTATTGGCAGCATCCGCGGTTTCCGCGGCGGCCGTGGGATGCGGGCGATTGGCTGATTGACCAGAAGGCGATGAGCGATCATCCTGATGAGGCGACGCTGTTTCGTCTGGCCGCCGAGCGGCTTGCGGGAAAGCCGTTTACCGTCAGCGAATACAACCATCCTGCTCCGCTGGACAGCCAGGCCGAGTGTGTGCCGATGATTGCCTCATTTGCCGCAGTGCAGGATTGGGACGGCCTGTGGCTCTATACCTATTCGCACAGCAATAATGCGTGGGATCGAGAACACCTGAACAGCTATTTTGACATCGACACCAATCCGGCCAAGTGGGGCTTTGTGCGGGCCGGAGCGACTGTCTTTCGTGATGGAAGCCTCCAGCCGTTCAGGCCGCTTGTGACAGGCCTGTCAATCGAGTCTGTGGAAGCGTTGGCCGGCCTGCATTTGAAGGCCGGGCAGAATATGCTTGCCGCCATAGGGCCTGCGGCAAAACGAGAAATGCTTCGTTTCGAGGGACAAGCTGCCTCAAAGGCGTATATGCAGTGGGACGTCATCGACGGCAAAGGCCTGTATGCGGTGGACAACGACAGTTGTCGAATTCTGGCCGGCAGTACTGAACGCTTTCAATCTCTAACGCAGGGTTATACCGTTACGATCAATCAACCGGCGAAAGCGGCGATTACCGTCGTATCTCTGGACGGCAAGCCTTTGGTCACTGCGTGCCGCAGGATGCTGATTACGGCCTGCGGACGGTGTGAGAATACGGGGATGCAGTTTTCCGAAGACCGCACGACGGTCGGTCGCAACTGGGGGACGGCCCCGGTGCGAATCGAGCCGGTGGTCGGCCACCTTCAGTTCAGTGCGGACTCGGTATTCAGCGGCCCCGGCGTGGTTTGCCATATCCTCAACGCCGACGGGTCGATACGCAGCAGTCTGCCGGTCAGCAAGGGACGCATTGACTTGGCCGCCGAGCATAAGACGATGTGGTATCTGATCGAGCGGCAAACGCCTTAAGGACTCCAACTGACCGACGGCCGGTTTGAGAGATCAAAAATCAAAGATTGTAACTGTTCACCGGTTTTTTCAGTTCGACCCATTCGTTTAGGAAAGTCAATGACCGGCCGACGCCCCTTCGGGGTGACACCAGCGCGGCAACAACGCGGCGCAACAGCGCGGCCGCGCAAGCGGCCCGATAGGGATGCGGATAGATGGGGCGTTTTTCCAAGACGCCACATGATCCGGCGGCTCGCGCCGCTCGGCTGTTGTTACGTGTCGCAATCCGGATCACTTGTGCGGCTCAGGTCAAATGGCCTTTCAGGCCGAAAAAGTAAACATTTTCGGCCTGCTCCTGAACGCGGTGAACGCTTACCAAAGATTAGTGCAACATTGAGGATTCGCCCTTTCGGGCGAGCCATTTTACGGCCTTTTTCAGAACACTGTTCATAGTTCGTGGTTCTGAGTTCAACTCAAAACTCAAAACCATTCCTCGGGGTTCCATGATTCATCAAACAGTCATTTATTTTAAGAGGGCTAAGAGGCTCCCTTGATTTCTGTGCGAGCCGGGGCGACGCAGAAGATGTAAATCAGCGGTTCGGTGCCGGTGTTGATGATGTTGTGCGTGGTGTGCGGCGGGATGTAGCAGATTTTGCCGACGCCGACGTCCAGTTTCCGGTCTCCGACGTGAGCGGTTCCCTGCCCGGCCAGAAAGACCAATTGCTCTTCGTTGCCATCGGTGGAGTGTTGGCCGCAATCATTGCCCGGGGCCAGCCAGACCCGCCCGGATTTCATCCCGCAGCTTTCCGGCGCGCCGGGAATCAACCGCTGATAACTCTGTTCGCTATTCAATTCAATCACAAAGGTGTTCGGCATCAATGTTTCCTTTCAAATATGAATAAATGACGAGGGCCATTCCTACCGAAAGGGAGCAAAAAAGTCAACTCATTTGGCGGAAAAATGGTTAAATTTCGAAATTTCTCATGCTGTGATCAGTGTCTTTCAAAAATTCCGCAGGTTTGTTATAACTCTATTTTTCATAAGAGGATAAAGACCGCTTGGCAGCTTTTTTCGAGCACCTGGACGGCTGTTTTAACCGGTCAACGAAACGGTTGAACGTCGAAATTGTATCGAAAAATTTCGTAACCGGTTGACGTTTTTCGAAATTAATGCTAAGATGTGGCTATGTCGAAGCGTAAAATCAATCAGAAAGATATCGCCGATTCCCTTCGATTGTCGGTTGCCACCGTCTCGAAAGCGCTAAGCGGGGATTATTCGGATATCAATACAGAAACGCGGGCCCGTGTGGTCAATATGGCCAGTCAGCTTGGGTATATGCACGGGTCCCGTCGTCAACAAGCCATCGCCGAGGATACCGCATCATACCTGGTCGGTGTGCTGATTCTGCGCAAACTGCATGAATGGCAGCATACGACCTATTTTGCCGGAATGAGCGAAAAGTGCGCCAAGCTGAACGTTTCGCTCATTTTGCATTATGTCAGCGAAGACAGCTGTGACCATATTTTTGACCAGGAACATCAGCCCCCGGCTATGCGCGAGGGGAAACTGTCGGGGCTGATCCTGGTAAACCACTGGCCTCAGGAGATAGCGGCTCGTTTGGCCGCACGCCAGCCGTGCGTGTCGATCCAGCAGCCATATCCTCAGGCCCGCATCGATCTGGTGGGGGTCGATGAGATGCAGGGCATTGATACGCTGAGCGATCATTTATACGGACTGGGTCATCGGCGTATCGGCTTTTTCGGGCATTGCCCGCAGGTGGACTTTGCCCGCCGCCGCTTCGGGGCCTATGTCAGTGCCCTGTGCCGGCTGGGGCTGGGCTATAACCCGGCCTATACCGTGCCCCTTTCGGCGGCGCATTTGGAAGATAAAGAGATTGTTCTCACCGGCCAAATCGAATCCGCCATACAACGGATTCAGCACGGGGTCCGAGCGTGGATTTGTGCCAGTGATTGGGTGGGATATTTGCTTTGCCGAGGACTTATCGATCGGGGATACAGCATCCCCAAAGACGTCTCCGTTGTCGGATTCGATGACAGTGAGGACAATACGCTCGGATGCCCCAAGCTGACCAGTATTTCCATTCCGGCTCAAAAAATCGGCGCTGAAGCGCTGCGTCGGCTGATCAACCGGGTGCGCCACCCGGCCAGCCCCGTTCTGCGGGTGATGCTGCCGTGCAAGTTGTTTGAGGCGCAAACGACCGGTGCTCCGCCCCGCGGCCTGTAGGGGGGACCGCGGGCACTTCGATGTCGTACCGCACGGTTGCCGGTGAACAAAAAAACTCAAAAACAGGGAGATTGTTTTGAAGTCAACATGCGCCTCCGTATTCAACGTGACCGTGTGTGTGATCGTTGTGTGGTCTGTTGGCGGTCTGTTGCAGGCCGCTCCGTATGCCGGCGACATACTGGAACTTGAGCAGCCCGACGGGTCTGTGGTTCAGGTGCAATTCTGGGGGGACGAGTATTACGCCCGCGGGGAAAGCCTCGATGGCTATACCGTCGTCCGCGATCCGGCGACCGGCTGGATCGTGTATGCCCAATTGAATGAAGACGGTTCCGAGTTTATTGCGACCGAGGTGGTGTACGATCACCGCGTGCCGACCGATCCGAATCACCCGCTGCTTTTTGAGCAGTCTGACGTTCGTGCCGCCGGTCACAATCAGACACATCGCCGGTCGGGACTGCAGCGCCGGCTCCGTCAGCGGCAGGAGGTGGTTGAGGCGATTCATCTTGAGCGGCGAATCCAACTGCATCCCGAACGGTTTCTGTTTGCGCCGGCTGGTGATGACGGGGTGGATGCCGCCGATGCCCAGACGGCGCCCGCACCGGTGAGCGGTTCGGTCGTCGGGCTGACGCTGTTGGTGGAATTTCCCGATCAGCGGGCAACGATTTCCGCCTCGGAAATTGACCGGTTTTGTAATGAATGGGGTTATACCGGCTACGGCAATAACGGATCGGTGCGCGACTATTTTTGGGAGGTGTCCGACGGACAACTGGACTACACCAATATCGTAACCGATTATGTTATGCTCAACAACAACAAGGGCTACTATGACAGTTGCGGAGACTGGGGCAAAGCCGGTGAATTGATCAGCGAGGCCCTGAATAAATTGTGCGCACAGGGCTTTGATTTTTCAGGCCTGACCCGCGGCAGTGACGGACGGGTCATGGCGCTGAATGTCTTTTACGCCGGGTCGCCGGCGTGCGGCTGGAGCGAGGGGCTGTGGCCGCATATGAGCACACGTAACGTAACAATTTGCGGAACCTCCTTCGGACGGTACCAAATCACCAACATCGGCAACAGTCTGCGTCTGGGAACGTTTTGCCATGAGAACGGCCATATGGTACTCGGATACCCGGACCTGTATGATTATACGTATGAAACAAACGGGGCGGGCAGTTTTTGTCTGATGAGCTACAGCGGCCCCGGCGAAAATCCGGTTCCGCCGTGCGGCTATCTGCGCTCGACCAGCGGCTGGGAGACGGTCGTCGATATCAGCCATGACCCGTCCGGTACGCTGCGCACCCATCCGGCCAATACCAACCTGAGCTACCGCTACTCGAATCCGAATAACAGCCGGGAATACTTTTTAATCGAAAGCCGCCTCAAAACCGGGCGCAACAGCGGTCTGCCGGCCGAGGGGCTGTTGATCTGGCGAATCAATGAAGACGGCTCGAATACGTCCCCTGTGCCTCATCCGACGCATCCGTATCGTCAGTTCTTCCGTGTTGCGCTGGAACAGGCCGACAACCAGTTTCATCTTGAACGCAAGAGCAACTACGGCGATGCGAACGATTCATTCAGGGGCGGGTATCGCGACACCTTTGACGATTTTACCACACCCGACGCCAAGTGGTGGGATGAGAGTTTTTCGGGGCTTTCGATTACTCAGATTTCATCGGTGTCGGGACAGATGAGTTTTCTGGTCGGCGGAGGATTCAGGCCGACGGCGCATTATCGGTTTGAACGCAACGGACAGGATGCCTCGGACAACGGCTACCACGCCGTCGGCTACAATTTCCCCGGCGACGGTTCGTTTTGGTTCGGCGCCAGTTTCGAGGGCAGTTATTCCGATTTGGGCGGGTCGCTTCAGCTCAGCGGTGCAGGCGAGTATGCCGAGTTGCCGTCGGCGGTGGGAGTCGGCGGGCAGATCGGGATTGCGTTCTGGATGCGGGCCGACCAGCGGGCCGATATGATTCCGCTGGATAAGTTCCCCGCCGATGCATCGGGGGCCGGCTGGAGTGTGCGTCTCCGAAATGACGGGCATATTGCCTTCCTGGTCGGCAGTGCAGGCAATCATACGGAAGTTGTCACGCGCCACCCGGTCTATGAGGCCGGACGATGGGGCCATGTCGCCTGCTCTTTCAAAGATGGGCAGGCTCGTATTTTTGTCAACGGTCGGCTTCGGGCGATGCGAAGCGGCCTGACGCAGACGCCCGATACATCGGTGATGCCGGTTCGTTTGGGTCTTGCCTCACAGGTTCATCCCGATTGGGCTTATAAAGGATTGATTGACGAGGTGCGTTTCTACGACATGGAATTGACCGAAGGCCGGCTTGACGCCGTTGACGGATTGAACTTCAAACCCGGCCGAGGGGCGATTCTGCATTTGCCGCTGGATGAACGAAGCGGTGCCGTGGCCGAGGACTTAAGCCGACAGGGTCAAGACGGCAGTTTGAAAAACGGATTGTCTTTCGACAGCGATTCCGTGCCGGGGGTGGCCGCCGGTGCGCTGCGATTTGACGGGACGGATGATTACATTGAAGTGCCCGGCGGTTTCTACAGGTTTAACGGCGGCTTTACGGTGTCGATGTGGGTCTATCCTACGGAGGTCAAACAGTGGGCGCGTTTTATCGACTTCGGCAACGGCAGCAGTGCGGACAATCTCCTGCTGGCGCGGTATGGCACGACCAATGATCTGACATTTCAAGTGTATAACGGCTCGTCCGGCGGCGGACACGTTCGGGCGGCGAATGCGATTGAGCTGAACACATGGCAGCATTTTGCGGCAACGATAACCGACGGCGGTTCTGTTGTCCTGTATAAGAACGGACAGGTTATTGCCTCCGGCACGACGGGCAGTGCCCTGAACGTCTATCGCACACGAAACTATATCGGGCGGAGCAACTGGGACGGCGACGCTTACTATGCCGGCTTGATGGACGATATTCGGATGTACAACGATGCGCTTTTGGCCTCGGAAATTCAGGCGCTGTATCAGCATCGTCGAATGGATTCGCCTTATCCCCTTCATGGCGCCGACGAGGTCAGCCCGAATGTTGTTCTTGAATGGACGCCGCCGATGAATGCGGTGCGCTATGATGTGTATGTTGGAACCACCGCCGCAGCGGTGGCCTCGGCCGGGCCAGATGCGCCGGTGTATCGGGGACGGCGTTTGAATCCGCGTTATAATCCGGCCGCACTGGATGCATGGCGGGATTATTTCTGGCGTGTGGATGCGATCCTGACGGACGGAAGCGTGGTCACCGGGCCGGTATGGGCCTTTTCAACCGTCGGCGGCGTGATGCGTCAGGTCTGGACGGGACTTGCTGGGACTTCGATTGCCGACCTGACCGGCAGCGATGATTATCCCGATTATCCGACATTGACGGACTGGTCAAGAGATTTTGAGGCGCCGACCGATTGGGCGGACAATTACGGTACGCGTATGGTCGGACTGTTGTATGCGCCGGTTTCAGGGCCGCACACATTTTGGATTGCCAGCGACGACAGTTCGGAGTTGTGGCTCAGTCCGGTGCCGAATCCCTCACAATTGGCGAAATATGCCTCGGTGACCGGCTGGACCAACCCGCGCCAATGGGATCGATATACCTCACAGAAAACATCGCCGTTGAATCTGGTTGCCGGAAACTTCTACTATATCATGGCCTTGCAGAAAGAAGGCAGCGGCGGCGATCATCTGGCGGTGGCCTGGGAAGGGCCGAGCAATCCCGTTCGCAGTGTCATCGACGGATTCTGGCTGACGCCGGTGCCGGATAATGAATGGCCGTCGTTTCATTCGCCTGAATTGCCGTCCCTTTCGATTGATGAAGGAAAGACGCTGGATCATTCAATCGCCGCCAGTGCCTCGGATCCGGATGAGGATGCGCTGACCTATGTCAAATACAGCGGGCCGCAATGGCTCAGTGTGATGCCGAACGGTCAGTTGTCGGGCACGCCGCGGGACGGTGATACGGGTTTGAATGCGTTTCTGATCGGCGTTCAGGACGGCAAAGGCGGTTCGGATGCGGCACTGCTGCATATTGAGGTACGCGATCTTTATACCGGCTCAAAGGGGCCGACCGACCTGCTGCCGTTTGCCGCCCGCTGGTTGACCGATGGGCAGGATAACCCAGCCGATTTAACCGGCAGCGGCCGAACCGACTACACGGACTGGAACGCCTTTGCACTGAATTGGGGTCAGGACATCGCCGACGGATTGGCTGCACACTGGACGATGGATGATGCGGCCGGACTGGCGGTGCGCGACCAAGCCGGTCGGCTTGAGGCGGACATGGTCAATATGAGCGATTTTGCACGGGTTCCCGGACGCTTCGGCAATGCGCTGTTCTTTGACGGGGACGGCGGTTATCTGCGGGTTTCGGGCTATTCGGGCTTGTCCGGCGGTTCGGCCCGAACGGTCAGTGCCTGGATCAAATCGCCGGGGACGGGACATAATATGGTCATTGCCAGTTGGGGACAGGTCCAGCCCGGCCGGCAGTTTTTGTTCGGCGTGTTTGCCGATGGAACGCTGGCGGTTTATTCCGGCGGTCCGTATATTAAAACCGCCCAGCGGTTGTTGGATGATCGCTGGCATCATGTGGCCGCGGTCGTGCCGGATACGGCATCGCCGAGCCTGGCGGATGTGCGGTTATATATCGACGGCGTGTTGCAGACGGACACCTATCTCAGTTCGAATTCAATGATCGATACGACCCCCGACGGCGACGTCTTGATCGGCGCTGTGCAGACCGGCCCGAATCAGGCGGGCGCTTTTTATAAAGGGCTGCTGGATGACGTGCGCCTTTATGATCGGCCGTTGAGCGAAGAGGAAATCGAAACGCTTGGGGTCAGCCGCCTTCAACTGCATTTGTCTTTTGACGAAACAACGGGCACGCGGGCAGCGGATCACTCGCTCTATGGTCGGGATGCGATTCTGGTCAATCATCCCGTTTGGTATCCGGCAGGCGGCATCAAAGGCGGGGCGTTGTCGTTTGACGGGATTGAACACTACGTCAGGGTTCCCGATTATACGGGCGTGGCGGGCGGTTCGGCCCGAACGGTCAGCGCGTGGGTCAAATCGCCGGGGACGGGACGTAATATGGCCATTGCCTGTTGGGGACAGGCCCAGCCCGGCCGGCAGTTTTTGTTCGGTGTGTTTGCCGAAGGAACGCTGGCGGTTTATTCCGGCGGTCCGTATATTAAAACCACCCAGCGGCTGTTGGATGACCACTGGCATCATGTGGCCGCGGTCGTGCCGGATACGGCATCGCCCGGCCTGGCGGATGTGCGGTTGTATATTGACGGCGTGTTGCAGACGGATACCTATCTCAGTTCGAATTCAATCTTCGACACGACCCCCGACGGCGACGTCTGGATCGGCGCTATGCAGACCGGCCCGAATCAGGCGGATGCGTTTTTCAAGGGGCTGATCGATGAGCTGCGAATCTACAACAAGGCATTGGAAGCCTCCGATATGGCGCAACTGATGGAATAGCCAAGCTTGAAATCAGCACGTATAATCGTATAATACCTTGAAAATCGAAGTCCATACTCCTGTTTTCAAGGTTTTTTTATGCTGCAAAGGCAATATAATACCCAGAAAGTCCAAAAGCCAGCCCGGCTTTTCCCGTTATCCCCCTCCTCAGCACTCGTCAATGCGACAAGTTGCCCCTTCAGGGATTGGGTTTTGGGTATCTGTTCCGTGGTCTTGCGCCCACGGCTAAGCGTGGATTGCCGGCTGGAAGCCGGCGTTAAGATTTAGGGCTTACGCCTGCGACTTAGTGGTGTGTACGCTGCTCTTTCAGGGCGATTGGTGTGTTGGGTTGTGGTGACCCAGGGCGTTGCCCTGGGCTGGTGTAGGTTGCCCTTTCAGGGCGACAGGATGTTTTGGATTTTGCGTTGTCGTTTTGCTTTTTGATTTTGATTCGGAGAATAGACGATGGGGTTTCCTTATACGCGGATGCGGCGGTTGCGGTCGAGTCCTGGGATGCGGCGGCTGGTCAGTGAGGTTCGGCTGTCGGCGGCGGATTTTGTTTATCCGCTGTTTGTCTGTCCCGGTACGAACGTCAAAGAGCCGATCGCGTCGATGGCGGGGTGTTATCATTTTTCGGTTGATCGGGTGGTTGAGGAGGTCAAATCAATCGCCGCGCTGGGGATTCCGGCGGTGCTGCTGTTCGGGCTGGCCGAGCACAAAGACGCCGTCGGCTCGGAGGCGTGGTCGGACGGGTCCGCCGTGTGTCGGGCGGCAGCCGCGATTAAGCGGGCCGAGCCGGAGCTGGTGGTGATGACGGACGTGTGTCTGTGCGCTTATACTGATCACGGCCATTGCGGTCTGCTCAAAGACGGACGGGTGGACAACGATGCCACGCTCGAAAAGCTGGCTGAAACCGCCGTCGCCCACGCCCGCGCCGGGGCGGATGTTGTGGCCCCGTCGGATATGATGGACGGGCGGGTGTTATGGATTCGCCGGGCGCTGGATGAGGCGGGCTTGACCGAGACGGCGATCTTGTCCTATGCGGCCAAGTTTGCCTCGGCGTTTTACGGTCCGTTTCGCGACGCCGCCGGCAGCGCTCCGGGCCAAGGCGACCGCAAAAGCTACCAGATGGACCCGGCCGGTGCACACCAGGCGATGCGGGAGATCGCCCTGGACATTGACGAAGGCGCCGATATGGTGATGGTCAAGCCCGCGCTGGCCTACCTGGACATCCTTCGGCAGGCCAAAGATCGCTTCGACGTGCCCCTGGCGGCCTATCAGGTGTCCGGAGAGTATATGATGGTTTACGCCGCCGCCGAGCGGGGGCTGTGCGACGTGCAGCAGGTGATGCTCGAAACGCTGCTGGCCGTCAAACGCGCCGGAGCGGATGTGATTATCACCTATTTTGCCAAAGACGCCGCTGCGGTCGTGAACCGTTCTGCCCTCGATGGGTAACCGCAGGCGCAGGTCAGAAGGTAATGCGAACGGGCGTTTTTTTGAATTCGCGAACGGTGGGCAGAACGGCGTAATCCGCCGCGCTGTGCTGGTGGCAGAAGCTGCGCGCAAACGCATCAATCCGGCCGGGCGTCTCGGCGTGAAACATCGCGTACAGCGCATACGGCCAGTCGGCGACAGTGCGCCGGCGATAACAATGCGTCACCGCCGGAATCCGCGCCAGCTCATTGCCGAGCGCATGAATTCGTCCCGTGCCGGCTGCGATACACACCATCGCGTTGGCGGCATACCCCAGCCGCCTGTAGTTCAGCACCGCTGCAATCTTGCCGAGCACGCCCTTTTCGGTCAGCGACTTGAGCAGTGCAACCGGTGTTGTTCCGGTTGTGTCCGGCAGCATCTGGTCAAAGGGCTGCGAGACCAGCGGAAGTTCCTGTTGAAGGCGTTCGAGGACTTGTTTTTCATCCGGCGTCAAGGCTGCCGTCGTTGTCGTTTCCATCGGGGTGCGCCCTGGCCTGCCGGGTACAAACCACATCGGCCCCGGCCCGGCCGGGTCAAAGCGCACGTCCAGCTTATACACCTTTTCAGCGGGAAAACTGTAAAACGCAAATCCGGTCGTTTGCCGCAGGCGTTCCAGCGCCGCATCAATCGCTGGGATTGATGTATCCTGCAGCGTGAACCACAGATTCAGCCGTCCATCGCGCTGGTAATTATGCGAAACGCCTCCCAACGCGCTGACCGCGGCGGCAGCCTGTTCCAGTCGTCCTTCCGGAATCGCCGCGCCGACCAGTACCGCGACGCGCCCCAAAGCGCGATAGTTGATTTGCGGTCGGTATCGTCGAATCAGTCCGTCGGTCTTGAGGCGGTGTATCTGATCAAGCAGCGTTTCTTCGCTGCACGCAAGCTGCTCGGCCAACACCGAAAACGGCCGTTCGCACAGCGGCAGCGGCTCCTGAACCATCCGCAGCACGGCCTGCTCAAGGGGCTTTGGCGCCGTCATTGCGTGTCCTTTCGTCTTGTCAGCAGACAGATCGGATCCTCGGCATACACACTGCCGCGAACCGACAGCGCCCGCGCCCGACAACCCCGACAGTCATTCAGATAGCCGCACCGTCCGCAGGCTGCCTCATAACGGTTGTGATCGCGCAGGCCGCACAGCAGCGGCGACTGTTCCCAGATGCGCCCGAAGTTGTAATGCTCTGAAATGAGATTGCCGGCCGACTGTTCCAGAAAGCCGCACGTCTGCACATCGCCGTTTCGACTGATAAAGACAAACTCCGTGGCCGCCAGACAGCCGGGCACTTTCTCGGCATTGGGGATTTTTTGCTGCCGAGCCACACGGGCAAACTGCGGCCCGCACGTCAGCCGCAGGTCTATCGGCAAGGCGGTTTTCAACTGTGCCAGGCGATTGAGCACCCGCTCATATTCCTCCGGCTCGAACAGCAAATCGCCAATCGCTTCGCCGCGTCCGACCGGCACCAGTACAAACGGATTCCAGCAGGCCGCTCCCAGCGACGCCGCCAGATGGGCAATCGACTCCATCGCATCGACGTTCAGTCGCGTCAGTGTCGTATTGATCTGAAAGCGAAGGCCGACCTCTTTGGCCGCCTCGACGGCGTTCATTACCAGGGCAAACGCGCCGTCGCTTTGGCGAAAACCGTCATGGCAAGCGGCGTCCGGGCCGTCCAGCGAAAACGAAAACGACAGCAGGCCGCTGTCTTTCAGACGGTGCATCGTGTTGCTGTCCAGCCGTTCGCCGCACGTGGCCATCACCGGACGCAGCCTCAGCGAACGCGCATAGGCGACCAGCTCGAAAATGTCGTCGCGCATCATCGGCTCACCGCCGGTAAAGATCAGAATACACCGTGTATAATCGGCCAGTCCTTTCAGGATCTGTTTGCAGGCGGTCGTATCCAGCGGATCGGCGCCGCCGCCGACCGCGGCGGCCCGGCAATGCCGACAACGCAGCACACATCGCCCCGTTACCTCAAAGGCCGCTACGCTGGGTTTAATCAGGTCTTGATTCATCGAATTGAAATGACAGGGGGCTATTTGATTTTCCTGACCATAAACGCGACAAGGACGCTGATGATCATCAGATAGTCGAGGTCTTGCAGGCCGTAATGCGCGTGCTCGGTGGAATTTTCAATATAAATGATGCCGTAGCTGTCTTTGTGAAGCATCACGGGGCAAATCATCACCGACCGAATCCCGCGCGCGGTAATTTGGCGAGGCAGTTGATGAATCAGCAGATACATATTTTTTTCAGCCGCATCGGACAGACTTTTGGGTACGGCCAAATCCACCCGCTCAATGTGTTCGGTGGTAATTTTGCGGCCGCCCTGGATGTCCATCGGTCCGGAGGACTCATGCCGCAGTGCGACCCAGACATTCAAGGCGCTGAACTGCCGAAAAAGAATGTCCATCAGTCCTTTATAGAGGTCGTCAAGCGTTTTCTGTCCGCCGAAGGTTTCGACGGCTTCGTGGAAATGGTGCATCCGCTTGGCCGGAAAGCGGATCGGCGGGGCGTCGGAGGCATCGACTTTGCGATCCACCGTGTGCAGTTCGCGTCGAATGTGATCTTCTCCAATGAGCGTGTCTTCCAGATTCATCCGGCGATCCTGATCCTCATCGTCTTCGAGGCTGACGCGAATGGTAAAGTCCGCAATGCGGATTGTGTCGTTGTGTTTCAGCTCGGCCTTGTGGATCGCCTGATCATTCAGATAGGTCTTGTTCGAGGAACCGAGGTCTTCGAGAATCCAGTCGCCGTCTTTGGTGGTGTAAAATACCGCGTGCTGACGCGAGACGGCCTTGTCGGGAAGGAAGACCTGACTGCCCATCTGTCGTCCCACGTAAATCGGCCCCCGGTCGAATTTCAGTTCGTTAACGCTGCTGCTGCCGAGACTTACAAAAAGCCGCATAATAACCTCGCTTTTAGCTTCTTTAGGTTTGTCCAACGCCGAAATTATACTGTGTTTTTTCGTCGTGTCAAAGGATATGCCAAAAGAAAAAAGCAGGACAGGCCCTCCGTGTTCAGACGGGTGCAAGTCGTGTTTTTTGGAAAATTTACTTGGCAATGCGGGACGGATCGGGTAAAACAATGTCCTTAATGCGATGACGTATCCGGCTTAACGGTTTTTTTCTTTAAGGGGTCGTGCAATGAACCAATCGGCATCATCGGCGTCAGGTACTTCACACAAGCCAAAACTGCTGCCGCCCGGGGACATTTTCCCGTTTGTTCTGCTGGCAAGCTGTTTTGCCTGGTGGGGCATTGCCAACAATATGACCGATCCGCTGGTGCGGGCGTTTACCGGCATTTTTGAGGACTTGAGCAACTTTCAGTCTTCGCTGATTCAGTTTGCGTTTTACGGGGCGTATTTCGGACTGGCGATTCCCGGCTCCATCATCGCCCGCAAGTTCGGCTACAAAAGCGGCGTGCTGATCGGGCTGGTGCTGTATGTCATCGGCTGTTTTCTCTTTTACCCGGCCAGTCTCATCCAGCAGTTCATCCCGTTTTTGATCGCGTTTTACGTCCTGGCGGGGGGGCTGTCCATCCTTGAGACCAACGCCAACCCCTATGTGCTTGTGCTGGGGCCGGAAGAAACCGCCACGCAGCGGCTCAACCTGGCTCAGTCGTTCAACCCCGTCGGCTCGGTCATCGGGACGCTGTTGTGTCAGATTTTGATTTTGGCCAAGCTGGAGGCGCTCAAGGCACAGTCCGCCGACGCAACCGCCGAGCAGCTTCAAACTCTCCAAAGCCAGCAGCTTGCCATTGTCATTACCCCGTATTTGATCGTCGGCGGTGTTCTCGTGCTCATCTGGTTATTGATTGCGATGACGAAGATGCCCTATGTGGTCGAGTCGGATAAGAATGTCCATTTTGCCGCTACGGTCAAACGCCTGCTGAAAAATCCCAACTATGTCTTCGCGGTTGTCGCTCAGTTCTTCTATGTCGGAGCGCAGATTTCGGTCTGGACCTATACGGTCTATTACATCCCCGACCAATTGGGGCTGTCCGGCAGCGAGGCGCTGAAGTATTACCACACCCCGGCGCTGATTATCTTTGGTGTGTTCCGGTTTATCAGCACGGCCGTGATGAGCCGCGTCGCGCCGCACCATGTGCTCAAGTTTATGGCCTTTGCCGGCGTGGTCTGTTCGGCGATTGTCATCGGCGTCGGCGGCAAACTGGGCGCCTTTGCGCTGGTGGGCATCTCGGCGTGTATGTCGCTGATGTTTCCGACGATTTTCGGTCTGGGCAGCCGCGGCCTGGGCGAGGATACCAAAATCGGCGGCTCCGGGCTGATTATGGCGATTCTGGGCGGGGCGATTCTGACCCCGATACAAGGATACATCATCGACATTGCCAATGTCAGCATTTCCTATATTGTGCCGTTTGTCTGTTTTGTTGTCATTGCCGCGTATGCGATTTTCGCCGGCAAGGTCAAACTGCCTGCTGCGAGCGTAACTACCGTGACAGAGTCTTAAACGCCCTGGTCTAAATGAGGAAAATCCAATGTTAAAGCATATTTCGAATCTCATCAGCCCTGAGCTGCTGAAAATCCTGATGGAAATGGGACACGGCGACGAAATCGTCCTGGCCGACGGCAATTTTCCCGCTGCCTCAATCGCGCGTCGCCTGGTGCGGGCCGATGGGCACCCCATCCCGTCGCTGCTGGAGGCCGTTTTGAAACTCTTTCCGCTGGACAGCTATGTGCCTCGTCCCGCAGCCTTGATGCAGGTTGTTGCCGGCGATACCGTCAAAACGCCTATCTGGGACGACTACCGTAAGATTCTCACTGCCTCCGGAGAACCTTTCACCGACTTTGAGCACGTCGAGCGGTTTGCCTTTTATGAACGCGCCAAACAGGCCTACGCCGTCGTGGCCACCGGCGAGACCGCTCTCTATGCCAATATCATCCTCAAGAAGGGCGTTGTTGTGTCATAAAAGCCCTTGGTTGGAGATGTCCAGACCCTACAAACACTCGGCCAAAGCCGTCATCTCGCGGTCTCTTTAACAAGATACAATAAACCCAAAATATACAAATTAAAACACAATTGACTTTTGTGCCGGTGCCGCGTAGTATCCACCAATTGTCTGGAAAACGAACAAATCCGTCGGTGAATACAATGTTTACAGGCTTAATAGAAGCGATCGGCACGGTGCGCCAAGCACAACTGCGGGGCGGGCAAATGAATCTTGAAGTCAATTTAGGCCCGTCAGTTTCGCAGGGCACTCGGCTCGGAGACAGCATTGCCGTCAACGGCGTCTGTCTGACGGTCAGCGAACTGCACGGCGGTTGTGCGCGATTCGATGTCAGCGGCGAAAGTCTGTCCAAAACAACCCTTAAGCATCTCACGTCCGGTTCCAAAGTCAACCTTGAGCGGGCGATCAGTGCCCAGGGACGATTCGGCGGGCATTTTGTACAGGGGCACATTGATGGAACCGGGACGATTGCAGCCATTCGAAAGCAGGGCGATTACGCGACGTTTCGATTTTCCGCACCGCCGGAGTTACTGACGCAAATGGTCTTGAAAGGATCTGTGGCCGTGGACGGCGTCAGTCTGACGATTGCGGCCCTGGATCAGAGCGGTTTTGAGGTCGCCCTCATTCCGACCACACTCAGGGATACCATCTGGCACCTGTCCAGCGTCGGCGACGCGGTCAACATTGAAACCGACATGCTCCTTAAAATGGTGCGTCGCCAGATTGAGCAACTGCTTCCCGAAAGCGGTACGCTGACGGCCGAGAATCTCAAATCGCTTGGTTTTTAGACGCGCCTCAGCCCCGGCTCGACGCTGTCCCTTTGGTCAGCAGCACGGCGGCGGACGGTATGGCAAATGACGATGACGGACAACCACACAACACGACTTCTCGGCAACGACCTGGTGATCGGCATTACGATGGGCGATCCCGGCGGCGTCGGCCCGGAGATCATCGTCAAGGCGCTGGCCGATCCGGCATTGAGGCGTCAGGCCAAGTTCATCCTGTTCGGGCTGGATGAGGCGCTGGAATACGCCGCCGACCTGATGGAGGTTGAGCCGTTTTGGTTCCGCTTTCCTCATGAAAAACTCAGCCGGGACTATCCGCGGCAGGTGTCCGTGGCCGATTATGACGACTATTCGGCCCCGTCGTGGATTCATGCTCCGACCCGCGCCTCCGGCGAAGCGTCGATGCGATTTTGCGTGGATGCGGTTGGCGCCGCCCGGCGGGGGCTGATTGATGCCGTGGTCACCGCTCCGATCAGCAAGACAAGCTGGAAACTGGCCGGAAGCAAATGGCCGGGACATACCGAGATGCTGGCCGACTGCTGCAAGTCGCCCCGCAAGGCAATGATGTTTGTGGCCGGGCCGCTGAAGATGGCCCTGGCGACGATTCACGAGCCGCTGTTTGAGATTCGCCATAAGTTCACCATCGGCTGTGTATTCGAACCGATTGATTTGCTGGATGCAGCTTTGAAAGAGTATTTCGGCATTGCCCGGCCGCGGATTGCGGTGGCGGGGCTAAATCCGCACGCCGGCGAAGACGGCCAATTCGGCGATGAGGAGCAGCGCATCATCAAGCCGGCCATTTTGCTGGCTCAGGAAGCGGGCATCCTTTGCCAGGGGCCGTATCCGGCCGATTCGCTGTTTGTCCGCGCCGCCCGCGGCGAGTTTGACGGTGTGGTGGCGATGTACCACGATCAGGGGCTGATTCCGGTCAAGATGCTGGCCTTTGACCGTGCCGTGAATGTCACTATCGGCCTGCCGATTATCCGCACCAGTCCGGCACACGGCACGGCCTTCGACATTGCCGGCAAGGGTGTCGCCAATGCCGAAAGTATGAAATCCGCCATCCAAACCGCCGTCACGATGGCACGAACAAAGACGATGTCGAAGTGATCATAAATTGTGTTGTATGACTAAATATGCAGACCAAACAGGACATTGAGCGGTTGTTGGCCGGGGCGGGATTGTCGCCGAATCGGCGGCTGGGTCAGAATTTTCTGATCGACCTGAATCTGATGAGGATGCTGGTCGAAGCGGCGCATCTGACCGACCAGGATGTCGCGCTGGAAGTGGGGACGGGCACCGGCTCGTTGACCGAAGAATTGGCTTTGCGGGCCGGGTACGTCATTACGGTGGAATATGACACCGGTTTGGCGCGATTGGCGGCGTCCCGGCTGGCGGCGTTTGACAATATTTCGGTTTTGCAGGGCGACGCCCTTGAAAGCAAGAATGCCCTCAATACCGAGATGCTGGCAGCGATTGAGTCGGCGCGGTCGCAATACGCCGGTCGGCTGGTGCTTGCGGCCAACCTGCCGTACAGTGTCGGTTCGGTGGTGATGGCCAACCTGATGGTCGGGCCGGTCACGGCTGATGTGATGGTCGTGACGGTGCAAAAGGAAGTCGCCGACCGCATGGCCGCGACGCCCGGACACGACGAGTACGGCACGCTGAGTATTCTGATGACCGCGACCGGCCGGGTGCATTTGTTGCGAAAGCTGCCGGCCTCGGTCTTTTGGCCGCGGCCGCAGGTCGAATCGGCGATGGTCGTATTTGAACGCGACTCGAAAAAAGCGGCGCAGATTCACGATATGGCGACTTTTCGACAGGTCATTACGTTGTTTATGGGGCATCGGCGAAAGATGCTCAAGGCCTGTGTCAAGTTTGCCGATGGCGCGCTGGCCCATATTCGCCATTGGCCGACGATCTTCGAAGAGGCCTTCGTCGATCCGCATCATCGCCCCGAAGAACTGACCGCTGCCGACTATATCAATATCGCCAATTTGTGTTATGAACAAACTCGATAATCGATGACAACGATGATTTATGTGTGGAGATCATCTCAATGAATCAACATCAACGCGCGATGGATACCATCGCTGTGCACAAACAGGTGCTGGCTCAGCTTGAGGGGCGCGGCCTTGAGATGCTGTCGGCTGCCGCGTCGCTGCTGACCGTATGCCTGGCCGACGGCGGGTGCGTGTACGTCTGCGGCAACGGCGGCTCGGCGGCGGACGCGCAGCATATCGCCGCCGAACTGGTCGGACGGTTCGCTCGTGAACGCAAAGGACTGGCGGCTGCGGCGCTGACAACGGATACTTCGATTCTGACGTCCGTGGGCAATGACTACGGCTTTGAGCAGGTGTTCGCGCGGCAGGTCGAGGCGCTGATGCGACCGGGCGATGTGCTGTGGGCATTTTCCACCAGCGGCACCAGCAAGAATGTACTGGCCGCCGCGGACAAGGCAAAACACCTTGGCGGAACCATTTTGGCCTTTACCGGCAAGCCCGATACGCCGTTGGAACAGATGGCCGATGTCTGTCTGGCGCTGGACGGGCCGACTGCGACTGTTCAGGAAGTTCACCAAGTTGCCTATCATATCATTTGCGATCTGGTGGAAGAAGCGTCAATGAACACTCCAATACAACGCAAAGGAAAGACGACCTGATGAGAAAAAATGTAATTCTGTTGGCTATCGGTATGATGCTTTCGGCGTCGGTCAGTGTTTTGGCGGCGACCAACGGCGTCCAGACCTTTGATTTTTTGTTCAAGTCCGGCGACGTGTTGTGGATCGGCGAGGACATCGGCGGCGAGTATGAGTTGTCTGTGCTGCATCAGGTCGTCGTTCGCGATGATGGGGTTGCCGCCGGACAATCGGAATTAAAAACCTTTCGCCAATGGGCGCCGATTGCCGCGCTGGATACGTCTGTTCGTACAGAAGCGGTGATCAGGCTGGAATCGCTTTCCGACGGCCGCTGGGGGCATTCGGATTTGACCTGGACGCTGCGGCCGCCGGATGAAGATAAAACGCTGACCGAGTTATTTATCGCCCATGTCCAGGCCGGCGGCAGCAACGCCGAGAGTTTTTATGCCGCTGAGCAGGCCCCGGCCAAACAGCCGCCGCTTTTTCGTGGAGCCGACGCCGAGCCGCTGTATTTTTCCGACCGCGGCCTGTTTTTCAACTATACCATTGATTCGGCCTACGTCTTTGTCCGCAGCGGATTGGTATTGGTATTCACCCATCAGCCGACAAAAGCCGTCGGACTGGATACGATGCATGGCTTTATTGTAATGCGATTGAACGGCTCATTCGGACAATAGCGCGTGATATGGCTCATCAACAGCTCAAACTTGTAATTACGGCGGGTGGGACACGGGAGTATCTTGATCCCGTGCGGTTTATCAGCAATGCCAGTTCGGGACAGATGGGTTATGCGCTGGCGCGGGCGGGCTTACGGGCCGGGCATACCGTAACGCTGATTACCGCCCCGACCGCACTGAAACCGCCGCAAGGCGCCAACATGATATCCGTCCAGACCAGCGACCAGATGTTTCATGCCGTTAAAGAGGCGTTTTCGGATTGTGACGTGCTGATTATGGCCGCGGCGGTATCGGACTATAAGCCCGCCCAAACCCATCCGGTCAAACTCAAAAAGAAAAACACCGAACTGACGCTGCATCTGGTCCCGACCCGCGACATTCTGGCCTGGGCAGGGCGACATAAACAGTCGTCCCAGCGGCTGGTCGGTTTTGCCCTTGAAGATTGCGACCTGTTTGCCAACGCCGAGGAGAAACTCCGCAAAAAACGGCTTGATATGATCGTCGCCAACGCTCCGGACGCCATCGGAGCCGGCGCTTCGGTTCTGCATATCAAAACCCCCGACGGCAACTGGCAGACGCTTAAACACGCCGCCAAATCCCGTCAGGCCGCCGCACTGATCGCCATGATCGAACAACTCGCCTAAGATGCGCGATTTAGGTCGCCTCGAAAAATCGATCCAGTAAACGCCACAGAACCTGTCGCATCGAAGCGCAATGGCCGCAGCCGGTGCGAATCTGCTCAGGCGACTGAATAAACGGTCCGTCGGTCAATTCATCGGCGCAGTGGGCGAGCATTTGTTCGATGCTTTCGGTCGTGTATTCCAGATGATACTGTAAACCCAATACCCGCCGGCCATACAGAAACGCCTGATTGGTGCAGGCCCGGCTTTCGGCCAGATGTATGGCGCCCGACGGCAGGGCGAAGGTATCGCCGTGCCAGTGGAACGCCTGAAAACGTTTCGGCAGGGCATCGGCCAAAGGCGAGTCCACCGCCGCGGCGGTGCGCGACACCTCAAACCAGCCGATTTCCTTATGGGCGTTGCGGCTGACCTGACCGCCCAGCACATCGGCCAGCAACTGCGCCCCCAGGCAGATTCCGATCAGCGGCTTCTGATGGTCGATGCACGCGCGGAGAAATGTTTTTTCGTCTCTGAGCCAGGGATATTCGTTCAGCTCATTCACATTCATCGGGCCGCCCATCACGAAGGCCGCGTCAAACGCCTCCGTCGGCGGCAGCGGCTGACCGGCATACAAATGAACCGGCTCAACGGTATGGCCGCGCTGGGCCGCCCATACCGCCAGATTGGCCGCCTCTTCAAACGGTACATGCATTAGACTGAGAATTCGCACGGGGTGCCTTTTCATTGATTTTTGGTATTCACACGCAGTAAGGTAAAGGGTTCCAGCCCCACGGGCAAACGCAGCCGCAGTTCGTTTTGAGCCACGTCAAGCCATCGGCCGTCGAGGGTTTCGAGCGGGTCAGGCAGCGTCAGGGTTGACAGCGAGCCGTCGGGACGCAGCACGTCAAGGGTTTGACCGGCACAAAGCCTGTTGCGAACACGCAGCACACATCCGTTTGGTTCGATGGACTCCACCTCGGCGACAAAGAGGCTGTCGCCTTCGGAATTGCTGCGCTGCCATTGGTAGTCCTCCGGACCGATGCCGCCTTTGATGAATCCGGTACTGTAGCCGCGATTGGGTACGTGGTTGAGCCAGGCCAGCGCCTCTGCGGCGGTGAACGACGTGCCGTCCAGAATCTGCCGATACAGGCTGACGACCGAGGCGATGTAATGGATCGACTTCATCCGGCCTTCAATCTTGAGCGATCGGACTCCGGCCGCGACCAGCGACGGCACAAATTCAAACAGCGCAAGTTCTTTGCTGTTAAACAAGTATAATCCTCGCGCATCTTCGGCAACCGGCATAGTTTGACCCGGACGGGTTTCTTCGACCAGGGCGTATCGCCAGCGGCAGGGGTGTTTGCACCGGCCGCGATTGGCTCGACCGCCGGCCAGATAATCGCTGATCGCACAGCGCCCCGAATACGAAAAACACACCGCACCGTGGATGAAAACCTCGGTTTCGATTCGCCCGCGCGTCTGAGCACAAATGTGCTCAATGTGCGAAAGCGACAGTTCTCTGGCCAGATTGACCCGCCCCGCACCCTGTCGGGCATATTCAAGCGCGGCCTGAGCGTTGGTGGTGTTGGCCTGTGTGCTGATGTGAAGGGCGGCTCGCAGGCCGTGCTCACGCAGCGCCGCCAGCAGCCCCATATCCGCCACAATAAACGCATCGGCGCCCATGTCGTCCAGCTTTTGAGCCAGCGAAACCAAACGGTCGATTTCATCTGAAAACGGATAAATATTCAGCGTGATATAACCTTTTTTGCCGCGGTCGTGCAGATAGCGCAGGCCCTGTTCGGCCTGGTCGAGCGTGAAATTGCCCGCAAAACTCCGCAGCGACCCGAATTCAAGGCCGAAATACACCGCATCGGCCCCGTAGGCAACCGCCCACTTGAGTTTTTCGAGCGTCCCGGCCGGGGCCAGCAGTTCCACCGTGTTGTGAGGGTTCGTTCCCATGGGTTTTCTATAACTCGTATCGGAGCTTATTGAAACAGCAAACAGGCTATTGGAAAAGAAAAAACAGTTGCTTTTTCGCACGAAAAAACATAACACTTACCGCTTATGACACACAATGCTGAAAAACCTGTGATTGTCATCGGGCTGGGCAATCCACTGATGGCCGATGAGGGCATCGGGCCGGCGCTGGTCGCAGCGCTGGCCGAGATGGCCCGGGCGGGCACGCTGCCGTCGGATGAGGTAGAATATCTGGACGGCGGCTGCGGCGGGATGTATCTGCTGCACTCGATGGCGGGACGCCGAAAGGTCATCCTGATTGACTGCGCCAAAATGGGACTTGCCCCGGGCACGCTTCGGCGGTTTACGCCGAATGATGTGGCCACCGTCAAGCAAATGACCCATCTGTCCCTGCACGAAGTGGATATTCTGCGCGTGATAGAGATGACCGAGATGATCGATCAGCGCCCCGGCGAAATCGTCATCTTCGGCATCGAGCCGCAGCGCATCGAGATGCAAATGCGCCTGACCGATACCCTGCAAAAACACGTGCCGGACTGCCTGGCGGCAATTGCCGAGGAAATCAATAACTCAAACTGACCGATGGCCAGCTTGAGAGATCAAAAATCAAAAATTAAAGAGCAAAATTGAGGATTCGCCCTTTCGGGCGAGCCATTTGATTGCTCTTTTCAGAACTGTAACTTTTGACGATAGTTATGTCAAAACAGGGCCGGTTTTCGGTCAGTTTGAGTCAATACAACGTAAGTCGTTAACGAAAAAAATATAAACGGCTTCGGCTAAAGGCCGAGTCCGCAATTTTGATATTTGATTTTTAATTTCTCATACAGACCTCTGAACAGTACTGTAAGCGATTTCCATACCGCAAAAGGAGGCAATCTTTGCTCCGGTCTGGAAGGCCAATCTATATTGGCCCGACCCAACAGAACAGAGCCAAACCTTAATGGTTTCTATCTGCATTTATATATTGCCATAAACACCATGTAGGCAATCAACGCTATAATGGCGACCGTAATGGAGCGGACCGAACTTTTTAATTTTCTTGCTTTGTCTTGGTTGATTTCGTTAAGTCTTTCGGCGCTGTGCTCATAGGCATCAATGATCTTCCCGCGAACCGCCTCGTTTGTGCTTGCGTCTTTCAACAGTTCTTTTGTGCTGCCGGGATACTCGAAATCCTTGACCTGAAAGGCCGTCAGTGCCTTCAGAATACAAGCAACCAATCCCCCCGCGTGAACCACAAGGAAAACAAGAGCAAATAGAGATAAACAGATACATCCTTCTGACTTAAAGCATCCAAGCAGCTCGGCCGTCGTGTCAACATTCATCGCCTGAAAACCTACCAATAGCCCCGCAATGCCGATGACCCCCAGCGCCTTGTTGTCCAGCGTATCAAAATCCCCCGCATAACGATCAAACAAACCCTTCGAGTAAGCGATCAAGTCCTGAGATGACCGGTAACTATCGTTATCATTGACTGCCATTAACAAAACTCCATTCGTATCAGATCATAACGTCATCACACATCTACTTCATATTCCTTCCAGGCCTCCGGCGGTAGCTCTTCAGTTGCTTTGCAATGTATTGAAGGAAATACAACTGCTCTTCAATTCTGTCTTTTTGAATTCCTCATCATAAAAGCGTCTGGCCCTTAAATTTTCTTCTTGCTCATCCAAAATGGATTCTATTAAAACAAGTAATTCTGTCAAATCAAATGGTATTGTAAGACCCGTGCAAAGATTTGGTTTTAGAATATCTTTGGGAAGTTCATGTATATGAGCGGAATAAAAAATAACAGGGACTTCTGGACTTATTGTACAGATGTATTTTCTATAAAATGCAACTCCAGCCCATTTTTCGTTGCTGTCCACAAGGCAATTTCCAAAAGGCCTGTTCATATTTTGCATAATCAGGTCATATTTTCTTTTTTGAATTAGACATAGTGCCGTATCGTTATCATATGCAGCTTCTACATCGAAATCGTTCATTTCGAATCTGTCTTTAAGTGTTTGTACTATATTTCTCTCGTCATTAATAATTAGAATTCTACGTTTATATTTAAAGGTCTTAAAGCCTTCGCATTGCTGTGGTTCATCGTCCATGTGTTCAGCTTTATCATAAAGGCCGGTAATATAATTGAGAATCAGACTGCAAACAACTTGAATGATCAATACGCCTAAGATTCCCGAGCTGATTTTCCAGAAAGGAGAAGTTGCATTGAATAACCCACCGAATGAAACACCGATATACCAACCATAAACAATTGACAAAATATAAGGGACAAACTGCTGCATAAAAGGTTCATGCGATAGCAAAGCAAGAAAATTAGGAAGGAGCCAGAAAAACACCATTAAAGGCAGAAATAAAATGTTTCCGGTTACGAAAAGACAAATCGCTGTTAAAATTGGAAGGATATTGAACTGCCAGATATTTAAACAATGTACAGAGCCATATACGCGAGTATAAATCCTGCCGACAGAAAGATATTTTAGCCACAAGAGTACCAGCACAATTCCTGCACTATATGCCGAGACACGAAAAAAAACATGCTCTTGATACAAATACATCAGGCCAGAAATACAAATCCCGAAAACAATAAGAATGGTCTTGATTAATGGTATGCTTAACCAATTTCCTCCGACAAGGTAAAGAGCGCCCCCGATTTTTTGACTTACCTTAAACCCAATTTCTTTTTGCAGGTATGAGGGCAACACTAAAGAATTTTCGTATAGTATAGATTGAGCTTCTTGACGCAAAGATTCATCATCCGGAAGTTTGTGCTGCAAGCAATAATATACATAAGGTGGGATTGATACAATAAATTGATTTAAAGGAGAAAGCTCTTTGTATGGTATAGAACCCATATTGGAAATTATCAGAGTTTGATAAATAAGATCCTTTCTTTTTGTATCTATTACTCCTAGCGAACGCATAACTATATCAAACGCTTCTTCGTATTCAATTCCTTGTAGCAACACATGATTAAACGCATTCCCCAACTCGTGTATCTGTTTATAGCAAAACTGTTTCATTCTGTCAGACATTATAACAACGTTGTCATTTGCACGTTCTGTACTTCTTATAGTCTGTTGCGATTCCCCATAATAATTGGACCCGGGACTACCTTTTAGAAAACCCAATTCGATTAGACTCCACATTGGACCGATCAAGGGGACAAAGTTTACCAGACACCACCATCCTGACTTGTTTCGATCGTGCCATCTTTTGATTTGAATAACATAAAATGGCCAATTAAGACAAAGGCCTAAAATGACTAAATATATCACAAGGGAATTGCGATATAGAGCTTCGCTATCGAACTCATCTAAATAAGCAAGGATAATTCCGGGTAAACAGCACAAGGAACACACAAGCCAGAATGTTTTTCGATTGACTCGTCCGAACGGCGAAAATAACAGTTCAATGACAGACATTACGGATCCCCTTTACTGTTATAGAGAGCGATACCCGATACGATAAACGTCGCGCCGCAGATCACATCAATCGGAATCCATAGCTCCCGTGGCAGATGGATTGGAACGAATGGATTGAACAGCGCTGCGATTCCCCCGAACAGCCATGCGGCCCGCAACTTCCCCCATTGATATGCGGTATAGGCAAAATACGCCCCGACCCCGCACACGACCAGCCGCAGCAATTGATAATACCCATACGGCCACGGCCCAACAGCAGCCAGCAGCATCGCTCCTGCCCCGACTCCCGGCCACAAAAGCGACCTATTCCAAATGCCCTTGTTCATTCTTTGCGCCCTGATGATGTTTTTGGCAATTTCAGGTCTATCTTGTCCCGAAACAGCCTTGTATTCAAAAAATTTGACAAAACCCTATCGGCCTTTGAGCGCCCGCACTTAATGTAATAATCTGAAAAACCGAACAATCAGAAGAAACGGTATCCGTCCTTTATGAAGAATCGGTCCTACAGGTTTCGCCGGACGACTGCTGCGGCGGCCAGTTTCTGGCTGACGCTGCTGTCGGGATCGGTCACGGTCATGACGATGCGCACATTGCGTGTCAGATCAGGATCGCCGTTCACCGCCGCCCGGCTGAATGTCATTGCAGAAATATGCCGGCAGAGCACATATTCATCTGCATCCGCATCTGTCTTAAGATAGAGGATTCCGGACGGGCGGTGAAATCGATACGTAATTGAAACGGGCGGAATATCGGGCGTGGTTAAGCTCAGATAGTCGTTGTCCTCATCGCTTTCAATCGCGACATTGTTGGCCGTGCGCACGTCGTTGGTCAGACGCAGCAGGGTCTGGCGGGCGGCATTGACGGTGCGGTAGATGCCCTGGTTGTCCTGATAATTCTTGATCGAGGCGTCAAAGGCCACCGCCACCGCCGCCATCAGCATCCCGAAAATCGCCAGCGACAGCAGCAGCTCCACCAGGGTAAACGCTTTTTGATGTTTCTTATGCATAGTCATCGCTCCGTTTTCAGCAAAAGCCAGGCCGCGCGAGCGGCCGGATAACGACACCCTGTCGGCATCGTCTTTATCGGACAGCTCGCGCTGCCGCGCTGTTTAATCCAGATTGGCCCGAATCCAACTCGCTTCGCTAATGAATTGATCGTTTTTGTAAATACGAACGGTAATTTTTCGAAAGTCGGTGGTAGGGTTAGCGGGTGTCTCAAAATCCACACCTGAAACAGGTTTTACATAGACTTTTTGTGTGAATGCGGCAAAGTCGTCCAGCGGATTGCCTTCCATATCAATCGGTGTCGGATATACAATCCAATCCGATGTCGGCGTAAAATCATTGAATGCCATAATCGCATAGCGTTCGCGGATTTCTTCGATGAGAAACTCAGCGGTTGACAGATCGACGCCGGCGGCGTTGGCCATCGTAAAGGCCGTGTTCGAGGCAACCAGCGCCGCGATCACCAGTCCGATCAGCAGCGCGGCAAACAGCGACTCAAGCAGCGTAAAACCGCCCATTTGCTTTCCACGTCGTCTATTCATATTCAGCTCCAATGATTATTTCAGCGTTCACAGCGTTTGGATGGACGATGGACGATAAAAAGATCTCCATCGAAAATCGTCCGTCGTCCATCGTCATTTCCTATCCCGTCGCCAGACTGGACATCTTGAAGATGGGCAGAATAATACTCATCGCGATAAAGCCGACCAGCACCCCCATCACGACGATCATAATCGGTTCGATCATACTGGTGACGGTTTTGATCACGGTTTTCAGTTCGCGGGCATAGAACTCGGAGATATCGCCGAGCACTTCGCCGAGCGTGCCGGATTCTTCGCCGCTTTGAATCATCTGGACGACATTACCGGGCATCAGCGCATAATCGCCGAGACTGCCGGCGATCTTGCGTCCCTGACGCACCGCCTCGTGCACGCCTTTCCACATATGCTCATACAGCATGTTGCCGGAGATGTGCGCGGTAATGGAAAGCGAGTCCAGAATCGGCACGCCCGCGTTGGTCAACACACCCATCGTGTGCATACTCCGGGTAATATACAGGCTGCGGCACAGCGTCTTGAGCAGCGGAATCCGCAGTTTGGTTTTGTCCCACCAGTATTTGCCTCCGGCGGTTTTATTGGTGACATACCAGAACCCCATCAGCGCTGCGCCGAGGCCGGGAAAGATCAGGAACCAATAGCTGCTCATCACGCCGCTGATGACCATAATGATGCGCGTCGGCGTCGGCAGCAGGTGCTCTCGACCGGCAAAGACGGTCAAAAACCGCGGCAGCACAAAGGTCAGCAAAAACGTCGTCGTCGAAATGGCCATCACGGCAATGATGATCGGATAGACCATCGCGCTGATGACCTGGCTGCGGGTCTCGGCCTCCTGATCGAGGTATTCGACAAGCTGCTGGAGCATTGAACTCATCGAGCCGGAGATTTCCGCCGCGGCGATCATATTGATATACAGATTGCTGAACACCTCAGGATGTTCGGCCAGTGCCTGCGAGAAACTCTGTCCGCCTTCAATGCGGTTTTTCAGGTCAAAGACAACGGTGCGAAATTTTTCTTTTTCAATTTGCGAGCCGATGGATTCCAGTGCATCCTGCAGGCTGATGCCGGCGCGAACCATGACCGCCAATTGGTTGCTGAAGTTTAGTATATCTTTACGACTGGGGCCGAACTCCATTCGAAATCCGCTTTTGGCCGGACGTGCGGCCTGTTCGGATGCGCCGCGGGTCTGGCGGGACGGAGCGGCGGATTTCTGCTTCTTGGCCGTCAACTGTTCCATAAACGACATGATGGTATTCCCCATTGTTGTGTGCTCGAATGCACGCACTCATTTGAAAACAATTCAAACTCCACGCTATGCAATTCAGAATTCAGAATTCAGAATTCAGAATTTAGAATTTAGAATTTTCTTATGCGTTCTGCATGGCCGGTTCGGGCCGCGCCGGCAGCAGTTTTTCCATCTTGCCGGGATTGCTGGATCGCATAATCGCCTCGTCGCGTTCAATAAAGCCCTGCATATACATATTTTGAATGCTGTGGTCCATGCTCTGCATTCCCAGCCGCCGCGATGTTTCGATGATGTTGGGAATTTCATAGACGCGGTTTTCACGGATGCAGTTGCGAACCGCCGAGGTACACAGCAGGATTTCGACGCACGGCACCATCCCCGGCTTATCCACGCGGCGAAACAGCGTCTGCGAGATGACGGCCTGAAGCGTGTTGGACAGCATCGCGCGAATCTGGTTCTGCTGACTGGCCGGATAAATGTCGATGATACGTTCGACGGTCTGCGAGGCGTTGACGGTGTGCAGCGTGCTGAAGACCAAATGCCCCGTTTCGGCGGCGGTGATGGTCGAACTGGTCGTCTCCAGGTCGCGCATTTCGCCGACCAGAATGATATCCGGGTCCTGACGCAGGACGTGCCGCAGGCCGGAGGCAAACGACGTGCAGTCCGAACCGATTTCACGCTGTTCAATCATACACGATTTATTGTCGAGCAGATATTCGACGGGATCTTCCAGCGTGATGATGCGTTTTTTGTATTTGCGGTTAATCACGCCGATCATCGCCGCCAGCGAGGTACTCTTGCCCGATCCGGTATGGCCGGTGACAATGACCAGTCCGCGGGGCAGGTCGGTCAGTTCCTTGACGACTTCAGGCAGATGCAGGTCGTCGATATTGGGTACTTGATTGGAAATGGCACGAAACGAGATCGCGATGCCGGCCTTCTGGAAGTGGGCGTTGACGCGGAACCGGCTGCCGTCGTCGATCATGGTCGAGAAATCCAGGTCGCGTTTTTCCATAAACGCCTTGAATTTCGCCTCGCCGACCATCGCCAGCACCATCTTGCCGGCGTCCTCTTCGCTGACCACCGGCAGATCCATCAAAATCAGTTCCGTGTTAATTCGCATCACCGGCGGCATGCCGACATTGATGTGCACGTCCGAGGCGCCGCGTTCAATGGCGGTCGCAAGCATTTGTTTAATATCAATCATCGCAAAATCCTTAGTCTGATTTCTGGTCGTTGTCTTCTGTCTTTTGCCGTTTATCCACTGGCGTTTCGGCTGAAGGCCGCCGGATCAAGACCTTCGGCCTCGGTTACCCGCAGAACTTCTTCGATGCTGGTGATGCCGTGTTTGACCTTGGTCAGGCCGTCTTCAAACAAGCTGGGCCAGCCGCTGTTGCGAAACGCCCGCCGCATGTTGTTGACCGACGAGTCGGAGTTGATCATTTCGCGAAAGGCGTCGTCCACGATCAGCAGTTCGTGGATGCCGCAGCGTCCGGCATAACCGCTGTTGCGGCACTGATCGCAGCCTTTGCCCATCAGCAGTTCGTGCGGCTCGATCCGGCCAATCTCAAGATATTTTCGCAGATTGTCCGGCGGATCAAACGGCTCTTTGCAGTTGGTGCACAGCCGACGCACCAGACGCTGAGCCAGAATGCCGTTCAGCGATGCGGCGATCAGATACGGCTCCAGCCCGATATTGACCAGACGCGACACACTGCTGGGCGCGTCGTTGGTGTGCAGTGTACTGAGCACCAAATGGCCGGTCAGAGCCGCCTGTACCGCGATCCGTGCGGTTTCCGAGTCGCGGATTTCGCCGATCATAATGATGTCCGGATCCTGCCGCAGCAGCGACCGCAGCGCCGCCGAAAAGGTCAGGCCGGCCTTTTCGTTGACCTGCACCTGATTGCAGAATTCAAGGTTGTATTCGACCGGATCTTCCACGGTGGACACATTCAACGTCTTGCTGTCCATCTGGGCCAGCGCCGAATACAGGGTGGTGCTTTTACCGCTGCCGGTCGGACCGGTGACCAGCAGGATACCGTGGGGCCGGGCGATTTGCTCGCGAAAGGCCTCCAGCAGCCGCGGCTCCATTCCCATTTTGTCCAGCCCGATCATAATGCTCTTGCTGTCCAGCAGGCGGATGACCACCTTTTCGCCGTGGCTGGTCGGCAGCACCGAGACGCGCAGGTCAACGCCGCGACCGCCCATAATGACGGCGATTTTGCCGTCCTGCGGAATGCGCCGCTCGGATATGTCCAGATTGGACATAATCTTCAGACGCGAGACAATCGCCGCGTGCATTTTGGCCGGCGCCTGCATCGAGTCAAACAGCACGCCGTCGATACGGTAGCGGATTTTGGTTTGTTTTTCCTTCGGCTCGATATGAATGTCGCTGGCGCCTTCGTGCAGCGCGTTGCTCAGGACATAATTGACGAATTTGATGACAGGCGATTCGCCGGCGCTTTTTTCGAGGTCTTCGATGTCCTCTTCGCTGTCCTGCACCAGTTCAATATCGTCCAGGTCGCTGACAAACTCGTCCACATTGTAGTTGAACTTACTGTCATCAAAAGCTTCGCAGACCTTGTCGATGTCTTCAGCCGGACAGACGATCACATCAACCGTCATTCCCGTTTGCCGCTTGACATCGTCAATCGCAAACACGTTGGCCGGATCGGACGTGCCGACGGTCAGCACATTGTCCTGCACGGCAACCGGCAGCAGGTGATTGGTGCTGATGTATTTAAGATCGAGCATGCCGAATGCTTTTTTGTCCACATCGTCCGGGTCAATGCGGCGAAACGCATAGCCGTACAATTCGGCCTTGGCGATCAGAATCTGTTCCTGGCTGATCTCGCAGCGGTCCAGGATTTTTTCGACCGGGCAGCCGCTGCGCCGCCGTTCGTCGCGAATCTGAGCGGCCTGTTCGTCATCAAGCAGCGACTGACTGACCAGAATATCGACCACGTCCCTGAAGCGCGTCTTGGATGCGGTCATCTGCGGACTGTACAGATTGCGCAGCCCCGGCGCCAGTTCGGTCTGGCCGGTGTCCGAGTCATCCAGGATCGCGCTGTAATCGGCGGGAGGCGCCGACGGATTTTTTTTGCTGAATATCCGTTTCATTCGTCCATCTTCAATTGAATGCTGAGACCTTCATAAGTCAAATCGACGGTGTTAGTGCCGATATGACTGACGGTCAGGTCGTTGATTTCGTCGCCGACATACAGTATTTTATCGTTGATCATACAGCATACCCCGCGCGGGGTGGAGGTAATCGACCAGAGCTGCATCTCCTGCGCTGTCCGGCTGATCTTGTCCTGCATCAGCCGAAGCTGTTCCTGTCGCCGGCGGTCTTCGTCGCTGCCGGCCTGGCCGGCGGCGACTTCCCGTTTGAACGGATTTTTCTGAAGTTCATCGACGTGGATTTGTCCGATATTG
The DNA here is from genome assembly GCA_050309605.1 of Anaerohalosphaeraceae bacterium. Lineage (GTDB taxonomy): Bacteria > Planctomycetota > Phycisphaerae > Sedimentisphaerales > Anaerohalosphaeraceae > T3Sed10-213. The sequence continues at coordinate 65,826 of JBNRMN010000063.1, forward strand.
GAGAACTGATAAAAACGCCCCACGACCGAATCCATTTGGGTGTTCATTTCCGTCTGCATCCCGCTCAGCTGGGCGATGGCCGCTTCCAACTGGGTCTGGTCTTCGGCGGCCGCGGCCGCGGCCGATGCCGGCGTGGTTTTTTTAATCATAAACCATACCCCCAGCGCTCCGACGGCAAACATCACCATCAGCATAATCGTGCTTTGCCGCAGTTTCCGCGTATGCCCCGAGACGGTCAGAAAATCGTTCTGGAGACTGGGCGCTTCCGTGCCGTTTTCCTGAGATGAGGCCTCGACAGCGGGTATCTTGCTTTGACCTTCTTTTAAGTATGACAACATAACCGAACTCCGTAAAAGAGGGAACGTAACAGTTGTGCTCAGGCCGGAGATTTCTGGAAGAAAATACTCATGACAAATTCCGATTCGGTCTGGCCTTCGGTTTGTGATTTCTTTTTGAGTTTGAGTTCGCGGATTTTGGTGATGCGATCCAGTTTTTCCAACTCCAGCAGAAATGCATAATAGGCGTGAAAATCGCCGTGCAGTTCCATGCGGAGCGGCTGTTCGATGTATCCTCTATTTTCAACGGCCTTCATCGTTCGAATGGTTTTGGGCGTTAGGCCGTGGCGTTGTGCGATCAGCGTCACGTTTTCAAGAACGGTGTGAATTTCGCTGCTGGGCGGCAGTTTGCTCTCAAAGACGGCAATGGCCTCTTCTACTTTGTGAAGCTGCCCGGTCAGGTCATCGGCTGCTGCGGTGGCCCGCTCCAGCTCGTCGAGCTTGGCGCGTTTTTGCTCCATGGCCGTGCGTTCCTGATCCAGGTGAGTGTTGGCCGGTTTGATCATATAAGCATAGGCCGCATAGGCCAGCCCGATGATCAGAACAAAGAAAATCAAATGTCGAAATCCGCTTGTCATAGGACAGGTCCTTTCTCGCAGACGACTTATAACAGGGCTTCGTCGCGTTTACGCCGTATGGAGTCAATATCTTCTTTGGTCAGTGTCAGATTGGGCTTGAGCATAGCGCGCAGCTTGAATTCGCGAAACTTCACCTCGTCGATGATCCGTTCTTTGGATTCCACCAGCTCGACGCGCCCCAGCAAAATGGAACCGTTCAGCCGAGCGATGTAGGCGGCCACTTCAATATCACTGGGGGCGATGCCCATCAATTCGAGGTTGGTCTCGATCCGACGCTGCGGTTCTTCAGGGGCCTGGGGTTTGGCGGTTTTGGCCTGATATTGATTGGCGGGCTTGCTTGCCGGTTTTGTCGATGCGGAAGCGACGCGCAGCTCTTTTTCCTCCAGACCCAGATCCAGAAGCGAAACACCCGTCGGCAGATTATTGGTCAGTGCGGCCAGGATGACGCTGCGGGGCACCGGCTCAAGCAGTTCAGCCGTCATCACCATGGTTTTGAGCATGGTCTGCCCTTTGGCCTTGAGTTCTTCAAGCTGGGCAATCTGTTCTTTGGCTTTGGCCATCCGTGCATTGAGTGTGATCATTTCCATATTCACGGCCCGCTGACGCATTTTAATAAAGCCGAATGTAATGCCAATAGCTCCCAGCATCGCCATCAACAGCATCAGATACATCAGATTGGCGCGACTGGATTGGCGCTGCTGAATGTAATCATTCGGAACAAAATTGATCGTTCCCATAAGAACCTCGGTTAAAAATCAATACCATTTCGATTTCTGTCACAACCTTTATTCGCGGGTTTGGTTCAAACTCAGTCCGAACGCCGTGGCCCAGTCCACGCGGCTGTTGCGGCGATCCACCATGCAGGCCGGGCCGTGGTTCATTTCCACTGCGCACAGCACATCGCCGACTTGCGCGGCGACCTGCATCTGTCGGGCCAGTTCGGCGATTTTATCGCACAGATCATTCGACGCGCCGCTGCCGGCCAGAAACACCATCCGTTCAATCACCCCGCTGCCCGGAAGCGATTCATAATAACGAACACAGGCGTCAATCTCGGCCAGGAGCCGCTGCCGCATCGGTTCGCTGTCCAGATCCGCATAACCGATCGAGATCACACGTGCAAAAAGCAGATTGTCCGCCCGACAAATCACGACGTTGGTATGACGTGTTCCGACATCCAGTAAAATGGCGATCCGCTCCCGTTCATTGCGTCGGCGGCAGAAAAAGCCGGAATAACTCTGTATCAGCGCCGTCGGCCAGATGTTAATGCCCACGACGTTCAGGCCGGTTTTTTCATAGATCGCCAAATATCGATTGACGGTTTCCCGTTCGGCGGCGACCACCAGCACATCGGCGTCCGATGCCTTGGCCTCCGGCTGTTCGATGACGATGTACTGAAGCAGCGCCTTGTCGGACGGAAACGGCAGGCGTTTTTGCACCTTCGGAAGGGCTGTTTCCGCCAGGCGATCCAGCGTCGAGCGAGGCACTTTGATCGGATCAATGAACAAATCATCCGACGGCAGGGCGGTCACGACATCTTTGCCTTTGAATTTGGCCTCATGCCAGATGTCCTTGATCGCTTCGATGGCCCAATGCTGCCAGGCGGGCGTGCGCACTTCGATCGACTCCGGTTTGGCGCGCAGGCCGGCCGAGACCAGGAACGGTCCCTGTCCGTTCATTCCCAACTGCGCCATCCGTAAATAGGTGCTTCCTAAATCCACGCCTATCGGACAAATACGTTTTTTTCCGAAGTTGAACATCATCCGTTACGCTTTCTTTCAGACACCGCCCGCGGCTCCGGCGCCGCGGCGAGCAATTTGCTTTCATACGTTTCCGGCTGCCTTCTTGTCGTCTCGATTTGCCCTGAGCATTAGGACGGAGATGGTATCCGTCTGCAAATTTGCGGCCGTCTTTGACCTTGTATAATGTACGTAATATTTTGCATCGGGCAAAACCGCCGCGTACGGCCGGCCGGTTCCGCTAACGACCGATAACAAGCAAGGTGGCGGGGGTGATAGGGGCGGATGTTCGTCTGGTCGGATCGGTAAACCCCGAAGGGAGCGGTCGTGTCGAGATTTTCGCGTCGCCGGTACTGAGGAAGTATGACGGTTCAGTCAGGATAAAAAAGTTGTCCCCCCACAGTCTGACGTCTCCGGCGTGTGTCCGATAACTTTTTAGTCCCGACAGGCCTTGGCCCGGTCAGCGCAGTAGCGGTCGGTCATTCCGGCGATGTAGTCGCAGACCGTTCGCTCCAGCCCTTCGGTGTCAATCAAGCCGCGATAGTAGCGCGGCATGGCGTCCGGCCGGCGGCACAGCGAGGTAAATAGGGTTCGCAGCCAGCGTCCGGCCTGTTCGGCCGAAGTCTGAAGGTCGGGATGCAGATACATCTGCTCCATCAGAAATGCCTCAAGCCGACACAAACCGGCTTCCGCTGAAGGACTGAGCCGCACCAATGCTTCCGGATAATCGGTCACTTGCCGCCACGTCTCAATGGGCGCTTGTGCCAGGGCGGTTCGGCTGGTTTCAATGGCGTCAATCGCCAGCCAATCCAGCATTCCTTTGGCCAGGCGCGTGCGGCGCACCACGAAATCCTCGATTCGGTCCAGCCGCTGACGCTCGGCCACCTGCATCACCAAATCCAGCTCGATTAGCTGTTCGTACTCAATCAGCCGTGCTCGGATGCCGTCTTCCAGATCGTGGCAGTTGTATGCGATGCGGTCGGCCAAATCAGCGATCTGGCCTTCGATTGTCGGACGCACCGGCCACTTTCCCTGTTCGGCGGGACGGTCATACGGCGAGCTGTGTTTCATCAATCCCAGCCGGGTTTCAAACATCAGATTCAGCCCTGCAAAATCCGGATAGGGGTGTTCGAGAAAATCCACGATTCGCAGTGCCTGGCGGTTATGCTCAAATCCGCCGCATGCGGCCGTCAGCTCATCGAGCACCGCCTCGCCGCTATGTCCGAACGGCGGATGTCCCAAATCGTGCGCCAGACAAATTGCCTCGGTCAGAATTTCGTTGACCCCCAGGTTGCGTGCCAGCGTTCGCCCGATCTGGGCCACTTCGATACTGTGAGTCAGCCGCGTCCGGTAATGGTCGTTCAGTCCGGTGGTAAAGACCTGCGTTTTGCCCTCCAGCCTGCGAAACGCCGCACAATGAATAATGCGGTCGCGGTCGCGTTCAAACGCGCTGCGGTACGGATGAGCCGGCTCGTTATGCCGTCGGCCTCGGCTGTTGGATTCGCGAACGGCAAAGGGCGCATCCTGCATAACGGTCTTATCCTCCCGGCCCGCCGCCGATGGAAAGGGTCTTGCCGATGTCAACGAGCTGGCGGTACAGTTCGTCCAGTCCCTGACTGATGACGTCTGTATCACTGCACACGTGCATATAATTCGTATCGCCGTTCCATCGCGGCACGACGTGGATATGCACATGGCCGGGCAGTCCCGCTCCGGCGCAGCGGCCAAAATTCATCCCCACGTTGAATCCGTGCGGACCGATGGCCGTTTTTAACACCCGCTGGCTGTCGCGCACCAGCCGCATCAGTGCCAGCAGTTCTTCGTCCGTCGCCTGATCCAGATCCGGAACATGGCGCGTCGGGGCAATCAGCAGATGACCATTGTTATAGGGGAACTTGTTGAAAACGACGATGGCGTGGGCGGTGCGCCACAGGACGTAATTGTCGGCGTCTTTGTCCGGCGTCGCCAGATAATCGCACAAAAAACAATCACTCTGGCCGCTTAGTCCCTGAATGTATTTGATGCGCCACGGCGCCCACAGATTGTTGCGTTCCAACGGCCCGTATTCACTCATTTCAGCAGCTCAATAGAGATGGTTTGCTCGACGTTGAGAACCGGTTTGGAATCGCCCAGCGGCAGCATAAAGTCGGCCAGGACCTTCATCGTGTACGCCTGATGGTCTTTTTCAAGGATGCCCCGGTCGATATTGAACACCTGTGTTCCGCCGCCGCTGATGGATTCAAAGCGATACCGCCGCAAAAAACCGAACAGCCCGCGCATCTGAAAGGTTCCTTCATAAGGCAGCGGAATATCCCTCAAAAAGTCATCCGTCAGTTCATACGTGCCGGTGATACGGGCTTGTCGTTGATTGTTTTCTTCGGTGATCTCTTCCAGTGTGTACGTCGTGATCCGCGTGGGCGGATTCGGCACCGGCGCCGGCCAGGGCAGCAGCTGCCGTGTCTGCCAGCGTGATCCGGCGGACAATCCGCTCAGCGGTTCGTCAATCGAGGCGATGGTGTCCCACACGTACCACTGGAGGGCGATCAAATCGCTGATCATATCCGGATCTTTGACGCGCCCGGCCGAGGCGCGCGTCTGGGCAAAGGCCTTGTCGCCCAATTCACGAACGACGCGCTTGAAATCCGTCATATCTTCAATCTGTCCGGTCGGCGTCAGGGTCAGTGTAAACGGCAATTCCGGAAGCGATTCGACGGCGTCGCTTGTTCCGTTGCGACCCGAAAAAGTCGTTCGCGTTACCTTGGCCGATTCGCAGGTCACGTTGAGCCGGGTCAATCCGAACAGATCGACCTCGACGGGGGTATAAACCATCACCAGCTCCAGCCGTTCGGTCATGGTCTGCGGAGCCGATTGCCGGGCGCCGGACTCGCCTTTCAGGTCAATGCGGGTTTGACGCTGCGAGATCATCCGGTAACGCAGCGGCTGGTGTTCTTCAAAGTTGACCAGCAGCAGCTCGCCGGTCACGGACGGTCCCCCGCAGCCGCTGAGCACAAGAACCGCCGCAAGGCAGAGGCAACAAAACAGTCTTGAATGCACGCTCGATCCTTCGTTCAATCAGGGTTGCAGTTTTTTCATCGAAATACGATGCGTAAACCGCATAATCAGCGTGTCCGGCACGGCGCCTTCCGGTGCGTTGGAGGGCATTTCCTGGGCCAGATAGGTGCTGATCAGCGTCTCGTCGTATTCAAGGACATCGCCGTTTTCCATATCCAGCAGCAGTGTGCCGGTGTAGTCGTCCTGGCTGTCGAACATGCGGGCAAAAAATCCCATCCCTGCGGCGGAGATCTGCCCCTGCTCCGGCGCCGGCTCAGCGCTTTCCATCGCGTTCATTTCAATGACGGCGACGTTTCGTCCGTTTTGTGTTTCAATCCCTTTGAGGGTATAGACCTTTTCAAAGCTCTTGGGCGACAGCAGGCCCGGCGGTGAAGGTTCAATCTGCCGCCAGGACTTTTTGACCGCCACAGAATCGCCGTTAATGCCCCACAGCGCGGGGATCTGATGGCGTTCACGAATGCCTTCTTCGTTGACCAAACGCTCGGCCAGACGCCCTTCGAATCCGGCGGTAACCGCTTTTTGGGCGGCTTGGGAGTCAAAACCGACCACCTTGCCCTCCGGCGAAATCCGAACCGTGTAGCGCTGGCCAATCAGCCGCATCAGCGGGTTGCCTCGATCCGCCTCGCGGGTGCTGTCAAACACAAGCCGCTCTTCGTTTTTATTGGTCATATAGACTGACAAACGGTCAATCGTGACCGCACAGGTGGCCACGCCCTGGTCGTCCACGTCAGCGACCGTTTGCGTGTAACCGACCCGGATCAGGGTCTTGGTCTGCTCTTCGCGCAGTTTATCCATCGTCGGCTGTTCAAAACGAAAATCTTTGGTCACTTCGGTGGTGATCTCGTAGGAAGCCGTTGATTCGGGAGTAAATTGAAGCGCCACCCGGGCCGAAGGACCGCACCCCGAGACCACTGTCAACAGAACCAAGGCGACCGACGCTGCGATGAGACTTGTTTTGCCCGACATAATGTTCTCCTTAGAAAACCGGTATAACCTCTGCGTTTGCATCAACATTAGATGCAATTATAGCCCCTTGGCGCGCCCTTGACAACAGATAAATAGCGGATTTAACAGGAATTCCGAAAAGTTGCCTCCGTGAATGGATCGCCCGTTCATTCCGGCTCGAGTCGAAGATGCCGGTGTTTTTCAGGATTTTTGGGTTTGTCTATCCTTCCGGAGCGACTATACTTTTTATCTTACGACCGTAATGGATGATAAGCGAACATCGATTTCTGAGATTATGGAGATTGAGACTATGAAAAGTGACGCCGTTAAAGAGGGTTTTCAGCGTGCCCCGCATCGGGCGCTGCTGCGTGCCTGCGGATTAAAGTCAGAAGATGTCAGGAAACCGTTTATTGCCATTGCCAACAGCTACTGCGACATTGTCCCCGGCCATGTGCACCTGCACGAGGTGGCCAAGGTAGTCAAACAGGCAGTGCGCGACGCCGGCGGCATTCCGTTCGAGTTCAACAGCATTGCCGTTTGCGACGGTATCGCTATGGGACACGGCGGAATGAAATACTCCCTGCCGTCGCGTGAGATCATCGCCGATGCGGTCGAAACGATGTGCCGGGCGCATTGCTTTGACGGGATGATCTGTATCCCCAATTGCGACAAAGTTGTGCCCGGTATGCTGATGGCCGCGATGCGGATTAACATCCCGACGCTGTTTGTTTCCGGTGGGCCGATGAAAGCCGGCAAGACCAAAGACGGTAAGTCGGCCGATTTAATCACGATTTTTGAAGGGGTCGCCGCCTACAACGCCGGCACAATCACCGAAGACCGTCTGACCGAGCTGGAATGTGCCGGCTGCCCGACCCAGGGCAGTTGTTCGGGGATGTTCACTGCCAACAGTATGAACTGTCTGTGCGAGGCCATCGGGCTGGCCCTGCCGGGCAATGGAACCATCCTGGCGGTCGATCCGAAACGTCAGGAATTGTACAAAAAAGCGGGCCGACGGATCGTCGAATTGGTCAAAGAAGACCTCAAACCGCTCGATATTGTCTCAGAAAAGTCGATAGACAATGCCTTTGTTCTTGATATGGCCATGGGCGGCTCGACCAATACCGTCCTGCACACGCTGGCGATTGCCAACGAAGCGGGAATTCGATACGATCTCGACCGGATCAATACCATCAGCGACAAATGTCCCAATATCTGCAAGGTCTCCCCGTCCAGCGACTGGCACATTGAGGATGTCGATGCCGCCGGCGGTATCAGTGCCATTCTAAAGGAAATCAGCACGATTCCGGGTCTGCTGCACACCGACAGCAAGACCGTAACCGGCAAAACCCTCGGCCAAAACATCGCTGATGCGGAGATTAAGAATACCGACTGTATCCACAAAGTCGCTGAGGCCTACTCAAAAACCGGCGGCCTGGCCATCCTGCGCGGGAATCTGGCCCCGAACGGCTGCGTGGTCAAATCCGCCGGCGTGGCCTCGTCGATGCTCAAACATTCCGGCCCGGCGGTCATTTTTGAAAGCCAGGAAGAGGCCTGTGAGGGAATCCTGGCCGGCAAGGTCAAACCCGGCGACGTGGTCATCATCCGTTACGAAGGCCCCAAGGGCGGCCCCGGCATGCAGGAAATGCTTAGCCCCACCAGCTATATTATGGGCGCCGGGCTGGGCGAATCAGTCGCATTGATTACCGACGGGCGGTTTTCCGGCGGCACGCGCGGCGCGTGCATCGGCCATGTCAGCCCTGAAGCCGCCGTCGGCGGGCCGATTGCGCTGCTGGAGCCGGGCGATACGGTCAGCATCGATATTCCCGCCCGCACGATTCGCGTCGAGCTGTCAGACGACGCGTTGGCCAAACGCAAAGCCGCCTGGACGCCCCGACCGCCGCGCATCACCTACGGCGCCTTGGGCAAATACGCTGCTATGGCCACCAGCGCCGACACGGGCGGCGTCTTGAAGTGGGACTAAAAAAACGCTTATCGATGTGCTTCGAGAACAACCACAGGGGAATAGATGCAGACGCTGAATGTTGATGTGGCGGTCATCGGGGCCGGTACGGCCGGACTGGTGGCGCTGCGGGAAATCCGTCAGGTTACCGACCGATTTGTGCTGATTCAGGACGGCCCGATGGGCACGACCTGCGCCCGGGTGGGCTGTATGCCCTCCAAGGTCCTGATCCAGACGGCCGAGGACTATCACCGTCGCACGGCATTGGCCAAAAAAGGCATCCAAAATGCCGACGCGCTGCGAGTGGACGGCGCTGAGGTAATGCGCTATGTGCGAAAATTGCGCGATTATTTTACGGATGGAATGATTGAAAAAACGCGGCGTTTCGGCGACAAGCTGATCCGGGGACGGGCCCGTTTCCTGGATGTCCATCGTCTGGAGGCCGCCGGACGTATCATTGAGGCCAAACGCATTATCATCGCGACCGGCTCGCGTCCCATTGTGCCCAAGCCGTGGGCGGCCCTGGGCAATCGGGTTCTGACCAGTGATACCATTTTTGAAATCGATACCCTGCCCAAATCGCTGGCCGTGATCGGATTGGGCGTCATCGGCGCCGAACTGGGCCAGGCGATGGGGCGTTTGGGGGTGGACGTGGTCGGCATTGCCCGCTCCGGACGCATCGCCGGATTGTCCGATCCGGAAGTTACCGCCTCGGCGGTTGACGCGCTCTCACAGGACATGACACTCTGGAGCGGTTATACCGCCCAGATTTCCGCCGACGGCAACATGCTCAGCGTCAGTGCCGGCCCGTACAAAAAAGAAGTCCAGGCAATTCTGGTCAGCGTCGGACGTCGGCCCAACGTCGATGATTTGGGGCTGGAGCGGCTGGGTGTAAAGATGGATGACAAGGGCGTCCCGCGATACAATCCGGAGACCCTGCAAGTCGGCGATTTGCCGATTTTCATTGCCGGCGACGCCAACGCCAAAGACCCCATCCTGCACGAGGCCTGGGACGACGGACGGGTGGCCGGGTATAACGCCGTGCGCGACGAGCCGGCCTGTTTCAAACGCCGCACCCCGCTGAAGATCACGTTTACCGACCCGAACATCGTCCTGGTCGGCAGGCACTGCGATCAACTGGACATCGATTCGTGTGTGGTGGGGCGCGTGGACTTTGCCGACCAGGGGCGTGCACTGATTCAGGACAAAAATCACGGCCTGTTGAAACTGTACGCAGACCCGAAGTCCGGCAGGCTGTTGGGCGCTGAACTGTGCGCCCCGGCCGGTGAACATCTCGGCCATCTGCTGGCCTGGGCCATTCAGCGGGAAATGACCGTCTTTGACGCGCTGCGGATGCCTTTTTATCATCCGGTCATTGAGGAAGGACTCCGCTCGGCCCTGCAGGCGATGACCGCCGACATCGCCGAACCGCCGCACTTTCCCGAACTGGCCTTCTGCGACGAATCGCCGACCTCGCCGTTATCGTAGCGTCAGAAGCCAGAAGACCGGCGGCTTGTCACAGCGCATCAAAACGCGCGGCGGTGACAATTTCCATACGGCATTCGGGAATCGCGGCCAGAAACTGCCGGCCGTAGTGTTTCTGGACGATACGGCTGTCCAGAACAACAACCATACCCGTATCACTCTTGCTGCGAATCAATCGGCCGAAGCCCTGCTTGAACTTGATAATCGCCATCGGGAGCTGATACTCCATAAACGGATTCTGGCCGTGTTGGCGCATCCGCTCGATGCGTCCCTGAATCAGCGGGTGGCTGGGCACGGCAAACGGCAGCCGCACGATGATGACATTCGACAGTGCCTCGCCGGGCACATCGACACCCTGCCAGAAGCTGTCGGTGCCGAATAAAACGTATCGCCCATCCTGCTTAAACAGGTTCAGCATCCGGTCGCGATCCAGACCGCTTCCCTGGGCCAGCAGTTTCATCTCCTGCCGGTCAAGCCAGTCTTCGAGCCGCTCGGCTGTTTGCCGCAGCATCGCATAGCTGGTAAACAGCACAAACGCCCGCCCTTGACTTTTGAGCAGGTACTTTTGAATGGTGTTCGCGGCCTTGTCGATAAAGTCCGGCGCATTGGGGTCGGGCATGTCCGCCTCAATGTACAAGGTGACCTGACGCGCATAGTCAAACGGCGAGCCGACCTGCAGGGCCTCAAATGTATCCAGCCCGATCCGCTCGGCAAAGAAGGCAAAGCCTTGTTTGTTCGCCTGCCCGCAACTGAGTGTTGCGCTGGTCAAAATCACAGCCTTGTGCGGCCCGAACAGCCGCTGGCGCAAATACGGCGCCACATCCAGCGGGGCGGCCCGCAGCGTAATGCGTCTGTATTTGCCGTTTTCCGCCTCGACCCAATAGATGCAGTCCTCCCGTGTTTGCTGCAGAAAGTCGCGCAAATCCGCCTCCGTCTCCGCCAATCGGTCGATGCTGCGGCCCAACTCAAACTTGTCTTCTTCATCCTTGAGCGACTTGACCAAACGCACCAGGCTCAGCCGCAGTTCTTTGAGCGAGCCGGACAGATTGTCATCCACAAAGCCCGCCTCGCACCGTCCGCCGGTCTCCTCGCCGGCATGGGCAAACCAGGCCTGCACCTGTGCAAAAAAGACCTGCTGGGCCGTGCGGCACTGCCGAACGCACCGGCGGGCCTCGTCGGCGTCATTGAGCCAGGCCAGCAGACCCCGCCGCCGCCGCACATGATACAGCCGATCCAGCAGCGAGGCGATGGTGTATTGACTGATATGGATACCGAAATGCTCCTCGGCGACATGCTCGATGGTATGCGCCTCGTCGAGCACGATATAGTCGTAATCGGGAAGCACCCCGACTCCTTCGCTCTTCAGTGCCAGATCGCTGAACAACAGGGCGTGATTGGCGACGATGATATCCGCCGCTTCAAGCTGCCGCCGTGCCCGCCAGTAAAAACACCGGCTGTAATAACCGCACTGTCGCCCCTTGCAGTTGCCGTGTTCGCTCTGAACCGCCTGCCAGACCTGCGGCGAGGGCAGTTCGGGCAGGTCGCTGAGTGTGCCGTCTTCGGTGCGGGCGGCCCAATCGGCAATCGCGATCAGTTCCACGCCGCTGTCGTCAAACAAGCGCTGCTGACGATGTTTGGCGTAGTCCAGCCGACGTTTGCACAGATAATGGCCGCGGCCTTTGGCCAGACGGACAACAACAGCCTCATCCAGCAGTGCTTCGAGAAAAGGAATGTCTTTCTGAACAAGCTGCTGCTGAAGATTGATGGTGTACGTGCTGATGACCACACGGCCGGCCTTGCGCAGCGCGACATCCATCGCCGCAGCCAAATAGGCAAAGCTCTTGCCCACGCCGGTGCCGGCCTCGACCGCCAGGTGAAAGTGTTCACGAAAGGCCTGCTGCGCACGCCGGGCCATCGCGAGCTGCTGCGGCCGCGATTCAAAACAGGCCCATTGCCGGGCCGCCCGTCCCTGCTCACCCAGCAGTGTTTCGGCGTCAAGTCCGCTTGGTTGTTCGGCAAACGAAATCACCCGCAGTCCCCCGGACACGCAACATCCATCATGGCGGCGGCCTTCCGCTTAATCCTGACTCGCTTGGCCGTCCGTAATCACCCGGTGCAACATCTGAACGGCCTGATCGTCGGGCATTTTCTCAAGGGCCTGACCGATTGCTTCGACGGCGCGTTGCGGTTTACCGTCTTGATGCAGCACAAAAGCCATCATAAACGCCAGCTCACCGGATTCGCTGCGCTGCTGCCACTGGGTCATCTCAACCAGCCGGTTCTCAAACACATCCCGGTCGCCGATCAGTTCCGCCAGATCGACTTTTTCCGACGCGACCATTGGATTCCGAACAATGGCTCTGCGCAAATGATATGAACTGCTGACGTATTCTCCCGCCGCAAACAGGGCAAACGCCTGCCCGGCATAGGGGCGCGCATCTCGAGGCGTCCAGACCGCCGCCAGCGCAAACGCATCAGCGGCTTTGTAGAATTTACCTTCTTTCAGGAACCGCTCAGCGGCGGTCAGATATTGCGCCGCACGTGCAGCGGCAAGTCGTTCGAAGGTCTTGTACTGACTGAGCAGTGCCGCCGCTTCGGCCTGCTGTTCTTCGGTCAGGATCGGCTCGTCCTGCTCGCTGTCGATTGCTGCACCGGGCTGTTGTCCGCCGGCGACAGGCGGCTGCTGGGCCTCTTGCGCTTGCGAATCGGACAGTTCGGGCCGCTCGCGGAGCAGTTCCGCAATGCGTTCGGAACCTTCCTGCCGCAGTTGTTCTTCCAGTTCTTCAATAAATTCATCCCGAACGCGCTCTTCCGGTTTTAAGTCCGCCTCCGGCTGCTCGGTCTCTGTCTGCTCGCGGGCAAGCTGCTGCCTGTCCTTCAGTTCTTCCGGCAGCAAATAGTCTTTGAAGAACAATGACTCGGTTAAGCGTTCCTCGCGGGCCATGACCTGCTCTGTCGATTGAAGCTGACGCGACGGGTCTGTTTCCTCCCGCACCTGCATTTGCCGTGAGAGGACCCGCTCCAGTTCGGCGCCGCTGAGCGACAGCGGACGCGGGCGAAACTGTGTCCCGACCGTCTGGGCCAGCATCGGCGGCGTATAAGGGTCCGCCTGCCCCTGGCTGGTGATCATCGGCGAGAACAATCCCGCACCGCCCGGCTGAGTGGTCGAGGCAACGGTACGCCGGGGGTCATAATACGAGCGGAATTGACCCGGCGAACGATCCGACGCGATAGGGTCGTAGGAACGCCGCAAAAAACTATCGACCGGACTGTTGGCCGACGAGCCGTAGTAATAGCCGGAGCTGTAAGGAACGGTTCCCCGGAAATGTGCCATGCCTCCCACATGTCCGGTAACGATATTGTCTCTGCCCGCCGTGTCAAACGGACGGCTTGGCACCAGGCCGCTGCGCCCGGCGCTGGGCACGGCTGTCGGCGAGCCGGCCGGCGAGCTGATCGACGAACGGACATTGGGGTTTTCTACCGCCCAAAGCGGCGCGGCCGATACCGCCAGAACAACAACTAAAATAATGGCATTCTTCATATTGTACCTCCCTGTTCATTGAGCAATTGCGTTTTTGATTGGCGATCCGCATATCGCGGTTTTTGTGCCCAGCTCAATTTGGACGCCAGCGTGTCCCATTGCGTTCGCAGGGGATTGTTGACCACCAGAAATTGGCCGGCGTGTTTGCGGATCGCGATCACATCATTTTTCAACAGCCGCTGCTGTACCTGGCCGTCCAAAAGCAGCGTAGTGTTTTCGTTGACGCGCAGCGGTTCAATCCGAAGCTGCTGATCGGCGTTGAGTACGATAGGACGAAAACTCAGCGAATGCGGACAAATCGGCGTCAGCACAATGGCCGACAGGTTGGCCGACAAAATCGGACCGCCTGCCGAGAGATTATACGCTGTCGAGCCGGTCGGCGTGGAGACAATCACGCCGTCGCCGATGCAGACCGCCAGTTTCTGGTTTTGGACGGTCAGCTTCAATTCGAGCATATTAAACGGCGCCCCGGCAGTGAGCACCACATCATTGACGGCGGTATAGGAGAAAATATCTCGTCCCTGCCGGATAATATCACAATGCAGAATCATTCGCTTTTCAATGAGCGTTTGACCTGTAATAATACGGTCAAATTGCTCGGTCAGTTCTTCAATACTAAATTCAGCCAGAAAGCCGAGTTTGCCGACATTGACCCCAATGACCGGCACGCTGGTCCGGCACAATTCACGGGCGGCCCGAAGAATCGTGCCGTCGCCCCCAAAGACGACCGCAAAATCCGCCTGCCGCAGTTCATTCACCTCGCAGCCGGTTTCCAGACAATTGGCAACGATTTCAGCACGCCCGGCGGCAAACGTCAGAAACCGATCCATCGCTTCCCGTGCGTGAGGACGACTTAAATCACCAAAAACAATCAACTTAGGTTTTTTCATATGCGCCCGATGACATCCTTCTATCTTCTATCTTCTGTCTTCTGTCTTCTGACTTCTGACTTAACTATCGACCTTTTCGGGCTGATATTTGAGGCATTTTACGGTTTCGACAATTTGATCGGCGGTATTTTTCATCCAGAAAAGCTGTTTACTGCGTTTGGCCGCGGGCAAATACACATCGCCGGCGCCCAGCAGAACCGTTCGTCCGATGCTGTCAAAAAACCGCTCGTCTTTATCTTCGCGGGCTGTTTCGGTTGCCTTTTCAAGCAGGGCCGAGCCGAAGCCTGCGGCAATGCAGTGATCTTCGATGGTGATGACGGTTTTTCCCATCCGGAACCACTCCATCAAGGCCGCATCCAGCGGCTTGGCGAATCGGGCATTCACGACGGTCACCGACAGTCCGTCCTGTTCCAACTGTTCGGCGGCCTGAAGGGCTTGTCCGACTGGCCAGCCCAGCGCGACCAGGACAAAATCCGAATCCCCCTCGCGCAGCACCGCACTTGTACCGATTTGATAGGGAATCTGCGAGCTAAACGACTCGGCCGGTACGGCGTCTTTGGGATAACGGATGACAAACGGCGAATCGGAACGGGCCGCCAATTCCAGCGACCGGTGCAATTCCCACTCGTCGGCCGGGGCCGCAATGACTACATTGGGCCAGACGCGCAGATAGCCGATATCCCACAGTCCGTGATGGGTCGGCCCGTCGTTGCCGACCGCTCCGGCCCGGTCGATGCAGAACACCACCGGCAGATTCTGCAGCGAGGCCTCCTGGAAGATCTGATCGATACTCCGCTGCAAAAAGGTCGAATAAATGCACACAAAAGGTTTAAGTCCCTGTTTGGCCATCCCCGCGGCCATATCCACCGCTACGCTTTCGGCAATCCCTACGTCATAATACCGATTCTTGAAGCGCCGGCGAAATTTGATCAGCCCCGTGCCGTCCGGCATTGCGGCGGTAATTGCAATGATCTTGTCGTCGCGTCCGGCCAGCTCGGCCAGGCCGTCGCCGAAGGCCTCGGTAAAGGTCCGTTCGCCGCCAATCGGGGTTTCGCTTTCGCCGTTCAGTTCAAATGGGCCGGTGCTGTGATATTTGCACGGATTGTCGTCGGCGGGGGTAAAGCCTTTGCCTTTTTTGGTGTAAACATGCAGCAGGGCCGGCCGATCCAGCTCGGACAGCGCCTTGAACAAATCGATCAGCGAGGCGATATCGTGCCCGTCCACCGGGCCGAAGTAGGCAATGTTCAGACTTTCGAACAGGCGGCTCGGTGAAATCGCCATTCGCAGTGTCTTTTTGACATTCTCCAGCGTCTCTTCCATCCGCCTGCCGATCAACGGCAAATGCTCCAGCATCCGGTTGGTGGTCTTGCGAATGTCTTCATAAGTATGGCTTAGGCGCACCCGTGACAGAAAACCGGCCATCGCTCCCTGGGTCACATCAATCGCCATGGAGTTGTCGTTCAACACAATCAGCAGTTGCCGCTTGACCAGACTGATGTTGTTCAGTGCTTCAAACGACAGGCCGTTGACGATGCTGGCGTCGCCGACCAGCGCGACGATTTTTTCATCCGTGCCGTTGTGCTCGGCGCCCAGTGCCATTCCCAGCGCCGTGGCGATGGACGTGCCCGCATGGCCGACGGTAAACACATCGCAATCGCTCTCAACGGGACTGGGAAAACCGCTCAGGCCGTCTTCCTGACGCAGCCGTTCAAACATCTCCCGCCGACCGGTCAGGATTTTGTGAGCGTAGCACTGATGCCCCACATCCCACAACAGACGATCCCGATGGAAATCGAACGCGCGGTGCATTGCAATCGTCAATTCCACCACTCCCAGGTTACTGGCCAGATGTCCGCCGGTGCGGCTGACCGAATGCGTGATGACCTGACGTATTTCCTCGGCCAGTTGTGTCAACTGATCGACCGTCAGCGACTGCAAATCATCCGGCCCGTTTATTGTATCAAGTAATGTTGTCATATCGTTCAATTCTGCTCAAAATCGTTTATCATTTATCATTTCATTGCAGCGGCAGCGTCCAGCGCTGTGCCGTACCAACCGCTTTTATGTCTATCGCCGAGGACGTCAAATCAACCGTGTACCACACCGCCGCCTGATCGGCATGTTCAACCACCGCCTCCAGCGATATATATTCAATACCGTTTTGCCGCAGCCGGCCGCCGCGATGGGTGTGGCCGCAAACATACGCCTTGACACACGGATGGCGTTCCAGCAGTGCGACCACCGCTTCAGCATTCCAGAGCGTGTGCTTTTCGCCGAACGGAACCAGCGGCAGATGCCCGAACACCACCGCCGGCATCGTCTTGGCGTCCGCGTCTGTCAAGACCTCATCCAGCCAGGCTAACTGCGCGTCGCCTGCCGCGCCGTTATACGGCTGGGCATTGTCCGCGCCCTGACGGCGCAGCGACTCAAGCATCGCCGAGGCCGTTTGGTACGGCTTGCTGTCTTGTCCCCAGCCGCCCTGGACCGCAACATCCTGTGTATCCAGCACCACAAACCGCCATCCGTTTCGGTCAAACGCATAATACGCACGCTCCATCGCCAGGATTGCCAGCGTCTGTTCGCGCCTCAGCCCGTCAAAGTCATGGTTGCCGAGCACATGATACCGCGGCATTCGCAGCCGATGATAAATCGCCGCCGCTGCGGTTAATTCGTCGTGCGCCTGGTCGCCGCCGTCGATCAAATCGCCCAGTTGCATCACAAACGCCGGTCCGGGCTGCTGCGCGTTCAGGGTTGCGACACATTCGGCAAGCCGATCTTTTGCCTGGGCATAATACCGTCCGTCGGCGGTCGGCTTTTGGGCATATTGCACATCCGCCAGCAAAGCAAACGTCATCGTTCGATCATCCTGCTCCATACATCCGCCCATTATGCATACCGCTGAGACCAACCCCAATGCAATAGAATTTTTCATTCGTCTTATCGGTTAATTTTTTCGATTCAGCATTTCCATCGCAAGCTGCCGCAGGATATCGGCGCGCGGGCCGAAATGCCCAACGGCCTCTATCGCCTCGTTGGTTACCCGACGCAGCAGCACGCGCGATTCATCCGCCCCGACCAGGGACGGATACGTCAGTTTGCCCTGGGCGGCGTCCTTGCCGGCGGTTTTGCCGAGTTGTTCACTACTGGCGGACACATCAAGCAAATCATCGGCAATCTGAAACCCCAGCCCGATTTTCAGACCGTATTCCAGCAGGGCCGTCAAGTCCCGCTCGGAGGCATTGCCCGCAATCGCCCCCAATCCCGCAGCCGCAGAAAACATCTTGGCGGTCTTGTGGATATGGATATACCGCAATCGGTCCATCGTTCCGGCGGCGTTTTCGCTTTCCAAATCCGCCATTTGCCCGGCGATCATCCCGCTCGGCCCGGCCGCCTCAGCCAGTGTGCGAATCATCCGCACCGCGACCTGAGCATCGTCAATATGGCGCGCCGGCAGCTCAAAGGCCAGCGTCAACAGCCCGTCGCCGGCCAGAATCGCTGTCGCCTCGTCAAACTGTTTATGACAACTGGGCCGGCCGCGACGCATATCATCATCGTCCATCGCCGGCAGATCGTCGTGAATCAGCGAATACGTATGCACCATTTCAATCGCCGCCGCGGCGATACGGGCTGCATCGGTAATCCGGCCGGACGTCAATTCACTGCACCACAGCACCAGTGCTGCGCGAATCCGCTTGCCGCCGCCCTGGAGCATATAACGCATCGCTTTTAGCAGCCGCAGCGGAATCCCCGTCTGGGCGTCCAGTATCCGTCCCAGTTCCTGACCGGCAAGATCCGCTTTACGGGCCAGTTCCGCCCGAAATGCCTCGCGGGTCTTGTCGTTACTTGTCGTTTCTGTCAGCACAATAAATTCCTGTATGATTCTGAACGAAAAACACTATCATTATAGACGTTCTTGTCGAGTTCGAACAGAAAAAACCGCTGCGGCGGACAAACAAGGGTATGGGTATGATATGGCTGTTGCTGAGTGTGGGTTTGGCGCTGCTGTATATCGGGGCGGAAATGCTGGTCAAGGGGGCTGTGGTCATCGCCCAGCGACTGGGCGTCGGGCCGCTGGTCATCGGGCTGACGATTGTCGCTTTCGGCACCAGTGCCCCGGAATTGACCGTCAGTCTCCAGGCGGCCCTGGACGGGTCGGGTCATATCGCCGCGGCCAACGTGGTCGGTTCGAATATCTTCAATCTGGCCGTGATTTTAGGCTTATCCGCTCTGATTTGCCCAATTCATATAACCGCCCGGATCATTCGTGTGGATATGCCGATTATGATCGCTGCTTCGCTGGTCGGCGTCGCGGTCCTGCACGATCAGGCCCTGAGCCGTCTCGAAGGTCTGTTGTTAAGTTCCGGCATCGTCGCCTATACGGTGTTCTCGTTTTATCTGGCCCGACGCTGCCCGGACGACAGCCTGTCCGATCAGGTCGAACACATGCTTGGCAAGCCCTCCTTGCGTTCGAGTCGTGCCGGATGGGTCAGCATCGGGGCGGTTCTTGTGGGGCTTATGCTGCTGGTGCTCGGCTCAAAATTCCTGGTCGAAGGGGCGGTGCGGCTGGCCCGACTGATCGGCTTGTCTGAAACACTCATCGGCCTGACCCTTGTCAGCGCGGGTACAAGCCTGCCGGAACTGGCCACCTCGGTGGTCGCGGCCGCCCGTAAACAGCCGGATATCGCCGTGGGCAATATCGTCGGCTCAAATATCTTTAATCTACTGGCCATACTGGGCTTATCTTCCGCTATCGTGCCTTTTTCCGTCGCGGGACTGACCGGCATTGATGCCGCGGTGATGCTGGGAGCCGCCGTACTGATTTTGCCGCTGATGTGGAGCCGTTTTACCCTCTCGCGAATCGAAGGCGTAATCCTTCTGGCGGTCTATATCGTCTATATCGCCTACCGATGGTCTGTTTGAAAGATCAACAATCAAAGATGAAAGAGCAAAATTGAGGATTCGTCCTTTCGGGCGAGCCATTTTATGGACTCTGTTAGAACACTGTAACATTTTTTATTTACTGTATTTATGTTAAAATAGATCCGGTTTTGTGATCAGTTTGAGTTGGCAGCAGCCTGTTGCGGCTCATTGGGGTCTTGAAGAAAGGCGTCGATCAACACCCCGACCGCCTCGTCGGAGGCCTTAAAGCCCGCCTGGCCCCCCTGATTCACACAAACCAGCACGGCCAAATCACGTTTCGGTGCAATCCACACGTTGGCATAATTCATCGTATTGCTGCCCGTATGGTTCAGTACGGTTCCGCCGCCCCAATCGCGATTGACCGCCAGCCAGCCCAGTGCAAAATCATCGCCGAAAGGGGGGGATTGAATCCGTTGATAGGTCTGAGGGGTAAGCAAAGCCGGTCGGCCCAACGCTCCTTTGAGCTGGTCGATGACAAAGGCCGCCCAGTCCGCCATAGTACAGTGCACGCGCCCGGCCGGCCCAAGGATAGGGGGGTTGTCCGCAGCCGGCCCGTTCAAGGCGACCGGCCGGCCGTTCTCGTCATGACCCCACGGCTGATCAAGCTGTCCGGGTGTACCTGTACCGCCGAAACCGGCTGAGGTCATACCCAAAGGCTCAAAAAGCAGCGAAACCATTTGTTCTTCCCATGGCCTGCCGGTGACTTTTTCGACCGCCGCTCCGGCCAGAACGTAACCCACATTCGAATAATGGGCTGTCGAGCCGGGAGGATGTCGTGGGGGGTCGCAAACCGCTTTTTGCACAACGGCAAACCGCTGTTCCCAAAGCGTGTTCATTTGAGATAACTGATGCCAGTCATAATTCGCCTCCAGTCCGGCCCGATGCGAAAGCAATTGAAGTATCGTAACCGCCTTCATTTCCG
Organism: Anaerohalosphaeraceae bacterium; assembly: GCA_050309605.1. Taxonomy (GTDB): domain Bacteria; phylum Planctomycetota; class Phycisphaerae; order Sedimentisphaerales; family Anaerohalosphaeraceae; genus T3Sed10-213. Next base: position 86,213 of record JBNRMN010000063.1, read on the forward strand.
GTCGCATCCGGCAGGACAGTTCCGCAAAAAGCTCTTCCAGCGTGGAATCCCAGCGGAGTTTTTCGCATTCAACCAACCGCCCGATCAAAGCAGCGGTCATGGCCTTGGTTTCGGAGCCAAGATGCCATAGGTCGTTGACGGTGACGCTCACAGCCGTGCTCCGTTTTCGAACGCCGACAGCGCCAACGGCGATGATGCCTTCACTGTTGACCACGGCGGCGCAAATCGCCGGAACCTCATATTTTCGGCGAATCGGCTCCAGCAGGTTCACCACGGTCGCGTTGTCGTTGGCCGAATCATCGGTTGTCCTGTCTGAATTCGACGGGACTGCGTCGTGCGGGGATGAAGCACAGGGCAATGCAATAAGCCAAACCGTTCCGGTAACAAGAACCAACGTCGCCGCAGCACCGGCGACAAAACCGGATATCGGTGATTGGTATCCCTTTGGGTTTTTCTCAAACGGTCTGACCATACGATAATTGTACAGCGATTTGACGGCTGTTGAAAGAGGCGTATTATCGCAATTTCAGTGTCGCCAGAGCGATGACGGCAAAGGCGATCGACAGCAGCCAGAAGCGGACGACCACCTGCGGCTCGGACCAGCCGGCCAGGTGGAAGTGATGGTGTATCGGGGCGCAGCGAAAGATGCGTTTGCCGCCGGAGTATTTAAAGTAGCCCACTTGCAGGACGACGCTGAACAGCTCCATCATAAACACGCCGCCGATAACAAACAGCAGCAGCTCGTTTCGCGTAACAATCGCCCCGTATCCCATTGCTGCACCCAGCGGCAGCGAGCCGACATCGCCCATAAACACCTGCGCCGGATGACAGTTGTACCACAAAAACCCGAAAATCGCCCCGCTCAGCGCAGCAAAAAACACGCACAGCTCACCTGATTCGGGGATATGCGGCAGCAGCAGATAACTGGCCCAGGTCATTTGGTGCGCCTTGGACATATATTCAGAGGCAATGTAACACAGAACCACCAGCACAATCGACATAATGCCCACGCAGCCGCTGGCCAGTCCGTCCATTCCATCGGTCAGATTCACCGCGTTGCTGGTGGCGGTGATATACAGCACTGTAACGATCGCGAACATCCACATCGCCAGCGGGATGCCGTGCTTGTAAAACGGCAGCCAGAACATCTTGGCGTCATCGATATTCTGAAAATCGCCGTACAGAAAATACGCAATCAGCACCGACCCGCCGAATTGCCAGGCGAGTTTTTCCCACGGCTTGAGCCCGTCGCGGCTGCGCTGTCGGATCTTGCCGGTCAGCTTGAGCCAGTCATCGACCGCGCCGACGCCGCCGAACCACAGGACTAAAAAGATCGCCTTGTGGATAAACGGATTGCTCAGTCTGGCCCACAGCAGCGTTCCGACCAAAATCGCGGTCAGGATGATGATCCCGCCCATCGTCGGCGTATTGGCGCGCTGACGCATCAGCTCGTTGAGGGCGGCGTGGTGAAATTCGGGCCGGTCGCCGATCTTCATTCGCATCAGCCAGCGAATCACACGCGGCGCCATCAGCAGCGCCACCAACAGACTGGTCAGCGCCGCGAGCACCGCGCGAAACAGCACGTCCTCATAAGCGTAAAACCCCATCCGGTGGGTGAAACTGTCCCGCAGCCAATAAAGCAGATGATAAATCACGGATAGTTCTTAGTTCGTAGTTTTTAGTTCGTAGTTCGTAGGATGGGAATTGAACCGCACAAGCCGAGCCGCGCAAGCGGCCGGGTGTCCAGCGCCCATCGCATTGCCATGTATCGGGCAGCTCGCGCTGCCGCGTTTTTGTTCTCGCAGGCCGGGTCTTAGTCCATCGCCAACCGCCGGATCACATCGACGGCCGCCTCAAGACCGGCGGTCCGCGAGCCTTTGACCAGTATTATATCGGCAGGACGGATAAAACTGTGCAATTTATCACACAACTCGGCGGTATCGGCAAAGAATTTGCAGGCATCGGCATCCAGCCCGCCTTCGGCCGCACCGGTGATGATCTGCGGCGCAAACGGTCCGCAGGCCAGCAGACACGCGACGCCGGCGCGTGCGGCCTGGTGTCCAAGCTGATGGTGCAGTTGGGCCGCAAGTGATCCCAGCTCGCCCATACTGCCGGCGACAAACACCGCACGCCGTCCGGTTCGCCCGCTCAGACGCGACAGGGCCTCCAGTGCATTGCTCATCGAGGCGGGATTGGCGTTGTAGCAGTCGTTCAGCAGGGTCATACGTCCGATAGTTTCAGCCGCAAGTCGCATGGGAATCGGCGAAACGGTCTGAATTGCCTCGATAAAGTCCGATAACGCAACCTTAAGGTCGCGGCAAATCGACCAAACGGTCAGCACATTCATCAAATTGGCCCGACCGGGCAGGGGAACGTCAACGGTCTTGCCCTCAATCGTCAGCCGTCCGGTCAGCCCGTCCGAAGCCAGGTCCGTTCCGATAATATCACAACCGGCAGTCGTCCCGAAGGTTTTGACCCGACATCCGAGTGTTTTAGCGTATTCGGCCAGTTCGGGCTGATCGCCGTTGACATAGAGCGTGCCGTCGGCGTTGAGACCTTTGGCGATCGATGTTTTTTCAACAAGAATGTTCTCTATACTGCCAAAGCCTTCCAGGTGTGCCGGTCCGATAAGCGTAATGCAGGCCGCGTCCGGTTTGGCAATTCGGGCAAGCAGTTCAATCTCGCCGGGATGATTGGTCCCCAGCTCCAGCAGCAGCATCTCGCTGTCCGGCGGCGCGGCAAGAATCGTCAGCGGCACGCCGATATGGTTGTTGAAACTTTTGACGGCCTGGTGACAGCGGTAAAAGCGGCTCAGCACATGATGCAGGATATGGCGCGTAGTGGTCTTGCCCGCCGAGCCGGTCATGGCGATGACATGGGCTGAAAGCTGTCGGCGATACCACCGCGCCAGCGTCGCCAGTGCACCGAGCACACTGTGGACTACAATCACCGGCACGGCCTTATCGGACGGCAAATCAATCGCACGCTCGGCGATGATGCAGGCGGCCCCTTTGCCGGCGACCTCGGCGGCAAAGTCATGTCCGTCGAAGTGTTCGCCCCTGACGGCGAAAAACGCCTGTCCGGGCCGGATCGTGCGCGAATCAATCGCTGCCCCGCGAATCGGCGTATCGGGCTTAATCGCGGTCGAACACTCAGCGCCCAACACGGCAATAACATTTTGTATGGTGGTTGCGATCATGGAATACAAGTTTCCCGCTACAGGCACGCCAGCGCCTCCTGAGCCGCCAGAACATCGCTGAAGTTGTGTTTCTTAGTACCGATGATTTGGTACGTTTCATGGCCTTTTCCGGCAATCAGGACGACATCGCCGTGCTGTGCCTGCGAAACGGCTCGAAAGATGGCCTTCTTGCGGTCCGGCTCAACGAAGACATCGTTTCGTTTATCGGACGAAAAGCCTGCACAGATCTCCTTGATGATTGTCTGCGGGTCTTCGGTGCGGGGGTTGTCGCTGGTGACGATAATCTCATCGGCCAGCGTCTCGGCGGCTCGCGCCATCCGCGGACGTTTGGTCTTGTCGCGGTCGCCGCCGCAGCCGAAGACGACCCACAGCCGCCCGCGGCAAATCGGCCGCAGCGTCGTGAGTACATTGGCCAGTGCGTCGTCAGTATGCGCATAATCAACAAACACGCGCAGACCCCGCCGCTCGGCCATCGGTGAGGCCACCGGCTCAAGACGACCGGGAACGTACTGCAGGGCCGACAATCCCTGGCTAATCGCCGACAGACTGAATCCGGCCGCCAGAGACAACCCGGCCGCGGCCAGGTGGTTGCTGATATTGTGCATCCCGCACAGCGGGGTCACAACTTTTTCCATCACTCCGCCGAATTGAATGCTGAATTCGCTGCCGGTATCGTCCATCCGATGGATATGAGCGATGACATCGGCCGGCTGCTCAATGGCATACCATAAAATCCGCCGCTTGATGCGGGCGGCGATGGCTTTGGCCGCCTCGGACTGGGCATTGAGCACCGCCATCCCGTGGGGCGGCAGATTTTCAAACAGCGACGCTTTGGCCGTCAGATAGTTGTCCGATGTTTTGTGGTAGTCCAGATGATCGCCGGTCAGGTTGGTAAAGGCCGCTGCGGTAAACGCGATGCCCGCCAGGCGATGCTGGCTCAGGGCGTGGCTGCTGGCCTCGACCATCATATAGCGTGCGCCGCTGTCAAGTGCCTGCCGGGCCGTCTGAGCCAGGGTCAGTGCGTCCGGCGTGGTCAAAAGAGCCTCCACGGTCATTGAGCCGGCGCTATAGACAATCGTCCCGATCAGGGCACAGGATGCACCGGCCGTTTCAATGACCGACCGTACCAGATAGGCGGTCGTGGTCTTGCCGTTGGTGCCGGTCACTGCCAGATTGGTCATGTGACTGTTCGGGTTACCCCAGGCCGCCTGCGCCAGCAGGCCGAGGGCCTCTGCGCTGTTTTCCACAAGGACGCAATCGCCGTCGTTGGACGGCTGTTCGGCCACGATATACCGCGCGCCGCGCTGCCGCGCCGTCGGAATGAACTGATGACCGTCGGCCCGGACGCCGCGAATCGCCACAAAACAATCGCCCGGCTGAATCTGCCGCGAGTCGGCGCAGACTCGAATGCCGCCCGATTGCACTAAAGCCAATAATTGGGTAAATGTCATCCGCTTCTCTGGTGTCGTAAAAATTCAATTTCAAAAAGCCACATTCATACTATCGGCCAAACGCGCGTTTGACAATAGCCCGATTGCCCCCGTACAAGCGAAGGAAGCCTTATCGCCCTGAAATTCCATTTGCATTGTTCCGGACAAGTCGATATGATACATTCCGTTTTGTGGGAGTCCCTTAAATCGAATGTCAACGCCGTGAAAACGCCGCCCGTGAACGAGACCTGGACCATACAACGCCTGCTGAACTGGATTACGGAGTATTTTACCCGAAAGGGGATCGACAGCCCCCGTCTCAGTGCCGAGCTGCTGTTGTGTCACGTCCTTGAACTGGAGCGCATCCAGCTCTACACGTTGTTTGACCGTGTCGTGCACAAGCCGCAGCTTGACGCCCTGCACGCCCTGGTCAAGCGGGCCGCGGAACACGAGCCGGTGGCGTATCTGGTAGGGCGGTGCGAGTTTTATTCGCTGTCGCTGGCCATCACGCCGGACTGCCTGATTCCTCGTCCGGAAACGGAGCTGCTGGTCGAGCAGGCGATCCATTTTCTGCGCCGGCGCAACGGCCCGCAGGCCGTGCTGGATGTGTGTACGGGATCGGGCTGCATTGCCGCGGCCGTTGCCAAAAACGTCCCCGATGCGACAGTCACCGCTGCCGACATTTGTGAAGCGGCCCTGTCGGTTGCGGCCAAAAACATCGAAACGCACGGCCTGGCCGAACGGGTGCGGCTGCTGTGCGGTGATCTGTTCGATCCGGTTATCAAGGGCCTTGACGCGCCGGCTTATGACTTGATTGTATCCAATCCGCCGTATGTCAGTCAGGCCGAGTACGACACGCTGGACAAAAACGTCAAAGATTATGAGCCGAAACACGCCCTGCTGGCCGGGGCTGACGGGCTGGATGTCTATCGGCGCATTGCAGCACAGGTCGGCGACTTTCTCAAACCCGACGGCGCGCTGATGCTGGAGATCGGCTATTTACAGGGCAAGGCCGTACGCGCCCTGCTCGAACAGACCGGCTTGTTCAGCGATATCCGAATCGAAAAAGACCTCGCCGGCTGCGAGCGAATCGCCGTCGCCCGGCGATAGCCCCTTACCATGGCGCACACCCGACCAGCCAGTACATCGCCAGCAGGCGCAGGTCGGCAAGATTGACCGCGTCATCGTAGTCGAAGTTGCCTTCTTCCCATGTCGCTGCGGGCATTGGCCCTGTCATCCAATAGGCCGCGACCGTCGCCACATCCGCCAGATTGACACAGCCGTCTCGATTGGCATCGCCCGGTAGTGGCTCAGGCGCCGTGGTGGGATTGGACAGATTCAGTGCATGGCTTAGCTCCAGGCAGATGTCGTCCAGATAAACGGGGCCGAGGTTCACGCCGCTGGCGCCGCCGGCGGTTTTGATATGAAATGTTTTCAGGTCGCTGTTTTTGCCGGAGCGAAAATCAAAGACCTCATCGCTGTCGTCCCCGGCCAGCTTGTCAGCCGGATCGGCGTCAGCCCCCGGCACATCATTGAGCCAGATTTCGTAGCTGTTTTGCGCTGCATCAACCCGGACCCACACATTATACCAGCGATCCGCGGCCAACTGGGTTAAGACCTTGTAATTGCTGCCGTCATCGTCCCAGACGCGCAGGTCGAGATTCTGTGCACTGTTGGCCATGCCGATTTCCGGAGCAAAGTCGCTGAATTCCGACGGCCAGGTCAAATGCGACAGCCCAACGCTGAAGGTTTGCTTGCGGCTGACGCGCAGTCGCATAAAGAGCATCCGCGTTGTCCCGTTCAGGACGCCGACGTATTCAAGCCCCAGCGATTTTCGCAGAATGGATGACTCGGACGGCACATATAGGCATTGGTTGTCTGGATTGTCCGGGTCGGCGACGACTGCGATATTGACGCTGCCGGACATCCAGCCGTCCTGCCCGCCGACCGGACCGAGCAGCTTGTCCTGAAAATCGTCAAACAACCGGTAATCTGCCCGTACCTCGGCGCCCATCATTGCCGTAAACGCTGCCGCGATGAACAACCCAAACAGTGAACAAACTGGAAATGATCTACTTTGCATCTGTTTTCTCCTGTATTTGTCCGGCGCCTGGGCACCACTTCTGATGCATCCACAGGGTGTCATCGGTGCAGGACGTGTGTTTTCTCCGTTTACGCAAGGCACTCATCAGGAGTGCAAGACGCTTATTATTATCAGAGAAACGACAGACAAAAGCAAGAAAAAACCTGCCCCCAAAATGCGCCGGCGGGCTGATGAACTTCCAAACACACGCTTGCTCCCTGTCCGGCGACAGGGTAATATATATCCCATTCAATGTGGTCGAAAATCCAGACGTGAAACTTAGGTTTAAGGAGTGTGTACTTATGGGAACGATGCGATGGTCTTTGTGGATTCTGTTTGCCGTCTGCCTGACCGCTGCGACCGTGTCGGCGGACGTCCGGCTGCCGGCGGTCTTTTCCGATCAGATGGTGCTCCAGCAGCGCAGCAGCGTGGTCATTTGGGGCTGGGCCGAACCGGGCGAGCGGGTTCGAGTCAAAGGTTCCTGGCAGTGGCTGGGCGGCGCAACGACTGTCGCCGATGACCGGGGCCAGTGGCGCGTTCAGTTGAACACCCCCCGCGCCGGCGGACCGCACACGCTGACCGTTCAGGGCAACAATGAAATTGTCCTCAACGATGTGCTCATCGGCGAGGTCTGGCTCTGTTCGGGACAGTCGAATATGGAATGGACGTTTAGCCGACTCAATACCAACGAGGCGCGAAACGCCGTTCAAACCGCCGATTTTCCTCACATTCGTCTGTTTACCGTTCAAAAAAATATCGCCCTTGAGCCGCAGGCCGACTGTACCGGCCAGTGGCAGATTTGCACGCCCGAAACGGTGCGCGAATTCTCGACGGTAGCGTATTACTATGGACGCGCGCTGCATCAGGCGCTCGATGTGCCCATCGGTCTGATCAATACCAGTTGGGGCGGCACGGTCGCCGAGGCCTGGACCAGTGCCGAGGCGTTGCGGGCGCACGGCGATTTTGAAGACGTGCTCGATCGCATCCAAAACCCCCAAGCGTATGAGCAGGCCGCCAAAGCCCGATTCGAAAAAGAACTGGACGAATGGGAAAAATCACTGGCTGCCATTGATCCCGGCACAAAAGAAAACTGGCACCATCCGCTCTATGACGACGGCGACTGGAAGACAATGGAGCTGCCGAGTCTCTGGAGCGGGACGGAACTGGCAGAGGTCGATGGGATTGTGTGGTTTCGCCGGGTGACCAATCTGCCGCCCTCGTGGGCGCGTAATGACCTTGAACTGCATCTGGGGCCGATTGACGACATTGATACCGTGTGGGTCAACGGTGTGCAGATCGGCACCACCCGCGGGTGGGATAAGCCGCGAAAGTACCGGCTGCCGGCCTCTGTGTTGCGGGTCGGCCCGAATGTCATCGCCGTTCGCGTGATTGATTTGCGCAGCGAAGGCGGTTTCGGCGGAACCGAAGAGGATATGCGAATCGGCCCGCCCGGCGCTGACGTCAAAGCCTGTGCTACGGTGGCCCGCACGTGGAAATACAAAGTCGGCTTTGCAGGGACCGTCCCGCCTCCGCCTCAGCCGGCTGAGCAGGCCGTCAATCAGAATACGCCGACCGCGCTTTACAACGCGATGATCCACCCGCTGATTCCCTTCCGCATTGCCGGAGCGATCTGGTATCAGGGCGAATCCAATCGGAACCGTGCGATCCAATATCGCACGCTGTTTCCGGCGATGATTCGGGATTGGCGGAGCCAATGGGGACAGGGTCAGTTTCCGTTTTATTATGTGCAGATTGCCCCGTACAGTTACGGCAACAGCAAGGCGGTTGACTCGGCCCTGCTGCGCGAAGCCCAGATGCTGACGCTCAAGGCCGTGTCCAACGTCGGCATGGCCGTAACGATGGACATCGGCGAAGAAAACGACATCCATCCGCAAAATAAATGGGATGTCGGCAAACGGCTGAGCCTGTGGGCACTGGCACAGACCTACGATCAGCGCGATCTGGTCTATGCCGGGCCGCTGTATCGGTCCATGAAGGTTCAGGGCAATGCGATCCGCGTCTCGTTTGATCATGTCGGTTCGGGTTTGGTCGCCCAGGGCGGGCCGTTAACCGATTTTGAGATTGCCGGCATCGACCGCACGTTCGTCCCGGCCCAGGCCGTCATCGAAAGCCGCAATACCGTGCTGGTTTCCAGCCCTGACGTGCCCAACCCGGTGGCGGTGCGGTACGCCTTTAGAAACTGGGCGCAGCCGAATTTGTTCAACGCCGAAGGGCTGCCGGCCTCGTCGTTTCGAACGGACAATTGGCCGATTGAATAAGCCAAAAAAAAATGAAAAATTTAAGCCCGGAAAACCGTTTCCGGGTTTTTTTATGGCGTTTTTTTCGGACCTTGCGGTCAATTCGCCCTCGAGCGTTTGACAGGCGGCATTGATTTTTGGTACAGTACCGCCTTCGGAGAGTTGTGGTGTGGAAAGATCAACACCGGAAAAAGGAGTTTTCCATCTGAGTGTGTAACAGCGCGCAGCGTCTTTCCGAAAACAATGGGGGGTGGTCTATCCATCCGGGTTTGCCCAACGAAGGGAGTCTCCCATGAGTTGTCGTTTCGGCCTCCGTGTCGGGGCCGCTGAAACGGGACATGAACTCTAATTTCAGAACGGGAGAATACGATGAAAAAGATGATGCTGATGCTTGCGGTGCTGGCCGTGTGGGCCGCGCCGAGTCTGGCCGCTCCGACGTGTACCGTAACGACCGGAGGCGGCGCCTGGCCTCAATCGCCCTATACCGTGAACCTCACCGGCGATCTGAGCCAATGGCAGGCGTACCATATTACGTCCAATTTCAACACCTTCTGCGTGCAGAGCGGTGTTGTCTTCGAATTGAACAAGACGTATTACGTGACCATCGAAGACCAGATTCGTCAAGCTCCGACAATGCCGCTGGCCGATACCACCAAACAGCTTTATGCGGCCTATCTGAACGGTTCGCTGAGCGGCTATTCGGCCAATGAGGTTCAGGTGACGGTGTGGGATTCGCTCGGGATGACACCGATGTACAGCACCACGGCGACTTCGTTTTTGAGTGCGTTTCAGGCCAATCTGGGCAGTTATGACCTTACCGGCTGGCAGCATGTCAAAGCCCTGAACCTGTGGGCCAATGCTGATCTGACCGGCGATGTGCAGTCGCAGTTGGTGATGGTTACTCCGATTCCCGCGCCGGGCGCGATTGTGCTGGGCGGTCTGGGTACAAGCCTGGTCGGCTGGCTGCGTCGTCGCCGGTCGCTGTGAGATGTAGGAATGTAGGCCGGCCCAGCGCCGCAGCGCTGAGGCCCCCGATGTAAGAGAACTTCGCCGGTGTGCGGCGAGGTGAGACTATACGAATGATTTTTGGACATAGGAGAAAGGTGATGAAAAAAGGACTCACACTGACACTTGCCGCGATTGCGTTTGTATCCGTTGCGGCGCCGGCGGCCCCGGTATTTTTTGATGATTTCAACGCCGAAAACGGCGGCGTCGGACAGCTCAATTATACGGGCTTTGTCAATTGGACGGTATCGGACGGCACGGTGGATTTGATCGGCAATGGGTTCCACGACTTTTTACCCGGCAACGGCCTGTATGTGGATATGGACGGCTCGACCGGAAACGCCGGCAAGATGATGACCTCTGGGCCGATTTCGCTGCAGGCCGGAACCTACGCATTGTCGTATGAGCTGGCCGGCAACCAGCGCAACACCCAGCAGGAAACCGTCTTTGTCGAGGTGCACGTGGGACTGTTCTCGACAAGCCATTCGCTGGCCAAAGACGCTCCGTTTACCTTGTTCACGCAGCAATTTACCCTCGCCTCGGCCCAGGATATCGCCATCAGCTTTGAAGGCGCCGGCGGCGACAACATTGGGATGCTGCTGGATAACGTCAAAATCGAAGCGATCTCCGTGGTTCCGACGCCGGGCGCGATTGTGCTGGGCGGTCTGGGTACAAGCCTGGTCGGCTGGCTGCGTCGTCGGCGTGCGCTGTAAGATCAGGTAGGTAGGCCGGCCGCAGTGCCGGGGCGACCGATAGGGACGGCTTGAAACCGTCGAGAATGCCAAAAAGGCGACAAAGCATGTCGATTGATGGCGTCCTCGGCGGATTTATACCAAAAGGGTTTCTGTCGAGATTGAGTAACTCAAACTCGCCCGACGGCCAGTTTGAGAGATCTAAAATCATAATAGAAAGAGAAAAATTGAGGATTCGCCCTTTCGGGCGAGCTATTTGATGGGCTTTTTTAGGGTGGTGTAACGTCTTTTATGGGATATAGTTATGTCAAAATAGAACCGGTTTTCCGTCCGTTTGAGTTCGTAAAAAATAAAGCTTTTTTCGGACTTCATGGTTTTTTGGTTGACAAACCCCTAATTGACTGTTTATAATTACAGTCAATTGGAGAAATGCGGAGAGGCACGCGATGCATCGTGCGGGAAAATGTCAAGTCCCTTCTTTCGGCGATCAGTGGTCGCCTCCGCTTGAAAAAAAGAGGAATGAATCGAAGTTTCGCGGCTGTTGACGCCGCACAGGCCACGGAGAGTCCCTGGTGTGGGTCGCGGCAGTCAGCGTCCATGCAGTGTGATGAAAAATGAAATATCCGGACAGGGAGAAAATCAGTGAAGAGAATTCTTCGACGAGGGGAGAATTTTTCTTCAGTTCAATCCGACACGCCGGCGGCGTGGTCCTTTCCTGTTGTATTCCGGGCCGAAGGTCTGATTCACTGCGTCGTTTTGGGATCGTATCGCTGACCCAATCGAAGGAGTGAAAGGAGAAGTGCCTATTGAGCAAGACCGAAGAAACAGAAGAAATAAGCACGATAGAAATGTAAGAAGGTAAGAATGTAAATGGTCATGTTGATTTACTGAGAAAGCGAGGTAAGAAGATGAAAAAGTTATTGCTCATTGCACTGGTGGCCGCACTCATGGCTCCGGCCATGGCGGCGCAGTCATACTACTTCACCATCACACCTGATGATGTATTGCCCGCAGTTGTGTACGGAACAAATGATCCGGCGCCAGGTTTCGAAAGTGGAAGTTGGCAAGCCAATGGCAGTTCTAAGTTTTCCCTTTATTTGACGCCGCAATCCTTGTTCGGAAAGTCAGTACAAGTTCAAGATATTGCACGGATCAGTTGGTACACAAAGAAAGAAGCGGTCAGCAACTATGACTGGTATCTGAGTGTTTATACGGCACCTGAAGGTGATACCGGGTGGTATCAAGATCGTTTCACACTTGAACCGCTTTATTCAAATAACTATAACAATCCTGCGGATCAATGGGTTCAATGGAGTACTGATGAAGGAACTAACCAGTTAACCGTATATGATGCCACGAATGGCACTGTGTATGGTTTTTATGGCGGTCCCACCTTGCAGGATTTAACAACAGATGTGGTCAATTGGGGTGATTATTTGACCAGCGGCAGCTCAGAGATTATAGATTACAGGGAAAAAGAAGTTAAATATCTTGTTTGGGAGACTGGGTCCGGTTGGGCATCTGATTACACTGGGTTGCTTGATGGTTTGGCGATTGAATTGGTTAATGGTGATGCAGCGTATATTAATCTCGAACCGGCAACGGTTATCCCCGCTCCCGGCGCGATTTTGCTGGCGGGGCTTGGTACGAGCGTGGTCGGCTGGCTGCGTCGTCGGCGTGCGCTGTAAGTGATGAATCGCTCGCGGGGGTGTGTGCCCCCGCGGCCTTCTTCTTAGTGAGAAGGAGAATCGAAGAGCGTTTACTTATTATCAATTGAGAAAGCGAGCTGTGATGATGAAAAAGTTCCTGTTTATGGTAATGGTTTCGGCACTCGTCGTGCCGGCAACGGCGGCTGTTACCGGCCTGTTCAATACGGGTGTGGATAATGACGGCAACCCGCTGGGTTATGGCGATGTTGACCCTCATTACACATTTATCATCGAGAGTACCGGAGACCCTATTGCGGTTCAAGCTGTTTCTCCCTGGTATATCCCCGGTGATAACGCCAATTGGATTGCGCCGACAGATTTTGAGACTTCTGACGATGTAACGAGCTGGACCTATTACACGACGTTTGTTGTCAATGGTGATCCTTCCCGTGTGGTTATTAAGGGCAAATGGGCCACCGACAATGAGGGGTTTCTCTTCATTAACTCAAACGATGCGTTGTATTCAAGGGAAGGTGAGTTCAATTACTCGGATCTGAGTGAGTTTACAATTACCGGTGAACATTTGATTCAGGGCACAAACCATTTAATGTTTAAGGTTGCCAATTTACCGGGCTCCGGGCACAATCCGTCAGGCTTGCTGGTCACGGATTTATCGGTGACCATTATCCCTGCTCCCGGTGCGATTTTGCTGGCCGGGCTTGGTACGAGCGTGGTCGGCTGGCTGCGTCGTCGGCGTGCGCTGTAAGATTTTAGGTATGCAGGAATGGTAAGGTGTAGGTGTGTAGCCCGGCCGCTGCGCGGCAGCGCTGGAGCGGCCGATGAGCCGGGGCACTGCAACCTATCCTGTGTGTAATTATTTCGTCTCCCGCGTCGCTGCTTTCCGCGACGCGGGGGGCGGACTGATTCTATGATGTTATTGTGTTGCGATGTAAAATAGTAATCGATTAGACGTACTGTGTTCGAAAGGAAGGAAACGTGAAGAAGCAAACACTCCTTGTATTGATGTGCGCCCTCGTTGCGCCCGCATGGGCGGCAGAAACGTGGACATGGTCCGGCTATGCCGGTGCTACGGGATCGGGTCATTATTATCTGCAAATTCTGATGGGTGGTGACAATTCATTTCAGCAATCGACCGGGATCAGTAACTTCCACTATTGGGGCACTGATAACGGTGATTTAGTCTTATATTCCCTTGACGATTGGAGCCAGATTTATAATGACGGCAGTGCGGTCATTGCTTATTCGCCGGACGGGTTTTACAGTTCTAATCCAATTTGCTATGACCTGCACTTGAACGGCAGTTCGCAGGATACCTACCAGCTTGCGGTTCAATGGTATAGTGCCGACGCCACTCTTCAAAAAACCTACAATATTGAGATTGTAGATGGTAAGGCAAAAGGTCTTGGCTACGCTGTTTTCCCCGGGCAGGATACGCTTGTGATGCCGTCGGCCAGTGTTGTTCCCTCGCCGGGTGCGATATTGCTGACCGGTATCGGCACGAGCCTGGTCGGCTGGCTGCGACGGCGATGGGTACTGTGAATACGGATAATGCCGCCTATCGCGACTGGATGGATTATAACGCGGTCAAGTGTAATCGCGTACTAGCAGCAGTGCTGTAATGACGCCAAAAGCGACAAAACCGCGTCCAACCATCGCCGGCTAATTTTTGAAATAACCGCGTATAAAAAACGAAAAACGTGACATTTTGATTTTCTTGTTGACTTTCTCAGGGTTGGTTGTATATAATTAGCGAGTACAGGACTGAAGCGGGGGTGTTAACGCACCAATGGGAAAAGGAAGCTCCCTTTAATACGCAGAGTGATTCTGCCGCCGCTTAAAGGATTAAAAGACTTTTCTGTTGCCCGCGGCCGTCGTGCCGCAACAGTGACAGAAGGTCACAGCAGGCCAGGCCGCTGTCCGGCAGCCTGCGGGGTGAATGGAAACAAAACTATCCGGACCGGGAGAAATTCGAAGAGAATGCTTCGGTGAGGGGAGAAATTTTTTCATTCTATCCGCGCCCGGCACGACACAATGCGTCCGCTTGGGTTCAGTATATTTCAATCGTGTGTGTAAACGCCCTTGTGGCGAACGTTGATAGAATATCTATAGTGCTATGGAAAGGGAAAATGATGAAAAAACTCGTATTACTCTCATTGATCGCCGCACTCGTCGTGCCGGCAATGGCTGCGGAAACAATGAATGTGTGGAGTGAATCGCATACAGGACAGATCAGATCGCAAGGTTGGTTGGGAGCGTCCTATGCACCGAGTGCTTTAATTGAGATGACAATAAAGTATGTCGATGGCGGCCAGTTCGTCATGGAAAACGACTACCGAAGCTGGTACGGCGATGAAGATGGAAACATCCAGCAGTTTTTCTTTGATACCAATAGAGATGTAGAAGTAACGCTTCGATGGTCAGGATTGGCACCTTATAGTGGTATCAGTGCCTTAAGGAATTCTACTTTTGGCGCAGATTTGCTTATCTGGGATGGCCTTGGACAGGAAGCACAGGATGGTACAACATTGGATGAATGGAGTAATTACAGTTCCGGATCTGGTACTAAATCATTTATTTTTAGCTATGATGGTGAAGGCACCTTGAGCTTTGACAATACAGCGTTGATAGTTGAACATAATTATTTTGATATATTTGGCCAAGCAAATGCGACCGGAAATAACCATGACGATGATGGCAAACACGGTATCGGTGTACGGTTCGTTTTTGCTCCTACGGATATTGCAGTTATTCCCGCACCGGGTGCGATTCTGCTGACCGGTATCGGCACCAGCCTGGTTGGCTGGCTGCGTCGTCGTCGGTCGCTGTAAATACGCAGGATAGATTTTTTCAGCGTCCCTCTATGTGCTTCGGCGCATAGGGGGACGCTTTTTATTTGGTTGGCCGCCTTACGGCGGTTGGATGGGGCGTTGCCCACAGCGTTACGCCCTATCGGGCGGCTCGCGCCGCCGCGCTTTTGTTGTGTTCCCCTCCTTTTTCAAGGAGGGGTGGACGCGAAGCGACGGGGTGGTATCATTCAACCCCGGCCTTAGCCGGTTCCGCTTTTCGGCATTTCACGCCGAGTCGAATTTTTCTTGTTTTATACCCCCTCCCCCTTTCGGGGTACTCCCCCTTAGCAGGGGGAGAGCTTGACAAAAGCCGAGGCCGGATGGCGTTACCCACAGCGCGACGCCCTATCGGGCGGCTTGCGCCGCCGCGCTTTTGTTAGCACCCCTCCCTTTTTCGAGGAGGGGTGGCCGCGAAGCGGACAGGGGTGGTTGCGTCAGAGAACCGTCCGTTTGATGCCGGGCGATTAGTCGCTGGCGGACGGGTCTTCGAACTCAATGTCTTCCAGCAACAGCGGGGCATCGGGCTGGAAATCAAAGTGCGCACTTTGGCACGTCGGGCATTTGGGGCGATACACGTCAAACGCAAAGACCGCCCCGCACTCGATACACTTGGCCTGCAGGGGGTTGTGGCAAATCTCCAGCCGCATGCCTTCGCACGGCGTGCCCGGACTGATGCTCTCAAAGGCAAACCGCATTGTCTCATCATTGAGCGCATTGAACTGGCCGCAGGAGATCCGCGCTGCCACCGGACGCGCTCCGCCGAGCCGTTCGGCCTGTTCCGTAATCGTCTGCAAAATACTTTCAGCCACCGCCATCTCGTGCATCAGCAAATCCTCGGCAATTCGCGTCCATAAGGCATCTGCACCACCCGCCGTCCGCCGGCTTTGGTCTTCAGTTCAACCAGCGGCTCGGTGCCGGAGACGACCGTTCCGATGATCGCGGCGCGCCGGCCCAGCGGATGGGTGCGGCAAATGGCGATGAATCGCTCGGCCGCGTCCTCGGCCACAACGGCGACGATCCGCCCTTCGTTGGCGATGTTCAGCACATCCAGGCCGAGCATGTCGGCCGCGGCCTGAACCGTGCGGTCGATGGGAATCGCCGCTTCGTCCAGCTCCATCGGCAAACCGACGTGCTGAACGATTTCATTGGTCACCGCCGCCAGCCCGCCGCGCGTCGGATCGCGCATAAACTTGACGTCCCGTCCGAATTTTTCGAACAGCAGCTCGGCCAGCCCGTTCAACGCCGCACAATCGCTTTCCAGCGATGAGGTAAACTCCAGTCCCTCGCGCTGCGACATAATCGTCATGCCGTGATCGCCCAGCGTGCCGGTGACGATGACGTGATCGCCCACGCAGACCCGCTCAAAGCCCACCTCCGCGCCGTCCAGCTTGGCGCCGATGCCGGCGGTGTTGATGTAGATGCCGTCGGCGGCGCCTTTCTCGACGACTTTGGTATCGCCGGTGACGATGGGCACGCCCGCACGCTGGGCGGTGCAGGCGGCGCTGTCCAGCAGCGCTTCGAGCAGCCCCATATCAAAGCCCTCTTCGATGATCAGCGACAAACTCAGCGCCGCCGGTTTGGCGCCGACCACGGCCAGATCATTGATCGTGCCGCATACGGCCAGCTTGCCGATGTCCCCGCCGTTGAAGACCAGCGGCTTGACGACAAAGCTGTCGGTCGTAAAGCACAGCGTCTCGGCGGAGATGTTCAGCTCGGCCGAGTCTTTCAGTTGTCCCAACGCGGCGTTGGCAAACCGCGGCACGATGAGCTTGCCGATTAATTCGTTCATCAGCCGTCCGCCGCCGCCGTGCGCCAACATAACTTTTCTTGACTCGTCCATAAATCCTCTTTCAAAAATGCTGTTTACCACGAAGCTCACGAAGGACACGGAGTTTTTTACTTCTTTTTTTTCTTTGTGCTCTTTGTGTCCTTCGCGGTTAATCTTTTTTGCCGTATTTGTACCAGGCCGCGCACGCCCCTTCGGTGCTGACCATGCACGGCCCGACGGGCGTGTCGGGCGTGCAGCTTGTGCCGAACAGGGCGCATTGCGGCGGATCGAGAAGGCCGCACAGCACGTCGCCGCATCGGCAGCCGGCCGGTTCCGGGGTTGGCGTTTCGGTCAGGCCGAACCGCTTGAGCGCATCAAAGCGATGATAGGCCTCTTTCAATCGCAGCGAAGCGCCCGGAATAACCCCCAGCCCGCGCCACGGCCCGTCCCACGCCTCAAAATACGTGTCCATCAATCGCAATGCGACGGGGTTGCCCTCCGGGGTAACCACCGCCTGATAAACCGAATCGACCTGCGGGTGTTCGTCGGCAAGCTGACCGCAGATGCGGGCGATGCCTTCAAGAATCTGGGCGGCCTCGAATCCGGCCACCACGCACGGCCGCTTGAATTCTTCGGCGATAGGGCGATAGGCCTCGGAGCCGATGATCACGCTGACATGGCCGGGACACAGAAACGCGTCGATCTTGTCGTTGCGGCTGGACAGCAGCGCCGCCATGGCCGGCACGACGATCTTATGGCCGCACAGAACGCAGAAATTGTCCAGCCCTTCTTGTTGCGCCTGCTCAATAGCCACCGCGGTGGCGGGCGTGGTCGTCTCAAAGCCCACTGCCACGAAGACCACCGTCTTGTCCGGGTTTTTTCGCGCCAGGGCAAGGGCGTTGTCGGAACTGAACACAACCTTGATGTTCGAGCGGTGCAGCGTCTCCAGTGAGCCGTTTGTGCCCGGCACGCGAATCATATCGCCATAGGTCGCGATAAGGCAGTCATCCCGCCGCGCCAACTCAATCACGGCGTCAATCAGCCCCTGATCGGTCACACACACCGGACAGCCCGGCCCCGATAGCAGCTTCAGCGACCTCGGCAGCAGCGACCGAATGCCGTGACGAAACAACGCCACCGTATGTGTGCCGCACACTTCCATAATCTGTACCGGACGGCCGATCTTCGCACACGCCGCGTCAATCTGCTCTCGTACAATCTGTAAACGTTCCATCGACATCGTAAAACCTCAACCTTATCGGTTATTTAAGTAGTTCCCCTCCTTTTCAAGGAGGGGTGGCCGCCGAAGGCGGACGGGGTGGTATAAAAACACCCCGGCGCAGCCGGCTCCACACTTTTACATTTTCCCTTTTACCCTTTGCCTTCTCGTTTGGCCTCCATCGCCGCAATCTGCTCAAACAACTCCCACGTCTTAGCCGCCTCCTCCTCATCCACCCTGGCAATCGCATACCCGGCGTGAATCAGTACAATATCCCCCACCTCCACCTCCGGCGTCAGCGTAATACGAATCTCCCACCGATTGCCCATCGCATCCGCAACCGCCTTATCGCCGTCTTTCTCAATAATCCTCGCCGGAACCGCTAAACACATAAAGTATCCTTTGGATAAAAAACTAAATCATAAGCACTAAATTCGAAACAAGATCAAATTCTAAAGTTGCATCAAAACTACATCATAACTTTACCTCATTAAGAATGAAACTCTATTTCAGCTTAGGGTTTCCAAACAACCGTATTTATGTCATCCTCTGATTCAATCCAAAATGCTTCGTTGGATGGCGGTCGAATTTCAAATAATGTACCGTCTGATAATCGATATCTTACTATCCGTCCATTGACCAAACACAGATAAGCATATTGTTCCTGCTCCCGCTGATACGTTTTCATGAGGTCGTAATCACCATTAAGATTCCGATCCCCATTCGCCGTGAAGAGCAAAACAGTATTGCCTGCAACCTCGCTTAACTTCAAACCGCCCAGATTTTTATTAAAAGCGACATTACAGGAGTATTCATGATGAAATATCAAAAAGTCAAACTCTGATAAATACTCAGAATTTCTTATAAGCAAATCACACCACTTTTCTGCCGATGGGAATCTATTGTTGTTATGCTCTGAGTATTCTAACATTGTATTACGCAAGTTGTTCAAACGATAAGAAGACTTGCCCGCATAAGATGTTTGGTATCTAAATCTTTCTGTAAAAGGGTTATAAATAGTGCACAGTATCGGTAAAATTAATAAGCTGCATACGGCCACAATGCTGAGATATTTCCATTTCTCACATTTCACAAAAAAATTGCAAATAATAAGACAGATCGAACTCACGATAGCATAAAAGCACAACGCGATTGAAAAAACGAGAAAATTTAACGCATGTCCCATATTTCGCGAAAGAAAATTGTCGCCAGAGAAAAAGACCAATGTCCGCCAAATAACCAAAAAGAGCAATGAAAGACACAATGCCCCTTTTGTTATAAGAGAAAAGATTTTATAATATTCGCGAAAATCGGGATTAGGTTTCATTAAATTTATCCTATCTATTACAGTCTTATGGTTTCCAAGTAATAGCCATAGACTTTTCTTTTGTAGAGTCAAATATTAATGGCCTCGTATGCAAATGCTTAAGATCAATAATTTTGCTATCTTTCAAACGATATTGCATGATACGTCCATCAACAAGACATATATATGCATATCCTTGGTTTTGGCTTCTCATAAGTTCATAGCCACCACTAAGATTCCAATCTCCACTTGCTGTAAAAAGGAGCACTGCATTTGTTGGAATTCCATACAAATTAAATTCACTTAGGTTGCTATTAAATGCAATTTGGCAGATATAGGCACCAGAAGGACCCAAACGCACAGCATCATAAAGTTGATCTCCGTCTTTAGAAAGCAACTCGCACCAAGCTGTTGCAGAAGGTAATTGGCCATTGTGTTCAGTTGCATAATCCATAATATCCCAATACAGGCGGCCGAGCTGAGCCACTTTTGTAAATCTCGTCGAATACTGCGTGCTGAATTGTTTTATCAATGGAGAACTGATAATCGTCAAAAGCACAAGAAAGATAACACTTAGCAGAACTGTCTTGCCAACATAAGCGATACTCTCGTCACGGCGAAAGAAAATGTGATTAAGATAGAAATAGGCAGCAGGAAAAATTACTGACAAAAAACCAAGCATGCCATATATCAACATATTGATGGCAACTGAACGCACTGCATAACTATCAATCGGCATTATCGATATCGAAACTACTGACAAAGCCAACGAAAGATATACGATAACTCTCATTATCCTTTTCATTTCACAACAAATCCTGTCTCAAAAAACCTACGGAATCTGACGATCTATTTGCTTTGCTACTCATCATTGTCTTCTGTTTTAGCCATTTCTAATTTTTATTTGGCCCCGTCGGGGCTTGGGGCGTTATTCGTGTCTTGCCACCCAGCCCGTTGGGCTGGGCTAAGCTATATTGGCCTTTCAGGCCGTATCTTAAGTTTCGTTTTCATTTTTTTCTATTTTCGTTTTCCAACTTTGTTTAGAATTTAGTGCTTAGTGCTTTTCCAGCATTGCCGCTGCGATGGCGGCCTGGCCCAGGGCGATTCCGCCGTCGTTGGCGGGGGTGCGACGCTTCCATAATACACAAAACCCATCGTTTTTCAACTGTCTTATCAGGCGTTGGGCCAGGGTGCGGTTGCAGAAGACCCCGCCGCTCAGGGCGACCTCATGGATGCCCGTCCGGGCGCGGGCTTTTTGGGCCAATTGCCATAAGGCATCGCAGACGGCGTTGTGAAAGCGCGTCGCGATGATGCCGGTTTCCGTGCCGCGGCGTAAATCCTCAATCATCCCGTCAAGAATCGGCTCATACTGCCACTGCCAAACCTCACTGTTCCGCTGCGCAAAGGCAACCGGATAGGCGTCCTCAACGCCGGGGCGAGTCATCGCCTCCAGCCCCATCGGCAGCTCGGCCTCAAAGCGATTATGCGTCCCAACTCCGCACAAGGCCGCGGCCGCGTCAAACAGCCGCCCCAGGCTCGACGTCGGTGCAACATTAAGCCCTTTTTCAATCTGCATACACACCAACTTCAATTTGTCCGCATCCGGCTCGATGCGGTTAAGTATGTCCAGATATGGCTCAATCGCCGAAAATCTTCCCTGCGGCGAAAGCAGCCCGATCAGCGGACGAATCGCCTCTTTAGCCGCGGTGTCGCCGCCGGCCAGCGGGAAATACGCCAGATGCCCGAACCGTGAAAACTCGGTCAGCGACGCGATCAAACACTCACACCCCCAAATCGCTCCGTCCGTGCCGTAGCCGGTGCCATCGGCGACCAACCCGATGACCGGCCCGTCGTGCTGGTGCTCGGCCAGCGCCGCCGCGACATGCGCCCAGTGGTGCTGCACACGAATCAGCGGCTCGACCTTGAGACGCTCGGCAAACTGCGACGACAAATACCCCGGATGCAGATCGCAGACCACCGCCTGCGGGGCTGTCTCAAAGAGCTGCTGAAAATGCGCGACGGATTTGACATAGTGCCGAAAGCTGCGCCCCTCGGCCAGATCGCCGATATGTTCGCTGAGCAGGTACTGGTCGCCCTTGACAAAGCAAAACGTGTTTTTCAAATCCGCCCCGGCTGCGAAGATGATACGTTTACTCGGCGCGGCTCGATACAGCGGTTCGGGCACATAGCCCCGCGCCCGCCGCAGCATCGCCGGGCCGCCGTCCACACTGTGTGCGACGGAATCATCCACCTGCCGCTCAATTGCCCGGTTGTGCATCAGGAAGGCGTCGGCGATCTGGCCCAGTTCCTCGACGGCCTGCGCATTGTCGCAAATCAGCGGTTCTTCGGAAAAGTTGGCGCTGGTCATGACCAGCACCGATATGCCCAGCTCAGCGAATAACAAATGATGCAGCGGCGCATAGCAGAGCATAAACCCGAACCGATGTGTTCCCTGGGCTGCCGACGGGGCGATGGCGGCGTTCGGTTGTTTATCCAGCAGGACAATCGGCCGCTGCGGACTGGTCAAAAGCGCTTCGGCGGCGTCATCGACTTGGGCGTAGCGGCGGATGGTTTCCGTATCCGCCGCCATCATCGCAAACGGCTTGGCCTGCCGGCGCTTGCGCCGCCGCAGCCGCTGCACCGCGGCATCATTGAGCGCATCGACGGCCAGATGAAACCCGCCGATCCCTTTGACCGCGACGATTTGGCCATTTCGCAGCAGCGCCGCGGCGCGGGCAATCGCCTTGTCCGAATCAGCTTCCAGCGTTTGTCCGGTCGATTCCGCCAGCCACACCCGCGGCCCGCAGGTCGCACACGCCACCGGCTGAGCGTGAAATCGCCGGTCGCCGATGTCCTCATATTGTCCGCGGCACCGGTCGCACAACGCAAACTCGGCCATCGTCGTATTGGGTCGGTCATAGGGTATGGTTTTGATGATGCTGTAACGCGGCCCGCAGTGGGTGCAGGTAATAAACGGATAACGATACCGAAAATCACCCGGATCATTCAATTCCGTCAGGCAGGCCGAACACACGGCCGTATCGGGCGCAACACCGGTACTCGGCGAGCCGGACACAGCACTTTGGACAATGCGAAATCCGCTTTCGCCCTCAATCGGGTCGATCTTGGCAACCTGACAGCGGTCGATGTACATCATGGCCGGGAAATCCTGCCGGCTTGCATCAGTCAGCCTCACGGCAAAAGCCTCGAGTGCCTCCGGCGGGCCTTGTACCTCAATCCATACGCCGGACGTATCGTTACGCACAAAGCCGCTGAGATTCAGCCCGACCGCCTGCCGGTAAATCCACGGTCGAGCACCCACCCCCTGGACCCGACCGCTAAGATGAAAACGCTTTCGTGACAATCCGTTCATGGTCAACAGAGAAAAAAATAACCGTGTCGAAACAACATAGTCTTATAATATCTACGATAAAAACACCAAAAACAAAAATTACAATTAAAATTAAATTTTTCTTAATAAAAACTTTTTATTTCCTTGAAATTTCAGCCGAATGCGGTTATACTAAACCTCAGAATCGAACAGTAAAACAACTGCCGGGGGCAGACAATGATAGCCGCAAAAAACAAAATCAAATTTTATCGCGTTAAAGAAGCCGGCCGCGGACCGCCGGAAGAACAATGAGAATCGTTTCTACTCGAATCGACACAGTCGCACTTATCGTTAACGGAAGAAACCTATGAACGGTACCCCAAAACAGCATTCTGAGCAAGCACTTGCCCACAAACAGATACCACCGTGCGGCCCGAACCTGATGCGGGGGCCGCCGAGTGTGTAAACAGAAAGCGAGTTGTCTTTTGTTTCTCGCGCGACCCTCGCGCCTTTTTTGCGCGCAAACAGCAAGACCGAGGGTAGGACAGGTTGAGATCGGTCCTACGGTAAGACTGACCGTCAGCCGAGGCTCACTCGGGTTTTCGGCATCGATAAATAAATGCCGGCGGCAGATTTTTCCAGATAATCGGTGATGTTTCCACGCCGGCAAACAACTGCTCCAGCTTGTCCCGAAAACGTTTGGCCTTGCTCAACGGCCGGGCGTGTAGATAGGAAAACGTGACAAACGTGCCGCCGGGGCGCAGGGCTTGTCGAACCGCGTAAAGGATGCGATCCTGAAGGGCCGACTCAAATGTGGCAAAAGGCAGGCCGGAGATAATGCTGTCGGCGTGCGAAAGTCGGTAGGATTTCATAATGCGGTCCAGATGCTCGGCCGAGCCGGCAACGGTGCGTACGGCGGGCATTTTTTTTCGCAGCAGCAGAGCCAGATGAGGATTGGCCTCAATTGTGATTAAATGGGCATCGGCCGGCAAATGACGACAGATTGCTGCGGTAAAAACCCCTGTTCCCGGCCCCAGTTCAAGGATGGTGCGGGAGGTTTCTATGCACCCAAGGCGCACCATCTGTTCGGCCAGCACCGAACCGCTGGGAGCAATCGCCCCAATGGTTTTGGGCGAGGCGATGAATTTTCCCAAAAATAAAAATTTATTCTGGTCCCCATTCATCTTTTATCGTGCCGCATCATATTTTGAACGCCTTGCATCACATCATTTCTTTCCGAATAACCGCTATTATGATACCTGCTTGCACGAATTCCAGTCAAAAATACCGGCATCGAACATAACTGGAATCTCACGGATACGGATTGATTGTCCGTGACTAAAAAAACAAAGAGCCATCGCCGAATTATCGCAGGGTATAGCGTGTCTGTCGTCTTGAAAAAAAACTTCAAATAGTGAGCATATTTGATATATTGATCCACCATAGAAAACGCCGCAGGCGACGGCTAAGGCCGTAATAGGGGTTTTTGGTAAAATAGAGGCGCTCGTAGCTCAGCAGGATAGAGCATCGGTTTCCTAAACCGAAGGTCGTGAGTTCGAATCTCGCCGGGCGCGTTCCCCTTTTAACTCCAAAAACGTGGATATTGTGTCAAAAATGCGGTTTTATGCGTAAAAGCGACCTTTGCTGTCTTCTCCAAATTACTCCAGAAAAGGACATATTTTTCATATCAAAAGGACAAACGCGCGGACAAACTTTTTTATTTGTCCTTTACGAAAGC
>JBNRMN010000064.1:0-65265 GCA_050309605.1 Anaerohalosphaeraceae bacterium
TTTTACGCTCAAACAACGCGGATTAAACCCCGTGAATACAGTAAAAGAGGCGCTGAAAATCTATCTCAAAACCGGCCAGCTGCCGGCATTGAAAGAGTTCACTGCTTCAAATGGCTAAAATCTTACTCCTCTTTTTTATGTATCAGTCGTGCGGCAGCTTCACTCAGGACGGTCATTCGAGGTATGTGCGGTCATGAGAGCCTGCCCTGCGATTATGATTCACAGACAAAAGCTTGTGCCAAAACAGAGATCGGATGGAGCACCGGTATATTGTGTCGGCACAGGGTTTCGATCTGCATCTTGCAGGCGGCGCATTCGGTCAGGATGATGTCGGGCTGACAGGCGTCAATGGCTTCCTTGAGGGATTTTCCGATAGCCGCCGATAAGTCGCGGTTTTTGGCCTGCATTCCGGCTGTACCGGCCAATCCGCAGCAGCCGGCGTTTAGATCCTGCACCTCCAACCCGCACAGCTCGCCGAGTAATCGCGGCGTCAGGGCGGTATCCCGAAGCGGCTTGAGATGGCACGGGGTATGATAGGCAATACGTTTGCCTGAAAACGGGTGAGCACTCGTCTTGAGTCGGCCGCGAAGTTCCGGATGCGCGGCGAGCAGCTCGTCCAGATAAGCCATCAGCTCCGCGGTCTGCCGTGAAACGCTGTGGGCCGTATCCGAATCGTCAATGAAATGCATTTCCGGCCCCAGACACAGCGCCGCACTCGGCTCGGAACAGACCACCCGATACCCCATCGCCGCATAGGGACCCAATCGGCGAAGATTGAAGAGCAAATCCTTTCGCGCCCTGTCCACATTGCCATAGACAAACGCCGGCATCGGGGCCGGACGCTGTTTGGGCACAGCGACCGCCACATTGGCACGGCGCAGCACATCAAGGACCGCCCTGCCGGTGCTGTGGTCGTTGTAATTGACAAAGCTGTCCACAAAATACACCGCATGGCCTATCGGCGATTTCAGCGTCTCCGATTCAGCCGATAAGGCCTGCGCCTTGCGTATAAATGATCCCCGTTCAAAATGCGGCAGCGGACGATTGCGATCCAGCCCGATCGTCTTTTCCAGCAGCCATCGCACGACGCTCCAACGCATCATTCGGTTGCTAAGCGGCGACGACGCGCAGGCTACGATGCTCAGCCAACGATTGTGAATCAAAGCCCGCTCCGCCGCCGTAAAACCGGTATGTTTGGCAATCTGTGCCCGCGCTTCGATGATCAAGCGTGACATATCCACGCCCGCCGGACACTCAATCGAACACATTTTGCAGTTAACACACAAGGCCAGATGTCGTTTTAATTGGGCATCATCCAGCGGCCGCCCGTCCTTCTCAGCGGCCATCCAGGCCGCGATGAGATTCGCCTTGGCCCGTGTGGTCGCCACTTCCTCGCCTGTTCCGCGAAACACCGGACACATCCGCATACCGGGGCCTGTCGCCAGACACACCCCGCAGCCGTTACATTGTTCGACTTCCAGCCGAAACACCTCCGGTTCAAGATGCAGTTCCGGCGTAAACGGCGCGGCCGAAGCCAGCGACTCGACCCGCAGATTTTTTATCATTATATCCGGATCGTCATTGACGATTTTCCCCGGATTTAACAGGCCGTGCGGATCAAACAGTGCTTTAACGCCCTTGAGCAACTCATAATACGCATCGCCGTATTGCCGCCGAACGAACGCCGCCCGCAGCAGGCCGTCGCCGTGTTCGCCGCTGATTGAGCCGCCCAGCGACCAGGCCAGTGAAAAGACCTCCTCGGCAATGCGCCGCATCGCCTTCAGGTCGTCGGCCTTGCGCAAATCCAGATAAGGCCGGATATGCAGTTCGCCGTCGCCGGCGTGGCCGTAATAGGCCGCGGGAAAATGGTACCGCTTGCTGATGTTTTCCAGTCCGGTGATGTAGGCGTCAAGCCGTCGATGGTCCACCGAAACGTCTTCAATAAACGCCAGTGGATGGGCCTGTCCGGACCCGCGATTGAGCAGCGGCACGGCGTCTTTGCGCGACTTCCAGAGATGCGCCTGTCGCGGCGCATCGAGAAACTCCGTCGCTCGCGCCGCCAGGTCGCCTACCGCCTTGATGGTCGCGGCGATCTTGTCCCGTACCATCTCGACCGTCGGCCCGGAATGCTCAACCAGCAGCGTGGCGGCACAGTCCGCCGGCAGCACATCGCGATATTGCGGCAGTGCGTCGCGTGCCATGGCCGCCAGGGTCTTATCCATCAGCTCACAGGCGCCGGCGCCGTTTTCGACAATAATCGGCACGGCTTGGGCCATCGCTTCAAAACCGGCGAACTCAAACTGCACCAGCCCTACTGCCTTTGGCAACGGTACTGTGCGAAGGGTTATTTCGGTAAATATTCCCAGCGTTCCTTCCGAGCCGGTCAGCAAACGCGCCATATTGACGGCGCCGTCGGCAACCGCGCCGTTGAGTGTATAAGCGCAGCGATTGCGTTTCGTGGCCGGCTGCGATTGGGCGATGAGCCGTTCGTTGGGTTCAAGCCATTGCAGGCAGCCTTCGAGCAGTCGCCGAACCGCCGGTTCGACGCCGTCTTGCGGCCGCATCCCATTGCGAAAATCGCACACCGTCCCGTCGGACAATACCGTTCGCAGAGACTGAACGTGGTCGCTGATGAATCCGTATCGCAGGGAATGCGCTCCAGTGGCATTATTGGCCACGACTCCGCCGATGACCGCTCGATTGCCGCTGGATGGATCGGGGCCGATCTTTCGCCCCAGACGAATAAGGCGGCGGTTCAACTCATCCAATACCACGCCCGGCTGAACCCGAACCCATGATCCATCGTCGGCTGTCTGCACAATCCGCGTCATATAGCGCCGCATATCCAGTACGATGCCGTCGGTCAGAGACTCCCCCGCTACGCCGCTGCCGGCGCCCCGTGCGGCAATGGGAATGTTATTTTCAACGGCATAACGCACCGTCGCAACGACATCGGCTTCAGTGCGCGGCATCACCACACATCTCGGCATTATCCGATAGATGCTTGCATCCATACTGTAAGCGATGCGATTAAAGACATCCACTCGCACATCGCCTGCAATCAGCCCGGCCAGGTCCGCTCCTACCGCTTCGATTGTCTTTGTCGTTGTCAATGTGTTAACTCCTCATCTTGAGAACGCGGCAAGAACCGGTCGAAAGCAATCGGCAAAGCGATTCGGCCGATGGCGTATCCGCGGCAAACACCACCGCTGCATCGGCACAGCGCACCAGTTGTTCGTTCCGCTCAAGCCTATTGAGATAAGGGGCATTGAACAATACGATATCATAGGTACGCCTTGCCTCGGCCAGCAGTTGTTCCCACTTGGCCGGACTAAACATTGACACACAATGCGCCGGCCAGACAGATAAATTCCTGACCGGTGTTTCCGCGGGCAATGCCGAACTATCTGTTACGTGGATTTCAAAGACGTGCGCCACCGCGTCGCGTTTTGTATCCAGATCGACCAACAGACAGTTATGCGAATCCGCCAGCCGCACCGCAACATGGACCGGCACGGTTACCGGCAAATCGCGCAGGCTGCCGGCCGCCAGAAGAACCGTGCGGGCTTGTCCGTTTGTTTTGGCATCGTCGCTAAGCAGTGCACAGCACTCGGAAACCACATCCGCCGGCGATACGGCCGATGCACCGACCGATGTATTTTTTTTTCGGCCCGACAACAGACCCGCCAGGCCGCAGATAAACACAACTAAGAACACCCCGGCCGCGGCGGCATACAGCCACGGATTAAGCATCAATGCGTTAAACCAGTCCGGAAGCCCTTCAGCAACTACGGCGTTCATAACGGTCAATTCGGGAACGGTCTTGGGATCGAAGCAGACGCGGCTTCATGACCGCAAAAACGCTGGATATCCTTCTGTACAATGCCGCTGAGCAGCGCCTGCTGGTAGTCCGACAGGTATTCATCCTGACGGATCGGAAACCGGTGGGTCGGTGCGATCCGCTGCGGTCGGGATGAGGAGGACGAACCGTCTGCCGAAGGTGCATTCGAAAAATACTGCTCCATGACATGTTCAATCGCGCCATTTGGTGTCCGCTTGCCGGATTGCTGCGGCTGACGACGGCGAGCGGAGGAGGCCTTGCGCTGTTCGGACAAAATCTGTTCGGCCAGATCAAAGGGTGGGATATTGTCTGCGGTCAGCTTTTGCTCAAGGTGTACATCGTCCTCGGAAATGACCTCCTCGCACGGCTCACAGTACGGTTCCGGCTGCTGGTCATCGACGGCGTCCTGCATCGCCCATTCTTCCTCCTGCCGACCAAGCTGCATTCGGACATCTTCAATCGTCTCCGTCAGTTCGGCGTTTTCACGCAGCAGCCGGGCATTGTCGGCGTCAACCTGTTCAATCCGTGATTCGGCGCTTGACAGCTCCGCACGAAGCGATTCCAGTTCGCGCTGCCGCTCACGCAGCGTGCGAGCCGCAGCTTCCTGAGCCGCTTTCATGGCGTCTATCGTTTTAGCCCATTCGAGAGTCTGCTCTTCAAGTCGTTTTTCGACATCTTCTTTTTGCTGATCGGCTCGGCGAAGCTGCTGAGCCTGCTCGGCCAGAGTGGCGGCGTATTCCTCAACGCAAAATTTAAGGGCCGAAAGCTCATTGATTTTCTCGGCAAGCTGATGTTCCAAATCCTCAATCCGCTGCTGTTTGTCGGCGGCAAATCGGGCCGATTCGTCAAGACTTTGCTTGAGCTGTTGATTACTTTCCTGGAGTTTGTCGATTTCCTGAATTTTTTCATTCAACCGGCCGATGTTCTCTTCCAGTGCGGCCTGGATGTCGGCCGCCGGTTGAGTGGGCCTGGGCGGGTCCGGCTCACCGGCGTCGCTGGCGAGGTTGTTGGGGCTGCCCTTGTGCAGCGTCTCAAACGGCAGGATTCGAGCGCCGACCGCCTGACTTGAAGGCTTCGGATCCGATGCGTCATGATCTTGTTTTTGTTCTTGATTGGCATTGTCTTTATTTTCGGGTTGCAATGGATGTGCAGGGTGTACGGATTGTACGGTCTGGCCGGCTTGGCCGGTGTGCGGCTGAGCACCGAGTGTCGATTCGGCACGGACGCCCCCAGCGGATTGCATCACTTTCTGCAACTGGGCTTTACATTGCAGGATGTCGTCATCCAGTTCAATTTTTTTTTGATGTTCGCTTTGCATCCGACCCTCCGATCAGCATTCTGTCATAAAACTCATCACAAGTCAGTATAGACCAACACACGGAGAAAATCAAGCCGTCCGGCACCTCGGCTTGCGAATTCATTATGTTTCCGCAGCAATTAAACCGCCGCCATGTCGTGCTATTGATGAGCCGGCCCGAGGGAATACAGGGTATAACTGCTTAAGTTAAAGTGACTTAAAATGTCTTCGATGTCATGAACGGTTACCGCTCGAATGAAATCAATATCTTGTGCCGTCGAGATATACTCTTGACGATAGACCCAGTTGAAGCCCAGGTTGACCAGCCGTCCCATGGGCTGTTCGCTTTTAAGGGCCACCGAGCTGAGGACTTTGTTGCGAGCCGACTCCAATTCCTCGGCGGTGATGCCGTCTTTGGCGATCTCGGCAAAAAGTGTATTGAGTATCTGCTCAACCCGATCGGCGTTTTGGGGATCGCAGCAGATATAGCTGCAAAACGCCCCGGCAGCGTCCATCGAAGCCAACTCCAGAAATGCCGTATCGGCAAGGGCAGGGTCAACCAACGACCAGAAATAACGCGAACCGGTACTGTCGCCGAGGATCACGCTGAGCAGCTTGGCCGCGTACCAGCGGTCGTCCTGCATTGAAACAGCCGGGCTGTACAAAGCCAGATGCTGTCGGATCAGGCCGGCCTTTTGGTCATACACCTTGTGCGGCTCGCCTTGGTGCGGCGGCAGCAGGCGCGCCGCATCGGATAACGGCCAGGAGCCGCAGTGCCGTTCGACCTGAAGGCTGAGTTGGTCAAAGTCGAAATGGCCGCAGCAGACCAGTGTGATGTTGTTGGGGGCGTAACGCCGAGCAAAGTAGCTGCGCATCTGATCGACGGTTAAATCGGTGATGCTCTCGATGGAACCCAGGACGCTGTGGCCGCAGGGATGATCCTTGAAAAACAATTCCCGTCCGCGATCAAAAACCAGAAATTCAGGCATATCCAAATACATCGCAATTTCTTCGAGAATCACCTGCTTTTCGAGGTCAAAGTCTTCCTTGCGCAGCGAGGGACGCATTAATTGCGCCCACAAGGCAGTAACTGCATCGAGGTATTCCGGCAGCACCGCCGCGTAGTAAACGGTATTTTCCTCACTGGTAAAGGCGTTGTATTTGGCGCCGAGCCGGTCGAAGGCCTCATTGACCTCCAGAGCCGAAAGCGTCTGGGTGCCTTTGAACAGCATATGCTCCAGAAAGTGCGATACACCGCTGATTTCCGGCGACTCGTCGCGCGCGCCGGTACGCACGAAAAAGCCCAGCGCCGTCGATTGGGCGGCGGGATTGATTTCGCCGATAAGTGTCAAGCCGTTGTCAAGCTGTCTGTGTTTGAATTCCATAGGCATCTATACTCGTATCTCTTTGGGGCCGATGGTTACGGCGGTAAAAGTTTCAAAGGGGTGCTGCTTCAAAAAATCAAGAACCGAATCGACCGTTAAGCGTTCAATCCCCTGTCGAATTTCCTCCAGCGTGCGCACCCGACCGAGCAGAAAATAATCGCCCGCGATTCCCGCCGAGCGAGCGCTGGTCGATTCGCTTTTCATAATCAGCGAACTTTTCAGGCCGACTTTGGCCCGCTGCAGCTCATCTTCGGTGACGCCCTCTTGGAGTCGCTGAAACTGTTCCCATAGGACATCGAAGGTCTGCTGCGCCTTGTCAGGGGTGGTCCCCGCATAACAGGAAATACCGGCGTAATCTCTGAGCGTATGATACCGCGCCCCGACGGAATAGCACAGGCCGCGTTTTTCACGCACCTCGGCAAACAGCCGGCTGCTCATCCCGCCCGACAAAATCGAAACAGCCGCCATTGTTTCGTAATAATAACCCGCCCCGATAGGCGGCATGGCGGTCATCAGCCCGATGTGCACCTGGGCGCCGTCGTTGGGATAATGTGTATAAGACCGCGATCGAACGACCGGCTTGACCGTCTGCGCCTGTCCGGCGCCAGGCCGACTGAATAGCTGCTCCACACGCCGACAAATCGTTTCACACTCATAATTGCCCGCCACCGAGATAATGATTTGCGACGGATTGAATAATTGTCCGGCAATCCGGGCGCATTGGTCGGCGGTCATCGTCAACAACTCAGGTTCTTTGCCCTGGCCGGGACGACCGAACGGATCCGGATAAAACTGCTCATACAGCAGCAGCATCACTTTGCTGCGCGGGTCATCATCAAGGCTGTGCAATTCTTCAACCGCCAGCTTGCGCGACAGTTCAAACTGCGCTGCGTCCAGCCGGGGGGACAACAGGATATCGGCGTACAGGTCCAGGGCCGGCTCCAGATTGCCCGCTTCCAGCGCCGCATTGAACGTCAGATGGCTGGCGGTGATGGTGGTATTGCGATGGATGCCCAGGCCGTCCAGCGCCTCGACCAGCCGGCGACTGTCGCGGCTTCCCGCGCCGCGGAACAGCCAGTCGGCCAGAATTGATGCCGCTCCGCAGCAGCCGTCGGGCAGACAGGACGCGCCGCCCGGCGTAAGCATATGAAACGAGGCGGACTGAACATGGTTCATCCGTTCGCCCACCAGTGTCAAGCCGTTGGATAACTGATAAAAATCCATTTTCGTCATTGTCAATCCGTGATTTTCCTTTCGAACACAGGTATTAACCCATCCATCCCGTCTATCGGTTCTAAACCACCGCCTTGGCAATCTCACGACGGCTGAACACCCACATCCCGAACAGCAGAATCACCGCAGCCTTGACAAACAGTGTCATTAAAACCGTCATTGCCAAAAACGTTCCCTCAATCAGACGCCCGTTGATGATATAATGCGATGGGTTATAGATGCCGTCAAATTGCGGCAGCATCCAGAGCACCGGACGCAGGGTAAAGTTGTAAATCAATCCCATGGCCACACCCAGTCCGTCGAACGAGTCAACAATAAACGTATTGGCCGTTCCCGCCAGAAACGCGACAAGACAAACCAAAATGGCCACCGGAAACGACAGCCACGTCGTCAGCGAAACCCCCAGCGCCGCCAGAAAGGCCAGCCGCACATAAATCAGAAGCAGCGACCGGACAAAGTTGCCGGTAAACGTGCCGCTGTGAAACAGCACCTCCACATCGTCAAGAATGACCGTCGTATAATTCAACGATGGATTATTGAAAAACGCCACCGACAAAAATCCGTCATCGGCAACGGCGTTGGCCGGAACGGAAAACTCATGATACGTGCGTATCGACGCATCACGCTGCACCTCATAAATGGGCGTTTCGACTCGATCCAGCCCCGTTTCGATTTGACGCAGGTCCCCGACCCGCCATGTTCCGTAAATTGTGTCGTCCGGCAGCGCCGTGGTCGCCTCGAGCTTGAAGCGTATAAAAATCATCGCGTCGGAGTCGTCGGGGATTGTGAGCCGAACGCCCCCGAAATCCCATCGCTTGGATCGCCCGGGCGGACAGGACTTGGCAATCAATCGCTCCTGGGCCAGCAATTCCCGCAAGGCCTGATAATGACTCATGTCGCGCGGAATTTGGCCGCTGTCGCGAAGCATTTTGAACCGTTCTTCAGCGGATCGGCGCAACTGTTCTTCATCGTAAGTGACCTTCAATCCGGAGCGGGCCGTGTAAAACTCCGCCCGGATGCGCTCGTCCTGCACTTCATCGATTTCCACCAGCTTCGGAATGGTCAGCGTCAGGCCGTAAATAATCGCGCCGAATACCGCCAGCAGCACGCCGTTCAAAATCAAAATACCGATTAGTTTTCCCGCGACAACCTGATAGCGGCGGACCGGCTTGGTGACCACCAGATACAGATGGCGGCGTTTGAGATCATTGCTCAGCGTATAGGTGGAAATCGCAATGGTAAGAATACACAACAGAAGACTGACCAGTCCGAGACCGTAACTGACAAACGTCTGCAATTTGCCCAGCGGCGTGCCGTCGCCCTCCATCACAACGCTCATCAGCGGCAGCAGCACAACCAGCAGTACAATGACCGCCAGGGCCACCTTCATCCGAACCGCCTGCGAAAGGGTATTTCGTACAATCGCCCAGAGACTATGCATTTTGTTCGTCTCCACTGTCTTGCGGCCGTGTTACCTCCGTGCTGCCGTCGGACTTGCCTTTGCGCTCGATCAAACTCTCAAGCACGTCTTTTTTGACCTTCTCAATCGGCTCGGTCGGCGTCTGTGGGGCGGCGTCGGTTTTGTCGGTCTCCGGTTCGGCGTCCGGCTTGGCGGCAGTCAATCGGCTCAGGAGACTCTTGTCGGCCGGAGGTTCCGGTTTCGGTTCCGGCTTGCTTTCCGGCTTGGTTTTTTCAGTGGCCGCCGTCGAGTCCGACGGTTGTTCGTCCGGGGCCACGCGGGCGCTGACAAGCTGATCCAGCAGCGATTGTGAACGCACCACGGGACGCTCGGCCAAAAAGCCCGTAATCCCCGTACCGACCCCGGCGCCGCTGGTGACCTGTTTTTCCTGAAGCGCTTTGTTGACGATATTGATAAAATAGGTCTCCAGCTTATCCATCGGACGCCGGACGTCGCAGTCGTGCCCCTCTCGGCGTAAAATATCCTGAATTTGCTCAAGGGCCGCTTCGCTGAGCCGGCCGGTATGAATCTCGGTCTGATCCTGATGCTGAAGCAACTCTCTGACCGGGCCTTCCACCCGCATCCTGCCGCCGTACAGAATGCCGATCCGGTCGCAGATATCTTCCACATCGGCCAGCAAATGGCTGCACAGCAAAATGGTCTTGCCGCGCCGCGCCAATTCCGCCAGCAAATCCTTCATCTGCCGCGTTCCCATCGGGTCCATCCCCGACGTCGGCTCGTCAAGAATCAGCACATCCGGATCGTTAATCAGCGCCTGGGCCAATCCGATACGCCGCGCCATCCCCTTGGAAAACGTCCCCACCGGACGATTGCCCATCCCCGCCAAGCCGACCATTTCCAACAGCGTCTCAATACGTTCGTTTCGCACCTCGCGGGGCAAACCGAAAATCCGACCGTAAAAATCCAGCGTCTCCCGCGCCGTCAGATAGCGATACAGATACGATTCTTCCGGCAGGTAGCCGATCCGCGTCGAAATCTCCGGATTATCGCAGTTGCCGCCCAGCACAAACGCCTTGCCTCGGGTCGGATGCAGCAGATTCAGAATCATCTTCAGAGTTGTGGTTTTGCCCGAGCCGTTCGGCCCCAAAAAACCGTATATCTCATTGTAACGAATCTGAAGATTCAAATCCTCGACCGCGACGACCTTGGCGCGTCCCCACCAGTCGGGAAAAATCTTGGTCAGTCCAATTGTTTCTATGGCATAAGTGTTTTCATCAGAAACCACAATCGGTCACTCCAAAAATCAAACTGAAACAGTTTCCATTCAAACGGAAAACCCGCTTTCGCTTGCCGCGCCGGTGTGCGGTTCCAGATGTTCGCCGTACCGCACCAGCCGGGCACTGTTGAACACGACGACAACCGCCCCGCCCAGATGCAGCACCGCCGCCAGAATAACCGGCAGCCAGCCCAGCGCCGAGGCGATAATCCCCATCAGGATAAACAAAATGCCAAAGCCGAGATTCTGATTGATGACGGTGCGGGTTTTTCGGGATAAGTGCATTAAAAACGGCAGACGCCGCAGGTCGTCGCTCATCAGGGCGATTGACGCCGAATTGATGGCCACGTCGCTGCCGGCGGCCCCCATGGCAATGCCCAAATCGCCGGCCGCCAGTGCCGGGGCGTCATTGATGCCGTCGCCGACCACGGCGACAATATGCCCTTCCTGACGAATCTTTTCCACTACCGCAAGCTTATCCTGCGGCAGACAGTGCGCCTTGTAATCCGTGCAGCCCAGTTCCGCCGAGACCCGATTGGCCACCTCGTTGCGGTCGCCGGTCAGCATGGTTACGCGGCGGACACGGGAATCGAACAGCTCTTTGACCGCCTGTCTGGCTTCGGGACGGGCTTTGTCCTGAAGACCGATCCAGCCGATGCATCGTCCGTCCGCCGCCACATAGAGGGTGCTGAAGCCCTGTTCTTCATGCAGCGACGGATCCGAAACCGTCGAAACATCAATCCCTTTTTCCTTCAGGAATGTATCACGCCCTACCAGCACAGTCCGGCCGGCCACCGTTGCGGTAACGCCTTTGCCCGGCGTCTCTTCAAAGTGTTCCGCGGGCGTGAAATGCACATTGGCCTCTTTGGCCAGACTGATGACCGCCCGCGCGGCCGGGTGCTTGCTCATCTGTTCAGCCGAAGCGGTCAAAGCAAGCAAATCCGCCGGATCCACCTCCTTGGCCGGCTCGATTTTGGTCACATACAACTGGCCGGTCGTCAGCGTACCGGTTTTGTCGAAGACCACGGCGGTAATCTTGCCGGCGATCTCCAGCAGCGACACATTTTTAATCAAAATCCCCAGCCGCGCCGCCGCCGACAGGGCCGCGACCATCGCCGTCGGCGTCGCCAGAATCAGCGGGCACGGACACGAAATCACCAGCGCCGAAATAGACCGCGTCATATCCTTGGTAAAGAAATAGATAATCACGCTGATCATCAGCACCGTCGGAATGTACCACTTGACGTACTGATCGATCATCCGCATAATCGGAAGCTGCGTCCGTTCGGCGGCCATAATGAGCTGCTGAACTTTACCGAGGGTGGTATCTTTGCCGGCCTTGGTAACCTCAATATCCAACACGCCGGTCAGATTCGTGGTTCCGGCAAAGACCTGCATCCCGACCACCTTGTCAGCCGGCAGCGATTCGCCGGTAATCGTCGCTTCATTGACCGTACTGAGGCCGCGTTTGATTTCGCCGTCAGCCGGGATATTGTCGCCGGGGCGTACGCGCACCACATTGCCGGCCCGCAGCGAACTGACCTTGACCTCTTCTTCGACGCCGTCGGCGGTGAGCCGATGGGCCGTCGTGGGCGTCAGCTTAATCAGGGACTCAATGGCCGCCCGCGCCCCCAGGGCCGTTCGCGTCTCCAGCAGCTCGGCCAGCAGCATAATGAACGCCACCGTCCCGGCCTCCACATACTGGCCGATGGCAAACGCCGCAATCACCGCCAGCGCCACCAGCTCATCCATATGCATATGGCCGTGCAAGACGCCTTGGATGGCATGAACGATAATCGGCAATCCCAGCAGCACCGCCCCGGCCATGGCCATCATTTCGCTCAGTTCCCGACTGGACGCCCCGTACAGCCAGGAAAACAGCGGCAGGTTCACCAAAATGCTGTTGAGAATCAGAATGCCGCCCGCCAGCGTCCCGAACAAGGCCAGACTGACGCGCATCTGTTTGCCTTCAGTGGCGGCGTGTTCAGCCAGTGCAGCCTGATCAAACTCCGTCGTCTTGATATTTAGATGCTTATGTCCCATACGGTTTTCTCAATTTGCCTGTCTTTAATCTCAGTTAGTCATCCGTCCGGTCAATTCACGCCTTCAGCGGCGTTGAGCGCCCTGTTGGTCGGGCTGCCGGCGTCTGATCTGCGGATCACGATTGATCAGCACACGAATTTCACGGCTGTGGCCCTCTTGAGACGGTTGAATCACAATCTTTTCGTCCGCGTCGCTGAGCACCTGCTGAATCGCATTCTGATAAATCTGCTGCAAAACCAGCTCCGGACGCTTGCGATATTCCGGCAGCAGCGCCATCAGATACTCGGCATTGGCCTTGGCCTCTTCAACCACGCGCATGCGATAGGCCCTTGCTTCGGAAATGACCGTCTGAACCTGACCGGCCAGGTGGCTGACCAGTTCCATCTGTTCTTTGTCTGACAGATCACCGTTTCGAAGCTGCTCAAGCAATTGCTCGGCTTGCGGGCCGCCGACATCGGTCAGCAGCCGTTCTTTATATGACGCGGCGTCAATGCGCGCCTGTTCACTTTCCTGGCGGGCGCGGTTGGACTCCTGAAATGCAGCGTCAACCTGACGCGGCCAGACGATACGGTCGGCCCGCACAGCGTCGATCTCAATGCCGCTGCTAATTTCGTCCAGCCTGCGCTGCAGGGTATTTTGGACATCGACGGCGATATCCGAACGGCTTCGCACGGCGTCATCGATACTGTATTTGACCATCGTCGCCACAATGGCATTGGACGCCAAACTGTTGAGCAGCGGTTCGACCGTCTCCGCGGCGGCGTCCAGCACATCCTCGCCGGGGTTGCGCGGACGGATATAAATCGATTCGAAGAAATCAATCGGCGAGCGAATACGATACGTAATCGTCCAGCGCGAATGAACAATATTGTAATCCGTACCGGCCAGTCCCGTCTGCTGGTCGTTTCGGGTCAGACAGTAGCCGTCCCGAAGCGGATTGAGCGGTCCGGTGACCATCCGCGGCGGCGTTCGCCCCAACCGCTCCTGTTCGGTCTCAAAATACCAGAACGAATCGAGATTCAGTGTCTGCACGCGCTGAACGGGAATGCGAATCACCTCGCTGATCGGTTCGGGAAACGCAAATTTCAAACCCGGCCGCAGAATGCGATGTTCCCCTTCACCCCGAAATCGGCCGAACTGAAGCACCAGCGCCTCTTCATCCGGCTGAACGCGAAACACACCGCTGACCGCAAACAAGACGATCAGCAGCACCATAATGACCTTCAAAATCGTAAAACTGACCCGCAATGCATTGGTCAGCGATTGACCGGCCGCATCCAGATCGTCAAACGTCGGCGAGGGGGTTTCCTGCGGCTCAGGACCTGCGGGATGAGGTTCATGTGTATGTGCCATAACAATCCTGCCTGTTAATTCTCGGTTTCTTTGGGCTGAAGTTTGGGCAGTTCTTTGAGCAGATGGATCGGCTCGGTTTCCACGCCCAGCACAATCGTACTGCGTTCTTTCAGAATCCTGCGAAGCGCCTCGATATCACGCAGAAACATCGCCAGTTCCGGGTCGGCCTCAAGCATTTGATAATACTTGGCCGCTTCGGCATCCCCGTCGCCGCGAATGGATTTGGCCTGCGATTCGGCCACCGCCAGCAGCTCCTGCCGCATGGCGTCGGCTTCACTGCGAATGGCTTCGGCCTCCGAGTTGCCCGCGGCCAAAATCGACTCCGTGCGGCCTTTGCGGTCAGCCCGCATTCGATCAAACACCTTTTCGGTCACACTCTCATTGATCATCAGACGTTTGATACCGACGGTCTGAATTTCCATTCCATACTGACTTAACGCATGGCCGGCAATTTCCGTCTGCATCTCCGATTCAATTGCTTCAAACTTAATCCGCCCCGGATCGGTGTTCACAAAATCACTGAAATAATACCGGCCAATAACGGAGTTTTGTGCGTTACGGAGCAGACTGCGAAGTTTCCCTTCGGCACTGCGCTTGTCCTGCACCGACACAAGATAGCGCTCCGGATCGGCAATCCGCCACACCACATAACTGTTGACAATAATCGGTTCGTTGCCCGCGGTATTGGTCTCTTCAAGGACGCCTTCATATAACCGGCTCCGCGAATCAAAGCGATGAACCCGATCAATCGGCAGCGGATACTTTAAGTACAGTCCCGGCGCGGTAATGGGACGTACGGGCTTGCCGAATCGCGTGACGATGACGGTTTCGGTTTCGCGCACCTGAAAAACCACTGCAAACAGTGTCAGTACCAGCACCACCAGTGCGACGCTCAAAAACACCCAAAAATTCTTCATACCTCGTTTCCCTTATATGAATTCAACACCAGTCTGTCTTCTGTTTCGTTTCAACGTTCAACCACGTCGTTTTTTTGTCGTCGGTCGGAGCTTATTGATCGTCCAGCCCCAAATCAAGATCATACAGCGACGGCATCAGCCGCTCCTGGAGATCCACGATAAAGACCTGAGCGTCCTGCGGATCGGCAACCACAACATACTTGCGAATCTTTTCCAGCGACTCTTCCAGCGTCGCCAGACGCAGCAATCGCGGATACAGCTCCGGTGCGGCCGTATAGGCCTTAAGCTGCCCGCCGAAACGCAGCCCTTCCCCCCGCGCCTCATTGATCCGCACAAACGCATCGGCCTCGGCCAATCGGAGCGTCTTGAACACCTGACCGCGCGCAGCGCTGAATGATTCCCTCAGATCAACCCGCAACGCCTCGGCTTGTGCCGTGTCGCCCTGCTCACGAGCCTGCCCGAATGCCAGCGCTTTTTGGTACAACTCGTTGACCCGGTCAATCGAACCGGCCAATTCCGTCAAGACCCGGTTGCTCTCGGCACGGGCATTCAGCACACTGGCCTGACGATTCTGAATCGCCGCGATGACTTCCTGATACTCCGGCACCACCTGCGGCGGCGGATGAATCCCCTGAAGACCAAGGAACACGATCTCGACGCCCAGTCCGGCGTTATCGGCCGCATTTTGAATCCGGCGATGCAGCTCGCGAGACGCCTCAAGACGCCCTTCTCCCAGCAGATTCTTGCCGATTGGCGAGATCACCCCCGGCCGTGCCCGATCCTCTGCTTCGACTTTGGAACCGGCCACAAAACGCACCAGTTCACGATAACAGATCGCTTCCAGGATTTGTTCCGGCGTCTCGTGGTTATACAGGTAATCCCGAAGATTACGGATTCGGTATTGAATCGGAATATTGGCCCGAATAATACTGACCGGCACAACTCCTTCTTCGTCTGCGGTTTCAGACTGAGCGGCCGCCAGCAGGTCATATTCCTCAAGATAATGCTCTTCGCCCCACAACAGGGGTTTTCGTCTGGCCTCATCCGTATCCTCGATGCGATAGCCGACGGTAATTTCCTGAATCTTGTCTGTCGGATACACATAGGCGATTTCAATTGGCCAGGGCCACTTCAGCGACATACCGGGGCCGATGGTTCGTCCACCTCGATCCGGCTGGGGCGAACCGAACCGCTCAACGATTGCCATTTGACCCGGGCCAATCACCACCAACGAACTGATACAATACATGGTCACCGCCGCAAACAGAATCAACGGCAGAATCGCACGCTCCAGCAGCTTGTAAAACCACGTCTGAGAAACCTGAAAACCGAATTGATAATCGATGGTGTGAGCAATGGTATGCAGAAAACCGCCCGGTTCGCTGAACAGCCCCAACAGCCGGCTGTCAAAAGCCGCCCGGCTGTATTGACCGGCGACACGCGGCCGATAGACATCGAAAATGGTGTTCAAAATCGTTTCGGTCCCCAGCACAATCAGCAGGCCCGGAACCAGGATTTCGACAAATCGCAGAAAAACGCCGTATTTAAACTGTGCCAGCGCCAGTCCGACTGCCAGCAGGAAACCGATGACCGCCCCGGCCAGTAAATAGCTGCCCCCCGCCCGCAGCGGCTTCCAGTCCGTCTGGCTGCTCATCCCCGACGCAAAACGGCTGAACAAGAACAGCAAAAACGCCACCACCACCATCAACACCGCCCCCAGCAGCGGATTGGCCGGCGACCATTCAACGACACCGAAGACTTTGTTTTGATAAAGGAATATGCCGACGAGAATCTCATAGACGGCAAGGGCAACGCCGGCCAGAGGAAGAAACCATTTTTCCAGCGTCGCCAAACGTTTCTGGGCAACCGCCATCAAAGCCGCCCGGTCGCCGCCGGATGAAAAAATCGTCTTCTGCCGGTCGGTTTTGGCAAGCTGGGCCATATCCAGCTTTTCCTGCTCAGCCCGCGTCCGATGCTTGAACTGGATCAGCAGCATCAGCCACATCACCACAGAGGCCAGCATCAGCCAACTGAACAGATAAATACCCAGCACCTCCTGAAACACACCGAGCAAAAGCGTACTAACGAAAAAGACAAAACTGACAAGTAATGCGATAAGTGAAACCGTTTCGGCCTTCCTCGACGATCCTGTCATAACCTATTTCCCAATTTTTCGTGAACTGATTCGGTCTTGTTTTACTATGGTTAAGGAAGAAAACTATACGCCATACGATGCAAAATGCAAGCAGCGGCTTTACAAAATTGGTAATTTACGTAAAATTGCATCATATACGGTTTAATTCCTTCAGTACAGAACTATTTTTTTAAGGATAAAACGTGCTTAATCGACTGCTGATTATCGCAAAAAACACCTTCATCGAGACGCTGCGGCAACCCGTTTATGCGATTATTATCGCTTTCGCGCTGCTTCTGATGGTCCTGGCACCGACCATCAGCATGTACACCCTTGATGAAGACATTAAACTCCTCCGCGAATTAGGCCTTTCTACGCTGTTTCTGGCCGGTTTGTTCATTGCGGTTTTTTCGGCTACCGGCGCCATCACGGAGGAAATCGAAACCGGAACCATCACCACCGTGCTGTCCAAACCCATCAGCCGTCCGGTGTTCGTTGTCGGCAAATTCGTCGGCCTGACCGGAGCGGTCACGCTGGCCCACCTGATTGGTATGCTGGCCTATCTGATGGCCGTGCGGCACGGAGTGCTCGAACGTGCCTCCGATGAAGTGGACTGGACCGTTATCGCTGCCGGCGGCGGCGCCATTTTGATAACGATTGCTTTAACTGC
Source organism: Anaerohalosphaeraceae bacterium (assembly GCA_050309605.1). GTDB lineage: Bacteria > Planctomycetota > Phycisphaerae > Sedimentisphaerales > Anaerohalosphaeraceae > T3Sed10-213. Next base: position 17,570 of record JBNRMN010000064.1, read on the forward strand.
TTTTTTGAACTATGTTTATGACTGGCATTTTTCAGCTACCGGCATCACACTTGCGGCGGTTTCACTGGGAACGGGGGTGCTTTTTCTTGCAGTAGTAGATAGTGAATGGAAGATAAATCCAGCCGGAAATGAATTCCAGGCTTTCGATATTTACGCCTCGATTCTGCTGCTGCTGGCATTGATCACCATCGTCGCTCTGGCGGTCTTGTTCTCGACACGTTTCAATGTGGTGGTCACATTAACCTGCTGTGTCGGGGTGTTTTTGCTGGGTCTGATCAGCGACTGGGTATTCGGACGATTTGCCGCCCGCAGCCTGAGCGACCCGGCCTATGAACTGTTCGACCAAATCGGCATCCTCTTGGCGCGCGTCGGAACGGTGCTCGTTCCGAACCTGCAAATCTACTGGGTCAGCGACGCCATCTACGAAACCGGTGTCGTCCCGGCCGGCTACCTGCTCATCGCACTGGGTTATACCGCCTTCTACACCGCCGGCATCCTTGCCCTGTCCATTGCCTTCTTCCAGAAACGCCAAATTGGATAAACAGAGACATAAATAATCAGTTTTTCGCTCTGTGACGACCGACCCTGCGCCCCATCCATAACCTGAACCTGCGATAACGGCCGCCTTATTAAAGGATATAATCCAGAGCGATTTCGTCGCAATGATCCTGCTTGGGACACTGGGCACAATCGCTCCAGACCTTCATCGGCAGGGTTTGACGATCCACCTTCTTGAAACCGAGTTTTTCGAAAAAGCCCGGCTCCAGCGTTAGGGTGAAGATGCGATTTAGCCCCAGCAACCGGGCCTTATCGATACAGGCTTTGACCAGGGCCGTGCCGACCTTTTTGCCGAAGTAACGCTGATCGACGGCCAGCGACTTGATCTCGGCCAAGTCTTCCCACAGCACCTTCAGGGCGCAGCAGCCAATCACCTGCCCATTGTCCTCGGCAACCTTGAAACTGTGGATTTGCTCATACAAGTCCGACAGCGAGCAGAACAGCATCCGGTCATACTCGGCATAACAACTAATCAAGGCGTGCATCGCCTTGACATCATCTATCACGGCATCGCGTACTTTCATAGCAATCTCAAATCTTCCCGATGATTATCGCCTAATGAACCAACCAAGCCCATTATAACCGAAATCGGCCGGCCGGGACAATCTCTTTTCAGAGTGTCCCGAATCAAGTATCTCGTCGTTGCCGTGAAACGCGAACCGCTATGCTGAACGGAAACTGATTCCTCCGCAAAATCCGGTAACTTCGCGGAGGAATCAGGGGGTTGCCGCCAATTAAGGTTCAAGCCAATGGGCGGACAGGACGGCCAGATCAAGCAAATCCACCCGACCGTCGCAGTTGAGGTCTCCGGGCTGGAGCGGACCCCAAAGGCCGATATATACTGAAGCGTTTTCGCCGGCCACAGTAAATCGCCCGCCGGCAACCAGGTGGCTGCCAAAGGGCAGCAGCGCAAAGACGCGATCACTCGTACCGCTGCCGAGAGGCTGCCACACTCGGCCATCCCATCGGGCGGTATAATTGGTCGTATTTCCTGCGGATCGATAAAAAAGCCCGCCGGCAAACAGATGTGTATGCATCGCGGCCAGACTATACACGTGTGAGTTAACGCCGGCCCCGACAGGCTGCCAGGAAGCGCCGTCCCACTGGGCAATATTGCTGACCGGCGTAGCCACTGTCCCCGGCGCACTGGTGAATTCACCACCGGCAATCAGATGGCCGTCATAGACGGTCAGGGCGTGGACTTTGGCGTTGAGACCTCCGGCGGCCGGCTGCCAACCTGAACCGTTCCATCGCGCCACATACATGGCCGTATCAAAACCGGCGCCGGTAAAGTCGCCGGCTGCAACCAATTCATTGTCATAGACCGCCAGCGCACGCACACTGTTGTTGGTGCCAAACCCCAGCGCCTCCCACGAAAGCCCGTCCCACGCTGCGATAAAATCGGCAAAAACCGGGCCGCCGACCACGGAGAAATCGCCCCCGGCGATCAGCTTGCCGTCATAAATCGCCAGCGATCGAACGGTTGCATTGGCGCCGCCGCCCAAAGGCTGCCAGAAGGTCCCATTCCACCAGGCAACGTAGCCCGTAAAGTCGCCCCCGGCGACAAGGACGCCATGATAGACAATCAGCGCGTGGACAACGCCGTCAATTTCGGCGCCCAGCGGATGCCAGAGGGCGCCGTCCCAGCGCGCCACATAAGAGGCCGATTCGTCGCCGATTGACGTAAAATTTCCGCCGGCGATCAGATCGCTGTCGTATCGGGTCAACGCATTGACATAGGCTTGCGTTCCGGCATAAAACAACCCCTTACCGAGCGTCTGCCACGTCAGGCTGTCCCAGCTTGCCACATAGTTGGCGGCGGTCTCGCCGACAGCGGTAAAGCTGCCGGCGCTGATGAGTCGGCCGTTGTAGGTGGTCAGCGTTTCAACCCGTGCATTGGCGCCCGAGCCGACAGACTGCCACGATGCGCCGTCCCATCGGGCAGCCCCCCGGCCGTGGTGAAATCACCGCCGGCGACCAGTTCATCGGCATAAACGGTCAGAGCACGAACGGTCGAATTCATCCCCGAACCAAACGATTGCCATGCGGCGCCGTCCCAGCGAGCAATGTAAGAAAACGACGTAACGCCGAATTTGGAAAATTCGCCGCCGGCAACCAGTTGGCCATCATACGTCGTCAGGGCACGAACTCTGCCGTTTGCGCCGTCGCCGTAAGCGGACCAATCCAAACCATTCCATCGGGCGATATAGTTGACGGTATTTCCGCCGGCCGTGGCAAAGTTACCGCCGGCGACCAGATGACCGTCGTGCACATGCAGGGCATAGACATAGCTGCTCATACCGAGTCCCAGTGTCTGCCACGAAAAGCCGTTCCATTGAGCGATATAGTTCGTTGCAGCGCCGCCTGCGGTGGTAAATATGCCGCCGGCAATCAGCCGCGGCCCGAATACGGCCAGCGTATAGACATCTGAATTCATTCCCGTCGCCAGCGGCTGCCAAGTGGCGCCGTCCCAGCGAGCGATGCGATTGCAGGACAACGCGCCGGCTGTGGTAAATGAGCCGCCCGCGATCAACTGGCCGTTAAAGACGGCCAGCGCATAGACCTGTCCGTTCATACCGGCGCCGAGCGATGACCAGGCCGTACCATCCCAAACGGCGATGTTATTGGCCGTCGTTGACCCGGCCATTGAAAAATTGCCCCCAACAACCAAAACTTCCGACGCCGGCCCGGCGCCGTCGGGATCCCACCGGAAAACCACATTGACCGTGCCGTTCAAACCCGGAATGCCATTGCCCAACAGCCACTGTTCGGGACATTGGGCGCCGATCGGTTCAACGAGCACCCCCTGCATCGCAACGCCTGCGAGCAGAGCGGCAAGAATGAAACGTGATTGATTTGATAATTTAGACATTTTTTCACCCCTTTTTATGTGATTTTATTGTGAATTACGTTTGAATTGTCCGCCTAAAATGTGTGTTTAATTCATAGGCATACTCCTGAAATTTGGTTTCAGTCTGTCAGGTCCTTTGGTCGTCCATTCGAAAGAACCTCACCTTTGTCTTCTCAAAAAATCAATGCGCATGCCCTGCGGCGGGGGAGTTTGGATGTGTCGTTCTCACCAATCCCGGTTGTGTCTTCAACCCTCGCTGTGTCTCCTTAAGCGACAACTATTTTGACAATGAAAACCTGGAAAGTCAAGAAAATTTCCCAAAGAACCCAAAAACAGAGGCATTTTGCATAACCTGTCCGGTTTTGTGCTGACAGGCACACGGGGGTTTTGATTTTCGACGGCCTGTCTTTCGGTTTCTGATTATGATTACGAGAAGGAAAAACGAAAAAACCCCGCGAAGGGGTCAAAAACGGGGTTTTTAGATGAAAAATCAAACAGGCGGCGGTGGGATTCGAACCCACGAATAACGGTTTTGCAAACCGTCGCCTTGGACCGCTTGGCTACGCCGCCGTAAATAAGATTTGTCCGGCATGTCAAGAATATCCTTCCACAAGCCGGAGAACGCACGCTCCAGCCGATACTCGGTTAATCTAAATAAAAGCGGCCGATATTGCAAGAAAAAAGGATAAAATAATAAATTCTGCCCTTAATTTTCTTGCAACACGGTCCTGTTTTGTGTAGTGTAATCGGCAGTTCGCCGGGAAGGGTTTTCCGGTATTACTCCTGAACAAAGCGAATCTCGAACGGCATTTATCCACTTATTGGGGTATAGTGTAACGGTAGCACGACTGACTCTGGATCAGTTAGTTGGGGTTCGAATCCCTGTACCCCAGAATAAACATAAAGCACCTTAAAAAAAAGACTTGCGATTAAGCCCTTGGTGCAGCAGCGGGGGCTTTTTTCGTTTGTTATTTTGATTTTTTTCCGAATTCGCAAAATGCGGGCGCTTTTACTGTATATCTTGAATTGCCCCCGTCATCTTGTCGTGGTATAATTCCACCTGTTTTATAGTCGTGTCCTCCGCTTTTATCCGATTCATATTTTATGAAGACGGTGCGGCACTTTGTTTTAGACAAGAATCGTCTTTTTAGAGTTCATCTGACGGCCGCGACAAGAAATCCTTGGCACAAAAGAATGAGGTGTACCATGGAACGACGAAAACGCGTGATGCAGCGGTCAATGCGGCTGGGGCATTGTGTTTGCGACCCCAAGCAGCCGTGTCCGTGCGATCTGTTCAAAGAGAAAAATATCTGTCTCTGCGCCGGTGAACGGCTGGACGAGCCAACCGGTCCGGTCGCCCTGACGCAGCTTGTGGAAAAGGCCGGCTGCGCCTCGAAGATCGACCAGGCCTTCCTCAAAGACGTGCTCCGCGACCTGCCCGACCCCGCCGATCCGCGCGTGCTGGTCGGCACGGCCGCCGGCGATGATGCGGGCGTCTATGAACTGCCGGACGGGACGTGTCTGGTGCAAACGGTGGATGTGTTCACGCCGTCGGTCGATGATCCGTATCTGTTCGGCCAGGTCGCCGCGGCCAATTCCGTCAGCGACGTCTATGCCATGGGCGGCACGCCGCTGACGGCGCTGTCGGTCATTGGTTTTCCCGTAAGGCAAGTCCCTGACGCCGTGATGACCGACATCCTCCGCGGCGGCATCGACAAAATGCACGAAGCCGGCGTCTCGGTTATCGGCGGACACAGCATCAACGACAGCCAGCTCAAGGCCGGCTTTGCCGTAACCGGCGTGGTGGATAAACACCGCATCTTTACTAACGCCGGCGTCAAACCGGACGACGTGCTTATCCTGACCAAACCGCTGGGCACTGGGATCGTGGCCTTTGCCGCTCAAATCCGGAAAGCCGCCGCACAAAGCCTTCAGGCCGCAGCCGAGTCGATGACGCAATTGAACAAAACCGCCGCCGAATTGATGATTCAGCACAATGCCCATGCCTGCACTGACGTTACGGGCTTTAGCCTGATGGGACACCTGGCGGAAATGGCTCTGCGCAGCGGCGTAGATGTCGAGGTGTGCTGGGACCACATCCCCCTGCTGGACGGGGTTTTGGATTATGTTGCGGCGGGTATCCTGCCCGGCGGCATCGAACGCAACAAGGAATCCTGCGGCCATGCCGTCTTCCGCGACGCCGACGTCAGCGAACTGATGGAGGATATGCTCTATGACCCGCAGACGTCCGGCGGCCTGCTGATCGCTGTCGGGCCGGACAATGCCGATGCCCTGCTCAAAAGTCTGCACAATGCAGGTATCACCGCCGCAGCAGCCATCGGGCAAGCAGCCGCCCCCGGCACCGGCCGCATCCGTCTGCGAACTGACCATAGCCGTCCCCGTACTGAAGCGGATAAATCCCCGGAACAAATCGCTTCCCATCAAAGCACCCCCCAATCCGTTCAATCGACTGAACCTGCCGCCGCATCGCAGGAATGCTGCTGTCCGTCATCTACAGCAAGTCCCCCGGTCGGGATGGAGGCGACGTTTCAGCAGTTTCTGGCCTCGGCCGGTCGTCCCGGCGGACTGGATGCGGTGACCAAACAGGCTGTCAATATCGCCCTGAGCGTCCTGACCCGATGCGAACCGTGTCTGCAGATTCATCTGAAAAAGGCTCAACAAATGGGATTTTCGCAGGCCGAAATCGACGAGGCCGCCTGGCTGGGTATTGCATTCGGCGGCTCACCGGCTATGATGTTCTATAAGTCAACAAGTGAAAAGGTAAAAGGTAAAAGGTAAAGGGTAAAGGGTAAACGTGTGGACGGCCTTCGGCCGGATATTTTTATTATCGCTTTTCACTTTTCCCATCGCTTTGGAGGTGACAGGCAACCGGTGTTGCTCCTGGTCTTCAAAACCAGTGTGGGGCGGCGATCCCGTCCCGGGTGGGTTCGACTCCCATTCGCCTCCGCCATTTTTTTGTTTAAGCGGCCGTGCCGTTAATCTCGCATCCGTTTGGCCATCATCGCCGCATACCCCTTGCTGATGTGCGGTCGGTCGGCCAGGTGCAGCCGGCCGAGCACCTTTTTGATGGTCTGTTCGTCCGGGCCTTCCACCTCGACGAAACAGCCCAGCGGCGGCACATCGTCCAGACAAACCTCACAGCCGTCCAGCTCCCACAAACGGCGCGTTTTCGATACCGTGACATACGTTTGATATCCCAGCCGATTGAAAATCGCCGTCATTGCCGTTCCGTCGGCGATCTGTGTTTCGATTTCCTCTCGTGTCTTATAAGCGCCGCCCTGCCGCGGCCCTTTGAAGGTCAGAATCGAAACGGTATTGCCGTCGGCTGTTTCGGTGCGGATCCGAAGTCCGCAACGGTTTTTTTTCAGCATGCCGGCAACATCTCGAAAATGGACGTCGTGCTGAACACGCTCGGCAACAAAACGCGCACCGGCCGCCCTGAGACGTTCGGCCGTCAACTCAAGGGAATCGACTTTGATTTTGGCTTCAATTTCCAGCGCCATTCAGGAGACCTGCGCAAAATAGACGACATAATTTTTGCCGTAGTGCCTGGCGCATTTGGGGCACGTAGTGTAATACATCAAGTGCCGCTTGATTGTTTTGCCCCTGGCGATAACCCACCCCTGCATTTGTTTGCACCACAGGCGTGTCTCTTTGTATGGTCCCTCGAACACTTTTGAAAGAAATGTTCCGCTGATGGTTACATTATCGGCCTGCGGAACCTGTTTGCCAACCTCAAGATAGAGCTCCATCGTCCACGACGAAACGTGATCCGACAGAGCCAGCGGGGGCTGCGGCGTAAAGGCGCCTGCCTTGTCGATTTTGTCCATACACCGCACCATCACCTTGCCGAAATTCAGCGGGATGTGCATAAAACAACGCACCTTGTCTTTGATGAACAGCTTACCGTCCCACTGAAACTCTTTTTCGTCCCAGGATGTCGGGTCGAACTTTGGGCAGCAGCCCGTCTCTGAAGGATATGGATTGTTCATTTCGTCTCTCCTGTTAAACTACAATATTGACCAGGCGCGATTTGATGACAATGACTTTCCTGGGCTTTTTTCCGTTCATAGCCGCCTGTACTTTGTCCGAGGCCAGCGCCCTTTGCCGAATCGTTTCCTCATCGGCGTCAGCGGCCACGACAATCTTGTCCTTGATTTTGCCGAGCACCTGTACAGCCAGCTCCACCTCCTTGGCCTTGCACAACTGAGGATCATAGGTCGGCCACGGCACATAGGCCAGTGTATCGCAATGACCCAGCCGCTGCCAGAGTTCCTCGGCAATGTGCGGCGCAAACGGCGACAGCAGCAGCACAAACGTTTCAACGGCCTCTTTCGGGCGAACGGTCTGCCGCGCCAGATGGTTGATAAAAATCATCATCTGACTGATGGCCGTATTAAACCCGAAACCTTCAATGTCCTCAGTCACTTTTTTAATCGTCTGGTGCAGCAGGCGCATCGTTTCTTCATCGGCCGGTGCGTCTTGAATCGCCGCCGTCGGCGCACCGCTGTCGGTGTCGATGAGCGTCCGCCAGACCTTATTCAGAAAACGATGCACCCCTTCAACGCCCTGCATACTCCACGGCTTGGTCGCCTCCAGCGGCCCCATAAACATCTCATACAGCCGCATCGAATCGGCGCCGTACTGATCGATCACCGCGTCGGGGTTGATGACGTTGCCGCGGGATTTGCTCATCTTCTGGTTGTCCTCGCCGAGGATCATCCCCTGATTGACCAGTTTTTTGAACGGCTCCGGCGAGGCCGTATAGCCCAGATCGTACAGCAGCTTGTGCCAGAACCGCGAATAGAGCAGATGCAGCACCGCGTGTTCGGCCCCGCCGATGTACAAATCCACCGGCAGCCAGTACTTTTCCTTTTCCGGATCGAACGCCGCGGCATCGTTTTTCGGGTCGGTATAGCGCAGATAGTACCAGCAGCTTCCGGCCCATTGCGGCATCGTGTTGGTCTCGCGCCGGGCCGTGGTGCCGTCGGGCAGGGTTACATTGACCCAATCGGTCGCCTTGGCCAGCGGCGGCTCACCGGTGCCGGTCGGTCGAAAGTCATCCACATCCGGCAGACCCAGCGGCAGCTCGCTTTCATCCATTGCGATGACCTGCCCGTCTTCGGCGTGCAGAATCGGAAACGGCTCGCCCCAATACCGCTGCCGGCTGAACAGCCAATCGCGCAATTTGTAATTGATTGCCTTCTTGCCCAGACCTTTTTCTTCGAGCCAGGTTGTGATTTTTTCCTTAAACTCCGGCGTGCTCAGGCCGTCAAATTGACCAGAGTTGATCGCCGTCCCGTCGCCGGTGAAACACAATCGTTCTGCGGCCGCCTCTTTGGCCAATTCGGGATTATCAGGCCGTACCACCTGAATAATCGGCAGATTGAATTTTTTGGCGAATTCGAAATCACGGTCGTCGTGGGCGGGGACGGACATAATTGCGCCGGTTCCGTAGCTGATGAGAACATAGTCGCTGATCCAGATAGGGATTTTTTCGTTGTTGACCGGATTGATCGCATAGGCGCCGGTAAACTGGCCGGTTTTTTCTTTGGACAGATCCGTTCGATCCAGGTCGCTCTTTGTGGCGGCCTGCTGTCGATAGGCCGTCACGGCCTCTTTATGCTCCAATGTGGTTACCTGTTCAACCAAGGGGTGCTCCGGCGCCATCACCATATACGTTGCCCCGAACAGCGTATCCGGACGGGTCGTAAAGACGCGCAGCGCCGCATCGTGGCCGACGACCTTGAAATCCACTTCCGCCCCGACGCTCTTGCCGATCCAGTCCTGCTGAAGTTTTTTAATCGATTCGGGCCAGTCCACCTCATTCAGTCCATCGAGCAGCCGCTCAGCATACTTGGTAATCCGCAGCATCCACTGCCGCATCGGCTTGCGGATGACCGGATGGCCGCCGCGTTCGCTGACGCCTCCGACGACTTCTTCGTTGGCCAGTACCGTCCCCAAGGCCGGACACCAGTTGACCGGTGCATACGATTCATAGGCCAGCCGCTGACTGTCAATATATTTCCGCACGACCTGATCGCCCTGCGACTGAATCTCGTCGGGGATGGGCAGCTCTTCTATCGGCCGGGCCTTTTGCTGTACCTCGTCAAACCAGCTATTGTAAAACTTCAGGAATATCCACTGCGTCCATTTATAGTAGCCGATGTCGGTCGTATCGACCTGACGGTCCCAGTCGTAGGAAAAACCAAGCGCCTGAATCTGCCGCCGCATATTGTCGATATTTTTCTGCGTCGTTTGGGCCGGGTGTGTGCCGGTCTGGACGGCGTATTGCTCGGCCGGCAGCCCGAAGGCGTCCCACCCGATCGGGTGCAGCACGTTAAAGCCGCACATCCGCTTGTAGCGGGCTACAATATCGCTGGCCGTGTAGCCTTCCGGATGCCCCACATGCAGCCCCGCCCCCGACGGATATGGGAACATATCGAGCACATAGTATTTCGGCTTGCCCGCCGCGGCCGGGTCCGAGCCGTCCGGCGTGCGAAAGGTCTTTTGGCTGAGCCATACATCCTGCCATTTCTTCTCAATCCGATTAAAATCGTATCGTCCATCCTGCATAAAAACCGTCCTGCCTGTCGCTTGAGTCGTAAAAATCCATATTGTTATCGGGTAAAAGACTTATTATATCCAAACGCCCCGAAAGAGCAAGAGCCGGAAATTACCACCATTCGGGGCGATTGGCCGACGGGCAGTGTTTGGCAATAGGACAGCCGGCACAATCGGGTTTGCGGGCTTTGCAGACGGCCCGGCCGTGAAAGACCAGGCAATGGCTGAACATCGTCCAGCCGCCGTATTGGGTCTGTGGCACGATTTGCATCAGGTCAAACTCCAGCTTGACCGGATCGCGGTGCTCGGACAGCCCCAGCCGACGGCTCAAGCGGATCACGTGCGTGTCGCAGACGATGCCCTGCACGCCGAAGCAGTTGCCCAGAATCACGTTGGCCGTTTTGCGTCCGACGCCGTTGAGTGAAAGCAGTTCGTCCATTGTCCGGGGCACCTGTCCGCCGAATTGATCCCTCAGGGCCTGGCAGGTTTTTTGAATGCTTTTGGCCTTGTTGCGATAAAAACCGGTCGAGCGAATGTCGTTTTCAAGCTCTTTTTGCGGGACTTTCAGCCAGTCTTCAGGCTTGCGATATTTTTGGAACAGGTCTTTGGTGACGATATTGACGCGGACATCGGTACACTGAGCGGCCAGAATCGTGGCGATCAGCAGCTCCAGCGGCGATGAAAAATCCAGCGACACCGTCGCGTCCGGGTAGGCTTTGCGAAGAATGGGAAATATCTTCAGCACGCGGGCCTTTGCCTGGGCCGGATCGACCTTGATAGATGCGGTTGTCTTTGCCATGGTCGATATTGTAGCATCCGGCGGCGTTTAATCAAGCCCTTGAATCGCGTCAAACAGCTCCTGCCTGTCATAGATACCGGACAGACGTATCGGCTCATTCACATTGGGCAGCAGCAGAATTGTCATCGGTACGGTGCCGGGAATACCATAGACCTGCTGCAAGTCCACCGAGGCAGGGAAATCGGCCAATGTGGTATCGGCCTTAACCGGCAAGATGTCGGCGGCCTTGAGCGCCTCGGCGACCTGTGGATCGCGAAACACCCGATCTTCAAGGATTTTACAGTTCGTGCACCAGTCGGCGGTAAATTTGATCAAAACCGGACGATTTCGGTCAGTCGCAGCTTGTATCCGCCCGCGGTCATACGCGACCCAGTCAACCAGGTCGGTCTTTTGCGGCAGCAGCCAAAGCGCCGATACCACGGCAATCAATATCGCCAGCCCGCGAATCAGCCACTTTTTAGGCGTCGGCGTGGAAAATGATACCCATGTGCCCCACATCCAGACGACAAAAGCCGCGATCACCGCGAATGAGGCCACATCCAGAATCCGCTCTTTGGGCAAGGCTGAGAGCGGCTTGATCGCCAGCAGCAGCAGTGCAAAGCCCATCGCCTTTTTGAATTGATCCATCCATCCGCCGGGCTTGGGGATGCGATTCAGTAAATTTGGCGCCAGCACCAAAACCGCATACGGCAGCGCCATCCCCATGCCCATCAGCAAAAACACCCAAAAGCCCATCAGCCAATGCTGGGCCTGTACCCAGATGAGCACCGCCGCCAGAATCGCCCCGCTGCACGGAATACTCAAAATCGCCGCCAGAAACCCCATCCCGAACGAACCGCTGAACGTACTGGCATCGGTCGTCTTGCCGGAAATGCTCGACGGCAGCGTCAGCGGCAATATATCAAACATAAACATCGCAAAAACGACCAGAAACACCACCATAATGATGTCAAATGTCGCATAGCGATAGGGATCGCTGAGATTAAAGACCGCCCCGGTCGTCAGCCGCAGTGCCGAAGAAAACACCCCCACCGCGATAAAAAACGCTGCGATCCCGACACAAAACGTCAATCCGAGGGCAATCCGACGGGAAGAATGTTCTTTAGAGATGTTCACCATCCGAGACACAATCAACGGCAGCACCGGCAGCACACACGGCATAATATTAAACGCCAGCCCCGCCAGCAGCGCCAACAGCAGCATCACGACCGTTTCCGCAGCCGATTGTGAAGACATCAGCGGCGCCGCTTTGGGATCCGAGGCAGGTGCATCGACCGCAGCGGTCAGTGCCGGGGTAAACTCCAACGCCGGCCATGCATCTGACTCAGAAAAATCGACCTCTGCACTGAGCGTTGTTTCAAACGGCGGCAGACATAACCTGCTCGTACAGGCGATACCCCGCAGGTGAACATCAATTGTAAGTGTTTGTAAATTTTCAGGATATGATTCGATTGGAAAAACAAGATAAAAATCACCGACATAAACATCAATCTCTTTTTGAAGCGAGGCGTCATAAAACAAATTCGGCTCAGGATACAACGTCGCGCCGAACTGCACCCCCTGAGCCTCGGCCTCGGCCTTCAATTCCAACCCCGGTGCCGGGGCGGTCTCCGGGTCGGAGTAATAATGCAGATCGTCGGTCCCACTGAATCGCACAGCAATGGCCGGCGTACCGTCGTACTGCACGGTTTCGATCCGAGCGGTCGAGTATTCCTGCTCGTGGCGGGTTATCTCAACCGGTTCGGCATATCCTGCCGCCCCAAAAAACCAAACAAAGGATAGAATGAAACTTACTGGCAAACATGACTTCATTACTCTGTTCTCCATTTATGGTGTCTTGATAAGGTAGTTTACGGAAAAAACGGGGCAAAGTTTAGCATAATTTATTTACCCAAACGGTCCAATAGCCTGTTTGAGAGATCAAAAAACAAATATTAAAAAGAAAATTTGAGGATTCGCCCTTTCGGTCGAGCCATTTGATGGCCTTTTTCATAACACTGTAACATATTATATTTACTATAGTTATGTCAAAACTTATCCGATTTTCGTTCAATTTGAATTATTTAATATCCCGGCGGGAAACCATCCTTATTCTGATGCATTTCCCACAAGAGCATCGGGGCCGTACAATGCGGGTCACACACTGACACTCCAGCCGCCAAAGACTGTTCGACTCAAGGCAAATAAAGATGTTTTTTGTCTCGTTATATGCTATGCTCAATCCGGACTGTTGTCAATGGCTGTCAGTGCCGATATAAATAGCGGACTTTTGTGAAAGGAATGGCCGATTTTATGATCAAAGGATTTCGCCTGATCGCGATGCTGACAGTGGTCAGTCGGGTGTTCGGTATGCTGCGGGATATGGCATTTGCCTATTTTCTCGGCGCCGGACTGATTATGGATATTTGGGTAATTGCCTTTAAGATTCCGAACCTGGCCCGACGGATTTTCGGTGAAGGTGCGGCCACTTCGTCGTTTATCCCCGTCTATAGCGATCAGCTCAAAAAGGACCGCGCGGCCGCCTATCAGTTGGCTCATACGGTGGTTACGGTCATTGTCGTGCTGCTGACGGGCGTGGTGCTGGCGGGGCTGGGGCTGATTGCGTATATTCATCGGTTTCATGCCCCGCTGGAAAGCACGCGGCTGATGCTGGTGCTAGCGGCGCTGATGCTGCCGTATATGGTGATGATCTGCGCCGAGGCGATTTTGGCCGGGATACTCAATACCCATCGGCACTTTGCCGCACCAGCAGCGGCCCCGATTGTGCTGAATATCGTCAACATTACGACGCTGTGTGTCGGCGGCTGGGTGATGGGGCTGGAACCGGAGCAGCACGTGTTTTTGCTGGCGTTCGGCGTCCTTGCGGCCGGCGTAATTCAGGTCGGGATGCAGATGGTGCCGATGCGGCGGCTCGGCCTGACCCTGCGCCCGGCATGGCAGGTCCACTCGGAGGCGTTTAAGCGGATTTTGTGGCTGATGGGGCCGATGATTCTGGGGATGGCGGTCACTCAACTTAATACACTGGCTGACGATATTATCGCCAAGAGTCTGTCCGGCTCGGTCGAGAAGGGAACCTCTTTTGTGATGCTGGGACGAGAGCTACGCTATCCTGTTTGGGCCGGCTCGGTGGCGGGGCTGTTTTATGCCCAGCGGCTTTACCAATTTCCACTGGGCGTTCTGGGCATCTCGCTGGCCACGGCCATTTTTCCGGTGCTCAGCGATGCGGCCGCCGACCAGGACGATGCCCGGCTTGCCGAGACCACACAACAGGGCCTTCAGGCGGCGATTTTTCTGGCACTTCCGTCAACGGCGGGACTGATTCTGATCGCCCGCCCGCTGGTGGCAGCGATTTACCAGCGCGGTCGGTTTACTGCGGGCGATACCGCGCTGGCAAGCGGCGTACTGATTTGTTATGCGCTGGGGTTGTGCGGGTTTTTTGTTCAGCAGATCTTGCCCCGTGTCTTTTATGCGCTGAAAAATTCCAAAGTACCCGCGCGAACGGCTGTTATGGCGGTAGTGCTGAATGTGATTCTGAATTTGACGCTGATTTGGCCGATGGGGGCGGCCGGATTGGCTTTGTCCACGGCGATTTGCTCGTATGTCCAGGCCGGGATTTTGTTATGGCTGCTGCATCGGCGGATGGGGATCCGTTTTGATGGCCGCTTTTGGTCGGTGCTGTCCAGGACGTTGTTGGGGACGGGGGTCATGGCAGCAGTCGGATGGGCGGTATTGGCGGCACTGGGCGGATTGCCTGGCTCGTTCCGCATGGATGTCGTTCGGGTGTTGGCCACAGCAGCCGTCTGCGTGGGGGTGTATGCCGCCGCGGCTGCGGCCATGGGCAACCCGATGCTGGCACTGATCGTCGGCACTCGACGACGAAAAAACCGCAGGATGGAGTAGTTCTCGATGCGGTGCTTTCAGATGCAGTACCGGTGGCCTGTCTGTTGTGATGTTGACTTTGCCGGCACGGCGTCGGCGAATGCAAGAGCACGCGGAAATTTGAATTGTCGAGGTGATTGAGCCATAATAAAACAACCCAAACGGAAAGATCGGTGTAACAACAAGAGGCGATGGGCAATGCAGCAAACATTTTTCCGGAATTGTGGTACGGGGTTTGACGGGAAACGGCGGGCCGGCTATAATAGGGTGTATTGTGGCCTTCGAAAACCCTGTTGACTGTAAAACGGAGGTGACTTATGAAAGTGATAGAATTTCTGGACTCCCAAGGCGTTCATTATGAGATGAGCCAGCATCGTCCGGTGTTTACCGCGCAGCAAATGGCCGCCGAAGAACATGTGCCGGGCATGGCGGTGGCCAAACCGGTCGTGGTGCGGGCCGACAAGACGTATTATTTATGCGTGCTCCCGGCCTGCTGCAAAGTCGATTTTGACGTCTTAAAGAACGCGCTCGGCGCTGCCGATGTGGTATTGGCCGATGAAGATGCAATCGCCAAACTATTTGACGATTGCACACTGGGCGCCGAGCCGCCGTTCGGCCGCCTGTACGGACTGGAAACACTGATGGATGCAACGCTGGAACAAGACACGTTTATCGTGTTTCAGGCCGGAACACATGAGTTGGCGATACGAATGGATTTGGATGATTATAAAAAACTGGCTCAGCCGCGGGTTTTGAATTTCAGTTACCATATGCGATAACGAACGCCCCGGAATAGGGAAGACGGAGCGGATTTCCGGTATCCGGTGCATGCACAGGACTTTTTTTGCGGAGGCCGTACATGGTCAGACAAGGAGTTGTTTTTTTTACAGCGGCAATAATGGCGGCGGGGATGGTGCCCCAAACGTATGCACAAGGTGATGAGGAGGCAATTTTTTCGCCTCTGACCGCCTCGGTTTTTGTCAAAACCGCACGAGAGATTTTTCGTGAGGACCCTTCCCGTATTGAATTGGCCATGCGGTTTCTGGAAGCCGCCGATGCGCTGGATCGCAGTTCGGCGGGCATTCCGGAACAAGTATTGCGCATCGGCGCCGAGAGTTGTGTGGGGCAAACCGATTATTCGCAGGCCATGACCTCCGCACTGCGGTCATACATTGGACGCCAATTTGATCTGGAAGTTGCCTTGTCCGCCATCCGGTGTATGTTGTCGCGACTGGATACCCGTCAGGATCGCGAGGCGTTGCTGGGTCGTTTGCTTCGCCGCTATGCTCCGGTCAACGAGAGGCTCGGCTCGGAACTGGCCACTCAGCTCGGTCTGTTGGCAATGGAAAAGACAGACATTGAGACGGCCAGACATCAGTTTAATTACGCTTATTCGCTGAATCCGTATAATGATCTGGCCTTTCAGATGCTTCGTGAGGTCTATGCCGCCGAGGGGTTGTCCGTCAGCCCTGAAGCCTACGCCGTTCATCTTCGCAGAATGATCGACGTCAATCCTTATGATCTGTCCGCAGGGCTGCGATATGCGGATCTTCTCAGGCAGTTCGAGTTATACGCGCCGGCGGCGCGGATGTATGAATACACCGACAGCGTGTTTCAGTCCCGCTTTCCGGATCAACAGACCGATCAGAGCATCTATCTGCCCTGGCTGCTGAGCTGTTATCATACGCCTCGTTTGCTGACGCAGTGTCTTGACCTTGCCGAGCGGTTTCGTTCCGAGACGACGTTTGATCTGATGCTCGAAGCGGTTGCCGGTCGCGCCGCCGCCAAGCTGGGTCGAGCAGAACAGGCCCGCCGTATTCTTGAACAGGCCGCCGATAACGCCGAACAAATGCTCGGCGAAAAGGATCTTGCGCTGCCGATTTATCCCGAACATCTGGCGTGGTTTTTCAGTTTCATTCTGGAACGTCCGGACAATGCCCTGGCCTGGAGCAATCAGGCCTTCAGTCAGGCACCGGATCGGCACGGGGTGCGTGCTGTTTTTGCCTATACACTGGCGGTCAATGAGCAGTATGAATTGGCCCGACAATACGCCGAATCGTCGGCCCAGAGCGACCAGACAGCGGCGATTACGATGGCATTGGTGCATCGTCATGAGGGGAATCGGCAGGAAGCGATTGATCTGCTTCGTCGTGCGATTGCCATGGGGGCGGACACATTTGAAGCTGAAAAAGCCAAATCGCTTTTGACCGATCTGGGGGCAGATTATCTGACGCCGCCGGTTGCTCAGGCGATTGAGAAAACGCTTGAAGAGCAGTTTGGCTCCCGTGTTGTGCCGGTTTATACCGAGCCGCGGCAGCGCTTCGCAGCCAAACTGATGTTCAACAGCAGCAATATCCTCTACGGCGCAGAATTTGACGCGCGGCTGGTTATCGAAAACAACAGTTCCGCCCCCCTGTTGATTCAGGATGAGGGGATGCTGACGGGGGTGGTTCGGGTTGATGCGGCGGTGCGCGGCGATTTGACAATGCAGCTTCCCGACGTGCTGACGATACGGTTTCGTCCCAATCGGCCGATACAGCCCAACGAACACATTTTTATTCCGCTGGATCTGCGTACCGGCAAACTCCGCCGTCTGTTGGCGAGCTATCCGCAGGCCACGCTCGAATTGGAGTTTAGCGTCTATCTGGATCCGGTTCTGCACGAAGACGGCACGGTGAGCAACGCCCTTCGGGACCTTTCGCCTGTTCGCGCCACGCTGAGACGTCGGGGCGTCAATTTGACGCGCGATTTTATGTTGCAGCGACTGGATGCGTTGGCCAAAGGACAGGAAGGCCAGAAGATTCTGGCCGCGCGCCTGTTTGCAGGTCTGTTGGCTGAACAGGAGGCGTTTCGCCGGGGGCAGGCGGACTATGGCTATACGCGGGTTGAGCCGTCGCTGCTGGTGGATTCGGTTCGCCGAGTACTGACGGATGAGAATTGGCCGCTTCGTGTGCATATAATGGAGGAGATCAGTTATCTTGAATTTTCGAGCGACTTTACCCTGATTCAGACGCTTTCGAGCAATTTGGATCATAACCGCTGGCCGGTGCGGTTTATGACGCTGTATGTGCTCAGCCGAATTCAGGGCGGCGCATTTCAGCCGGTGTTGGATTGGAAGGCACAATATGATCCTCACCATCTGACTCGACGACTTGCGGTGGCCCTGGGCGGCAAAGAACCCCCGCAGCCTCAGCGAGACCCCAGATAAAAGACAGAGAAAAGCATAATAGGTCGACTTTCGCCCGCCGGCAGAAAACGAAAAATTTTTACAAATATAGAAAAAATCTATTGAGTTGTCGGCTGAAATTTCGTAAATTCGCCACTCTTGTTTAGCATGTGTTAATAACCTAATGGAAAGGGATGAACAATGCCTGCAAAAGTAGATGCAAGTACGTGTACCGGATGTGAGGCGTGTGTGGATTCGTGTCCGAGCGAAGCGATTGAAATGAAGGACGGCAAAGCGGTGGTCATCGAAGACAAGTGCGTCGATTGCGGCGTGTGCGTCGATGAGTGCCCCGTCGAAGCCATCAGTATGGAATAATTGGATTGCCGGCCCCATCGTCTAGAGGCCTAGGACACCGGGTTTTCAACCCGGCGACAGGGGTTCGAATCCCCTTGGGGCTAAAATATTGAAAAGGTCGTTTTCTGCTCGAAAACGGCCTTTTTTCTTCTTAATCGCAAACGTCGAATCAACCGTCTGTATGGAGAGATAATCATGTCGGCAAAAATAACCGTGGTCGGTGCCGGGAACGTCGGAGCAACGGCGGCGTTTATGGCCTCGCAAAAGGGCCTGGGGTCCGTCGTGCTGCTTGATATTGTAGAAGGCTTGGCTGAGGGCAAGGCGCTGGATATGGCGCAGGCCAAAGCCGTTTATCCGGCCGCCGGGCAGGTGACAGGGACGCGCAACTGGACAGATACGGCCGACAGCGACGTGGTGATTATCACCAGCGGCCTGGCGCGCAGACCGGGGATGAGCCGCGATGATTTGCTGGCCAAAAACGCACAGATTGTCAAGTCTGTGACCGAACAGATTGTCCACACCTCGCCGAAGGCGTTTATTATTGTGGTCAGCAACCCGCTGGACGTGATGACGTATGTGGCCGCGAAGGTCAGCGGATTTGACCAACAGCGTGTGATGGGAATGGCCGGGGCCCTCGATTCAGCGCGGTTTGCCTGTTTTGTCGCCGAGGAGCTGGGGGTTTATGTCGGCGATGTCAGCGGCGTCCTGATGGGCGGGCACGGCGATGATATGGTGCCGCTGCCGCGCTATACAACGGTGGCCGGGGTTCCGCTGACCGAATTGATGGCGTCCGAGAGAATCGACGCGCTTGTCGAACGCACCCGAAAAGGCGGCATTGAAATCGTCAATCTGCTGGGGACCAGCGCCTATTATGCGCCGGCGGCCGGGGCGGTCGCCATGGCCGAGGCCATTCTGAAAAACACCCGTCGGATTATGAGCTGTTGTGTCTATTGCGACGGTCCGTACGGCATCCGAGGCGATTATGTCGGCGTGCCGGCGATGCTGGGCAAAAACGGCGTTGAGAAAATTATCGAATTGGCATTAAACAAGACCGAACAGGCGATGTTCGAGGCTTCGGCAGCTCATGTTCGGGCGCTGACGGACAAGGTGGATACGATGCTCAAGTAACATCGATTGAATTCGGCGGTCTTGACTGATGTGTTCGGTCTTGCCGGGAAGGCTCAAAGCCCTTCAGGGGTTTTTTCCTTGCCTTCTTCAAGTTTTTTGTTGAACATCCGGATCTGCATATCGATCGCGACCAGTGCCCAGTCGATATAGTGCAGTTTATGATAAGGCTGTTGATGCGCTTCGTTCATCAAGCCGTCATAGATGGCGTCGAGAAAACGCCCCTTTGTACGTCGTGAAATGGGTTCCGGCGCGGCCGCCCATTCCCGCAGTTCCTGGTATTCATTACGCAGCCGCCGGCTGGCCGTCAGTTGTTCGGCGGTCAGGTAATTGCCCGGGTTGAGCGAAAGCTGCAACCCCTTCAGCGCCATAATCAGCGGCTCGTAATTGGCCCGGCTGTCCAGCCGCATAAACTTATACTGATTGATGTAGATGGGGTATTTGGCCGCCTGGCTGACAGCGCTGTCGGGCGTCATCTTATACTGGCGTTTGCTGGTTCGTGCAAAGACCAGTTCTTCGCCGCAGTCGCTGCGCTGAATTTCTTTTTGAATCATCCGTGAAACCGCCAGCCGTCCGCTCTGGGTAATCTGCGTTCCCCCGCCCAGAACAAACAGACACTTGACAAAACTCATCGGCAAGGTGGTTTGCTTGCCGATTTGCGTATGACGAAGCTGAAAAGACAGATGCAGGCTGTGGGGGTTGACCGGATAGAAACGGGTTATTTCGTGGATGAGCTGATTCAGTACCCACGGATCGGGAGTGGCGGGCTTTGAGATTTCGCCGAGGGTGTTCAATCGTCCCGGCGCCAGTTCGAGAAAGCCGCGTTTGCCGGGTCCGGGGTCTCCGGAATGGTCGTCCACATAGCCGCCCAGCCGCCAGGTCAGCACATCCAGCGCAAACTCATGAAAATAGCGAAATCCATCAAAAACAGGGTCCTGATGGGCTTGTATCGTGTCCACCGCCCGTACGCCCAGATTGCTCAGTTCCACTTCGGCGCCCATCGGCACCAGGCCGGGATGAAGATTGTTGCGCACGTTGAGCATATCACCCTGAACGACGCGCGGGTCAAAGGTGTTCTCCGCCGCTGAAATGGCGTACTTGACATAGTCAATCAGGTCATACCGTCCGTCCGGCGGCATGGTCTCCAGTCCCCTTCGCAGAATCATATCGACGGCGGTATGATTTCGATTGACCATACGCAGGGCAATCAGCAGACTCAACGCTCGATTGAAGTATCGCGGATTCGGCGCCAGACGGTCCAATTCATAGCGAAATCGTTCGTGAATCAGAGATTCAAAATGATTCAGCAGGGTTTGCTTCATCACGAGGGCTAAATAATTGTACAGATAAGGCCCCGCCTGTCGGTCGTTTATCAGCGTCTGAATGGAAGGGACGGGACGGCTCAGTTCGTGTTCCAGATAGTAATCGCTGACGGCGTCCTGTCCCAGATGACTGACGACCAGATCGCGTTCGGTCGTGCCGATCAATTCACGTCGGGCCATGCGTTCGATGTTGGCATCGGGCGACTGCTCACCGGGGCGCGTGTGCCTGTCAAAAAACTTTTCGATGCGTTTGCGCAGCCACAATTCGTGGATCAAATTCACGTGAAAGCGATCGCCAAAGCGTTTTTTCATTGTTCGCGGGCTGGCCAGGTACGCCTGCGCCTCCACCGGGCCGTTGGCGGTGTTGACTTTGACGGTTTCGCGTTCGTAGTGTTTGCCTTCGTATTTGTCGATCACCGACATCGCCGACGGGGGGACATTGTAGATGACAAATCCCTGAATCTTGGCGGTCGGATCGGGAATGGCATAGAAATACACATTGTCAGGGCTGACGCGGCGGTAGTCGGGCAGCATGGCCAGTTCGGCCGCCAGCACATTCCACGGCGTCGATTCGGACGGCTTGAGGGTAAAGCTGAACCCGCAGACCGACTCAAAGATCGACGGCTCGCGCAGCGACCCATAGACAAACAGATTGGTGGTTGTTTTTTTATCAATAAGTGTCTGCATAGCAGCGTTATTCTCCGAAATCATAAATCACTTGTCAATGGACAATGCGATTGACGTGAGCGTGGATGAAGGTCAGAATTTCATAACAAATCGTATCGGCCAGTTCCGCCAGGGCATAGGCCGAGCAGGGTGAGTCGTGGTCATTGTCCAGCACCGTTACCATTTGTCCCGGCTCGGCGTCCGGCACATCCGTTACGTCAAGAATCACCTGATCCATACACACCCGCCCGATGACCGGTACGATATGCTTTCCGATTTTCATTTTGGCGCGGTTAGAAAAACAGCGGCGATATCCGTCGGCGTACCCCAGCGGGACAATAGCGGCCACGGTATCGCGTACCGGAATGAATGAACGACCGTAACTGACCGAATGGCCGGCCGGAATTCGGTGCAGTTGCGCAATGGGCGCTTCGAGCCGAAGCACGGGCTTGAGTGAAATCGGCGGCTGAGCCATCCGGCGGGAATAATAGCCGTACATCGAAATACCGCAGCGCACCATATCATAATGCGCACGGGGCAGTTTGATTGTACCGGCGCTGTTGGCCGCGTGAATAGTGACATCTCTGCGTCCTTTGAGCCGATGTGTGTCGAGGAACTGCTCGAAACGGTCGATTTGCTCTTCGGCGTAAGAGAGGTCTTCTTCGTCGGCGGTGGCAAAGTGCGTAAAGACGCCGACCAGTCGGATATTTTCGCAGTCTTCAATCGCCTCCAGCAGCGTCGCGGCCGACGTCGGTTCGACTCCGCAGCGCCCCATGCCCGTTTCGATGTTCAGATGCACACGAAGAACCAGCGACGTGCCGGCCAGAATGCTTTTTACAAATCGCAGGCTTTCAATTGAGGTCAAAACACACTCAAGACCTTCGCGGGCGCAGATGCGAATTTGTTCAATCGACCAGACGGGACTGACCGGCTCCAGAATCAAAATCGATTTCTTGCAGGCCATAACGGCGATGTGCAGCGCCTCATAGAACGTGGCCACCGCATACGCATCCACCGGCCCTTTTTGGAGAATGTTGACGATTTCGGTGATGCCGTGTCCGTAGGCGTTGGCCTTGACTACGGCACAGAATTTGGTATGGGCCGGACACAGACTGCGCAATTTCTTCACATTGTCCAGTACATCTTTCGAATGAATATGCGCCTGCAAATCGGGGCGAATATACTGTTGTGTTCGATAGACTTTCATTTTCGATCCGGGTGTAAAATCTGACGGCGAAGTCTGAACAATTCCTTAAAAGCGCGGATAATGACCCTTGGATTGGCGCCGGTGGCTCGGCCGGCGATTCGCGGATAATGCCGCACACCGACCTGTGTGATTCGGCAGCCTTTGCGTTTGGCGCGGGCAAGAATTTCGGTATCGATCAGTGCGCCGGTGCTGAGCATCTCCATTCCGTCGAACACGCTGCGCCGGTACAGTTTAAACGCGCAGTCGATGTCTTTGAGCGGCAAACCAAATAAAAACCCGACCAGACGTGTCCAGCAGAAGGCGTTTAACTTCCGGATGAGTCCTTCCTGTCGATTCAGCCGATAGCAACTGACGATGTCGTATTGATCCTTCAGCTCCAGCAGCGGCGGCAAGTCGTTCAGATCAAATTGACCGTCGCCGTCGGTGTAGAAGACCCAGTCCCTGGACGCGGCGCGAAAACCGCTTTGCAGAGCAGCGCCATAACCGCGATTGATCGGATGATGCACCACGCGAATCCGTTGGTTATCCGCCGCCAAACGATCGGCGATCTGGCCCGTTCGGTCGGTGCTGCCGTCATCAACGATGATGACTTCGTAATCGGCGCCGATCGACTCAAGCACATCAACGGCTTTTCGGGTCAGCGGTTCAATCGCCTCTTGTTCGTTCCAGCACGGAAAGAACACACTCAGCGAAACGGGATGTGAGTCTGTCGCGGACATATTATTCTGTTGGTTCCGGAATTGGCCGCTATGATTCTTTTTGCCGTAAACACCGCTACCAAATATAGCGTTTTCCAATCTGTTGCGATTCCTCTTGAAGCGATTCGGCCAACCCTATTAGATCGTCTTTGTCAGGCGGGTTAAAGCCGGCCAGATAGCGCGCACCGATCAGCGCCGAGCCCAGACGATGAAGATAGCCGCTTTGTCGGGCCAGCTGTTGCCGATGGGTCTGAAACGACTCCAAAAATTCGCGAATGACCTGCTCAACCTGATCGCGAAACGCCGCGGAACGCCCAATTTGTGCCAGAGCGATCATAGCTGACGGATACGGGCGCTCCTCAAACGCCGCTTTGGCATAGTTCAAAATGTTCATCACGTGACGGGGGTCGTTGGTTTCAAACGTCAGCCGCACCAGCGTCAGATTTTTAGAAAACTCATCGGGAAAGACGGCGCTGCCCTCCAGAATGGTATCGACGAGCTGTCGGCCCTGAGGGCTGTCGGTATCGACAATCAGATGCTGCATTTCATCCACAAAAGCCGTCTTCCAGTTCGGCGTGGCCATCAAGGCCCGCATAAAGGTTGAATCGATCTGCGAACGAGGCATCAGAGCAACCCAGACGTCGCGTTTTTTGAGGTCGTCATCCAGCCAGCGTCCGATTTGGCGCATTTGCTCGGCGTCGGGCGTTCTGCCGGAGCGCAGAATTTGCTCGGCAATCGGGCCGCCGGCAAAGATGTGCTGCCACAGCTTAAACGTATCATGGTCAAACGCCGCCTGAGCGCGTCCGTCCATAAAATGCTGAAGCGGCGTCTTGCCGGTATCGGGGTCGGGATGCTGGCCGAACGCCAGGCCGCCGCCTTCGGTCCAGTAATTAAAGATACGTCCGCTCAGATTATTGGCGTTGATGAAATCGCACACCTCAAACGGCTTTTGATGCGAATCGGTCATTCGCATAAACACCGAGTCGCGGATATCGTCGCGCGGCCACGGCGCAAGATAAATGCGATAATACTTTGCCCCCCAATACAGCCCCAGACCGATCACCCCTGCCAGAGTTGTCAGCCAGGCGGTTTTTTGCCAGTTCAGAGGAATAACAGCCGGCTGAAGGGTTTGCGTTTGTTTCCAGCGGTACAAAGCCGTGACCATCTGCCAACTCTGGAGTGCAAACATAGCCAAGACCGGCGAGGCCGACGGGCCGGCAATGGCGATAAACCGGCGGGACTGAAACGCCATGTACACCGTCAGTGCCCCGACGAGAATCAGGGCAATGTCGATTTTGGGCCAGCCTGCATCCGCCGGCGGAGGTCCGGCGGCTGTATGGCGCGGTCCTTTGCGCGCCGGACGCAGCGCGGGTTTGCGGGTATGCAGTATTGCCCAGACCGTCAGCAGCACCGCGGCGACAATCAGCATCACAGCGAACGCTTCCTCATCGCCGACGGGGTTGGGTGTCTCTCGTGCCGGATCCATCCAATCGAAAGCGGGCCGCCACTCATTGACGGTACGCCACGAGGCGGCGTGCTCGCTGATGCTGATCTCGAAGGTGTGCGTCAGGTTGGTTAATCGAAACGGGTTAAACACAACCATCGCCAAAAACGACACCGCCCCGGCTGCCAGAACGTGGCCGATGGTCTTGTTCGAAATCCGCACAAAGCGTTCTTTGCAGACGGCCAGCAAAACCACAATCAGCGCGCCCGAGGCCAGCAGCAGCAGGAAACCCGTTGTGTTGCTGATCATAAAATGGTCAAGGATGCGGCGAAACTGCGGATTGATATGCGGCGGGATGTCCAGTTGAAATCCCGCCAGAAGCACGACGGGAAAAACAAGACCTGCAACAATGTGGAACGTATAAAAAAGCCCCGCCGGAACACGCCGCACGGCAGCAAGACTGCACGCAACGACCGTCAGCACCACACCGCTCCAAAAAAAACCGTTGAGCAGGCTTATTTTTTCGTAATCCGCCTGCATAAACCGCATGGTTTCCAGATAGTAAGAATTGGTGTGAAATTTGTAGTAGAGCAGATACAGCGCCATCCACAATCCCGACAGTCCCAGTGCAATGGTCCATCGCCGCGGCAGATTCAGTAAGATATGTACCGCCACAAACGGCGTCATCATGATATAAGCGTAGATATAGCCGCCGTGGACATTGGCCCAGAACACAATCAGCGGGATCATCAGCCAGATGATTTTGTGGTGTTTGTAACAGCTCAACGCCAGCAGCAAAATAAACAGCGGTACCAGCAGATTGGAATAGCAGGCCGGACGGATATCATAAAATGACCGGCCGATGACCATTGCACCGCAGGCGGCAATCATCGACAGAAAATCCCCCGCGCCCAGCACCCTGCCCAGGGCATAGACCACAAAAATCGTGGTAATAAAAAGCGCGAATTTCCAATAGACCAGCGCATTGTAATGCGGCTCCTGTTCGCCGCCGAACCACACGGCCAGCTTGTAAAACGTCAGATGTGTCAGCCAGTTTTGATTGATCCAGCCGGTCGGGTGCCAGAACCGAATCAGGCCGTGCGTCCACTCAGGCCAATCGGCAAGCTGCTCGTCGGTCGGGCCGGACAGATGGGAGTTGAAACTGAACGGCTCGACGGTATCCACGCCGTGGCCGGCAAAATGCCGCCCGCATGCCAGCGCAACCCACGTATCCCCGGCCGCAACCATGTGTGTCGAGGCATACACCCCGAACAGCACAAGAGCGGCCAGAATGACCGGCTTTTTCCAGCGAATTTCCGGTTCCGTATTCAGGGGGTCGATTAGGTCAGCCATTTCTGGATACGCGCTATACCTTTTTCAATCTGCTCCATCGAACAGGCAAAGCTCAGCCTGACATTATTGGGACAGCCGAACGGATCGCCCGGAACAACCGCAACCAGCGTCTGTTCGAGCAGCGCAGCGGCAAAATCCATACTGTTGGCGATCTTGGCTCCGCCGATAGTGCGTCCGTAGTGCGCCGAGACGTCGGGGAAACAGTAAAACGCCCCCTGCGGAGCGGCGCAGCGGATGCCGTCGATGGCGTTGAGTTTATCGGCCATAAACCGCCCGCGTTTTTCGAATTCCACGCGCATTTTTTCGACAGCGCCGGTTGTGTCTTTCAGGGCCGCAATCGCCGCCGGCTGCGTAAAGGTCACGGGATTCTGGGTCATATGATCCTGCATCCGCGACATGGCCTTCATCACGTCCTTCGGCCCGGCGGTATAGCCCAGCCGCCAGCCGGTCATCGAAAAGGACTTGCTCAGCCCGTTGATCGTCAGTGTGCGATTATAGGCATCCTCACTAATGGCGGCAAAACTAAGAAACTGCGTGCCGTCATAGACCAGCCGTTCGTAAATCTCATCGGACAGGACCATCACTTTTGTCCCCTCTAACACGGACGCCAAAGCCCGCAATTCGTCGGGACTGTAGCAAAAGCCGCCGGGATTGTTGGGCGAATTGAGCACCAGCAGAGCGGTCTTGTCGGTGATCGCGGTCTTCAGTTGATCGGGGGTAACTTTGTAGCCCGTCTCGGCGGAGGTTTCCAGAATGACCGCCTTGCCTCCGGCCAGCTTGGTGGTTTCCGGGTAGGTGACCCAATAGGGCGTCGGCAGCAACACCTCATCGCCCGGGTCCAGCACCGTTTGCATCGTCATATAAACCGAATGCTTGGCGCCGATATTGACGACAATCTGCTCAAATGAGTAGTCCAGCCCGTTTTCCCGTTTCAATTTTTCGGCGATGGCCTTTCGCAGTTCCGGCGTGCCGGCGGCGGGGGTGTATTTGGTCTGGCCTTTTTTCAGGGCCTCAATGGCGACCTCTTTGATAAAGTCCGGCGTGTCAAAATCCGGTTCCCCGGCGGCAAATCCAAGAACATCCATCCCCTGAGCTTTCATTTCCTTGGCTCGACTGGTTACGGCAATGGTTGCTGACGGCGGTACGGCGGCGGCGCGCTGACTGACTTTCATACGGCTCTCAACCTTTCCTGGAAAAAGAGGGACAATATGTTTTTAATTCAAGACATTCCGCAGTCCGGTATTAAACCACCCCGTCATCTGCCGGTCAAGTCAAATCCACCCAAAAAGTCTGTGGTTCGGGCCGTATTGAATTTAGGTATTGTCATCGGAATACTCTGAAATGTCGGTTTGTGTTACGCCTTGCGCATCCCCCCTCGAACGGGACACTTTGATGAACCGTCATCTTTATAGAAATGCGCATTGTGTGCACACAAGCGCGCCCTCCGGAACCTGTTCGGACAGTCCGGATACTCCCCCTGCCTGCTTCGGCCGCCGTGTCGCGTCGGCCATCCACATCACATCATAACATCGGCAAATAGCCGCGATTCATCCATTCCAAGTCGACGTTGTCCGGCTGTAAGCGAGTACTGATCTCTCCTTTCATGAGATCAAGCGTTCTCTTGTCTTCCCATCGCCGTTTTTCGGCGTGGCCGTCGGCAAACCCAAGCGTGCTTTGTTTATTATGATAATACGCCGGCCAATCCCACCACTGCCAGTAATTGTCGTTTTCCATCAGCACAAACCCGCCCTGGTTCCATCGCTGCTGCTTGACGGAGACGTCTTCTTCAACAAACACATATTTGTTGCCCGGCGAGCGAATATCTGTAAAACGAACGGCCACTTTCAGCTCGCGCGACCCGCTGCCGGGAAACTGCGCAACACGGTATTGTGATATAGTACCGTAAAGCCCCCCCGAACGCCCGTTAACTGCGAAGTCTTCGCCATTCATCAAGCCGGAAATCGCGTAGCTGCGGTACACATCAAACGGCGGCATTTCTCTCACGTTCGTCCGATCCCCCGGACAATGATACAACTTGACATCGCCCGTGTAGGGGTACAATTTGCCGGCGCGAATGCCGTTGAGCCGATGTTCGAGTGTAATGGCATCATCGGCCGGGACGGGATTGAATTCGGGGTTATCACTGTCTTGAAACAAAGGACGCTCTACCCACCGGTAAGGGGTAGGTCTGTTACCGGAATAATAGGTCGAACCGCCAACCAGCCGCCCGTCAAAATCGCCCTGATAGAGGTGCCAGGCAGTCGATAAGCCTTTTTGGTTGCTCAAACACACCGCGCCGGTGGCGATTTCTTTGGCCACACGCAGCGACGGGATAATAATCGAAAGCAACAAAGCGATAATGGCGATCACCACCAGCAGTTCGATTAACGTGAAAGCCCTTGTGCGTCTCATATTAGTCTCCTTTATAGAAGGAATTTACTGTTTCAAGAGACAGAACCCCTTGAATTCAACTTGCGCACGGATTATATGCTCTTTGTTTTTTATTATAGTCCAAACACCAAATGCAAATCAACAAGAAAATGCCTTAAAAGCAAATTAAATTGAACTTAGCAATCGGTTTTTAGTATCCACAAGCGAATATTGGGTGTTATTTTTTGAAAAAATCCGGTTTTCGACCAGTCATATTGAGTCATTTATTCGGGGCCTTTGCGACGGCGGCCTTGTGAAATTTGCGTTCCTGCATCAGGCAGAAAATGACGGGCACGATCAGAATATTCGTAATCGCCACGACCATGCCGCCAAAGGACGGAATGGCCATCGGGATCATAATGTCGGCCCCCCTGCCGGACGAAGTCAGCACGGGCAGCAGGGCCAAAATCGTCGTGGCACTGGTCATCAGGGCTGGTCGGGCGCGGCGGTGGGCAGCCTCGATGACGGCGTTTCGGATTTGGCCGACGGCGACGGGAGTTTGCTGCCCATCGAAGCGCTGGGTCAGGTAGGTCATCATGAGGACGCCGTCGTCCGTGGCGATGCCGAACAGGGCCAAAAACCCCACCCAGACCGCCACACTGAGATTATACGGATGAATGTTAAGCAAATCGCGAAAATTCGTCCCCAACAGCGAAAAATCCATAAACCAGCTCTGATTATACAGCCAGAGCATAATAAACCCGCCCGACCAGGCCGTGAAAATGCCGGTAAAGACCAGCAGCGTTCGCGGGACGGTGTGAAACTGGAAAAACAGAATAATGAAAATAACGCCCAGCGCCACCGGCAGCACCACGCGCAGCGTTTTTTGAGCGCGAACCTGATGTTCATACGTACCGGCGAAACGATAGCTCACCCCGGCGGGGATCTCCAACTGGCCGGCGTGGATTTTGTCGGCCAGAAAGTCAGCCGTCTGTTCGACGACATCCACTTCGGCAATGCCCTCCCGCCCGTCAAACAGTACATAACCGACCAGAAACGTATCTTCGCTTTTAATGACTTGCGGACCGCGGGTGTATTCGATGTCGGCAAGTTGAACCAGCGGAATCTGGACGCCGCCGGGGGCCGGTACCAGGACGCGGCCGATGGCCGAGACCTCGTCGCGCAGCTCGCGCAGATAGCGTACGCGAACCGGATACCGCTCTCGCCCTTCCACCGTCATCGTGATGGGTTTTCCGCCGATGGCCACTTCGATGACCTGCTGAACATCATCAACGCGCAGGCCGTAGCGGGCAATGGCCTCTCGATCGATGCGAATCTCCAGATAAGGCTTGCCGACGATCCGGTCGGAAAAGACCGTTGACGGATCAATTGAGGGAACTTCTTTAAGCAATTCTTCCATCCGCAATCCGACGCGTTCGATGGTTTCAAGGTCAGGTCCGAAAATCTTGACGCCCATCGGGGCGCGCATCCCGGTCTGAAGCATCACCAGTCGGGTCTCAATGGGCTGGAGCAGCGGAGCGCTGGTCGTGCCGGGGATTTTGGCGACGCGAACGATTTCATCCCAGATGTCGCGCGGCGTTTCGATGTGGTCGCGCCATTGGCGAATCGCCCTGCCCTCTTCGTCGGTCACCAATCGGCCGTGTTCGTCGCGTTTGTACTTGGTATGGTAGTCGATGACCGTCTCAATCATCGAAATCGGCGCCGGATCAAGCGGACTTTCGGCACGCCCGATTTTGCCGACGACGGTTTTGACCTCCGGTATGGAGGCAATCGCGGCGTCGATTTCCTGCAGGACATCCAGCGCCTCGCCGATGGAAGCGTGCGGCATTGTCGTGGGCATATACAGAAACGACCCTTCGTCCAGGGAGGGCATAAATTCGCGTCCCAGACTGCGCCACGCCGTCACGCCGGACAGCACCAGCACCGCCGCCAAGACAAGGAAGACCGTTTTGAACCGCAGACAGATTCCCAGTATTACCGGATACAAGCGATACACCAGATAAATCAATAACAGTAACACCGCCACAACCACCGCCACAAAAAGGATATTTTGTGCATTGCCCTTGTCCGGGCCGAGCGGCAGCCACTCTATGCCCAGCAGGACGGTAATTAAAACAACGGCAATCACGTCAAGGATGCGACCGCTCCATTTGGCTTTAAGCGAGGGATGTGTTTTGCGGCGGATTTTTTTATACAGCAGATACGCCAGCGGCGGAATGACAAACACCGCCGAAAACGCCGCGGCCAGCAAGGCGAAGGTTTTGGTATAGGCCAGCGGCTTGAAGAGTTTGCCTTCCGACCCGACCATCGTAAAGACCGGCAGAAAACTGACCACGGTCGTGGCAATCGCCGCCAGTACCGCCGAACCGACTTCGACCGCAGCGCTGTGAATCACCTGGATATAGGATTCGTCCGGCCCGGCCTCATCCAGCTTGCGAACGATATTTTCACAAATCACAATCCCCATATCGACCATGGTGCCGATGGCGATGACAATGCCGGACAAGGCAACGATGTTGGCATCGATACCGAATAACTTCATCGCGATAAAGCACATCAGCACCGACAGCGGCAGCAAACCGGAAATCAGAATCGAACTGCGAAAATTGCGCAGTAAAATAAGAATGACCAGTACGGTAATCAGCACTTCGTGGGAAATCGCATCATAGAGCGTGCCGAGCGTTTCGTAAATCAGGCCGGTGCGGTCATAGAACGGTACAATCCGAACCTGACTGACCGTCCCGTCGGGCAGTGTTTTTCGCGGCAGGCCTGGGGCGATCTCGGCGATTTTTTCTTTGACGTTTTGAATTACCGCCAGCGGATTTTCGCCGTACCGCACTACGACGACGCCGCCGACAGCCTCGGCGCCGGCCTTGTCCAGTGCCCCGCGGCGCAGCGCCGGGCCATGCGACACACGAGCGATATCGCGGATGCGAATGCCGACATTATCCCGCATGGCGACGACGGTATTTTCGACATCTTCAAGGCTTTTGATGAATCCGATGCCGCGGATAAGGTACTCGGCGTTACTGATTTCAATCGTCCGCGCGCCCACATCCCGATTGGACGCCTGCACGGCCTTGACAATATCGGTCAGCGCAATGCCGGCGGCGCGCATGGCGTCGGGGTCCACGTCGATCTGATATTCACGAACAAAACCGCCGACCGAGGCGACCTCGGCAACGCCGCGTGCCGACTGAAGCGCATACCGCACGGTCCAGTCCTGAATGCTGCGCAGCTCGTCCAGATCCCAGCCGCCGGTCGGACGGCCGTTTTCGTCATGCCCTTCGAGCGTGTACCAGAAGACCTGTCCCAGCGCCGTCGCGTCCGGACCGAGCATCGGCGTTACGCCGGGCGGCAGTGTGCCGGACGGCAGCGAATTCAGACGTTCAATGATCTTGGCGCGCGACCAGTCAAACTCCGCGTCCTCATCAAAAATCACAAAAATGCTCGAAAAGCCGAACATCGAAATGCTGCGAACGCTGCGCACCTTGGCCATGCCGAGCAGGTTGGCCGTTAGCGGATAGGATACCTGATCCTCAATATCCTGCGGACTGCGGCCGGGCCACTCGGTAAAGACAATCTGCTGGTTTTCGCCGATGTCGGGGATGGCGTCCACGCCAACGGGGGCGCGCTCAAGAAACGGGATGTCCCAGTCGAACGGCGCAAAGACCACGCCGGCCCATACAAAGCCGATCACGGCCAATATCATCACCAGCCGATTCGTTACGCAAAACCAAAACAACCCGGCCAGCAGCCCTTTTTCAGACGGTTTATCCTGTGTCGTCGGCACATTCATAGATGCAACCTCAACATATCGACATCCGAAATCCGAACAGCGAAACACGTTCGAATATCAGAATGCTTCATGCTCAAATCAACGCCCCTGCTTATCTCTGTCTTTGGGGAGTTTAATCGTGTGATTTTGTTTCGTATTTCGTGTTTTGGGCTTCGACATTTACTTTTGAAACTGCGGCAGCTTGTCCAGATACTTTTCCGGGTTGCTGGTAAATTCCGCTTCGCAGCCGGGACAGCAGAAATAAACTTTCTTGCCCTCGTACTCAACAAAGAGATTTTTGTTAATGGGGGCATCCATCACGGGACACATCGTCTGTTCAACGGCGTTTTTTGCTGATTGAGCCGCCTGATGAGCCATGTGGTCATGTCCGGCATGGTCGTCATTGTTTTTGCTGCAGCCGACAAACGTACCGACGGCAACCATCAGAGTCAATACACCAAAAATTTTCATTGCTGTCTTCATTGTCGTATCCTTTCCATAACGTTAGTGAACATGATTATGCGTCGGGTCTTGTGTCTGTTCGTTCGCCTGCTCGGCCTCTGTAAACTGCGGCAATTTGTGCAGGTATTTTTCCGGTTCAGCCAGAAACATCTCCGGACACCCCGGACAACAGAAATACACTGTTTTTCCCTCGTATTCAACAAATACGTCTTTGTTGATCGGGCCATCCATCACCGGACACAAAACCTGCTCCCCGTCGGCGCCGGCGTGTTGATGACCGACGGGCATCGGTTCGCTGTCGGAGCTCATCAGGCTGGGGCGGCCGCGAAGCTGAAGTTCCGAGTCGATCTTGAAATTGCCGCGTGTTACAACCTGCTCGCCTTCCATCAATCCTTCGCGGACCACATAGTAATCGCCCGCTCGCGGGCCGAGGACAATTTCCCTGCCGATATAGGTCGGCCTGTCGGCCCCCTCGACGACCGCGTACACCAGCGCACGGTCGAGCTTGCGTCCAGTCAGCAGGGCCGCCGAGGCCGGAATCACCAGCGGCGCCGGTTCAGGCTCCTGGGCCGCGACATAGCCCAGCGACTCGGCGGTCTCCAACGGCATGTGACAGATATCACATTGGCCGGGGGTATCTTTGACGATCTCGCCGTGCATCGGACAAATCCATTTGTCGGCCAGCAATGGCTCAATGACCCGACCGCCCTCGGCCAGCGACGAAGAAACAACCGCCCGCACCAGCATATCGGGCTTGAGCCGGCCGTCGGGATTGTCCACCACCGCACGCACGCGAACGGTTCGTGTGGCATCGTTGAGCAGGGGGTTGATAAAACTGATGCGCCCCGTAAACACTTCGCCGGGCCAGGCCTCGGTCGTAAATTCCACTGTTTGTCCGAATCGCAACCACGGCAAATCAGACTCATAGGCGTCCATCATCACCCACAAACGACTCAAATCGGAAATGGTGTAAATCGGACTTCCGGTCTGGACATACATCCCTTCGTTGGCTTTTTTCTCGATCACGATGCCGCCCATCGGCGCATAAATAGTCAGATGGTCCAGCGGTCGGCCTTCCTGCTCGATTTTTTCAACCTGCGCCTCAGTCAGCCCCAGCAAAAGCAGTTTCTCGCGGGCGGCGGTCAAACTCGAGGCCACCGACTGGCGCACCAGCTCGGATACCGCCGGTCCCAATCGCTGCTGCGATGCACGCGCTTCGAGAAATTCGGCCTGAGCGGTGATCAAGTCGGGGCTGTAGAGAAAAACCATATGGTCGCCGGCATTGACGCGAATTCCCGTATAATCGACATAAAGCCGGTCGATACGACCCGGAACCCAAGCGGTGATGGTTTTGGTGCGTGTCTCATCCAGTGCCAATTTGCCGACCAGACGGACGTCCTTCGTAACAGCTTGTCGCACAACCGGACTGGTCTGAACCTGCATCAGCCTGGCGATCTCCGGCGAAAACGAAATCACCCGCTCGCCCATCGAATCATCCGAATCGTCATCCAGCGGAATCAGGTCCATCCCGCAAATGCGACACTTGCCCGGTTGGGTTTCGCGTATCTGGGGGTGCATCGAACACGTCCAGATGGTCTCTGCGGCCTGCTCCTGCGTACTTGACCCTTCCTGAACATCACTGAGAAGCCCTTTTCTATCCAACCACACATATGCCGCGGCGAATCCGGCGGCAAAACCAACGGCCAAAAACAGGACAAATATGCCCTGTTTAAGTAAATTTGTGTGTTTTTTCTTATTCATATCCACAATCAAAGCCTCAACTGTATTTCATATCGTTCCTACTACTATAGTAGTGTATATGTTTGAAAAAATCTGCCTGATTATTCCTTTTCAGGCATGGCGGGCAGTTGCCCCCCCACCAGCGCTTCGAGACGAGCCAGGCTTTGCAGGTGAGTGGCCAGCGTCCGCTCGAAGGTCAACTCAAAGGTCAACAATTTTCGCTGGGCATCAATCAGACTCAGAAAATCAATGGCGCCGGTCCGGTATGCCTGCTCGGACACCTCCAGCATTTCTTTGGCTTTGGGAATCAGCACGTCCTGATAGAGTCTGACCTTCCGACGACTGTCTTCTGCGGCAAACATCAGTTCCGCCGCCTGAGAGGCCAAATCGCTTTGCATCTGTGTCTTAGCCTGAAGGGTCTTCAGCGCCTGCGATTGCGCTTGCTGAACGCCGGCGTTGTAACTGTCCGTCCACAGCGGCAGGTTTAACGTCACCATGGCAATCACGGGATCGCGCCCGCTGCCGGGGGTGTTCGGCATTCGCGCTGAATCGGTCTGAATCCAGTCGATGCCCAGCGTAACATCCGGCCAATAACGCTTTTGCGCCAGTTCGGCACGGCTCCGCGCGGCGGCAATCTCAAAGCTCATCGCCGACAATTCGGGGTTGGCATCGATCAGCAAAGCAATGACCTGAGCCTCGTCGAGTTCTTCGATTGGCAATGCTTCCTGTTTCGGCCAGGGCAAATCCATTTCCGGCGGCTGGTTCAGTACGGCATTGACCATGGCGACCACGGGCTTTTTTTTTCGCTTGAGCGTGAGGTATTCATCTTCAAACATCGCCAATTCAATCTGCGCGCGGACGATATCCGGATGGCTTGCCGCCGCCGTGCGATACCGCGCTTGAGCGACCTGCTCCAAATGCTTGAGCAGCTCAAGATTGCTCTCGGCGATTTCCACGGCCTGGGCCAAATAAGCAAACTCAAAATAGGCCGCCTTTGTCTTTGAAATCACCTCCAGCCGAGCTGCCTCAAAACGTCTGCCGGCCGCCCGCGCCGCGGCTGCGGCCGCATCCGTCCGCGCTTCGATCTTGCCAAACCAGGGAAACCGCTGCATCAAGCCCAGACGGTGTTTCTGCGGCCCGACACGCGTCTCAACCTCTTGGATGAAATACCCATACGTAAACATCGGATCGTCCAGGGCGCGCGCCTGCGGTACCTGCGCCAAGGCCGCCTTGTATTCGGAAAAACGGCTTTGCAGCCCGGCGTTCTTGGCCATCGCCACGCGCACATAATCGGTAAGCGTTACAGGTAAATTCGGGTCCAACGGATCAGCGGCGTGCAGCGGCATTGTCCCCACAACGACAACGGCTGAAATCAATATCCGTATTCTCATGCGTCACCTGGGTAAAAGGTCATCGTTTTAGTAGGAATTCCTACTGTATTACTATGAAATAAACTTAACAAAACATCTTTCGATGTCAATCAGAAAAAAATCCCAGAATGAGCACATATTCAGAATCGTCAACTATCCATTCAGCAAATCAATCGTCTCTTGCCGTCGGATTTACTCCCACGCAAAGCGAAATTGTGAAGAATAAACGTGCGCCTGGTCAATCAGATTCTTCAACTCCTGCGCTTTGTCCGGATGCGAAGCAACCAGATTTTGCGAATCCACCTCGCCGATGTTGGTTGACAGATCATAAAGTTTAATGCGGGCTGGATCAACATCCTCCAGATAGTGCAACTTTGAGGAATAACGGTTGACATTCAGACGGACCATTTTCCAGTTGCCCTGCCGAATGGCCTGTTTGCCGTTTTGTTCAAAGAACTCCCAGTATAAATAATCGTGCGTTGTTTGATTTCGTCCCAACAACGCCGGCAGATAGGAAATGCCGTCCAGTCCCTCCGGAATCGTTTGTCCGGTCAATTCACAGCAGGTCGGCAAAAAATCCCAAAAAGCGCTGATGTGTTCGCAGGTTGAGCCGGGTTTGATTGTTCCGGGCCAGCGTGCGATAAACGGCACACGGATTCCGCCTTCATACAAATCCCGCTTGATGCCTCGCAACGGTCCGTTGCTGTTGAAAAAGGCCCAATCGTTGCCGCCTTCGGCATGGGGACCGTTATCGCTGGTGAAAATAACCAATGTGTTGTCGTCCAGACCGAGCGATTTGAGCAGATTGAGAATCCGTCCGGTGTCCCTGTCCACGCGCGTTACCATCGCGGCATACGCGGCCCGCGGTGTTTCCTGTGCGCCGTAATGCCCGCCCGGCCACGGCGTTTCCGGCCAGCCCAATTGACGATAGTCCACTAAATCCGGCTCCTCCGGCACGACCAACTCGGCGTGAGGAATCGTGTACGCCATATACAGAAAGAACGGACGGTCTTTGTTTTGGAGGATGTAGTTCAGGGCTTTATCGGTAAAGATATCATGGCTGTAGGTCTTGCCGTCCAGCGAAACATTGTCTGTATTCTCCCAGATGGGGCTGGAAGCGTCGGGATAATAATGATGCGCCGAGACCTGATCCAAATGGCCGTAAAAATAATCAAATCCCTTGTTGTTTGGATGGCCGGTCGTTCCAATATCCCCAAGTCCCCATTTACCGATACAGCCGGTATGGTAGCCGGCCTGCTGGAATACCTCGGCGACCGTTAAATCGTGCGGACGCAGCGCGAGCGCGGCGTTTCCGCGGATATAGCAGCGCCCTGTGTGCAGCCCGGTCATCAGACTGCATCGCGACGGAGCACAAACCGTGCTGCCGGAATAATGCTGCGTAAAGCGCATTCCCTCGGCGGCCATCTTGTCAATATAAGGTGTTCTGATTTTGGTCTGGCCGTAACAGCCCAGATCGCCGTATCCCAAATCATCCGCCATGATATAAATCACGTTGGGGCGGCGTTTACCGATGCGAGCCTGAAGGGTTTGGTTGGTCAGCATAATCCCGGCATTGGACAACTCTGCGGCAGTCCACAATGAGCCGGCGGCCGCCGTACAATACTTAAGAAAAGTTCGTCTGTTCATCATAATCTCCTGATCGTCGGTCGTGGATTTGTTCAGGCTGTCATAGAACACCGGTTATCGCGGCCAAAACACATACGCCATCCAGTGTCGAGCAAGGTGTGCCAGATCGGCCAAACCGATGTGACCATCCCCGGTCAAATCCGCTTCTGTAAAAACCGGCACAAGCGACTGAGAGGTCCGTCCTGAAGGGCCGGCGGCAAGATACAGCACCTCCGCGTGTGTCAGTGCCTGGCTGTAAATGCGCAATTCATCCACTTTAACAGGCCCGGCCCCCCGTCTGGACAAGGATAATCGGGTCTGTCCGGCCTCAGAACCGCTCGTCGGCATGAACGCCGCATCGTTTCGGGCAACCAGCAAGCCGTTACAGAACACCTGCATTGTGCTGACCAGACCGTCTTTAACAAACGCATAATGATTCCAGTTCGGACCACAAACTTCCGCTCGATCAATCCTCCATTTCGCCTGATCCCAGTTCTGTTCTTGTCGCGGCGGCGGGCCTGCAAAAAACTCAACACTGTCCACCTCGGTCGGCCAGTCATCGGCCTGACCCTCTATCCATAGCGACAGCGTCACGGAGGGGCCTATATCGGCAAAAACAGAGGCCGGAAGCAGAATGAAACTGTCCGTATCTTCCAGACGAACACAGGCGCCTTCAACACCTTGCTCGTCCCAGATCGTGTCCGGATTTACCGCGACAACCGTTGCGTGATGATTGTTGCCGGATGAATCGAATGCAACGTCGCCGGAATTTTCATCAAACAGATAGCGGGCAATCAGATCGCCGCTAAGCGGTTCGACTGCAAATACATCATAATCACTGTGGAGCCAATAGTCCGCTAATAAAAGAAAATCCGCCGAATCCACACGGCAATCGCGATTGATATCGCCGGGGACAGTCCCATCAGGCCGACAGCGCTGCGGATATAACCGCATCTCATTCAAATAAACAGTGCCTGCGGCGTCAGCGGAAGCACCATTTCCGACACCTATCGACAGAGCGACAATATGATTCGAATCGATACCCTGAGCGATGAAATCCGATAATGGAATATCCCATTGCTGCCAATGCGGCCGTGTCACAGCATCGGGATCGGGGTGAAATACCACCGCTTCGTTGGCTCCGTCGTCAAGGACGATGGATAATCCTGCCGGACGGTTGTCTTGCCGCCCGCGGAAATTGATTTGAATGGCCTTCCAGCCGTCCTGCGTCCAAGTTTGCGGGACGTCAAACGTAATCGCAGCTTGTCCGGTGTGCGGCGGTTCTGCACAATCGTACGTCAAGTTCATAATATGCAGCAATGAATCCAATGCCGCCTCAGCGCCCCCTGCTGCCGTCCAGACCTGCCGCATGGCCGCGGTATCCGCATACGTATAGAAATCTTCAATCAGGCTGTAATAATACGACTCCTGCAAAGTCAGCGTCCAGATTGGGCCGGTAACCAGCACCGCCCCGCCGGCGTCGAGGGTATCGATGCGCCATTGATATGTGGTATTGCCCGGCAATAACTCCATGTCCAGGACAGCCGCCAAATCGGTAAAATCGACGACGGGGGTTGTATAGTTGCCTGCCAACTCAAGTTTGTTTCCAACGCCGAAATAAACATTATACGAATCAACCAACGCATCTCCTGTCCAACTGATTGTGTGAATCTCCGGCCAGACAATCGTCCCGTCGGCCGGCACCGGATGGGTCGCCTTTCCGCCGGTCGAAAAAGACCAGACTTGCCCGCTATACACGTGCCCCTCATCCGCGACATCCACACGCCAGCAGTAGGTTGTGCCATAGTTTAATAAACCGGACGGCGGCGTATAGGAAGCGGTCGAACCGGTATCGTATCCGCTGAGCACATCGCTGCAGGATGTGTCCGTTCCGATATTGATTACATAAGCGGGATCAGAAGCGTTGAACACCTCCCACCGCAAGGTTTCCAGCGGACTGACAACGGTACTGCCGTCAGCCGGCGTCGGAGCAATCGCTTTCGGACGGGAAATCACCAGTCCGGGGTGATGGTACAGCCACTCAATATCCGCTTGGCTAAGCGCTGTATTGTAGATCTGAACATCGTCAATCAGCCCCTCGGTCCAGCGGGCCAAGGTGCCCCACTCGGTCGCTTCACGAATGCCGGTGCCGATGACAACATCCTCAGTCAACAGCGTCGCCAAATCCCACGTCAGAGCGGCCGTGCCATACGGATCGCCATCCAGATAAAACGCCACATTTCGGTTCCCGTCATACGTAACGGCGATATGATGCCACACATCATCGGTCATGGGGGTGCCGGTGGCACTGGTGGCAAACCCAGCGTTAAACTCATTACGTAACTGGCCGGCAGTGCCGCTTTGCAAGCCCAGATCGTACCGTATGCGAGCGTCTGTGCCGGTATCGCCCCAGCCAATTAAGAACGTACCATTGGCCTGATTGACCGCCGTTTTAACCCACAGTGAAACCGTCCGAGCGTCGTTGCCGCCAATGCCCTTGTAGCCGACCAGTTGAGCAAAATCATTGACACCGTCCAGCGCCAGCGCCTCGCCGGTGATGCCCTGTCCGCCGGTCGTAATTGACGCGCCGTTTCGCAGGGTCGCCGCAGTACCGATCGACGCCGGCGACACGCCGTTTGAAGTCGAGTCAAACGGCAAATGGACAATAATGTCCGACGTGCAAATACCGACCGTTACTCCGGCATAGATCATCACTATAAAAAGTCCTTTTATTTTCACCATTAACCTTATGCCCCCTGAATTAGGGCCTATACGGCGTTCGCAAGGCCCTGCAATCTGAATTAAAATAGCATTGTGACAACTTATCAATTTGCCCAAGATTGTGATAATCGGGGCGGGATTTCCACAGAAACCCCGCCCCGGTGAAACGCTTTATTGAGACGACACAACGTTATTGCTTAGCCAGTCAGTCGCGAACAATGCAAAATCCGCCAGATCAACTCTGCAGTCGTTGTTGAAATCATACCGCAGCTTTGGGTCATCCGGATCCGTACATACCGGTTCGCCCTGCAGCATATCGTGGTACACCGCTATAACACCAAGGGCATCTAATGCATAGTTGTAAATTCGCACGTCGGCAACAGAACCGGGATAGTTATAAGTTGACGCTGTCGCCGAGGCGCCGCCGATGATCACATTACTGATGCCAGAGACTAAATCAGTTTGGGTAAGCGTCGCACGATTCAGCACTTCAATCGGGCCGTCTGCGTCATAGATCCCGTAGGTCACACGCTCGGAAGTCTCCGGATCATAGGTCAATGCCACAAAACGCCAGACATCTGTCTTGTCTGCCGGAATGGCATTTTGCCAGGGTCCGCCTTGAATGAGCGTGTCGATCCAGCCAGCTGACTGTTGCACAAGCGCATATGAAGCGCTTTTGTTTACCGGCCTGCGCCAGTCGCCGCCGGACGGCCCCAGTATCCACGCGGTCAGGGTCAGTCCCTGCGGATGGAAGTTAAAAAACTCACCGCTGTTCGGAATCATAACCACCGACTCGCCGTTGAACTGCACCGCCCCCTGAGGTGCACCATTCGGACCGACAGTATATTCAATCGGCTCAGCAGCCGGCAGCGGCTCTGGATCGTTGGGGTCCACATACACCCCGTCCCAGTTCTCGTCCGGATGGGTCAAGTTCGCCTGAAGGGTTCCGTTCAGGGGCCAATGTGCGACCAGGCGACGCGTCATCAGGCGAGCTGATTCTGAAATGTCCGGCTCCAGTAACGAGTTGTCCACTTCACAATGATAGAACCCCTCGTCAGTTACCTGGACATTATTGATTGTCAGTGTAGCGGTTGTCGCCCCACTGATCGTGCCGCCATCACTGAGCGGTGAACCATCTTTATACCACTGGTACATCGTGGCATTAATGGCTGTAATGGAGAATTCCGCAGTCGTGCCTGCCTCTATCGTCTTGCTGAGTGGACTTTTGGTCACAAAAGCATTCGCGGGAGCCGTTGTAAACATCAGCTCCGGACCGGTATGAATGATCGAATTCGGCTCGTTCGGCTCTATCGCATCGACTCGCCAGTAATAAACCGCATCATTGATTAGCGTCGGCACATAGAAAAAGTCCTCCGGATCCTCTGAGGTCGTCTTGACCAGATTATTTCCATAGTAGTCAGGACTGGGCGAATTGCTGTCCGTCCCAAAATAAACCTCGTAGGTAATGCCGAGCCCCGCGGCCTCTTCTGTCTGCCCCCAAGTCAGGATCTGATCCAATCCGACTTCGGCGCCATTTGGCGGATCAAAATCAACAGGAATTTTAAGGTTATATATTTGTCCGGGGTTGTTCGAAATCCAGGCAATCTCTTCAGCCGTTAATGCTCGGTCGAAAATTGCCACATCGTCAATCAGTCCCTCGGTCCAGCGAGCCAAGGTACCCCACTCGGTCGCTTCACGAATGCCGGTGCCGATGACAACATCCTCGGTCAACAGCGTCGCCAGATCCCATGTCAGAGCAGCCGTGCCATACGGATCGCCATCCAGATAAAACGCCACATTTCGGTTCCCGTCATACGTAACGGCGATATGATGCCACACATCATCGGTGATAGGAGTGCCGGTGGCACTGGTGGCCGCTCCGGCGTTAAACTCATTACGTAACTGGCCGGCAGTGCCGCTTTGCAAGCCCAGATCATACCGTATGCAAGCGTCTGTGCCGGTATCGCCCCAGCCAATTAAGAACGTACCATTGGCCTGATTGACGGTCGTTTTAACCCACAGCGAAACTGTTCGAGAAGCGTTGCCGCCGATCCCCTTGTAACCAATCAATTGCGCAAAGCTTCCCGGTTGGCCATCAAGCTGCAAGGCCTCGCCGGTGATGCCCTGCCCGCCGGTGGTGATCGTTGCATTGCCCATCAATGTCGCATCCGCCCCCACCAAGGCCGGAGAGACACCATCTACTTCAGTGTCAAAGCGTAAATACTGCACTACAGAGTCTGACACAGAGGCCGAAACAAAGCCGCAAAGAATCCCCCATAACAAGAGTAGCATTTGTTTTCGCATAACCAACCCTTTCTGTAGAAGTTAACGGTTCTAAACAGGCCCGCCAACATCACTTTGCGACAAGGGAATAGCGTCGCGGAGTGATGATAGAAACCGAACAGTAATTGTTTTACTGCCTGTTACGTTTTCTTATAACAGCAAATGCTCCAAGTCCTAAAAGAGCCAGTGTTGCCGGCTCCGGAATCGCTTGTCCCGGATTATTATATAACCACGTGATCTCGTCAGCGCCCAGCGCGACACTGTAAATCTGAACATCATCAATCAATCCCTCGGTCCAGCGGGCCAAGGTGCCCCACTCGGTCGCTTCACGAATGCCGGTACCGATGACAACATCCTCTGTCAACAGCGTCGCCAAATCCCACGTCAGAGCGGCCGTGCCATACGGATCGCCATCCAGATAAAACGCCACATTTCTGTTTCCGTCATACGTAACGGCGATATGATGCCACACATCATTGGTGATGGGGGTGCCGGTGGCACTGGTGGCAGCTCCGGCGTTAAACTCATTACGTAACTGGCCGGCAGTGCCGCTTTGCAAGCCCAGATCATACCGTACACGAGCGCCTGTGCCGGTATCGCCCCAGCCCATAAAAAACGTACCATTGGCCTGATTGACGGTCGTTTTAACCCACAGAGAAACTGTTCGAGGAGCGTTGCCGCCGATCCCCTTGTAACCAATCAATTGCGCAAAGCTTCCCGGTTGGCCATCAAGCTGCAAGGCCTCGCCGCTGATGCCCTGCCCGCCGGTGGTAATCGTTGCATTACCCATCAATGTCGCATCCGTCCCCACCAGCGCCGGAGACAGGCCATCCTCTTCAGTATCAAAGTTCAGATGCAACTCCACAACTGCGGGTGCCACAGCCGTCATTAAACTGACCATCATTAATAATGCAGCATAGTTTTTCATCGTTCTACCTCCAGATTCCAAAACGTCATTATTCACGTCAGCTATCACATTAACCATTATTTGTATCGACACACTCAACAGACTTATGCAACATACACCTCCTTTCCGTCTGTGGTAAAATGTAAACTGTATTTAATTCTAAAAACCTCTATCGATAAGTGCGGGTGATATATGCCTCTGCGATGTGATTTTTAACCCAATTCATATCATCGGAATGAAACCGCTCCACGCGGCCATCCAAATAGCCGGCGTTGAGCCGTACGCTTGGCTTGTTGTCACGATTGGGGTCCAACAACGAAAAATAGGGCACCGTTCGGCCGCCGCCGCGAAAACGGTGGGAGCTGTACCATGTCTGCTGAGGATTGTCAAACAAGATATTTGTGTTATTGGTCAAATAAAACAGTGAATCCTGAACCACCAGTCTATTGCTGCTGGTCATTGTCCGTGGCCCTTCGAAATGAGCGCTTTGCGGGTCGATATGACCGGAAATATTTCTGTTGTAGCCCTGGTAATTCCACAACAACATATACGTGGAATGCAGCGGCACAAAACGGCCGGATCTGTAGAATTCACCATACGTTCCCTCTGCAGAACGGCCGGAGGTGTCCGGCGGCCATGGGGTGTCATGTCCTATCGGGGACGCCGTACAATTGAACACGCCGACATCGGGCAGATACGATCCAAGATATTGACCCACATAGTTATCATAGTGAAAATCATCGGCAAGCCGAATGACCGGATTGCCGACGAGCCAATTCAGTTCAAAAGGACGGTGATAGTTGCCGTTGTTCGGATTGTGGATGTCTGCATTGGACGCCGAGGGCGGCAGTCTGTCGTTTTGATCATTGGCGTACGCTGCCAGACCATAGATCAACTGTCGCTGGTTGCTGCCGCAGATCGCAATCTGGGCCTGTTCTTTGACCTTCCGCAATGCCGGAACGACAATCGACATCAGTA
Source organism: Anaerohalosphaeraceae bacterium (assembly GCA_050309605.1). GTDB lineage: Bacteria > Planctomycetota > Phycisphaerae > Sedimentisphaerales > Anaerohalosphaeraceae > T3Sed10-213. The sequence continues at coordinate 61,833 of JBNRMN010000064.1, forward strand.
AGGCAATGATCGCAATGACCACCAGCAGCTCAATTAAGGTGAACCCTCCGGGCCTGCGGCCCAATACCTGACTCGATTTAGGGGTGTGGAGCACAATCATTTTCGTACTATCCTTTCTGTTTTCCACGTTAACAGTCCATTCCATTTAATCGCGTGGATCAATTACAATTTCCGGTAATGCGAATAGTCCCCGACGCGAATTCAGTTTTGTCCTGCTGAGAATTACCAGCGTCAGAAAACGATCATCGTCGGAAAGCGACACGTTCACCAGACGCGGATCATCCTGCGTGGTAGCATTTTCATAGTGAAAGCGGACCTGTCCATCCACAAGGACGTAAAAATCAACCGGTTCATCCGTTTCGAGAACAGGATTGATCGACGTTCTTCCGCATAGACTGCGAAACGCGGTTAACTCAAATGCCGGCAATTCTTCCCGCATCCGATCCAAATCAAAGGTAATGCCGGAGTTGGCATGCATCGAAATCGCAGGATGGTCCTCGGTGCCATAACGTACGTCGCCCAGCGTCTGCCGGTAATGCCCATCGTGAATGTAAAAGCCATTTGAAATATTCCAGTAATATCGACCATCGGTGGCAGGACATGCTTCAAACACATCACCGCGTGAGCTGACTACCACCGGCGACCGACGTCCGTCCGGCACAAATACACCGTCAATCAGCGATAAATCTTCAACAACGACATAACTGCACTGAGCGGTTGTACTAAGGCCCTCCCGTCGATGGAAGCCTTCCTGCCATTGGCCCGTATCCGGATTGATCGAATAATTCGGAAGACCGTCTCCAAAACCACGGCCTCCGCCAAGCACATCGGCAAGATCAATATGCTCGCCTCGCCACAGCACGCCGTTTTGTGAAACTATTTCACGAATAAACGCATTTTTTCGAGTCGGAATTTCACGAATCTGACCGGATTGTAAAACGGCTCGCGATTGTCCGGCCTTGATCTCCTGATGCCGGGATGAGGCCCCCGCAGGGCCTGCGACCAGCATCGCCTTGCCCTGGAACATATGGACCTCGGCAGTCCGGTCGGCGGCGACGTAAACCCCGAATTCAGTCCCCAAATCGACCACGGTCGAATAGGGTGTCTGAATCGTAAAACCGCGGGCATATTCGGGCACCCTGGCAAAAACGCGGCCCGAGTGCAATATCATCTTTTCCGCCGAGGCCGGTTCAAATTCGGCGGGGCCTTCGATAATCACTTCCGCCCCGTAATCAAATGCCACCTTAACGACGCCCTCGGCCAAGCGCAGCACATGAGAACGATTTTTCAAACGGCTGCCGACATTAAATGCTTCACTCGGCAAAGCCCATCGCACATCGACCGAATCCACCAGTGTGGCAACTGATTGAGTCGCCGGCGGCGCCCAGTAATTCAGATACGCCAGAATCAGCATAAATGCTGCAGTCGAAAGAATCGCGGAATACAGAAACAATTTGCTGATGTGAGAAGTCTTTGCAGTGGAATCGGACACCACATCCGAAAACCTGTCAGGGTGATGTTTTGTCCGTTTGAGGGTTATACCGGGAGCGGTTTTTTCACTGATTGCCAGCGCCTTCCATACACGCTTATCTTGACAGGGGCTTGCCGAGGCCAGATACAGTTGAATGCGGCGTTTCAACAATGCGGCATTTTTCATGTGATCGCAATATAACACCATCGCCTCGTTTGATTCCATGAGCCAGCGGTCCAGCAGTTCCAGTCGTTCATCGCTGATATAACCGTCAACCAGTTCCAGAATCAAACGGCTTAATTCGTGTTGTTCCTGATCGGTCATCATCCTGAGTGTCCCGTTGTCAAAAGTCTATGAATACATTGCTGCAGCACACTGTGAATCCGCGACATGGTATGGTAGATGCCGTTGGTGGAACGACCGAAAATCTCTGCGATCTTGACCATCGAAATATTTCGTTCATAACGCATCAGTAAAAGCCGTCTGTCAATTTCTCGGAGCCGCTTTAGACAGTGTTTCAAGGCCTCTAAGCGTTCTGAAAGATCGTCTTCCTCGATTTCCAGATCAGCGATTTGCTGATAAAAACCATCGCTTAAATGCGGCCTTGATCGCGCGTTTTTTTTGAGAAAATTAATGGCTTTTCGGCGGGCAATGGTCATCGCCCACGCGGTAAAATTCGAATCCGGACGGAATTTGTCAAATCGCTCCCACAAGGACGTTACGGTCTCCTGCAATAGATCCTCCGCGTCGTTCTCGTTGTGAACCATCATATACAAAAACACATACAGACGGTTTTGACAGTTCCCATACAACTTAAAGAACAACTCATGCCTTGATACAGGGCGTTGTCTGTCTCTAAAATCCAAATTCCCATCCTTTAAAATTCATTCTTCACTTGGCGCCACTCCTTATATAAAAACAATCCTCTGAGACAAACCTGAATGAAAATTTTTGTTTTTTGAGTATAAATGAGAAAATACATGCTTAGGAGCCGTAACCCATTCCGAAATACGAATTTCGAAATCTGAAACATAATTAAATGACAAAAAACACACTGTTCTGGATCTAAAACTAATTGATTCAACGGCTTACGATTTTGTATTTTGAGTCCCGCGCTAAAAGAAGTTTTTCTATTGTAGCACAAAAATGCCGATCCGATTAAGGGCCGAAACTTGATGATGAATGACTGGATTATACGTGAACGTAAACCACCCGCAATCAATACAACGCGATGGTCGCCGCAGCGATGCTGAGCTGATGTGTTTTGGTTATATCGATGCGCAAAAAAAGACCGGGCATCCGTGCGACCCGGCCTTGTCCATAAATCACCTTCCTCACGTGAATGCAGGTTAAATTGCTGCATTCAGACTTTTCATCCGCCCTGCCGATATGTGATCCATTTGAATCGTCAGACTTGACGTCTGCGACGCAGCACACCGACCATCGCCGTTCCCAATCCCGCCAGCAAAATCGCCCCGGGAGCAGGAATCACCGTAATTGTATTGGGTACAACTATCTTGCCCAGTGTATCAGCGTTGGCCAAATCATCGGGATCATGGCTGTTATTGCCATCACCGAAATTGATATTCCAAGCCGCAGAATCAGATCCGCCCTTTGCATAGAAATCACCCAACATTGGATTCCTGGTGGAATAAAAAGACACATCGAAAGTCTTCCCATCCAAATCATCAAACTTAATGCCAAAAACCCCATTTTGAGGCATACCCGGATTACTTTGGCCGGGACCGCCAGACGAATACTGAACAGGGCTTTCGAAGTCGAATGTTGACCATTTGATCTCTGAGGACATCAAATTCTCAGATACTTCCAAGATCAAATCAGTACTGTCCGGTTAACTTTTAATGTTATTTTCGTAAACAATTTCATAGTATAATGTTACAGCAAAAAACAACTGTTATCGATTTGAACTGGCTGTTATCCTACAGCGGTATTTTGATACTG
>JBNRMN010000065.1:0-8719 GCA_050309605.1 Anaerohalosphaeraceae bacterium
TCGTCTGGAACGATCTGACGGAACACTTAAAGAAACTGTCCAGTGGAACGCAAATTGTCAAAGAGCTTGGGCGACTACTGATCGCCGCATAAATCTATGTTTAAAAAATCAGTCAACTTGAGAATTATACTCCTTATTCAAATGACAATGCAATAGGTACTATTCCTGATTTTGTAGATTTTTATTATTTTGTTTATCTTATTCTCTACTCCAGATTGTTATTTCTCTCCGCTTTACCGAATCAGTGAGCAGCGCGGTTGCAGGCACGACGCAGCAGGTCGTCCAACAGCGCGCGAACCTGTGGAACCGTCAAGGCCGGGGTATATTTTTTTCCCCCGCCGGATTTCCAGTATTAAAAACCACAGGACAGTCTGCTGATTACCAGCAACCTGCCGTTCTCCAAGTGGGATGTCATCTTCAAAGACGCGATGACCACCGCCGCGGCGATTGACTGACTGGTCCATCACAGTGTGGTGCTGGAGTTGAATGTGCCGAGCTACCGGGCCGAGCAAGCCGAAGATGAGCCCGGAATGGCTCCTGAATGAGCATCTTGTGATGTAACAAAAAAGTGAGTAGAACTTTAATTGACACAGCGTGTCAGATAGAGTAAGTCTGTCTTGGGTGCCGCACTTTTACAGCGCCGCCCGCCGCAGTTTTACTCCGCCCTTTACACCCATCGTCTTAAACCGGCTGGTTTTGAACCCGCAAATAGCGGCTGGTTTTAAGCGCAACTTGACAGCATGTACCCCTGTCAACGCTTCGGATATGTCGTTACCGACATATCCACATGACTCGAGGCCAGCGTGGATGGCTAATCCTTTACTGTACGACTCTCGCATTCGCTACTCCTTGCCAGTTATCTGGCGCATCCGAAATTTCCTTGACACTACCAGATTTTTGCTTCACACAGATAAATCTTACACACTTTTCTAAGAGCTGTGACAAAGTTGCTGGAACCGCTCTGTCCAAAAACAGACTCAAAAGCCTGAAGTTGCACCAAAACCACTTTCTTCCATCGCATCTGTCGCCGCAAGCCACAGATGCAAATGAATCACTCAAAATTCCACTCATTTTGCAAAAGCCTTAAATTGGCATTTCAGTTTCAACCCGAGCTATGTCTTGACGATTCTTTATTCGGAATCGCCGAATTTCCGAGCTGTTTGAAAGACAGTTAAAATCTTTTCCGGCTCAATGTCCGCCTGAATGTTGTGGATCGCGGCAAATACATGCCCCCCACCCTGATGCAGCAGCTCGATACGCTCCTGTACCTCTTGGCGGATCGCATCGACATCGCCGAACGGCAGTGTGCTTTGCGTCTCGACGCCGCCGCCCCAAAAACACAGGGCATTGCCATACTTTTTCTTGATCTTTTCCGGCTCCATCCCCTTGGCTGAGGTTTGAAGCGGGTTAAGAATGTCAATGCCGATTTCGATAAAGTCCGGCAGCAATTCTTCGACCGCCCCGTCACAATGGATGAAAACTTTGGCGTCGGTGCGAGCCTTGACAAACTCAATCCATTTTTTTTGCCGCGGTTTGATCATCTCGCGATAAAGTGTGGGGGGAATCTGCAACGCCTCTTGGGCGCCGAGATCGTCATTCATCTGAATAGCGGAAATATAGGGTCCTGCAACCGCCAGGAATGCGTCCAAAATTTTTATATCATTTTCCAGAATCCGATCCATCCAGTATTCCATCATGTCACGCTTGAGAATCAGGTTCATCATAAACTGCTCATAGCCGAACTGCTGGACCCCGATTTCCAGAAAGGAACCATTGAGCAGCGGAAGCCCCGCAAACAAAGCCTTGTCAGTCCCATGATACAGGCGCTGTATTTGCTGCCTGATGAACATTTCCTCCCGCTCGCTCCAGGCGTCCGGGAATTCATAGGCTTCGATATCAGCGACGCTTTCAGCGTCTTTGAGCGGCGCCGACACCACATCAAAATACAACGAAAACGGTACCCGTCTGGCAAAAACCTCGCCTTCAAACAGCACGTCAATCGTTCCGTCGTCCAGAAACCGCGGATCATATGCCTCCGGAACCATACAGGACGTTCCGTCAGTCAATTGCCCTTCCTTCCAGCGGTCAATGTACAAAAATGGCATTCCCGTCGTCGGGCCCAAACGACTCAGCAGTACCACATCGCCGCCCATCCGGTTGATCACCTCAAGAGACGGCAGTGCCAACTGCTGTTTGATGTCATACAAGTAAATCGTTTCATCGATTCCCAGGTGAGTCAGCAGATTTTTGTATGCCAGCGCCGCAATTCCGGTAATCCGGCTGGCGCCAAAATCAATGGGCGGGCGGGCAAGCTGTTCATGATTCAACGCGCGTTCCACACGTTCCCGGCTGGTCATACTTGCCATATTCAATCTCCACAATATTGAATACTTACAGGCCCTTTTTTTTCTTTAACAAGCAGATGAATGCAAAGAATCGCAAATGGATGCAGAAATCCCATCAAGATAAAAATCGGATAATAGCCCACATATTCCACAATCAGACCGGCACCAAACGATGAAAACAGGATACCACCCAGCCCGCCGGCAAATCCGCCCAGTCCGGTCACCGAGGCCACCGCCGACGAGGGGAAACAGTCCGAGGCCAGCGTGAAGATATTGGCCGACCAACCGCTGTGAGCGCCCGCGGCCAGACTGACCAATGCAATCACTATCCACGGATTGGCCATCACGGCGCTCAGCGCAGTAATCGGCAGACACATCGCACAGAGGAACATCACCGTCTTACGCGCCCAATAATTCGTCCAGCCGCGCCCGATCAGAAATCCTGCATACCAACCGGCAATGTTGGCCAGCACAATGGCCACCCCATAAATCAACGGCATCGCAAAGCCGACCTCTCGAATGTTGAATCCGTGCTGATCATACAGATACGGCGGCAGCCAAAAGATATAAAACCACCACACCGGATCAGCACAGAATTTGCCGATCATAATGCCCCAGGCTCGCCGATCTGTGATAAGATCACGCCATCGAACCGCCGCACGCGGCGCATCGGCAGGGACAGTGGAAATCTTGGCCGAATCCAAATGCTGTGGAAGGCGATACACAAAATGCCATACACTTGCCAACACCAGACCGGCCAGACCAAATACGACAAATGTCATCCTCCAACCAACCCACAATACCAGCGTCGCGATCAGCGGAGGACAGACCACCAGCGAAATATGCGGCCCGCTGTTGAACAGGGAGGTTGCCAGCGCCCGTTGTTTGGCAGGAAACCACTCCGCAACCGCTTTAATCGCGGCCGGAAAGTTACCGCTTTGAGTAATACCCAGCATCCCCTGCCAAAATCCCAACGAAACGACCGACCGACTCAGTCCGGTCAGTGCGCCTGAAATCGACCACGAGACCATCGCCAACAGATAACCCAACTTCGTTCCCAGCCGGTCAATGATCTTGCCGGCAAAGACAAAACCTGCCGTATAAAGGATGCTGAATACAGTTAGAACATACCCATACTGTGCATCTGAAAGCGACAGATCTTCGCGCACCATCTGGGATGCGACCGGCAGCAATATCCGATCCGCGTAATTGATCAGGGTTGCCAGAAAAATCAAAAACAGAATCACCCAGCGATATCGTGGATACGTAAGGCTGTCAAGTTGTTTGAGCTCTGTCATTTCTGAATCGCTGTCAGTCAGTCTTTTTGTTTAACATCCATTTGGCCGCACAACGGTTCAACGATTCAGCAGCCACTCAGCGCGCCAAACGTTGCGGCTTTTGAGGCGATTGGCGTCCTCGGCATCAAAGACTTCCTTGTCGGGATCCCAGTTTAGGCGTTTTTCACCGGCCTCAACCGAGATATTAGCCAACTGGCACAGCGAGCAGGTGCGATGTCCGACCTCGGCATCCTGCAGCGTCCGCTCGCGCGTCTTGACACAGTCCAGAAAATCCCGCTTGTCGCCTTTTAACAGCAGACGGGTTTCGTTCGGCTCGATCTCCGATTTCAAAATCGACTCTGAGGACGCCTTTAATTCTTCACTAAACCATGTATATTCCAGCCAACCTTCATCCCCTTCACATCGCACAAAGGGGCGATTTTCGATATTTGAATAAAACAGCTCCACACCGTTGGCATACTTGTAATAGGCTTCAAATGTTAACATCACATTCCACAAGCCCTTCTCCTTCGGATACGTCCCCTTCGCTTCAACAAGAATCGGCCCCGTACGGTCGGTGCCATTGGCCCACTGAACCACATCTACAATATGTGTACCCCAGTTCGTCACAAGCCCTTCGCAGTAGTCTCGCACGCGCATCCAACCCGGACGATCCCAGCTTTTCGACGGGTGGACCCGCTTTTCCGTATAAGGCGCCATCGGTGCCGGACCGATCCATCGCTCATAGTCCAGCTCAGCCGGAACCGGCATCTCCGGCACCGGACCGCTGCCCTGGTCGGTACTCGGCACCCCTGCGCGGATCGTCTTGAGATTGCCGATGCGGCCATTGACGACCAATTCACACATCCGGTGAAAATAGCGGTCGGAACGGGCTTCACTGTCAGTGCGAAAAACGCAGTTGTATTTTTTGGCCAGATTTGCCAGCACACGACCTTTTTCAATGCTCAATGTCAGCGGCTTTTCACAGCACACATCCTTGCCCGCTTTGACCGCATCAATCGCATGCGGCACATGCCAGTGATCCGGCGATGAAATCATCACCGCATCGATGTCCGGTTGTGACAGCAATGCTCGATAATCCAGATAGGCCCGGCAATCGGCCGCATTGGAAGAATTGTACCTCTGCGCGTAATACTCGTTGACCTGCTTGCGAGACTCCTCCAATCGCCAGGCATCCACATCACAAACCGCCACAATCCGACAATCCTCTTCACGCAGAAACTGCGGGGTATTCGTGGCCCGAGCCCATCGGCCGGTACCGATCATGCCGATATTGATCCGATTGCTGGGAGCATTTTTGCCCAACACCGTGGCCGGGACAATGGCCGGCATTCCGAGAAAACTTCCAGCCGCCGCCAGCATCCCGCTGTGCTGAACAAATTGCCGTCGTGATAACGACTGTCCTTTGGTTGTACCATTCGTCTTCACAATAGTATCCTTTCACTTGAATGTTGACACTATATCGAATTTGTGTGAGTCCTGAATTTCGGCTTCTTTTATGGACAAGAAATCTGCTACTGACTGCCATTTCCCGCTTCAGCCGTTTTCTGCAGCACTGCCTGGTATATTGACCTCCACGCCGCTATCGATGCGCTCAAGTTTTCTTCGATATCGCCTTCGATACCAACTATCTGCAGGCCAACGGGTCCGGTATATCCCTCGGACTTCAATTTCTTCATCACCCCCGCCACATCAAGACTGCCCTGGTCCAATCGCTGGATATAACGTCTGGAAGGAACATCGGCCCCATTAATGGACACCAGGTCCAGATAGGGAGCTGTCATCTCAATAATTTCATCCAGCCGATCCGCATACCCCTTCATTAACTCATGACACAGGTTGAAGGAAATTCTTACATTATCGCGATCAACTTGTTTGAAAATCCGAAGTGCATCTTCCGCCGTCTCCACGTAGAAATTGACGTGCGGATACAGAACGACGCGAAGACCTGCCGCTGCGGCTTTATCGGCAACTTCTCTGACATTTTCAACCGCCTGTTTATCCAGCCCGCTTCTGACATTATCGCGACTCTGGACAGTCAGCCAAATTGCCGTGTTGCTGCCTTTAAGAATCTCCATCGCATCCCATAACTCAGCCTGGTATTTTGGGGGCCCGTCCACCCAGGTGTGTACATAGATACCGTATATCTTCAGACCGCGATCCCGAAACGCCCGCTGCCAATGCGCCAGCGCTTCTTTTGTGGTAAAATTGTAGCTGATTCCATCATATCCAAGCGCCTTGAGGGTTGCCGCCTGCTTTTCTGGAGCCCATTGCCCCCGCCCAACGCCGTTATCAAATACAAAAAATTCAAACGGCCGCTCTGCAGCAACGAGGGATAATTGGCAGACCCCCAAAAAACCTAAAACAGCGACAATACGCAACTTGTGATGTAACAGACCCGAGTTAGCAGAGTTTGACATGCCTGAACCTTTCAAGTTATTTGATAATACTTGTTTGTAGGATTTCGGCTGACTGCGCCAATCCTTTCAATTCACACTTATCTATTGCATTTAACATTATTAAGTGCTATTCTGCAATGAACGGGAGTAGCAAATATATGCACAGGAGTAAGATGTTGAAATGGATAGCATATATCTCAATGTAAGGCATTGCAGGCACCGTACAGATATCAGCGGCACGACATGGGGGCCTCGGACAATACCGGATCATGAATTGATACTGGTTGCAAAAGGACGTTATCAGTACGTCGATGCAAGGGGAAGGTTTGATGTGAGTCCGGGCGAACTGCTGCTCATCGAACCACAGGTTCAGCATTCTTTCAGCAAAATTCCAGAAGACGACCCTGGCGTCCATCTCTGTGCACACTTCGATCTGGTGGATGTACATGGAAATCTCTTCATGGTGCACCAATTTGACTGCAAGACACAGCGTGTCACCCGAGTTGATAATTTCGATTATATTTACAATACGTTTGCACAGGCCGCACATGATTTTATTTCATATAGCCGTTTTCATACGGATCTGGTAAATACAGCCATACGCCAAATATGGTTGCGAACGGCTGAAAAATGGTATAAAACCGACGTCAACGCACTGTCAGACACCGTCAGTAAAATGATGTCATATTTGCGGGAAAATCTGACTCGACCGGTAACCCGCAACGACCTGGCGGCTCAGTTTCACTATACACCTGAGCACATTAATTATTTATTTAAAAAAGCTATCGGCATGAGTCCTTCACGCTTTTTAAACCGTGAACGGGTGATCCGTGCCTTCAGATATCTTTGCGAAGATGGTTTGAGTGTACAGCAAGCCGCTCTGAAAACCGGTTTCTCAAGTCAGTACTATTTCAGCCGTGTATTTAAAGAAATATTTGGTTATCCCCCCGGCAAGCTGAGGAAATATATCGGTCGCGATTTTCAAACGGCCAATATGCTCTATTCAGCCACTATTTCTGGAAAGATGAAAAGGTAGTCCTGCCTAATCCTGTTTGGCACTCGATTTATTTTTTGTTTCCATGCGGCAACCCCTTTCCGCGGCTACCCCTGGCGACTGAAGGATGGATTTTATCACAAATTCGACAGCAGCGCAAGTGTTATTTTTTCGTTTTATGGCGAATAACTCCCCGTCTCTGTCCGCTGGCGTTTGAAAAACCAGACCGTTCGGTCGGCTTATTAAAACCGCGCCGCATCTGCGCTGTTCGTGTTGACTTGCGATAAGCCGAGTGGGTATGTCTTATTTCAGGTGGCTCCCGCAGGATTCGCGAACGATCAGGTCGGTCTTGACCATGATGTCCCGCGGCGGCATATCCGGATGCTCAATACGATCCACCATTGTTCGCACGGCTTCATAGGCCAATGCGGAGGTGTTTTGACGCATCGTCGTCAAGGAGACGGGCAGCGATTCGTCCGTGGGCAAATCATCAAACCCCACGACGCGAACGTCCTGAGGAATCTTGATGCCGTTGCGAACACAGAAATAAACCAGATCAGCCGCGGTTGAATCATTGATGCAGACGAAGGCCTCGGTTTTTTGTGATCGAATGCGGTCCAGAATTGCTTTGCCTTTGGGTGTGGCGGGTTGTTCATTCAATAATCGGCTATCCAACTGATGAAGACGCTCTTTGCCTGGCGCGATGGAATGCTCCTCAAGGGCGGCCCGATAGCCTCGGTAGCGGTCGATGATGGCCGTGGTCTGAACCGTCCCGCAGACGAAATCGATTTTTCGACACCCCAAGTCGATCAGATGATGAGTCAGGATCAGGGCGGATTGTTCGTTGTTAATGCCCACAATATCGTAAGGGCTGCGGTGATAGCTGTCGGTGATGTCTCGATCCAGCAGTACCACGGCGATCTTTGCTTTGGCAAGCTGCTCGGTGATGTGCCGGTTGATGACGTTGTTTTCTTTCAGTTCAAGGGGGGTAAAGAAAACGCCCGCGACCTGGGAGTTGACCAGCCGTTTACAGATCGTCTGGGCCTGGCTTGAGTAGTCGGAAGGGTTCTCATGAGGGACATCGTTTAGCAACAGGGAGTAGCCGTATTGGCTGGTATATTTGAGCAATTCGGGAACCATTACCCCGAAGATGCTGCTGCTGGTGGTTTGGATAGGCCGAATCTGCCAATGGACCAGCAACCCCAGCGTTTGATTGTTGGGCTTGCTGCTTTGCATCACAAAGGTGCCTTGCCCCTGACGGCGGACGATCAGTCCCTTTTGCTGAAGATCCCGCATGGCCCGACCGATAGTGGGTCGGGAGGTCTGAAACATCTTTGCAAGCTCGTTTTCGGTCGGCAGTTTGTCGCCCGGCTTGTAAACGCCTTTGATAATGTCATTGCATAATTTATCGTAAATCAGCTTGTGCTTGATCGGCTTTTCGAACGCGTTGCGATTCATAAGATACCGTTTCGTCTGGGCATTGTAATAGGTTATTTCGGTTCCAATACCTATTTGATATTACTAAATCGGTACCAATAATCAACATAATTACGAATAAATCAGTACTGTCCGGTTAACTTTTAATGTTATTTTCGTAAACAATTTCATAGTATAATGTTACAGCAAAAAACAACTGTTATCGATTTGAACTGGCTGTTATCCTACAGCGGTATTTTGATACTG